>QHRW01000115.1:0-65929 GCA_003220265.1 Candidatus Rokuibacteriota bacterium | reverse complement strand
CCCGAGCGACGAGAAGGCCGCAGATACGAGGCGACGAAGGAAGGCCCGACTGAGACGTGGCCCGGCCACGTCGCAGGGAGGGCCGACTGAGTCAACGAAGTAGATGCGGCCTTATCGTCGCTCGGGGTTCGCGTTGGCCCAGACGATAATGATGAGGACCCCATTCTCGTGCTTCGGCCCGCCGATGACGGCGGGGTTGCCGCGGGCGGCCTGGATGTTGGTGACGACCTCGTTGACGGTGCCGCGCATCAGGCGCACGCGCATGCGCACGGTGTCGCCCGACACGGACTCCGGCAGCACCTCGAGCTTGCGGTCGCCGGGAAGCGCCCAGGTCTGCAGCGTCCCCACCGGCACCTCGGCGCGGTAGCGGGCCACCGAGGCGTACTCCTTGTAGCGGAAGAGCTGGCGCAGCTTGGGCATGAACGCGATGAGGCGCTCGTCGCCCTCGCCCCCCACCGGCTTGAGCCCGGCCGGCAGCGCCTTGTCGGTGCCCACGAGCACGCGCGAGCCGAAGCGCACGACGCCCACTTGCGGCGCCGGCGCCTGGGCGTGGATCGACGGCGCCGCCATCAGCGCGAAGGCCGTGCCCACGGCGAGCAGGATCAGCAGTAGTGGCCCCAGCGCGTCGCGGAGCCGCTTGCGAGCATTGTGTAGACGCGACATGACGGTTCCCATCGGGATGTCGAGCGTTTCGGCGATCTCCCGGTACGACAGGCCCTCGAGATCGCTCAGCATGACGATGCGGCGGTGATCCTCGGACAGCGTGTCGAGCGCCTTCATGATCTTGGCGCGCTCCTCCGTCCGCGCGGCGGCGGCATCCGGTGACTCGTCGCCAGGGTTCTGGTCGGGCAGCACGCGCTCCCAGTCCTCCTCGGGCACCCGCTCGGTTCCGAAGGCGCGACCCTGGGCGCCGCGCGAGCGCCCGCGATCGGCGGCGACGTTCATGGCGATCCGGTACAGCCACGTGTAGAAGGCTGACTGTCCCCGGAAAGACGGCAACGCCTGGAAGGCCTTGATGAACGCTTCCTGCGCCACGTCCCACGCCTCCTCGCGATCGCGCAGGATGTTGTAGGCCAGGCGCCACACCCGTTGCCGGTACTTCTCGACGAGGGGCTCGAAGGCCGCCACGTCCCCCGCGCGACATCGCTCGACGAGCGCAGCGTCATCGATGTCCACGAACGCAGACTCCCCGCCCGTCACCGGTTAGACGCCGCGACGACGGCGGGAATTCACGCGCGCGGGCGCGCGGCCGTCGCGCAGCGCCAGCAAGGCGTCGAGCGCGAGCACGTAGCTGTGGGCGCCGAAGCCGGCGATCTGGCCGCGCGCTACCGCGGCGATCACCGAGTGTTGGCGGAACTCCTCGCGGCCGTGGATGTTGGAGAGGTGGACCTCGACCACGGGCAGCGTGATGGCCGCCACCGCGTCGCGCAGCGCGATCGAATAGTGGGTGAACGCGCCCGGGTTGAACACGACGCCGTCGAAGCCCTCGCGCGCCGCCCCCTGCAGCCAGTTGATCAGCTCACCCTCCACGTTCGACTGGCGGCACTCCACGCGCAGCCCGCGCCGCTTGCCCTGCGCCTGCACGAGGCGATCCACCTCGGCCAGCGACGCGCGGCCATACACTCCCGGCTCGCGAGTGCCGAGCAGATTGAGATTAGGGCCGTGCAGGACGAGCGCGGCGCGCATGATCGCGCTCAGGATAGCACTGCCCCGACAGCTTCCAGAGAAGCGCCGGGGCGCGACGAACGTGTGGGGGCTTGGCGGCCATCTCGGGGCCCCCATGACGCTGACCATTCCAGAGAAGCGCCACGGCTCCGCCGGGGCGCTTCGAACGTCGGGGGGTTTGGGGGCGCCATGTCGAGGCCCCCATGACGCTGACCATTCCAGAGAAGCGCCACGGCTCCGCCGGGGCGCTTCGAACGTCGGGGGGTTTGGGGGCGCCATGTCGAGGCCCCCATGACGCTGGACCATTCCAGAGAAGCGCCACGGCTCCGCCGGGGCGCTTCGAACGTCGGGGGGTTTGGGGGCCATTTCGTGGCCCCCATGATCAATGGCTGACGAACTCCGAGAGCAGCCAGTCGGCCACGATGAAGAAGACGAGCCCCCCGAAGACCGTCCACGCCAGGGCGGGCCCGCCCTCGCGATTGACCTCGGGGATGAGGTCGGACGCGGCGACGTAGATCGTGACGCCGGCCGAGAGCGCGAGCGCCGCCCCCACGTGCTGATGCGCGACCAGGCCGGTGAGGAGCGCGCCGCCGAGCGTCAGCACACCAAGCGCGCCGCCGGCGGCCACGGCCGCGCCGCGCGCGTAGCCGGCCGCCAGCATGATCGAGGCGATCGTGAAGCCCTCGGGAATCTTGTGGATGACAACCGCCAGGAACAGCAGGCCGCCCAGGGTGGGACTCACCATGAAGCCGGCCGCGATGGCCACCCCGTCGAAGAGCGTGTGCACGCCCAGACCGATGGCCGCCAGCCAGCCCGACGAGCGCTTGAGCATGGCGTCCGTGTGGGTCTCCTCGCCGAAGTGGAAGTGCGGCGCGAAGGTGTGCTCGAACAGGTGAACCCCGAAGTAGCCGATCAGCACGTAAAGAAAGGCGTGGGGGACCTGGGTCGCCTCCGGCAGCATGCGCACGAAGGCGGCGGCCAGCATGAACCCGGCCCCGGCGGCGACGAAGTACCTGAGGGGGGCGTGGCGGCGCTTGTGGGCGGTCGTGACGATCACGGCTCCGGCCACGTCCGCGACAGCCGCGACGGCCGCAAAAGCCAGGTATGCTAGCATGTTGCGGAAGAATAACATGGTCATCGCCGCCTCCCCCCGCCTTCTGGGCGAGATTCTCGTCCAGGAGGGCCTCACCACCCCGGACGTCATCGAGCGGGGCCTCGCCCGCGCGCAGACGACCGGTGAGCTGATCGGCGAAGCGCTGGTCGCGCTCGGCGCTGTCACCGCCGAGGACGTGCTGCGCGCGCTGGCTCGCCAGCAAAACCTGGCCTTCGTCACGGCCGACGAGCTGCCCTCGGCGCTGCCCGTGCTCAAGAACCTCTCGCCGAAGTATCTCCGGCAGAACGCGGTCTGCCCGGTGAGCGTGGAGGGCGGCCTGCTGACGGTGGCCACCGCCGATCCCCTGAACCCGATCATCGTGGACGACCTGCGCCAGTCGACAGGGCTCAACATCAAGATCGTCGTGTGCCCGGCCGACGCCATCACCCAGGCGATCGACCGCACCTACGACGGCGCCGCCACACCGCTGCAGCGGATCGTGGAGGGCATGGACGACGAGGGGGGCGCCGGCGACGACGAGGACGTCAATCACCTGCGCGACATGGCGTTCGAGGCGCCCGTCGTGCGGCTGGTGAACCTGCTCATCGAGGGCGCCATCAGCAGCGAGGCCTCCGACATCCACATCGAGCCGTTCGAGGACACGCTGCGCATCCGGTACCGCATCGACGGCATTCTGTACGAGCAGGAAGCGCCGCCGCGCCGGCTGCAGGCGGCCGTCACCTCGCGCATCAAGATCATGGCCGAGCTGAACATCGCCGAGCGGCGGCTGCCCCAGGACGGCCGCATCCGCGTGACGCTCCACGGCCAGCGCGTGGACATCCGCGTGTCCACCATCCCGACCGTCCACGGCGAGTCGATCGTCATGCGGCTGCTGCAGCGCTCGAGCGTCTTCCACCCGCTCGAAAAGCTCGGGTTCCCGACCGACACCCTCAAGCGGTTCGAGGGGCTGATCAAGCGGCCGCACGGCATCGTGCTGGTCACCGGACCCACGGGCTCCGGCAAGACGACGACACTCTATGCCGCGCTCGACAAGATCAACTCGCCTGGCGTGAAGATCATCACGGTCGAGGATCCCGTCGAGTACCAGCTCAAGGGTGTGAACCAGATCCCGGTGAAGCCGAAGATCGGGCTCAGCTTCGCCAACGGCCTGCGCCACATCGTCCGGCAGGACCCCGACGTCATCCTGGTCGGCGAGATCCGCGACCTGGAGACGGCCGAGGTGGCCATCCAGGCCTCTCTCACCGGCCACCTGGTTTTCTCGACGCTGCACACCAATGACGCGCCCGGCGCCATCACGCGCCTGCAAGACATGGGCGTGGAAGGCTACCTGGTCGCCTCGGTGCTCGAGGCCGTGCTGGCCCAGCGCCTCGTCCGCCGCATCTGCCCGAGCTGCCGCGTGCCCGATACGCCGTCCAAGGCCGACCTCGACGCGCTCGGCATCGACGCTCCCCCCGACGTCACGCTCTTCCGCGGCAAGGGCTGCGAGGAGTGCCGCGGCACCGGCTATCGCGGCCGCTCCGGCATCTACGAGCTGTTCGTCCTCGATGAGGACGCGCGTAGCCTCATCCTGCGCCGCGCCTCCACGCGCGACATCCGCCAGCACGCCATCCAGCGCGGCATGGCGACCCTGCGCATGGACGGCTGGAAGCGCGCGTGCGAGGGGGCCACCACGGTCGAGGAGATCCTGAGAGTCACGCAGGAAGACGCCTGACACTTATGCCCGTTTTCACCTACCGGGCGGCCGACCGGCGCGGCCAGACCATCGACGGTGTCATGGAAGCGGTGGACGCGCGCGCGGTGGCCGAGCAGCTGCGCAAGGACTCCTACTTTCCCATCAAGGTCGCGCCGCAGAGCGAGCGCTCCAGCCTGCTCTCGCTGGGCGGCGGCTCCTCGCGCGTCCGCCAGCGCGACCTCATGGCCATGACGCAGATGCTGGCCACGCTCTTCGAGGCCGGCCTGCCGCTCGACCGCGCGCTCGGCATCCTGGAGGAGCTGGCCCCGAGCGCGCGGGTGCGCACGATCATCAGCGACCTGCTGCGCAGCGTGCGCGGCGGCTCCTCGCTGAGCGAGGCGATGGCCAAGCACCACCCGCGGCCGTTCTCGCGCCTGTACATCAACATGGTGCGGGCGGGCGAGAAGGGCGGCGTGCTGGAGATCTCCCTGCGGCGGCTGGCCGAGTTCCTGGAGGCGCGCGCCGCGTTCAACGAGGCCGTGGTGTCAGCCTTGGCCTACCCGGCCGTCATCTTGACCGTGGGCACCGGCGCCATCATCTTCTTGATGACGTTCGTCATCCCGCGGTTCGCCGTCATCTTCAAGGACCTGGGCCAGGCGATTCCGCTGCCGACGCAGATCTTGCTGGAGATCAGCGGCGCCGTGCACGACTACTGGTGGGTCGGCCTGCTGGGCGGTCTCGCCATCGTCCTCGCCTGGCGGGTGTGGACGAGCAGCGCCGAGGGGCGGCTGTCCTGGGACCAGCTCATCCTGCGCCTCCCGCTGGTAGGGCAGCTCACGCTCAAGGTGGAGACGGCGCGCTTCACGCGCACGCTGGGCACGATGCTCAAGAGCGGCGTGCCGGTGCTGGGCGCCATGGCCGTGGTCGGCGACATGATGTCGAACCAGGCCATCGGCGGCGCCGTCACGCGGCTGGCCGAGGGCGTCAAGCGCGGTGGCACCATCGCGGCCGGCATGAAGGAGCACACGACCTTCCCCGCGCTGGCTGTGCACATGGTTCGCGTGGGTGAGGAAACCGGGCGGCTGGAGGAGATGTTGTTGAAGACGGCCGACACGTTCGAGACCGACGTCCGCACGGAGATGAAGCGGGTGCTCGGGATGCTGGAGCCGATCATCATTCTCGGCATGGGGGTCATCGTGGCGTTCATCGTCGTGGCGATGCTACTGGCGATCTTTTCGATCAACGAGATGCCGCTATGAGGCGGCGGCTGCGTGACCAGTCCGGCTTCACCCTCGTGGAGCTGCTCGTGGTCATCATCATCTTGAGCCTGCTTGTGGGCCTGGTCGGCCCGCGCCTGTTCGGGCACGTCGGCAAGTCCAAGCAGGCGGCCGCCCGCGCGCAGATCGAGATCTTCGGTGGCGCGCTCGACGCCTACCGGCTCGACGTCGGCACCTATCCCAACACGTCGCAGGGCCTGAGCGCGCTGGTGAAGAACCCGGGCGCGGCCAACTGGAACGGCCCCTACCTCAAGAAGAAGGACGTCCCGGCCGATCCGTGGGATCACGCCTACAAGTACAGCTGCTGTCCGGGACAGCACGACGATTACGACCTGTGGTCGGAGGGCGCGGATGGCGCGCCGGGTGGCGACGGGGAGAACGCCGACGTCGCGTCATGGGAACTCGCCAAGAAGCGCACGCAGTGACGCGGGGCGCCGGCCTCCGCGCCGGCGGCTTCACGCTGCTCGAGCTGATCGTCACGCTGGCCATCCTGGCCGTGGTGGTGGCCCTCGTCACGCCGTCCATCGGGCGCGGGACGGAGGCGGTCCGCATGCGGGCGGAGGTGGCCGGCTTCTCGGCGCTGCTGCGCCACGCGCGCGAGCGGGCCATCGTGAGCCAGAAGCCGCAGGCGGTCGTCATCGACGTCGCCGCCCAGCGCGTGAGCGTGCGCGTGGGAGGACCGGACGGCGAGGTGCGCGAGTCGCGCGCGCTGTCCGATCGGCTCACCGTGGAAGCGACGCCGCCGCCCGCGCTCACCGTGCGGTTCGAGCCCCAGGGCGGCTCGAGCGGCGGCGACTTCCGGCTGTCCTCGGGCGCCATCACCTACCGCGTCACGGTGGATGCGCTCACCGGACGCGTGAAGGCTGCGCGGCAGTGAGACGTCGCGAGGCCGGCTTCACGCTGATCGAGGTGCTGGTGGCGTTCGCCATCCTCAGCCTCACCATCGTCGTGGCCGTGCAGGGCTTCGCCCAGGGCCTGCGGCTGCTGAAGCTCTCCGGCGATCACCAGCAGGCCGCGCTCCTGGCCGACCAGAAGACGCGCGAGATCGTGCTGCCCAAGGAGGGCCGCGAGGGCGGCACCGAGGGCACGTTCACCTGGGAGCGGGTGATCAAGGAGATTCCGGCGCCCGAGCTGACGCCGAGCGGCCAGGTCCCCAAGTGGCACGTGTACGAGATCAACGTGCAGGTCGCGTGGGGCGAGGGCAAGCGCGGCGTCGGCGTGACCACGCTGCGCACCGTGTCGGAGGCCGATCAGAAGGCGGCGGAGAACCGCCGATGAGCCGGCGCCAGCGCGGCTTCACGCTCATCGAGCTGCTCCTGGCCCTGGCCATCGTGGGCGCGCTCCTGGCCATCGCCTTCGGCGGCCTGCGCGTGGCGGTGAGCGCCTGGCAGCGCGGGGAGGACCGCGCGGAGGCGCACCAGCACGTGCGCAGCGTCGCGCTCACGCTGGCGCGCGCGGTCTCCGCTGCCTACCCGTACCGGGCCTCGCGCAGCTCGGGCCCGGATCCCGTCGTGCTGTTCGCCGGCACCGACAAGCGCGTGGAGTTCGTGAGCCAGACGCCGCCGTTTGCCTTCGCGATCCCCATCGCGTTCACCGCCGTGATCCTCTCGCTCGACGAGGCCGGCGAGCCGGGCCTGGTCGTGCGCCAGCGCGCGCTCCCTAACCAGGACCCGTTCGACAAGGCGGAGATCGTCTATCGCGATCCCACCGTGGTCGGGCTGAAGTTCGGGTACCTCGACGACGGCGGCTGGAAGGACACCTGGGACGGGGCCGAGAGCAAGGCCACGCCGAAGGCGGTGAAGATCACCGTCGGCACGAGCCTCAACGGGCGCACCGAGGAGCTGCCGCCCATCACGGTGTCGCTCCGGATCGCGCCGCCGCAATGAGCGGGCTCGAGCGCGCGCCGTCCTCGCAGCGCGGCTTCGCCCTCGTCGCGGTGCTGCTGGTGCTGGCCTTCGTCGGCATCATCGGCGCCGAGTTCGCGTACTCGATGCGTCTCGAGGCCACCGCCGCGCGCGTCTACAAGGAGAACCTCATCGCCGGCCACCTGGCCGAGGCGGGCCTCGAGCAGGCGATCCGCGAGATCGCCGCCGACTACGGCTGGGTCACGCTGGGGGACCTCAAGGAGCAGGAGGAGGAGCCGGATTGCCCGCTGGTGTTCTGGGGCCGCGACAAGCTCGCGCTCAAGCGGCTGCCCCACAAGAACGTCCCGCTCGGCGCCGGGCAGTTCTCCTACTGCATCACGGACGAGCAGGCGCGGCTGAACGTGAACTTCACGACGCCGGCCCGCTTCGATGGGCTCCTGCAGGCGCTCGGCCTCGAGAAGTCCGACCGCGACGTGATCGTGGACAGCTGGCAGGACTGGCGCGACGCGAACGAGGACCACCGCCTCAACGGCGCGGAGAGCGAGGACACGTACCTGAAGCTGGCCGTCCCCTACCGGTCGAAGAACGGTAACCTCTTCTCGACGGGCGAGCTGGCCCAGATCAAGGGGATCACGCCCAAGCTGCTCGAAGGCGCCGAGGGTCGGCCCGGCCTGCTCTCGCTGGTGACCGTGGCCGGGACCGGCCAGATCAACATCAACACGGTCGGCAAGCTGCTCGCGCGCGGGCTGAAGGTCTCGGAGGCCGAGTTCTCGGCGACCGAGCAGGGGCGCCGGGGTGGGCCCCTCCTCAGCAGCCCGTACGGTGGCCTGGGGATCAACGTGGTGCGAAGCGACATCTTCCGGATCGAGGCTCAGGGGATCATCGACGGCCAGGTCCGGGCCCGGCTGACCGCGGTCGTCCAGAAGCGGACGGACGCGAACGGCCAGGGAATCGTCGTGCTGGAGTGGACGGGCGTCCGCTGAGCGGCGGTTTTTCCCTGCTGCCCCCGAGGCGTAGCGTTTAATCTCGTCTCATGAAGTTGACGAACCCGCTGAAGCTGAGCTCGGTACGGCTCGCCGTGGTCTTCCTGAGCGACCGCCTCGCGGTCGCCGCGGTCTCCGGCGAGCGCGTGGAGACGTTCAGCATCGCGGCCGAGAACCCGGCCGCCGTGCTGCGCGACGAGCTTGCCGCGCGGCAGCTCGCCCCGCGCTCGGTGGCGCTCGGCCTCTCGCGCGCGGCCGCCTTCGTGAAGCCGATCGAGCTGCCGATGATCGGCGGCGACATGCGCGAGATGGTCCGCCTCAACCTCGACGGCCACGTGCCGTTCGCCGCCGACGACGCCGCCTTCGACTGGGCGCCCCTGCCCATCGACGGCGACGGCGCGCGGCGCGACGAGACGCTGCGCCGCGTGCTGGTCGTCGCCGCCGAGCCGCGCGTGGTGGAGGCCGCCCTGCGCATCGCCGAGGAGGCGCGGCTGCGTCCCGTCTCGCTCACGGTCGCCGCCCACGACCTGCTCGCCCTCGCGCGCCCCGCCCGCGGTGAGCGCGTGATCTGGGTGCATCGCGCGGGTCTCGCGGCCGACCTGCTGTGCCTGCACGGGCCGATCCCCGTGATGAGCCGCACCGTGCCGGGCGGCGACGAGGCGACGCTGGCCGAGGAGGTCCGCCGCTCGATGGCGGCGGTGCGCTGGCGCACCTGCGACGCCGTGTGGGTCTCCGGCGACCTCGATCCCGATTCGCCCGCGCTCGCCGCGATCGGCGTGCCGGTCAGCGAGCCGGACTACGGTCCGCGCGCGCGGGGCCGCGTGGAGTCGCTGGCGCCCGAGGAGCGCGGCGCGCACACGCTGGCCCTGGCGACGGCGATGGCGCGCGCGGGGCGCGCGCTCGACCTGCTGCCGGTGCCGCTGCGGCCGCGCCGGCTCAGCCGCGCACAGGCGATCACGCTCGGCACGGCCACCGTCACCGTCGCCCTCCTCGTGGCCGCCGTGCTCGTGCCCGGCCTGCGCGAGCAGCGCCAGCTCGGGCGCGTCAACACCGAGATCGGGCGCATCGATCCCGACGTGAAGTCGGTGGAGCGCGTGCTGCGCGAGCTCGAGCGCAAGCGCAAGCTGCTCGCCACGATCAACAACCTGGAACGGAACTCGATCCGCCCGCTGCCCGTGCTGCGTGACCTCACCGAACTGCTGCCGAGCGACACCTGGCTCACGACGCTCTCGCTCGATCCGAAGGGCGTCGAGCTGACCGGGCAGGCGGCCGCGGCCAGCGCGCTCATTCCCCTGCTCGAGAACTCGCCGCGGCTCGAGCGCGTCGAGTTCTCGTCGCCGGTGACGCGCGGGCGCGACAAGGAGCAGTTCCGCATCCGCGCGGCCTGGGAAGCCGACGGCGCCTCGGCGACGGGGACGCCGACCGGGAGCGCCCCGGCGCCGTCCGTGGCCCCGCCGCCGACGGTCGCGCCGCCTCCCGTCTCGCCGCCGTCGTTGACGCCGCCGCGCCGCCCGCAGATCCCGCAGTCGGGCGCTCAGCCTCCACGGCCCGTCCAGCCCGCGCCCCTCCCGCCGGGCGGCGCGCAGCCCGCGCCCATCGAGGGGCCGCCGTCGTTCCACAATCCGTCGATGCCGCCGCGAGCGGGGAACTAGCCGTGTTCAGCATGCTCTCCCGGCGCGAGCGGACGATCGTCCTGATCGGCGGCGTGGGGCTCGTGCTCGTCCTCGGCTGGATCTTCGTGGTCGAGCCCATCGTGGAGCGCATGCGCGATACCGCCGACCTCGTGCCCAGCCGCTCGCAGGTGCTCGCCCGGCGGCTCGACCTGCTGGCCCGCAGGGACGCGATTGTCAACGAGCTCAAAGCGACGAACACCGAGATCGAGCGCGCTGCCGGCCGTTTCCTGACCGAGGCGGCGCCCGCGGTGGCGGCCTCCGAGCTCCAGAAGCTCGTCAAGGACATGGCCGCGCAGGCCAGCACCGAGGTCCGCAGCGAGCGCATCCTGCCGCCCGTGGAGCGGAGCGAGGTGCTCGAGATCCCCGTCGAGATTGCCGTCTCCGGCGAGATCCGCCAGTTCGTGGACCTGCTCGCCAGGCTCGACGGAGCGCAAAAACTCTTGACTGTTCAGGACTTACGCGTCAGAGTAGTCAACGTTAGCCAGCCCAAGGAGTTGCTGGCGACGCTGACCATCTCCGGGTACATCCTGCCCGGGAAGTCGAAGACCTGATGCCGAAGAAGCTACTGATCATCAACCTGATCTTGCTGGCGATCGCCGCCGGCAGCGTCGTGTTCATCGTCCGCCAGCTGATGGCGCCGATGCCCATGCCGGTGCCCCGCGGCCGCGCTGCGCCCGCCGGGACGACGGCCGGCCAGCAGCCGGACAGCGCGCGCCCGCTCGCCGGCACGTATGGCAGCGTCGCCGCCAAGAACCTGTTCAGCCCCACCCGTACCGAGGCGCCGGTGACGGCCAGCGCCTCGGTGGGCTCCAACCTGCCGAAGCCGAATCTCTTCGGCGTCGTGTTGCGCGAGGGCGCGCCGATCGCGTACCTGGAAGACCCGGCGACCAAGCGCGTGTCCGGCTATCGCATCGGCGACGCCGTGGCCGGCGGCACCGTGCAGGCTATCACCGCCGACGGCGTGTCGATCAACCGGCCGGACGGCAAGATGGACGTGCGCCTGCGCGATCCCAACAAGCCCCGCCCGGTGAGCCAGCCGACGGCGGCGGCGATACCCGGCGCGCAGCCGGCCATCAACCAGCCGTTGCCCGGCGTGATTCCACCGGCCGCGTCCCTGCCAACCCCGGCGCCGGCGCTGCCCACGCCCGCGCAACCCCCCGCGGTAGCCGGACAACCCGGCGTCGTTCCCCAGCCGGGGCAAGTCGGACCGCCGATCATTCCGGGGCGCCGTCCGCTGCCACCGAATCTTCTGCGTCGCCTCCCGCAAGCGCCCCCTGCTGATGCCCCGCAGCAGTAGGGTAAGGAGCAGCATCGCCGTCGTCGTTGCGGTCGCCCTCGTGAGCGGGTGCGCCCCCGTATCGAAACCGCCGCGCACCGCCGCCATGCCCCCCGTCCCGCCGCCGCTCGTGGCGCCGCCGCCCGCCACCGGCGCGCCGCCGCAAGGTCCCAGCACGCCGCCGCTCTCGGTTGGCCCTCGCACCGACGTTCCGAAGCCGGAGGCCCCGCGCATCGCCGCCCAGGCGCCGCCGTTCGTGCCCGCCGCGCCCCCGACGGCGCCGCCGGTGCCGCCGGGCCAGCGCGGGCGTTTCATCGTGCTGAACTTCGACAACGCCGACATCGAGACGGTCGTGCACGCGGCCAGCGAGATCGTCGGGTTCAACTACGTGATCGGACCGGGCGTGTCGGGCAAGAAGGTCACCGTGCAGACGTCGGGTCGCATCCCGCAGGAAGACGTCTTCGGCGTCCTGCTGGCCATCCTCGAGGTGCACGGGGTGACGGCGGTGCGGTCGGGGAACCTCTACAAGATCGTCCCCGTCGAGGGCGCCCGCGAGCGCGCGGTGCCGACCATCGTCGGCGCCACCCCCGATCCCACGCGCACGGGTGACGAGATCGTCACCCAGATCGTGCCCGTCCGCTTCGCCGCCGTGGCCGAGCTGGGCACGCTGCTGCGGCCGCTCATCTCGGCCAGGGGCACGCTGATCGCCAACCGCGAGACCGGCGTGCTGATCATCACGGACTCGGCGTCGAACATCGCGCGGCTGCTCGACATCATCAAGCTCGTGGACGTCGAGGTCTCCCTCGACGAGCTGCAGATCATCCCGCTCTCGTACGCGGACGCGGCCGAGATGGCCAATCTGCTGAACCAGCTCTTTCAGGCCGGGCGGCTGCGCACGACCAGCGTGGGCGGAGCACCGCCGCCGGCCCCGGCCCCGCCCGGGGCGCCTGCGGCGGCCGGCGCCACCGGCGGGGCCGATCGTCCGCCGCTGATCGTGGCCGAGCGCCGCTCGAACTCGCTCATCGTCAACGCGCGCCGGGGCGAGCTGGAGACGATTCGCCGAGTGATCGAGAAGCTCGACATCAACGTGTCGGGCGGCCGGCGTGTCTTCATCTACTACGCGGAGAACGCCAAATCCAAGGACCTGGCCGCCACGCTCAACGCCATCTACACCGGCCGCGAGACCGTGCAGACGAGCCCGACGCCGACGCAGACCGGGGGCAGCCAGGCCGCGCGCCCGACCGGCCTCACGCCCCCGGCCACGCCGCCCCCGCCCTCGGTGGCGCCGGGGCCGTCGCTGACGGGCACCGCCGACGCGCCGCTGGTCGAGGGCCAGATCCGCTTCATCGCCGACGAGACGACGAACGCCATCATCGTGACCACGACGCCGCGGCAGTGGGCGGACATCGAGGTCACCATCCGCCAGCTCGACCGGATGCCGCGCCAGGTGCTGATCGAGGTGCTCGTCGCCGAGATCACGCTCAACGACGACACGCGGCTCGGGCTGGACTGGGCCGTGCGCGCCGGCAAGTTCGGCATCGCCAACGCCACCGCCAACACCGCCGCCGGCACCACCGCGCTGCCGGGGGCGCCGTCGGCCACTGGAGGAAGCTTCTCGGGGCCCAACATCTCCCGCCTGCCGACGCTGTTCGGCCCCGTGGGCGCGGGGCTCACGGCGATCGCGTTCGAGACGGACCGGTTCCTCGCCATGATCAACGTGCTGGCGTCGGAGAGCCGCATCAACATCATCTCGAACCCCCACGTGATGACGTCCGAGAACAAGAAAGCCGTCATCAATGTCTCCACGTCGGTGCCCGTCGTGACCGGCCAGCAGGCGGGCACCACCGTCGCCTCGACGACGCCCACCAACGGCACCGTGACCCCCACCAATCAAGCCAACGTGCTGGGCACCCTGAACCAGACCGTCGAGTACAAGGACGCCGGCGTCGTGCTCACGGTGACGCCGCGCATCGGCGAGCGCGGCACGGTCGCGCTCGACGTCAAGCAGGAAGTCAACTCGGTGGGGCCGGGGGTGCCGCCGACAGGCTCGCCGTCGTTCACGAAGCGCGAGGCGGAGACGTCCGTCGTGCTCCTGAACAACCAGACGCTGGTGCTCGGCGGCCTCATCCAGGACAAGATCACCCGTGGCGAGACCGGGATTCCAGGCCTCAAGAATATTCCGATCCTCGGCTGGTTCTTCAAGTCCAAGGACGTCTCGGTGCAGAAGACCGAGCTGCTGCTGGTGATCACGCCGCGCGTGATCGGCACCGCGCTCGACGCCGCGCGCATCACCGACGAGATGCGCAAGACGACGCCCGAGCTGAACGAGGCGATCCGCTCGGCGCCGCGCAGCCCGCGCTCGGGCGTGCCGCCACTGGACGTGCCACTGCCGCTTCCCGCGCCGGAGATGACGCCCGCGGTGCCGGTCGGTGTGGCGCCGGTCACGCCGTCCGTCGCGCCGCCGCCGATCGAGCCGGTGCCGGTCACACCCGCGCCGGTCGCGCCGCCGCCCCTGACGCCCGCGCCGAGCGGCGTGCCGCCGATTCCGTCGGTGCCGCCGACGACGGCGCCCGGTCCCTCGAGCGGCCTGCCGCCGACCCCCGTGGTGCCGCCCGTTCCGCCCGAGACGCCGGCACCCGCGCCGGTCATCGGGCCGGCACCTGTCATCACACCGGCTCCCGACCTCGCACCAGCGCCGAGCATTGCGCCGCCGGCGGTCGTCACGCCACCATCCGCCGTCGCGCCGGCTCCCGTGATTACGCCGGCGCCCGGGGTCACGTCGCCGAGCGACAGCGCGCCGAGTCCGGGAGTCGTGGCTCCGGCGCCGCCGCCCGGACCGCCGGATACCGCGCGGCCGACGGCGCCGGCGCGTCCGCCGCGCATCGGACCGCCGATCCGCCCGCGTCCGCCGCTCGTGCCGCCGCCCCCGGTCGCGCCGCCGCCGAGGCCTGACGAGTCCGCGCCGCCGCCGGCAGCCGTTCCGCCCAATTGAACATTGGGGCCCCGAGGGAGAGCCTTCGAAGCCGCGCCGTTGAGACCGCGCTCCAAATAGATCGTTCGAGCGACTACTAGTTAGGCGCCACCGTGGCAGCCACCATTCAAACCAACCGACTCGACCTTATCCCGATGACTCCAGCTTTTCTGCGCGCATCGCTCAGCGGCGACATCGCCAAAGCCGAAGGACATATCGGTCTCAGCTTGCCCACGACATGGCCTGACATTCGATCCGTTCTCGCCCTTCGGCTTGAGCAGCTCGAGTCGAGCTCGACGCTACAGCCGTGGTTGCTTCGCGCGATTGGTCTTCGCGCCGCCCGCGACATGGTCGGCCATATCGGTTTTCACACTTCGCCCGGAGCGGATTACCTTCGGCGATGGAGCCCGGGCGGAGTTGAATTTGGATTCACAATCTTTCCGCCATATCGCCGCAACGGTTACGCTCGGGAAGCGTCGTTGGCGCTGATGCAATGGGCTCGCGACTCTCATGGAGTCAGCAGTTTTGTCGTGACCATCAGCCCTGGCAACGAGGCGTCGCGTGCGCTTGCGGCTGGATTGGGTTTCGTGCGCGTGGGCGCACATGTGGACGAAGTGGATGGTCCTGAAGACGTACTTGTACTGAACGTTGTGCTGAGCAACCGGGAAGATAGGTAACACCGTAAACCGGGAACATGGGTAACCGTTCACGTTCTGATGATGTAGTCCCGTTCGTCCACGCGCCCCAATAGCACGCGGCAGAAATGAATGGACCAGATGCCGTCGTCGACCTCCTCGAGCCCGACCGGGTGCTGCTTCAGCGCATTCGCAATGAAGAGTAGGCGCTTGTTCAGCCGGATCGTGCCGGCATTGGTCACCCGCTTGACGATGAAGTGTCCGGGGTACTCGACGGGCGGTACCGCCCCGGTGTACTCCCGCCGCGAGGGACGGTAGAGCGACACCGGCGTGCGCCCCTGCAACGCTTCGTGGGGTCGCTCGTCGTTGTACAGGTGGCGAAAGCCGTTAAAGGCGCGCTGCTGAGTGACGCACGTTGACCGGGGCGGCCGAATCGCCTCGCCCTTGAGCGTTTTGTGCATGCGCTCGTGGGCGGCGTTCTCCTGCGGCGAGGCCGGGCGGATCCGCTGGTGCTGAATGCCCAGACGCAGCCACCACACGTTCAACTGGGAGAGGCCGTGAATGCCCGTCGTGGCGAACGGCACGCCGTTGTCGGTCCGAATGGCCTGGGGGAGCCCATACTCGCGGAACAGTCGATCGAAGACCGGGCGCACGCCGCCGCCTTTGGTCGAGAGCAGGCCATGGCACGCCAAGAGATAGCGCGTGTGCTGGTCGGCGACGGTGAGCGGATAGCAATAGAGCCCATCACGTGTTCGAAAATGGCCCTTGAAGTCCGCGGTCCAGAGATCGTTGGGCGCCGTCGTCCTGATCGGAACGACACCAGGATGCTCGTAGTGGCGGCGGCGCCGTCGTGTCTTCACTAGCCCGCGGCGCGCCAAGAGATCGCCGGCGGTGCTGATCGCGGGCAGCTCCAGCGCCGGTTGCCGACGCTCCAGCCACGCCAAGAGCTTCGCGGGTCCCCAGCTCGGATGCTGCCGGCGCGCGGCACAGATCACCGCGGCGACATCCGGAGTGATCCGGTGCGGGCAGTGGTGCGGCGCGCGGCTGCGGTCCTGGAGACCGGCGCGACCCGCGGCGTCGAAGCGCGCGAGCCATTTGTAGCCGGTCTTCCGACTGACGTCGTAACGGGCACAGAGTTCCGCCATCGTGTACAACCCGATTCGGTGATCGCGGATGAACCGCTCTCGCTGCTCCACGGGTGATGTCTCCAGCCAGGCCATCGGCCAACCTCCCGTTGACCGACGACCTTAGTGGTGTCACCCATGTTCCCGGTTTGATGTGTTACCTATGTACCCGGTTTGTACCTGCCCGGCGCCTAACAACGCGTTGGAGCGAGCGCGTGATGGATAAACTGCCAACGCACGGGCGAGGGTGGCGCGTCGCTCAACGTGGGCGGCAGTGGGGGGTCCCTATGGACGTTCCCCCGAGATGGCCCCAACCCCCCCGACGCTCGGGCCGCCCCGGCGCAGCCGGGGCGGCCCTCGTTAACCTGTCCGAGATCCTGGTGCGTAGCTCTCCGTCAGAGCTACGTCTTAGCTGCCGGTGAACTTGGGGGGGCGCTTGTCGAAGAAGGCGGCGAGGCCCTCCTGGTGGTCGTCGCTGGCGATGGCGAGGCCCTGGGAGTAGGCCTCGAGGTCGAGGGCGGCGGCGAGGTCGGTGGTGGCGGCGCGGTTGACCATGTGCTTGGCCATGCGCAGGACGCCGGGCGGGCCCGCCGCGATCTTCTCGGCCAGGGCGCGCGTCACCGCGCGCAGCTCGGCGGCCGGGACGACGCGGTTGACGAGGCCGAGCCGCGCCGCCTCGGCGGCGTCGAACACGTCGCCCGTGAAGATCAGCTCCTTGGCGCGGGCGAGGCCGACGAGGCGCGAGAGGAGCCAGGTGCCGCCGCCGTCGGGCGCGAGGCCGATCTTGTTGAACAGCTCGCCGAACCGCGCGCGGTCGGAGGCGACGACGAGGTCGCAGCAGAGCGCGAGGTTGGTGCCGGCGCCCACGGCGAAGCCGTCCACCATGGCGATGGTCGGCCGCGGAAAGTCGACGAGGCGCAGCACCATCCGGTTGAGCATCTGCACGCGCTCGCGGCCCTCGGCGGCGGTGGAGCGCCGCGCGCGCATCGACTTGACGTCGCCGCCCGCGCAGAAGTGCTCGCCGGCGCCGCTGAGGATCAGCACGCGCACGGCCGCGTCCGCCTCCACCTCGTCGAGCGCGGCCAGCAGCTCGTGGCGCATCGCGAGATCGATCGCGTTGCGCGCCTCCGGACGGTTCATGGTGATGGTGGCCAGCGCGCCGGTGCGCTCGACGATCAGCGTTTCATATCCCATCGCTTGGGCTCCCTGTGGCGAAACGAACGTGCGCGCACTATAGCCGTGCCGTCGTGAGGCTGTCCACCCATCGCCGCGTGCTACAATCCTGCCTCGCATGCGCCTCATCGGCATGGTCCACGTCGCGCCGTTGCCCGGCAGTCCGCGCTGGGACGGCGCCATGGAGCGCCTCATCGCCGCCGCCGTCGCCGACGCGCGCGCCCTCGTCGAGCACGGCATGGACGCGATCCTCGTCGAGAACTACGGCGACGCGCCGTTCACTCCCGGCCGCGTGGAGCCGGCCACGGTGGCCGCCCTCGCCGTGGTCGCGCGTGAGATCCGCCACGCGCTGCCGCAGGCGACGCTCGGCATCAATGTCCTGAAGAACGACGCCCGCGCGGCGCTGGCCATCGCGTGCGCGGTGGGCGCCCGCTTCATCCGCGTCAATGTCCACGCCGGCACCGTGCTGGCCGATCAAGGCCTCGTGCACTCCGACGCCTACAACACGCTGCGCGATCGCCGGCTGCTCGGCGTCGACATCAAGATCTTCGCCGACGTGGGCGGCAAGCACGCGGTGCCGTTGGCCCCCGTCGATCTCGAGCAGCACGCGCGCGACTTGAGGCACCGCGGCCTCGCCGACGGCCTCGTCGTCTCCGGCCAGGCCACCGGCGCCGCCACCCCGATCGATGATCTCAAGCGCGTGCGCGGCGCGGTGCCCGACGTGCCGCTGCTCGTCGGCAGCGGTGCCACACCGGAGACGGCCGCCGAGCTGCTCTCGGTCGCCGATGGGCTCATCGTCGGCACCGCGCTCAAGAAGGATGGCGACGTCAACGCACCGGTCGATCCCGACCGGGTGCGCCGGCTCGTCGCCGCGGTGGGCAATTAGCCGGACCTGCCGCGCGCTGCTCGTCTCGCTCGTCCTCGCCGCCGCCGCTTGCCGCACGCTCGCGCCGCCGCCCGAGCCCGCCGCCGTCGCGCCGCTGATCCCGCGCCTGGGCAACCTGCTGCTCGTGGGATTCCACGGCACCGCCGGCGAAGGCGACGCCGAGCTCGAGCGGTTGCTCTGCGAGACGCGCGCGGGCGGCGTGCTGCTCTTCGGGCGGAACGTGCGCACACCCGAGCAGGTGGCCGGCCTCACCGGCTGGATGGCCGCGCGCGCGCAAGCCTGCGCCGGCCGGCCGCTGCTCATCGGCGTCGACGCCGAGGGCGGCCGCGTGATGCGCCTGGGCACGAGCGCCGGCTACACGGACACGCTCTCGCACCGGGAGCTCGGCGACGCCGGCGACCTCGTCGCGACGGAGCTGGAAGCCCGCCGCATCGGTGGCCGGCTGCGTCGCGCGGGCATCCAGTGGAATCTCGCGCCAGTCGTCGACGTCGGCTACAACGCGGCCAACCCGGTCATCGTCGGTGCCAACCGCAGCTTCGGCGCCGAGGCGGCCGCCGTCGTCGCCCACGCCCGCGCCTACCTGGCCGGCATGCATGCCGCCGGCGTCCTCACCGCGCTCAAGCATTTCCCCGGGCACGGCGGCAGCTTCACGGATTCGCATCTCGGATTCGTGGATGTGACGGACACGGCCAATGCCGCCGTCGAGCTGGCACCGTACCAGGCGCTGATGGCCGAGGGCGTGGTCGACAGCGTGATGACGGCGCACGTCTTCAATCGCCACCTCGACGGCCGCTATCCCGCCACACTGTCGCGCGCGACGATTGGCGGCCTCCTGCGTGGCGAGCTGGGCTGGCGCGGCGTGGTCGTCAGCGACGACCTGCGCATGGGCGCCATCGAGCAGCACTACGGCCTGGACGACGCCGCGGTACTGGCGCTGGAGGCGGGCGTGGACGTGCTGCTGATCGCCGACGACCGCTTGCCCGACGGCCGCTCGGCCGCGCGCGTGACGCTGGACGCGCTGCGCCGCGCACTGGAAGAGGGCCGGCTGTCGCCCGCCGTGGTCGACGCCGCGCTCTCGCGGATCGACGCGCTGCGCGCCCGCGCGACCCGCTGACCCGAAAAATCAGGACGAGCGGGCGAGGCTCCGCTCGACCTCCGCGCGCACCGGCATCGAGGGCTGGGCGCCGCGCTTGGTGCAGGCGAGCGCAGCCGCCGTGTTGGCGAACGCGAGCGCGGCGCCCAGCGAGCGGCGCTCGGCCAGCGCCACGGCCAGCGCGCCGTTGAACGCGTCGCCGGCGCCCGTGGTGTCCACCGCGGTGACGCGCGGCGCCGGCGCGTGCACGCGACCTTCGGGTCCGTCGGCAAGCGCGCCCGCCGCGCCGAGGGTGACGATCACGCGCATGGCGCCGAGGGCGCGGATGGCCGCGGCGGCCTTCGCCGCGCTGTCCGCGTCCTGCACGGGCAGGCTGGTCAGCCGCGCGGCCTCGCTCTCGTTGGGCGTGACGTAGTCGGCGAGATCGAGGAAGTCGAGACCGCGGTCGGGCAGCGGCGCCGGATTCAGGATCGTGAGCGCGCCGTGGCGGCGCGCGTGCTCGAACGCGCGCCGCGCGCAGCCCAGCTCCACCTCGAGCGAGCAGACGACCACCTCGGCCCAGGCGAAGTCGGCGGCGCGCGCGTCCACGTCGGCCGGCGTCAGCGCGCGGTTGGCGCCGGGGGCGACGGCGATCTGGTTGCGGCCCTCGGCGTCCACCACGATCAGCGCCGTGCCGGTGGCCGCGCTCGACGTCGTGGCGATCGCCTCCACGGCGATCCCCTCGCCGGCCAGCGCCGTCTTCACCTCGCGGCCGGAGGCGTCGTCACCCACGCAGGCGATCAGCCGCACCTCGCCGCCGAGCCGTCGCGCTGCCACCGCCTGGTTGGCGCCCTTGCCGCCGCGGGCGACGAGCAGCGTGCCCTCGCTGACCGTCTCGCCCGCCCGTGGCAGCCGCGGCAGCGCGACGGTGAAATCCACGTTGGCCGAGCCGACGATCAGGACGCGGGGCACAGGCGCTCCAGCAGATTGCCGACCACGCGCTTGACGTCGACGACGCCGGCCACGCGACAGTTCGGGGCGCCCGGCGCGCGGCGGCTGGTGCCGTCGGCGGCGACGGCGATGCGCGCCTCGTCCCACGTGACCAGCGTCGGATCGAGCGCGACGGCGACGGCGAGCGGATCGTGCAGCACCATGCCCGGCGTGCCGCGCGCCGCGTCCATGCTGAAGCCGCGCAGCGTGAAGGCCGCGCAGCGGGTCGCGAACGGCCCGGGGCGCCGCGCCAGCGTCGCCTCGAGGTCCCCGCGCGGCAGCAGGGCCTGGCGCGTGGCATCGAGCGACACGAGGTCGATCGGAAGCCCGGCCTCCAGCACCTGGGCCGCCGCCTCGGGATCGACATGATGACGAGGCGACTGACGCGCCCGAGCGTGACGCGGTCGCGCGCCAGCGCGAGCGCGACGTTGGTGAGCGGGCCCAGCGCAATGAGGGTCAGTGGCTCGCGCGCACGACGCAGGGCGTCGAGGATGAAGTCGGCGCCATCGAGGTCCGACAGCGTCGTCTCGACCGGCGGCCAGTCGAGGAGGCCGCCGAGGCCGTCGTCGCCGTGGTAGCCCTTAGCCGTCACCAGCGCGCGCGCCAGCGGCCGGGCCGCACCCTGGGCGACCACGGGGATGGGCGCCGGCCGCCGCAGCGCCAGCAGGCGAAAGAGGTTACGGGTGGCGTCGGCCACCTCCACGTTGCCGGCCACGGTGGTGAGGCCGGCCAGGCGGCACCCGGGCGAGCCCCAGGCGTACAGCAGGGCCAGGGCGTCGTCGATGCCCGGGTCGGTGTCGATCAGGGCGAGCACGGAATCCCCTTTTGTCATGGAACCGTCATATACAATGGCGTTACCACATCATCCGCGGGAGGGCTGAGCATGGACATCGAGATCCTGTATTGCGGGGAGTGAAACTACCTCCCCCAGGCCTCCAGTCTGCAGGCCTCCATCAAGGACAAGTACGGCATCACCGCTCGCCTGAAGGAAGGCGTGGGCGGGATCTTCGAGGTCTTCATCGACGGCCGGACCGCCTACACGAACAAGGACAACTACCGCTTCCCGACCGACGAGGAGATCTTCGAGCAGATCGACCTCGCTAAGAAGAAGTAGCGAGCGCACGCTCCAGCTCTCCCTGGAATCGCGGATGGGCCACGGCGATCAGTGCCGTGGCTCTCGCGCGATCCGACAATCCCCGCACCCGCGCCGCCCCGTGCTCCGTCACCACCCAGTCCGCCAGGAACCGCGGCGTCGTCACCGCCGCGCCGGTCGTCAAGCGCGGAACGATGCGCGACAGCGCGCCGTCGCGGCCACCCGTCGAGGGCAGCGCGATGATCGAGGCCCCGCCGGCCGAGCGCGAGGCGCCCAGGACGAAGTCGAACTGGCCGCCGATGCCCGCCACCTGCCGCGCGCCCAGGCTCTCCGCGGTGACCTGGCCCGTGAGATCGATCTCCAGCGCGGAGTTGATCGCCACGAAGCGGTCGAGTCGCGCCACCACCTCCGGATCGTGGGTGAAGGCCGAGGACTCCATGTTGACGGCGACGTTGTCGTGCAGGAAGTCGAACGTACGCCGCGTGCCCATGGCCTCGGCCAGGTCCAGGCGGCCGCGATGGAATCTCTTGCGCGCCGCCGTCACCACGCCGCGCTCGACGAGCGCCACGCCGGCGTCCACCAGCAGCGAGTGCAGGGCGAGATCGCGGTGACCGCCCAGGCCTTCGAGCACCGCCTGCGGGATGGCGCCGACGCCGACCTGGACGACGGCCCCGTCGGGCACGAGCGCGGCGACGTGGCCGCCGATGGCGCGCTCGACGTCGCCAACGACGGGCGGCGGATACTCCGCGAGGGCCTCGTCCACCTCCACGCACACGTCCACCTGGCTCGTGTGCAGGACGCCGTTGCCGCGCGCGCGGGGCATACGCGGATTGACCTGCGCGATCACCAGCGGCGCCGTGCGCGCGGCGGGCAGCGCGACGCTCACCGACACGCCCAGGCTCAGGTAGCCGCGCGCGTCGGGCGGCGCGGTCTGCACGAGGACGGCGTCGGGCGCCCAGCGGCCGCCGCGCGCGAACTCGGTGACGAGATCGAAGTAGCGCAGCGGCACGAAGTCGACGCGCCCGCGGCGCCGCGCGTCCTCGAGCCGCGGCGACATGTGCCACGTGGCGTAGCGGAGCGCGGCGTGCTCGGGCCGCGCCCATGGAAAATCGCCGAGGTGGATACCGCCGATCAGCGTGAGATCCCGCAGCCGCTCGGATTGCCGACACACCTCGGCGACGAGCGCGCGCGGCTCGCCGCAGCCGGGTGGCAGCAGCACCTTCATGCCCGGCGCGAGCCGCTGCACGGCCTCGCTCGGCGACGTCGTCACGAATCCCCGCGCCATGGCTGGCCCGCTATATACACCTTCCGACCAGCCCCGGCGGGCGATAAAATGCCGCGCGTGAGCTGGACGCGGCGGTTGCTCCTTCTGGTCCTCCTCGCCGCCGTCACCGGCTGCGCGAGCGGCTTGCAACCGCCGCCGCGCCAGAGCCGGGCGCCGCGCACGCGCTGTCTCAGCGATCCCAACGAGGGCAGCACGCGCCCGCTGTTCTTCCTCTTCTGCGTGGAGAGTCCCTGACGCGCGCCGCGCGCGGCGCCGCCGTCGCGCTGCTGGCGTGGCTGGTCGGCTGTGCCTCCCCCGCTCCGCTGCCGCCGGGCTCGCGTTCGGTGTACGCCTTCGACGTCGCGACGTACCTCGGGCGGCGCTACTTCGTCTACGCGACGACGGAAGCGACGTGCCGCGAGCGCCGCTCGGCCGAGCGCGCGGCCGAGACCTCCACGGCGCCCGAGCGCCAGCCCTTCACGCGCACCAGGGTCCTGACCGACTGCTATGCGGCCGCCATGGCCGCCGGCGGCTACGCCTGGGCCGTGGAAGCGGAGGACGCCTGGGGCGTCGTCATGCCGACGGCGGCGCTCTGCGATGCGATGCGGGAGACGCTGGCGCCGAGCGTTCCGCCGAGCCGCCTGACGCCTTGCCAGCCGGTGACCCTCACGCGGAGGTGACGTGCGCGCCGCGTGTTACCGTGAGGCCGTGACGGCACGCGTCGCGCTCGTGACCGGCGGCAGTCGGGGCATCGGCCGCGCCATCGCGCGCGTCCTGGCCCGCGAGGGGCTCGCGCTCGCGGTGGCGGCCCGCGGCCTCGAAGAGGCGGAGGCGGCGGCGGCAGAGATCCGCGGAGCCGGCGCCTCCGCGGTCGCCGTCGCGCTCGACGTCGCCGACGCCGCCTCGCTGGAGGCCGGCGTCGCCCAGGCGGTGGCCAAGCTGGGGCCGATCGACGTGCTCGTCAACAACGCCGGCGTCGCGGAGTCGGCGCCCTTCGCCCGGACGACGCCCGAGATGTGGGAGCGGCACCTGCGCGTCAACGTCACCGGGCCGTACCTGGCCACGCGTGCGGTGCTCGGCGGCATGCTGGAGCGCGGCTGGGGGCGCGTCATCAACGTGGCCTCGCTGGCCGGGCTCGTCGGCTCGCCGTACGTTGCGGCCTACACGGCCTCCAAGCACGCGCTGGTCGGCCTCACGCGCGCGCTCGCCACCGAGGTCAGCGGCAAGGGCGTCACCGTCAATGCGATCTGTCCGGGCTTCGTCGCGACCGACATGGTGTGGAACGGCGCGCGCAACATCGTGGCCAAGACGGGCCGCTCGTTCGACGACGCGGTGGCCTCGCTCGCGCAGATGAACCCGGGCGGCCGGCTCATCGAGCCCCAGGAAGTCGCCGACGCCGCGCTGAGGCTGCTGCGCGACGCCACGCTCAACGGCGAGACCGTCGTGCTCGACGGCTCGCCCCAATGGAGGGGAACATGACATGAAGGACCACATCTCGTCGGTGCTGCCCCGCACGCTGCCGAAGCCGCAGGGCTTCTCGTACGGCTTCGAGGTCAAGCACGGCCGCCTCGTGTTCATCGCCGGCCAGGTCGCGCGCGACGGCAACAACGTCGTGGTGGGCAAGGGCGACGTCGTGGCCCAGTTCCGCCAGGTGTGCGCCAACATCCAGGCCGTGATGAGCGCGGCCGGCGGCGAGATGCCCACGCCCCCCCGGCCCTCGGAGCGCCCCGGCCAAGCCGCGGCGCTCCTCGATCACCGGCGCGATGACCCGCTTCACCGCCCGTCGTGGGGGGCCCCGAAATGGCCCCCATGCCCCCCGGCGCTCGGAGCGCCCCGGCCACGCCGGGGGGCTCCGCGATCACCGGCGCGATGACCCGCTTCACCGCCCGTCGTGGGGGGCCCCGAAATGGCCCCCCACGCCCCCCCGCGCTCGGAGCGCCCCGGCCAGGCCGTGGCGCTCCGCGATCAGCGGCGCGATGAGCCGCTTCACCGTCCGTCACCGGCCGCCGCCGACCCGGTGGCCGACGGCGGAGGAGGCGGCGCGGTCGCGGTGGTTCTCGCCGGCCCGCATCGGGCGGCTCGAGGTCGCCGAGCGCACGTGGGTGCCGGCCATGGTGCCGTGGCGCGCGACGGAGGACGGCGTGGTGACGCCGGAAGTCCTGGAGTGGTACGCGCGCTTCGCGGACGGCCAGCCGGGCGTGCTGGTCGTGGAGGCCACCGGCATTCGCGACGTGGCCAGCGGTCCGCTGCTGCGCATCGGCGACGACCGGTTCATCCCGGGATTGCGCACGCTCGTCGAGACCGTGCGCGAGCACAGCCAGGGGCGCACGCGCCTCTTCATCCAGTGCATCGACTTCCTCGCCGTCCGCCGCCGGCCGGAGCCCGAGAAATTCTTCCTGCGCTTCCTGGACGTCGATGCGGCGCTGCGCCAGCGCCTGGCCGCCGCCTCGGGCGAGCCGGCCTGGCTGGAGGCGCCGGAGCCGGCCATCCGCGCCCACCTGCTCGACGCCGGCCAGCACGACCGCCCGCTGCTCGAGCAGATCCTGACGGCGCGCGAGCGCGAGTCGCTCGACTACGGCTATCGCGAGCGCGTGGGGGACACGCACCTGCCGTGGGTGCGCGACCTGCCGCGCACGCTGCCCGGCCTCTTCGCGGAGGCGGCGCGGCGCGCGCGCGTGGCGGGCTTCGACGGCGTCGAGCTGCACTATGCGCACGCCTACACGATGGCGTCCTTCCTCTCGCGGCTGAACACGCGCGACGACGGCTATGGCGGCCCGCGCGAGCATCGCGTGCGGCTGCCGCTCGAAGTGCTGGCCGCCACCCGCGCGCGCGTGGGGTCGGACTACGTGATCGGCATCCGCTATCTCGGCGACGACGTCGTGGAAGGCGGCAGCCGCATCGACGACGCCGCGTGGTTCGGCGTGCGGTTCGCCGAGGCGGGCGCGGACTACCTGTCCGTCTCCAAGGGCGGGCGCTTCGAGGACGCGCGCCAGCCCAAGGTCGGCGAGGCCGTCTATCCCTACACGGGCCGCTCGGGTTACGAGTGCATGCCGACGGTGATCTCCGACGAGCGCGGCCCGTTCGGCCGCAACGTGCCGCTGGCCGCCGCCATCCGCGCCGCCGTGCGCGCGGCCGGGCACGCGACGCCGGTGGTCACCAGCGGCGGCATCTTCGCGTTCGAGCAGGCCGAGGCCATCCTGCGCCGCGGCGAGGCCGACTTCGTGGCGGCGGCGCGGCAGACGCTGGCCGATCCCGACTGGTTTCGCAAGATCCGCCTCGGCCACGGCGACCTCGTGCGCCGCTGCGAGTTCACCAACTACTGCGAGGGCCTGGATCAGCACCACAAGCAAGTCACCTGCAAGCTCTGGGATCGCGTGGCGCTGGACGCGCCCGGCGTCCGCCGCACGTCCGACGGCAAGCGCCGTCTGAGCGCGCCGTCCTGGCGGCCACCCGACGCCGGCGCGGCCGGCCGAGAGTAAACTGGAGGCGATGAACGCGGGCCGTCTGATCGTCGCCCTGGTGATCATTTCGCTGGCGCTCGTGCCGGCGCTCGGCTTCGCCGCCGACGACCTGTCGGCCACACCGAGCGGCAAGCACCACGCGGCCCGTGTGCAGCATCAACCCGATCGCGGCTGGCGCACGGCGCCCAGCGCGCTGCCCTCGCCGCCGAGCATCCCGTCCGTCCGCCCGCTCACGCGCCTCGGCCTGCTCGACACGACGCTCGCGCTTCCGCTGCTCGTGCGTCTGCCGTTCGTCCCTCCGCGCGGCTAGCGCCTTCCCGTCCGCTCCCACGCTCCGTCACGACGGCGGAGCGCACTCGCATCGCCAGGGGAGGCGTGCATGCACCGACAGTCAGCGATCGCATCGCCCCGTGCTCCTGTGCCGGCGGACGCGCCGATCACGTGGATCGGCAGCCCGCCCGACGACGAAGACGCGCGGATGGTCTGGCAGACGGTCACCCGCGAAGGCGTCGCCACCTATGCCGCGCTCGTCGACCGTGTCGGCGAGCGCCTGTTCCGGCGCGATCTCGACTCGCTCGGCGCCGTCGCCGACATCGGTTTCTTCCAGCCGTTCTACCTGGCCCACGCCCGCGCACTCGTGGCCGCACTCGATGGCACGCGGCTGCGCATCGGCGGTGGGGTCACCTCGTGAGTCCACTGGCGTTCGTGGCTGCGATCTTCGCGACCTCGGTGCTGGCCGGCGGCGCCGGCGCGCTCCTCGGCCTGGGCGGCGGCATCCTGCTGATCCCCGTGCTCACGCTCGTCTTCGGCGTGGACCTGCACTACGCGATGGGCGCCAGCATCGTCTCGGTGATCGCCACGTCCAGCGGGGCGGCCGCCGCGTACCTCAAGACGAGCCTGAGCAACGTCCGCATCGGGCTGTTCCTGGCGCTGGCCACCGTCGCGGGCGCGCTGGTGGGCGCCGCCCTGGCCGGCGTCGTGCCGACCCGGCTGTTGCAATTGCTGCTCGGAGTCGCGCTGGCCTACTCGACGGTGGCGACGCTGCGACAGATTCGCATCGAGCTGCCGGAGCCCACCGAGGCCGATCCGCTCGCCCTCCGCTTCGGCCTGGAGGGCGTCTACTACGACGCCGTGCTCGATCGCGACGTGAAGTACCGCGCAATGCGCGTGGCCCAGGGCTTCGCGGCCATGCTCGGGGCGGGATTGCTGTCGGGGCTGCTCGGCATCGGCAGCGGCGCGTTCAAGGTCCTGGCCATGGACCACTTCATGCGGTTGCCCATGAAGGTCTCCACGGCCACCAGCAACTTCATGATCGGCATCACGTCGGCGGCCAGCGCCGGCATCTATTTCGCGCGCGGCGACATCCATCCGCTGCTGGCCGCGCCCGTGGCCATCGGCGTCCTCGTCGGCGCCGCCGCCGGCACGCGGCTGATGGCCCGGCTGCGCAACACCACCATCCGCAAGGCGTTCCTGCCGATCCTCGGCTGGCTGGCCGTGTCGATGATCCTGCGCGGCCTGGGGCTGTGGCTGCCATGACGGCGACGAGGACCGTCGACCGCCGGATCGGACGCATCCTCATGGTCGGCGGCCTGGTCAGCATCGCGCTCATGCTGGCCGGGCTCCTGATCTACGCCGCGCACGGGCATCCCCAGGCGCGCGAGATCGTTCGGGTCATCCACAACCGGGAGGCGGGCCGCGCGGTCGACGTCTTCACGTCGCTCGGCGACGTGCGCCGCGCCCTCGCGCAACGGCCGCCCGATCCCCTCGCCGTCACCGCACTGGGCCTCGTCTGCCTCCTCGTCACGCCGGTGCTCGGGGTGGCCGCCGCCGTCGTCGGCTTCCTGCGGGTGGGCGACCGGGACTATGCCTTGATCGCCGGGGTCGTGCTCGCGATGCTCCTGGCAAGCTTCGCGCTCGCCGCCGGAGGCTGAGCCGGTACAATCGCCGCACGTCAACGGGACTGAAGCGCCTCGCGCTCGTCGTGCTGCTGGCCGCCGCCGCCTGGATCGCCTGGGAGGCGTGGCACTGGCCCGACGTGGCGGCCGTGGGCCGCCGGCCGCCGCAGACCACCGCCTTCATCGAGCGCTGGCGCACGCGCGAGCGCACGGCCGGGCGCAGCGGCCGCGTGGACCGCGCGTGGGTCGCCGCCCCGGCCATCGCCCCCTCGCTCAAGCTGGCGGTGCTCGTGGCCGAGGACGTCAACTTCTTCTCGCATCGCGGCTTCGACACCGGCGAGATCCGCGAGGCGCTGAGCAAGGCCCTCGGCGAGGGCGAGCTGCCGCGCGGCGCATCCACCATCAGCCAGCAGCTCGCGCGGAATCTCTGGCTCTCGCCCTCGCGCGACCCGCTGCGCAAGCTGCGCGAAGCCGTGCTCACCTGGCAGCTCGAGCGCACGCTCGGCAAGCGGCGGATCCTCGAGCTCTACCTGAACGTCGTAGAATTCGGGCCGGGCGTGTGGGGTGTGGAGAGCGCCAGCCGGCGCTATTTCGGCAAGCCGGCCGCGGAGGTCAGCGACGACGAGGCGGCGCTGCTGGCGGCCTCGCTGCCGAAGCCCTCCACCTGGCATCCGGGCTCGACGAGCAAGGCCTACCGCCGCCACGCCGAGGCGGTGCGGCGGCGCATGGACAAGGCGCAGTTCTTGAGGAGGCTCCTCTGATGGCGACACCGGTCTTTCGCACGTACGATCGGGCGGCCCTCGACGCCGAGTACAACAACCGCGTGAAGGTCAAGGACGCGATGGACTGGATCGCGCGCTACGGCGCCGAGAGCGCCCGCGCGCGGGCCGAGCTGCCGATGCGCTTCGACGTCCCCTACGGCGCCCATCACGCCGAGCGGCTCGACGTCTTCCCGGCGGCGGGCGCGGCGCCGGCGCCGATCCACGTCTTCGTGCACGGCGGCTACTGGCACCGGCTCGACAAGGCCGACTTCAGCTTCGTCGTGCGCGGGCTGCGGCCCGCGGGCGCCGTCACCGTCGTCGTGAACTACGGCCTCATCCCCGCCATCGACATGGACACGCTGGTGCGCCAGTGCCGCACGGCCGTCGCCTGGGTGCACGCGCACGCGGCCGAGATCGGGGGCGACCCGGCGCGCATCTTCGTCTCCGGCCACTCGGCCGGCGGGCACCTGACCGCGATGCTGCTGGCCACCGACTGGACCACGCTCGGCCGGCCCGCCGACGTCGTGAAGGGCGGGGTCGCCATCAGCGGGCTCTACGACCTGGAGCCGATCCGCCTCTGCTATCTCAACGACGTGCTGGCGCTGACCCCGGAGAGCGCCCGGCGCAACAGCCCGGTGACGCTGCCGGCGCCGCGCGCGGGCGCGCTCGTCCTGGCCGTGGGCGGCGAGGAGGGCCCCGAGTACCATCGCCAGACCGCCGAGCTGGCGACGGCCTGGCGCGTGACGCCCGGCGACGTCATGGACATGGCCGGCCACGATCACTTCTCGATCGTCAGCGAGCTCGAAAATCCGTTCAGCCCGCTGGCGCGGGCCATCCAGCGCCAGATGGGGCTCGCCTGAGCCGGCCGCGGAGGCCTTCTGTTACAATCCGCGACCACGGGACCGGCCGCAGGACGGAGGAGGCATCCATGCCATTCGTGAACATCACGATCTACGAGGGCCACGACAAGCAGCGCAAGGACGAGGTGGCCAAGCGGGTGACCGAGGCGATCTCCGACGTGTGCAAGGTGCCGCGCGAGGCCATCTGGGTGGTCTTCAACGAGGTGACGCCGCCGGACTGGTACGTGGGCGCCAACCCCGGCAAGAAGTGAGCGCGACGTTCGAGAAGCTCGGCACCGGCTTCCTCTTCACCGAGGGGCCGCTGTGGCATCCGACGGGCAAGTTCCTGCTCTGGAGCGACATGCCGGGCGATCACCTGCGCCGGTGGTCGGCGCGCGACGGCGTGACGACGTTCCGCAAGCCGTGCAACATGTCCAACGGCCTCACCTACGATCGCCAGGGCCGGCTGCTCGCCTGCGAGCACGCCTCCAGCCAGGTCACGCGCACCGAGACCGACGGCCGCATCGTCCCGATCGCCACGCACCATGCCGGCAAGCAGCTCAACAGCCCCAACGACATCGTCTGCAAGTCGGACGGCGGCGTCTATTTCTCCGATCCCCCGTACGGCCGCGCGAAGTTCTACGGCGTCGAGCGGCCCCAGGAGCTGAGCTTTCAGGGCGTGTTTCGCGTCGGGCCCGATCCGAAGTCGCCTCGCTTGCTCGTCGACGATTTCGAGCGTCCCAACGGCCTCTGCTTCTCGCTCGACGAGCGCCGGCTCTTTGTCAACGACACCGCGCGCAAGCACATCCGCGTGTTCGACGTCACGGCTGACGGCGGCCTCGCCGGCGGCCGCGTGTGGGCGGAGACGAAGGGGGACAAGCCCGGCGCCCCCGACGGCATGAAGCTCGACTCGGCGGGCAACGTCTACTGCTGCGGTCCCGGCGGGATCCACGTCTTCGATCCCGACGCGAGGCTGCTCGAGATCATCGAGACGCCCGAGTACACCGCCAACTTCGCGTGGGGCGACGACGATTTCCGCTCGCTGTTCGTCACCGCCTCGACGTCGCTCTACCGGCTGCGCCGGCCCGTGGCCGGGCTGCCGGTGTTCTGAGGCCCACCGACAAGGAGGAGATTTCCATGCACCGTCGCACGCTCCTGATCCTCGCCCTCGTGCTGCTGCTGCCGCTGGCGGCCGAGGCCCAGAAGCCGATCAAGGTCGGCATGCCGATGCCGCTGTCCGGCCCGCCCGCGCTGTTCGGCGACCCGGCGTCCAAGGGCGCCCAGATGTACGTGGAGGAGATCAACGCCAAGGGCGGCGTCCTCGGCCGCAAGCTCGAGCTGCTGGTGCGCGACTCCAAGGCGGACGCCAACGAGGCCGTGCGGCAGGCGCGCGAGCTCATCCTGAAGGACAACGTCGAGTTCCTCGTCGGCACGCTCACCTCCGCCGAGGGCCCCGCCGTCTCCGTCGTCGCCAAGGAGAACAAGATCGTCTTCATCGCGCCGATCCCGAAGACCGATCAGCTCACGGCGCCCGACAAGCTGCATCCGTACATCTTCCGCGTGGCCTCCAACACGACGATCGAGGGGCGCAGCGCCGCCGAGATCGTGGCCAAGTGGCCGGTGACGCGCGTGGCCACCATGAGCTTCGACTACGCCTACGGCCAGGACGTCACCAAGGCGTTCGTCGAGCACCTGAAGAAGGTGAAGCCGGGCGTGGAGATCGTGGACCAGCAGTGGCCCAAGCTCGGCGAGCAGGACTACAACCCGTTCATCAACGCCCAGATGGCCAAGAAGCCGGAAGCCATCTTCTCCTCGATCTGGGGCGGGTTCTTCGTGACGTACTCCAAGCAGGCCAAGGCGCTCGGCGTCTTCGACGCGATCAAGTACCACTTCATCGGCGTGGGCGAGGCGGCCACGCCGGAGACGACGAAGTCGATGGGCGCCGACTATCCCGTCGGGATCTGGGGCAACTCCTACGACGCCTTCTACTGGGGCGAGACGGCGGCCCACAAGGACTACGTGGCGCGGTTGTCCAAGTACTTGAAGGACGAGTACCCCTCGTCGTGGGCGATCCAGGGCTACATCGGCATGCAGTTCCTGGCCGAGGCCATCAAGAAGGCCAACAGCACCGACTCGGACAAGGTGGCCAAGGCCCTCCTGAACCTCACCGTGGAGACGCCGGTGGGGCCGCTGACGATCCGTGAGAAGGATCACCAGGCCAACCGCGGCCAGCTCTACGGCAAGACGGTGAAGGACGCGAAGTACCCATTCGCGATCATGAAGCCCGTCACGTACGTGGACCCGACGAAGTTCATGGATTAGTGCCCGACTTTTCGTTCATCTTCGCGCAGTCGATCAGCGGCCTCACCGCGGCGATGTTCCTGTTCCTCATCGCCGCGGGGTTGTCGCTGATCTTCGGCGTGCTGCGCGTCCTCAATTTCGCCCACGGCACCTTCTACATGCTGGGGGCGTACGCGGCCTTCCAGTTCATGCAGTGGCTCGGCCCCGGGCGCGGCCGCTTCTGGCTGGCCGCGCTCGGCGCCGCCGCCGCCATCGCGCTGCTGGGCGGCCTCGTCGAGCGCTTCCTGTTCCGCCATCTGTACGGCGCCGAGGAGCTCTACCAGCTCCTGTTCACCTACGCGCTCGTGCTCGTGCTGGGCGACGCGGCCAAGATGCTGTGGGGCACGCAGCAGAAGTCGGTGAGCGCGCCGCCCGAGCTGGGCGGCAAGGCGCTCTCGCTGTTCGGCGCCACGATCCCCTACTACAACCTGTTCATCATCCTGCTCGGCCCCGTCATCGCGCTGGGCTTCTGGCTCACGCTGCAGCGCACGCGCGCCGGGCGCTTCATCCGCGCGGCCGCGCTCGACCGCGAGACGCTCGGCGCCCTCGGCGTCAACGTGGACGCGCTCTACACGTGGGTGTTCGTGCTGGCCTCCTTCCTGGGCGGGCTGGGCGGCGCGCTCATCAGCCCCATGCGCGCCACCACGCCGGGCATGGACACCGAGATCATCGTGGAGGCGTTCGTGGTGGTCGTCATCGGCGGCCTCGGCTCCTTCTGGGGCACCTTCTTCGGCGCGCTCATCTACGGTCAGGTGCTGTCGTTCGGCATCCTGTTCTTCCCGCGCTTCTCGATCTTCGCGGTCTTCGCGCTCATGGCGGCGGTGCTGATCCTGCGGCCGTGGGGCCTGCTGGGGCGCCCGCTCAAGTGAGGTCGATGCGCGCGCCCTGGGAGCTCGCGCTGCTGGCGGCGGCGCTGCTGGTGCCGGCGCTGGGCTCGCGCTTCTACACGTTCCTGGCCAACGACGTGCTGATCTGGGCGCTCTTCGCCACCAGCCTCAACCTGCTCGTCGGCTACACCGGGCTCGTCTCGTTCGGCCACGCCGCCTACTTCGGCATCGGGGCCTACACGACCGGCCTGCTCATGAAGAAGCTCTCGCTGCCGTTCCTGATCGCCTTCCCCGCCGCCGGCGTGCTGGCCGGCGGGTTCGCGCTGCTCTTCGGCTTCTTCTGCGTGCGCCTCACGCGCATCTACTTCGCCATGCTCACGCTGGCCTTCGCGCAGATCGTGTGGGCCATCTGCTTCAAGTGGAACGAGGTGACCGGCGGCGAGCAGGGCATGCCGGAGATCCCCTATCCGAGCCTGGACTGGATGGGCCGGCTGCCGCTGGTGGGTGGGCTCCGGACGAGCGACCACTTCTACCTGGTCACCGTCGTGCTGGTGGCGCTCTGCCTGTGGGTGCTGCGGCGCGTGGTCGGCTCGCCGTTCGGGCGGATGCTGACCACGATCCGCGAGAACGCCGAGCGCGCAGAGTTCATCGGCGTCAACGTGCGGCGCTACGAGCTGGCCGCCTTCGTGCTGGCCGGCGCCTTCGCGGGGCTCGCCGGCGGTCTCTTCGGCATCTTCAACCGCGGCGTCTTTCCCGATTTCGCCTACTGGACGAAGTCGTCCGAGGTGCTCATCATGACGCTGCTGGGCGGCATGGGGACGTTCTACGGCCCCGCGCTGGGCGCCCTCGCGCTGATCCTGCTCAACCAGCAGATCGTCTCGTACACGGAGTACTGGCCGTTCGTGCTCGGCACCATTTTGATCGTGCTGCTGTTCGTCTTCCCCGGCGGTCTCGCCGGCGCCGCCGGCACCGCGCTGCGCTGGCTGCGGCGGCCCGCCTGATGCTCGAGGTGCGTGGCGTGCGCAAGTCGTTCGACGGCTTCGTGGCCGTCAACGACGCCAGCGTCAGCGTGGCCCGCGGGCAGATCGCGGCGATCATCGGCCCGAACGGCGCCGGCAAGACGACGCTGTTCAACCTGATCACCGGCCACCTCCGGCCGGAGGCGGGCGCCGTCGTGCTCGAGGGCCGCGACATCACCGGGCTGCCCCCGCACGACGTCTGCCGCCTCGGCATGGGGCGCTCCTTCCAGCGCACGAACATCTTTCCCCGGCTGACGGTCTACCAGAACGTGCAGGCCGCGTTCCTGTCGCACCGGGGGCGCGGGCTCGATCTCTGGAGCCGCGTGGACGAGCTCTACCGGGGCGAGACCGAGGCGCTGCTGGCGTCGCTGGGCCTGCGCGAGCGCGCCGGCGAGGTGAGCGGCTTCCTCTCCCACGGCGCCCAGAAGCAGCTCGAGCTCGGCATCGCGCTGGCCAGCGAGCCGTCGCTGCTCCTGCTCGACGAGCCGACGGCGGGCATGTCCGTCTCCGAGACGCGCGAGACGATCCGTCTCGTCGAGCGCATCGCGCGCGAGCGGGGCCTCACGCTCCTGTTCACCGAGCACGACATGGAGGTCGTCTTCTCGATCGCGCAGAAGATCACCGTGCTCCACCAGGGCCGCGTGATCGCCGAGGGCGCGCCCGCCGACGTCCGCGCCGACGCCGAGGTCCGCCGCGTCTACCTGGGCGAGCGCCGATGAGCACGCGGGGAATCGAGGAGTACGACGGGTTGGGCCATGTCGGGGCCCCCCGTCGAGAGATGAGCACGCGGGAACTTGAGGAGTGCCACGGGTTCCCCGGGGCACTCCGAGCGTTGGCGGGGGTGGGGGGCCATGTCGGGGCCCCCCGTCGAGAGATGAGCACGCGGGAACTCGAGGAGTGCGACGGGTTCCCCGGGGCACTCCGAGCGTTGGGGGGTGTGGGGGGCCATGTCGGGGCCCCCCACGTCGAGAGGATGAGCACGCGGGAACTCGAGGAGTGCCACGGGCTCCCCGGGGCACTCCGAGCGTTGGGGGGTGTGGGGGGCCATGTCGGGGCCCCCCCACGTCGAGAGATGAGCACGCGGGAAATCGAGGAGTGCCACGGGTTCCCCGGGGCACTCCGAGCGTTGGGGGGTGTGGGGGGCCATGTCGGGGCCCCCCACGTCGAGAGATGAGTGTCGTCCTGGAGGCGCACGACGTGCACACGGCCTACGGGCTCTCACGCGTGCTGTTCGGCGTGTCGCTGGAGGTGGCGGCCGGCGAGTGCGTGTGCCTGCTCGGCCGCAACGGTGTGGGCAAGTCGACGACGATGCGCTCGATCATGGGCCTCACGCCGCCGCAGGCGGGCCGCATCACGTGGAAGTCCGTCGACATCACCGGCTGGCCGCCGTACCGAGTCGCCCAGGCCGGCATCGGCTTCGTCCCCGAAGACCGGCGCATCTTCGCCGACCTCACGGTCTGGGAGAACCTGGACGTCGCCAGTAAACGGAGCCACGCCGCATCTAGACCAGGCCACCCTCGGAGCGATCCGGACTCCCGGCACCCGCTCCAATGGACCGTGGAGCGAGTCTTCGATCTCTTCCCCAAGCTGCGCGAGCTGACCGGGCGCAACGGCGGCTATCTCTCGGGTGGCGAGCAGCAGATGCTGACCATCGCGCGGACGCTCATGGGCAACCCCGAGCTGCTGCTCCTCGACGAGCCCTCCGAAGGCCTGGCGCCGCTCGTCGTCGATCACCTGCGCGAGCAGATCGCGCGGCTCAAGCACGAGGGACTGACCATTCTGCTCGCCGAGCAGAACACCGAGTTCTCGCTGGCCCTGGCCGACCGCGTCTACGTGCTGGAGAAGGGCTCGATTCGCTTCAGCGGCCCCGCCGCCCGCCTGCGCGACGACCAGGCGCTGCGGCACGAGCTTCTCGCGCTCTAGCGCAGCTGCTTCGCAGCGGCGCAAGAGCGTTTCACAGTCCCATCACAACCCGTTGCGTGGTCCGCGGGCGGGCCCCACCCATAGTGCCTGATCATGCCCTCGCCGCGCCTTGGAGCCATGGCATTCCGATTGTAGGGTGATCACTCGCCGCCCGACCCACACGCCCGCAAGGAGTCAGCCATGCTCCAGCATCGCCCACGCCGCGCAAGTGCGGCCCTTCTTCTGTGCCTGTTCACCGCCGGGTGCGCGTCCACGACCGGCAAGGCCGGCATTGCCCCTGACAGGACCGACGGCCTGGTCTACGTGATCAGTGAGGGAACGCCGGAGTTCAAGGTCACCAAACCGGACCCCGTCGCAGGAGGCGCGGGCGCGGCAGCTGGCGCAGTGGGCGGCGTGATCGGCGGGCTCATCGTGTGGGGCGTCGTCTATGCCATCACGAAGGCGACGGACAAGGACAACGATCGGGCGTTGACGCTTGCGCCCCAAGACGCATTGGCGTGGCTGCGGCCCAGAATCATCCGGAACCTCGAAGCCGAAGCGACGCTGGCGGGAGCGCGGTGGATCGACGGTGCCCCGGTCAAGGAGGCGCCGGGGCGCGTTCTGACGCTGAGGCTGGACAAGTGGGGTCTGCGCGCGGACAAGAGCGATTCCGACGCCTTCTTACCCGTGGTGGCCGTGACCGCGACGCTGGTCAAGGACAGTGAGCGACTGTGGCACGGCGAGTGCGAGACACGGCGGGAACACGCCACCTCGCCGCTGCATACGCTGGCCGAGCTCGGCGCCAACAACAACGGGCGGCTACGCGACGTCATCACGCGCGCGCTGGAGGTTTGCGCGGACGAGCTCACCGCGCGTTTCCTGGGCCGGGCCGCACCGGAGCCACGCGAGCCGGGCAAGGTCGAGGTCAAGGTGACCGGGAAGAGCCTCGGCGACATCGAAGCGGTGATGCTCGGCACCCGCGAGACGCCCGGCCTCGCCGCCGGACGGTTCGAGGCCCGCTTCAGCGAGCTCGCGCTGACCAATCCGGATCTCGTGACGCTTCAGCGCCTGTTCCGCGAGTCGATGACCGGCCCCGGCGAGTCGGAGCTGAAGCTCGACGGCACGCTGGACGGGCGACGATTCCAGGCCAAGCTCGAGCGCAACTCCGCCGGCCGCGCGCGCCTCAAGTTCGAAGGGTTGACATTCGCCGCCGAGCCGGACGTCGACACCTTCCTCGACGCCTTCGCGCGGCCGGGCCTCCGACGCGTGGAGCTCGAGGGCGAAGCCGGCGGCCGCCGCGTGAAGCGCTCACGGCCGTGACCGCCATGCGCCAGCGACTCCGTCCAGTCCCGTGGCTCCTCGTCGCTCCGTTGCTCGCCGCCTGTGCGGGTGCGCGGCCCACGCCGGCTCGAGCACCGATGTCCCCGGCGGAGTTCTTCACCAGGGCTGTCGCCACGATCCAGCGACAGCACGTCGAGCCGGTGAGCGCCACACAGCTCGCTGACCGCGCGCTGCGGGAATTGGAGAGCGTGCCACCAGCGGGCGCGATTCGCGTGCTCGTCCGCGACAACGAGGCTGTCCTCACGCACGGCGAGTCCGGCTCGGCCGCCGCCACGGTGACCGTGGCGTGGCCGGCGGACGCCACGGCCGCCGACGTGGGTCGTGCCCTCACCGAGGCCGGGCGATTCGTGATCGGGCGTCTCGGGACCAACCCGGAGTCCGTCGCCGATACGCTCCTGCGAGGCCTGGCACGCGTCGACGTCAATGGCGCGTACCTACCCGCGGACCTGGGCGATGCGACCGCGGGCGTGGGACTCGAGATTCGTATGCGTGACGGGGCGCTCGTGGTCCTCTCGCCGATCGAAGGTGGACCGGCGGAGCGCGCTGGACTTCGCGCCGGAGACCGCATCCTTGTCATCGACGGTGTCTCCGGCGCCGCCCTGCAGAACACCGACGCCGGTCGACTGTTGCGTGGCGCGGCGGGAAGCCGCGCCGCGCTGCTCGTGGCCCGGCGGGAGTGGGATCAGCCGCGGGAAATCGTGTTGATCCGTGAGCGGATCCGCGTTCCGACGCTGCAGCGAAAAATGTTTGGTGGTGTCGGCTACGTCAGGATCAGCTCGCTCGGCGAGCAAACGGCGCGACAGCTCGGCAGCGCCGTGGACGTGCTGCGGGCGGAAGGCGCCACGGCGCTCGTCCTCGACCTGCGCAACAGTCCGGGAGGACTGCTCACGGCGGCCGTCGAGGTCAGCGAGCTCTTTCTGCCCGAAGGCCGGCTCGTCACATCCACGGTGGGCCGATCGCCTGCGCAGAATGTTCGCCTGCGCACCCGGGCCTCCGCGCAGGGTCGCTGGCCGATTCTCGACTTGCCTCTGGCGGTCCTCGTCAACGACGGGACTGCCGCGGGCTCGGAGATCGTGGCGAGCGCGCTTCAGGATTGGGGACGGGCCACGATCGTGGGCACGCGGACGGCGGGCCACACGAGGATCATGAGCATCTTTCCACTGGCCAACGGCGGGGCGCTGAAGCTCACGACGAGCCGCTGGCTCACCTCGAAGGACCGCTCGGTGGACGAGGGGCTCGAGCCCGACATCGACCTCACCGGCGATGCCGGGGCAGAGTCCGTTGCCCGCGATCCCGATCGCGATGGCTCGCTTCGCCGGGTCATCGAGCTCCTCGCCCGGCGCGGATAGTCACGCCGTGGACTGACCTTCGCGGCCGGCTCGGCATCTCCCTGGCATCCCGGCTGCACGCGCGAACCACGATGTTTGGGGAGAGCCTCACCGGTTTGCGGGTCCTGGTGGCGTCGGACGACGCCGAGGTCGGGACTCTCTTCACCACCATCGTCACCGTGTGCGGCGCGTCCGTGGAGCGGGCCAGCACCGCGACCGCGACATTCCACAGCCTGGAGCGCGACCCGCACCCGCACGTGCTGCTGCTCGACGTGGGGATGATCGACGCGGTCGACCTGGTGCCCCTGGGCGCCGAGCGATTGAAAATTCCGGTGGTGGCGTTCCTGTTTCGCCACGACGACCCGGCGGGCGCGGCTGCCCGGCTGCGGGCGAGCCGCGTGCGGCTGCTGGGCTCGACCGACATCTTCCAGGTCTGCAGCACGCTGCAGCGGGCGGTGGCCGAAGCGGCCTAGGTCGGCGCGACCGCGGCGCTCAGAGCTCGGTCGCGCGGAACGTGTCGCACTGCCGCAGCTCGCCGGTCTCGAAGCCCCGGCCGAACCAGTGCACGCGCTGCCTGGACGAGCCGTGCGTGAAGGTCTCCGGCGCCACGCGGCCCTGGGCCTGACGCTGCAGCCGGTCGTCCCCGATCGCCGAGGCGGCGTTGAGCGCCTCCTCCAGATCGCCCTCCTCGAGGATGTCGCGCGCCTGCTTGGCGTGGTGCGCCCAGATGCCGGCCAGGCAGTCGGCCTGCAGCTCGACGCGGACGGACGCCGCGTTGCCCTGCGCGCCGCCGCGCTGCCGCGAGGGCGCGACCTTCTCGGTGATGCCGAGCAGCGTCTGCACGTGATGGCCGACCTCGTGGGCGATGACGTAGGCCTGCGCGAAGTCACCGGGCGCGCGGAAACGATCGCGAAGCGCGCGGAAGAAGCTGAGGTCGAGGTAGAGCTTCTGGTCGGAGGGGCAGTAGAAGGGGCCCACCGCGGCGCCCGCCATGCCGCACGCCGACTCCACCGCGCTGGTGAAGAGCACGAGCTTCGGCTCGCGGTACTGCCGGCCCATTCGCTCGAACAGTTCGCGCCAGGTATCTTCCGTGTCGGCGAGCACGACGGAGACGAACTCGCGCAGGTCGTCCTGTGCGGGCGAGCCGGCCGGCGCCTGCGCGCTCGGCACGCTCGGCTGGTCGGTCTGCAAGATCGAGCCCGGGTCGAAGCCGAAGAAGAGTGCCAGCAGCACCAGCACGATGCTGCCGATGCCGCCACCCGCGATCAGCGTGCCGCCGCCCATCCCCCGCCGGTCCTCGATGTTGTCGCTGCGACGTCCACCCGTCCACCGCATCACACGAGCTCCCTGACGCGGTCACCGAGGACGGTGAGCGCGATCTTCTCGCGATTGGGCTCGCCGCGCACCAGCGAGGTCGCGAATTTCCTGGCCTGGTCCAGCGTGATCTTGGCCGGCAGCGGCGGCTCGAAGGGATCCACGAGCGCCTCCACCACCACCGGCCCCGGCGTCGCCAGCGCCTGCTCCACGACGGCGCCGCAGCGCGCGGGATCCTCCACGGTGAAGCCCTGCGCGCCGCACGCGCGCGCGACGGCCGCGAAGTCGATCGGCTGCAGCTCGCACCCGTACTCGGGGTTGCCCAGGAAGACCATCTGCTCCCACTTGATCTGGCCGAGCGTGTTGTTCTTGACGACGAAGATCTTGACCGGCAGCCGGTACTTCACGCACGTCGCCAGCTCGGCCATCAGCATCGCGAAGCCGCCGTCGCCCACGAACGCCACAACCTGGCGCTCGGGATAGGCGAGCTGGGCGGCGATGGCGTACGGCACGGCGCACGCCATGCTGGCCAGGTTGCCGGACACCGAGTGCATCTGGCCGCGGCGGGCCGGAATGTGACGCGCCCACCAGGTGGTGATCGTGCCGCTGTCGCACGCCACGATCGCGTCGTCGGCCAGCCGCCGGCCCAGCTCGTGCGCGATCACCTGCGGCTTCATCGGCGTGTCGCGCCGCTCTGCGCGCTCGCGCATGAGGTCGTCCCACTCGCGCATCCCGCGCTGGGCAGCCTCGAGAAACTCACGGTCCTTGCGACGCTCGAGCCGGGGCAGCAGCGCCTCCAGCGTGCGGCGGCTGTCGCCGACGAGGCCGACCTCGACCGGATAGCGCAATCCGATGCGCATGGGATCGAGCTCGATCTGCACGCCGCGCGCCTGGCCCGGCTTGGGGTAGTACTCGATGTACGGGAACGACGTGCCGACGATGAGCAGCGTGTCGCACGTCTCCAGGGCCTCCTGCGAGGGGCGCGTGCCGAGCAGCCCGATGGCGCCCGTCGTGTACGGGCTGTCGTCGGGCACCGCGGCCTTGCCCAGCAGCGCCTTCACGACGGGCGCCGCCAGAGCGTCGGCGGCGGCCTCCAGCGCCTCGCCTGCGCCCAGCGCGCCGGCGCCGGCCAGGATCGCCACGCGACGCCCGGCGTTGAGCACCTCGGCGGCACGGCGCAGGTCGTCCTCCGCCGGCAGCCGCGCGCTGCGGGCCATCACGTCGGAGGTGTGGCCGGGGATGTTGCGCTTGGAGCGCTGCCGGCGCGTGGCCGGCATCTCCTGGACGTCGACCGGGATGGTCACGTGGGCCACGCCGCGATAGGCGAGCGCGGTCCGACACGCGAGATCGACGACGTTCTCGACGTGCGTGGGCCCCATCACGCGCGCGTTGTACTTGGCGACGTCCACGAAGAGGCGGTCGAGCTCGACGTCTTGCTGCGTGTGGGTGCCGACGAGGTCGTGGTAGGCCATGCCGGTGATGGCCAGCACCGGCTGGCCGTCGAGCTTGGCGTCGTAGAGCCCGTTCAGGAGGTGGATGCCGCCCGGTCCCGAGGTGGCCAGGCACACGCCCAGGCGCCCGGTGAACTTCGCGTAGCCGCAGGCCATGAAGGCCGCCGATTCCTCGTGCCGGACCTGGACGAACCGGATGCGGTCCTGGCGCCGCCGCAGCGCCTCCATGATCGCGTTGATGCCGTCGCCCGGGATTCCGAACACGACCTCGACGCCCCAGTCCTGCAGGGTCTCGATGAGAATGTCGGCCGCCGTCTCTGCCATCGCGCAGGCCTCCTCGGGCGATGGGTGCAGACGATGTGCCACCGGCTCCAGCGGGCGGCGGCCCAAATCTGCGCACGGCCCGGGGCGGCTGGCATACCATAGGGACCGCAACGGCGGGCAGCCCTTGGGAGGGGCGACATGCGGATCCGGTTCTGGGGCACGCGCGGCTCGATCGCCAAGCCCGGCCCGAGCACGGTGCGCTATGGCGGCAACACCTCCTGCGTCGAGGTGCGCGCGGAGGACACGCTCATCGTGCTCGACTGCGGCACCGGCGCTCACGAGCTCGGCCAGCAGATCGTGGCCGCCAACCCCGAGCCCGTCCGCGGCCACCTTCTGATCTCGCACACGCACTGGGACCACATCCAGGGCTTTCCGTTCTTCGCGCCGCTCTTCCGCGCGGGCAGCGAGTGGGACGTGTACGCGCCCCGCCAGCGTGGGCGCTCGCTGCAGGAGATCCTGGGCGGCCAGATGAACTACACGTACTTCCCGGTGCCGCTGGGCGAGCTGGCCGCCACGATCCGCTATCACGAGCTGACGGAGGGCGAGTTCGAGCTGGGCAACGTGCGGGTGACCACGCGCTACCTGAATCACCCAGCGCCCGTGCTCGGCTACCGGCTCGAGGCGGGCGGCGTGTCGGTCGTGTACGCGACCGATCACGAGCCGTACTCGCGCCATCACACGGAGAAGCGCCCGGCCGACGGCGCGCCGGTGCACGCCGAGGACAAGCGCCACATCGCCTTCCTGGCCGGCGCCGACCTCGTCATCCACGACGCGCAATACACGCTGGAGGAGTACCCCGAGCACCTGTCGTGGGGCCACTGCCCGGCGGAGTGGGCCGTCGACTTCGCGGTCGCGGCGAAGGCCAAGCGGCTGGCGCTCTACCATCACGATCCCAGCCGTACCGACCGCGCCGTCGAGTCGCTGCTGACGCGCTGTCGCCAGCGCGCCGCGACGCAGGCGGATCCGCCCGAGATCTTCGCCGCCGCCGAGGGCCAGTACCTCGTCGTGGTCCGGCCGGGCGCCGAGACGCCCAGTCTCGCGGGCAGTGGGCGTCCCACCGCGGACGATCCGATGACGTCGAGCCCCGAGGCGACGATCCTGGTGGCCGACGACGATCCCGACGTGATGGCCGTGCTGCTCGACACGCTCGAGCCGGAGGGCTTCCGGGTACTCTCGGCCAACAACGGCGACGCGGCGCTGGCCATCGCCCGGACCGAGCATCCCGACGTCATCGTGCTGGACTGGATGATGCCGGGCCTCGACGGCCTGCAGGTCTGCCGCGCGCTGCGTGCCGACCCCGATTCGCGCCTGGCCGAGGTGCCCGTGGTCCTCATCACCGGCCGCAGCGACGCCACCGACACGGCGGCCGGCTTCGACGCCGGCGTGACCGACTACTTGACGAAGCCCTTCAAGCCCAGCGTCCTGCTCGCCCGCCTGCATGCCTGGCTGCTGCGCACCGGCCGCGGGGCGAGCTCACCGCCTCCGACACCTTCGCGCTGACGTCTCGCAGCCGAAACGCGCCGTCCCGCTCGTCGGTCGGGAACGGCACGGGCGCTTGACTCACAGACGGAGCGGGAAGCACGACCTACGACGACTCAGTGCGAATCGACGTGCGCTGTCCCTGGGAATGCCTTATCGAGATCAGTGACCGTGTGCTGAGACCGACTACAGCGACCACCGCAGCGATACCCCTTCGCCGTCTTCGCTTCCATAGGCGTCGCACAAAGGGTCACCGTCAACTCCCCACCGCACGGGTGCAGAACCGCAAATTGACCGTTGCCCTTGATCCAGCTCGCGGTCCTGCCCCATTCGCGTTCCGCGACAACTTGCCATGGCATATGCATCACCTCATTCGAAGGTTGTCCTCCTATTCTGACGGCAACCGCGTGCACAAGGTGTCTCGTTTTGACCATGTCTCGTTTTGAACAGCGCCGAGGGAAGCCCCGTGCCCTTACTTGCTCCATGCAGGAGATCATCTGCCAGCACTGCAGGCTTCAGGTGGGCAGCTACGAGGACCGGATCGGGCTGAACGGTAGGGTCTATCACTCGTGGTGCTGGGACCGGATTGAGGGACAGCGCAGCCGGGCCGCCAGCCAAGCCGCGAACCTCATCCCAAGACGGAGCGAGCCAACGGATACCCCGACCGCTGAGGACGCCGAGCTCGCCGCCCGCCGCTGGCTCGTTGAGCACAGTGGGCTGGACTGGGCGGCGGCGGCCGCGGCGCAGGTCGCCGTAGGCACGCGCTTCGGTTTCGGCGCTTGGTCAGCAGTGGCGCTCTGCTACGCGGCCGGCGGCTCCAGGCACGTAATCCGTTTTTCGCTGAGCGACCGCCAGGTCGCTGAGCTGCTCGACCGCGCGCGAGCCGCCTGAGGATCACCCGCTACAGCGGTCGTCCGGCGCAGAGTCCAGCGCGTATCGGAATCGATAATGGTCCAGCCCCTGGCCTGGGCGTCGCTAGCGGGTCGGGCAATAACGAAGCCGATAATCGCCGGCGCTCAGTCTTTCTTCGGCTTCCAGTGCTGCGCGACGCTGGCGGGGTCGTAGGTGATCTGCCCCTCGTCCTCGATGGTGATCCGAATGTCGCCCGCCTTACGCAGCGACACCGTGCGGTCCGTTGGTCGGGCCGCCGCCTTGACGGCGCTCCCCAGGGTGGGAACCGTCGCCGACATCCCGCCAGTGCTCGGACGACAGGGTGCGCCCGGGCATTATCCGTCGTGATTGTGCCCGTGCCGGTCAGCTTGGACGGCGTGTGATTCAGCGATCGCGTGGCGTGAAGGTCTTGACCGACACGTACTGAGGCGGCCACGGCAGCTCGATCCCCTGCTCCTGCGCCGCGTGGCGCGTCCAGTACGGATCGTAGAGATGCGCGCGGGCGAGGACGCAGAGGTCGGCGCGGCCCGCGGCGATGATGGAGTTGACGTCGGCGTAGGAGGCGACGGCGCCGACCGTCATCGTGGGGATGTCGGCCTCGAGGCGGATGCGATCGCTGAAGGGCGTCTGGAAGAGCCGGCCGTGCGCGGGCTCCTGGTCGGCCACGGTGTTCCCCGCCGACACGTCGACGATGTCGCAGCCGTGGGCCTTCAGCTCGCGCGCGAGCTGCACGGCCTCCGCCGGCTCGAGGCCGCTCTCTTTCCAGTCCGTGGCCGAGATGCGCACGGACATCGGCTTGCTCGCGGGCCAGACCGCGCGCACGGCGTCGAAGACTTCCAGCGGAAAGCGCAGGCGGTTGGCCAGCGAGCCGCCGTAGGCGTCCTTGCGCTGGTTGGTCAGCGGCGAGATGAAAGACGCCAGCAGGTAGCCGTGGGCGAAGTGCAGCTCGATGAGATCGAAGCCTGCCCGCACGGCCATCCCGGCGGCGCGCGCGAACGCGTCGCGCACACCGTCCATGTCGCGACGGTCCATCTCGCGCGGCGTCTGGCTGTGCGAAAAGTACGGCAGCGGCGAGGCCGAGATCAGCGGCCAGTTCCCCTCCGGCAGCGGCTCGTCGATGCCCTCCCACAGCCGGCGCGTCGAGCCCTTGCGGCCCGCGTGCGCGAGCTGCAGCCCGATCTTCGCAGCGCTGGTGGCGTGGACGAAATCGACGATGCGCTTCCACGCCGTCACGTGCTCAGGCTTGTACATGCCCGTGCAGCCGGGGCTGATGCGGCCCTCGCGGCTCACGTCGGTCATCTCGGTCATCACCAGGCCGGCGCCACCGACGGCGCGGCTGCCGAGGTGGACGAGGTGCCAGTCGCCCGGCGTGCCGTCCTCGGCCGAATATTGGCACATCGGCGAGACGACGACGCGATTGGACAGCACGAGCTCGCGCAGGCGGAACGGCGTGAACATCGGCGGAGGCGGCGGGGCCGCCGGCACGGCCACACCGCTCTGCCGCGAGGCCTTGTCCGCGAGCCAGCCATCGACGGTGGCCACGAACTTGGCGTCGCGCGCCTTGAGGTTCTCGTGGGTCACGCGCAGGCTGCGCGTGAGCAGGCTGAAGGCGAACTGTGCGGGCTCGAGCCGGCCGTGATAGCGCTCGGTGTGCTCGAACCATTCGAGGCTCGTCTGCGCGGCCCGCTGGAGCGTCTCCACCTGGGGCCGCCGCTCCGCCTCGTAGGCGGCCAGCGCCGGCGTCACGTCGCGGTGCTCGCCCAGCGCGCGGCAGAGCGCGATGGCGTCTTCCATCGCGAGCTTGGTGCCGGAGCCGATCGAGAAGTGGGCGGTGTGGGCGGCGTCGCCGACGAGGACGATGTTGTCGTGATGCCATCGCCCGTTGCGCACGGTCGGGAAGCTGCGCCAGAGCGAGCGGTTCTTGAGCACCGGATGGCCGTCGAGCTCGCGCGCGAACAGGCGCGCCACGAACGCGACCGTCTCGTCCTCGCTGGCCTCGTCGAGCCCCGCGCGGCGCCACGTGGCCTCCGTCGCCTCCAGGATGAAGGTCGAGGAGCGCGCGTCGTAGCGGTAGGCGTGCACGCGCCAGAGCCCGTGCTCGCTCTCCTTGAACATGAACGTGAAGGCGGGAAACGGAAACGTCGTGCCGAGCCACACGAAGCGGTTGCGCCGCCAGTCGATGGCCGGCTGGAAGTGCGCGGCGTAGCGCAGGCGCAGCGCGGAGTTCACGCCGTCGGCGGCCAGGACGAGATCGGCGCCGGCCCACGCCGCGGGGTCGGTCACCTCGCTGGAGAACTGCAGGACGACCCCGAGATCCTTCGCCCGCGCCTGCAGGATGTCGAGCAGGGCCTGGCGCGACATGCCGGAAAAGCCGTGGCCGGTGGAGGTCAGCACCTGATCCTGGTAATGGATGTCGATGTCGTCCCAGTGCGCGAAGGCCTGGGTGATGGCCGCATGAGTCTCGGGATCGGCCTCGCGGAAGTTGTCGAGCGTGGCATCGGAGAACACCACGCCGAAGCCGAAGGTGTCGTCGGGCCGGTTGCGCTCCAGCACGGTGATCTCGTGCGCGGGGTCGGCCTTCTTCATGAGGATCGCGAAGTACAACCCCGCCGGTCCGCCGCCGACCGAGACGATCTTCACGCGTTCATTCTACCGGACGTCGCCGGTGCGAAACGTGCATGTCCAGAGGCGGCTGAGCCGGGAAGCCGCCGGAATCGCGGTGGCCGTGGAGGAGACCCATGAAGAGAAGGTTCGTGCGGGTGACCTTGGCTGCACTGTGGCTTGCGTCGCTCGGCGCCCTGGCTTCAACCGAGCGGGCCGCGGCGGCCGATCGGCGTGCGGGTGGCACCGCCGACTCGCCGTACGCGATGCCTGGGCCGGTCAGCGGGTCCGGCTCGTCGTCGGGCCAGGCGAACTACCAGGCCGACTATCATGCCGACTACCGCGCGAAGGGCACCGACGGCGGGACGGAGGAGTCCACGGCGAAGCGGCAGGAGCAGCGGCGCGACGACTCACGCGATTCGCAGCGCGACTGGCGCAGCGCGCCCGGCACCGACCGCTACGGCCGCGGACTGTCCGGCTGGCCGCGCTGACCCAGCGAGCGCGCCCAACGCCAGCGTCCCTTCACTCGCGCGGCGAAGAACCGCCACGCCATCTCGAAGCGGTGGCGTCGCAAGCTCGCCTCGCCGAGCGCGACCAGCGCGAAGAGCCGGCAGAGCCGCGCGTCGAGGGCCGCCGCGCGGATGATGGCATCCGCCAGCGCGGGGCTGGCGAAGAGCCGCCGCTGGATTCGCACCGAGTCGGCCAGCTCGTCGCCGATCTCGGCGCGCCAGCGCTGCTCGTACTCCCCTAGCCGCGACGCCGAGGCGTCGCCGGACGCGATCGCCGCGGCCGCCACCTCGCCGGCGTGGCGACCGGTCACCATGGCGTAGTAGATCCCTTCGCCCGTGTACGCGTTAACGAAGCCGCCGGCGTCGCCGCACACGAGCACCCGGTCGGCGACCGTGCGCGCCAGCGGGCCGCCGAGCGGCAGCCGGTAGGCCTTGAAGTTGTCGGGATTCGAGCGCCCCCGCACGATGCCGCGCGCGGCGACCTCTTCGAGGAAGCGCGCGTGGTGCGGATACGGTGGTCCCGCCAGCGCACGCTTGTAGTACGGCAGCATGTAGCCCACGCCGAAGTCCACGCAGTCGGCCTTCGGGAACACGTAGCCGTAGCCGGGCCGGCCCTTGTAGCCGTACGCGACGTACATCGTCTCGGGATCGGCCATCGAGAGCTCGGCGAGCGGCGTCTCTTCCATCGTGTCGATCGCCAGCGCGTCGTCGGTGAAGCCGCGGGTGAGCCCGGCCGCGCGCGCGACCACGCTGTTGACGCCGTCGGCGCCGATCACCAGGCGCGCCGTCAGCGCGTCGCCGTTCACGCAGCGCACGACGACGCCCTCGTGCCCGCGCTCGACCTCGGTCACTCGCGCGCTCTCGCCGACCCGCGCGCCGGCCGCGCGCGCCTCGGCCAGGAGCGCGGCGTCGAGCTCCGTGCGGCGCATCGTCAGGTAGAGCGGCGTGTCCCGCGAGGCGAGAACCGCGTGCCCGCCGGGCGACTCCATCAGCACGCGACGGATCTCGTGGATGCCGACCTTGTTCCGCAGCGTGGCCGCCAGGTCGGGAAAGCGCGCGTAGACGCCGTGGCGGATGCCGCCGCCGCAGGGCTTGTCGCGCGGAAAGCGCTTCTTGTCGAGGACGAGCACGTCCACGCCGCGCCGGGCGAGCGCGAGCGCCGCCAGCGCACCGGCCGGTCCGCCGCCCACCACGATGACGTCCGCGTCCCGCTTCACCGCCCGAGAGTAACAGGCGGCCAGCCTGACGGCTCTCGCCATAGTCGTTACAATGATCGGGTATGCCGCAGTTCCTCCCCTTCGTCCGTCGCTGGTTCGAGGCGACGTTCACCGAGGCCACCCGCCCGCAGCGTGAGGGCTGGGACGCGATCGCCTCCGGCCGCGACACGCTCATCGTGGCGCCGACGGGGTCCGGCAAGACGCTGGCGTCGTTTCTGTGGGCGCTGGACCACCTGCACCGGCTGGGGCTCGAGGGACGTCTCGAGGACCGCGTCTACGTGGTCTACGTCTCGCCGCTGCGCGCGCTGAACAACGACATCGAGAAGAACCTGCGCGAGCCACTGGCCGGCATCCGCGCCGCGGCCGAGGCCGACGGCCTCGACGTCCCCGAGGTCCGCGTGGCCGTCCGCACCGGCGACACGCTGGCGGCCGCGCGCCAGGCGATGACCCGACGGCCGCCTCACGTGCTGATCACCACGCCCGAGTCGCTCTACATCCTGCTCACGAGCGCGGGCTTCCGGCCGGCGCTGGCCCAGGCCCGCTTCGTCATCGTGGACGAGGTCCACGCGCTCATGGGCAGCAAGCGCGGCTCTCACCTCGCGCTCTCGCTGGAGCGGCTGCAGGCGCTGGTGGCCGAGCGTGAGCCGGGCGCGCGCCCGCAGCGCATCGGCTGCTCGGCGACGGTGAGCCCCATCGAGGATGCGCTGGCCTTTCTGACGGGCGCCACCGGGCGCGAACCGTTGGTTGTGGACGCCGGCTTCTCGCGCGACCTCGACGTGCAGGTCGTCTCGCCGGTGGACGACTTCCTCACGGCGACCAGCGACACCGTGTGGGACGCGGCGCTCCAGCAGATCGCCGAGCTGGTGCTGGCCCACCGCACGACGCTGGTGTTCGCGCAGAGCCGGCGGGCGGCCGAGCGGCTGGCGCGGGACCTCAACGATCGGATCCCCGATGGACCGGGGGAGAGCGAGGGGGGCGTAGCCCCCTTCGCCAACAAAGGGGAGAGCGAGGGGGGCGTAGCCCCCTTCGGCAACAAAGTGGCGGCCCATCATGGGTCACTCTCGCGGCGCGCGCGGCTGGAGGCCGAGAACCGGCTCAAGGCGGGCGAGCTGCGGGCGCTCGTCGCCACCTCGTCGCTCGAGCTCGGCATCGACGTGGGCGCGATCGACCTCGTGATCCAGGTGCAGTCGCCGCGCAACGTGGCGGCCGCGCTGCAGCGCGTGGGGCGCGCCGGCCATCTGCTGTCGCGCACCTCGAAGGGGCGCATTCTCGTCACGAAAGGCGAGGAGCTGCTGGAGGCCGCGGCCGTCGTGCGCACGATCCGCGAGCATCGCCTCGATCGCATCGCGATGCCGGAGGCGCCGCTGGACGTGCTGGCCCAGCAGGTCGTCGCGGCCGTGGCCGCCGAGTCGATCGGCGTGGATGCGCTCTACGAGCGGTTCGTGAGCGCGTTCCCCTACCGCACGCTGGCGCGCGAGACCTTCCGCGAGGTCGTGCGCTCGGAGGCGGAGCCGCTGCCGGCCGAGGTGAAAGGCGTGGCGCCGCGGATCCTGTGGGACCGCGTGAACGATCGCCTGCACGCGCGGCGCGGCAGCCGGTTCCTGGCGCTGACGGCGGGCGGCACCATCCCCGACGCCGGGCTCTACGACGTCTACGTGGCCGAGACGGACCTCAAGGTGGGCACGCTCGACGAGGAGTTCGTCACCGAGAGCCTGCCGGGCGACGTGTTCCTGCTGGGCTCGCACGCGTGGAAGATCGCCAAGGTCCGCGCCGACCGCGTGCTGGTAGAGGACGCCCAGGGCATGTCGCCGACCATCCCGTTCTGGAAGGGCGAGCACCCCTCGCGCTCGTGGGACCTCGGCGTCGCCGTCGGCCGGCTGCGCCGCGACGCGGCCGAGCGCCTGGATGCCCCCGACTTCGCCGCCTGGGCCGCCCGCGAGTGCGGCCTGGACGCGCGGGCCACCGCCGCGATGCACGCGTGGCTCGTGAAGGCCGGCGAGGTGCTGCAGGGCGTGGCGGACGACCAGGGCATCGTCGTCGAGTCGTTCTCCGACGAGATGGGCGGCCGCCACGCCATGATCCACTCGGTCTTCGGCATGCGCATCAACGGCGCCTGGGGCATGGCGCTGCGCGAGCAGGTGCGCCGCCGCTTCGGCCTGCAGGCCGAAGTTAGCCACGTGGACGACGGCATCCTCCTGTCGTTCGCGCCGGGCCAGGTGCCGCCGGCGCCCGAGCGCCTGGTGACGCTGGTGGCGCCCGAGGAGCTCGACAATCTGCTCGGCGAGGCGCTGATCGGCTCGCCGTTGTTCGGCACGCGCTTCCGCCACGCCGCCGTGCGCGCGCTCTTCATCCCCCGCATGACGCGCGGGCAACGCACGCCCGCCTACCTGCAGCGGCTGAAGGCGGATGCGCTGCTGGAGGCCGTCAAGGGCCAGCCCGATTTCCCCGTGGTCGCCGAGACGCTGCGCGAGTGCTTCAACGACGCCTACGACGTCCCGCGGCTCAAGCGCGTCCTGGAGCGGCTGCACGACGGCGAGATGTGGACGCGGCACGTGGACACGCCGGTGCCCTCGCCGTTCGTCTACCCGCTGCTGCTGGCCTGGGACTGGGCGTATCTCGACACCGGCCACGCCGAGGAGCGGCGCTCCGACACGGTGGCCATGCGCAAGAACTGGAGCGTGGCGCCCGGCCCGCTGCGTCCGGAGATCATCGCCGCCGTCGAGGCCGAGCTGCAACGGACGACGCCCGAGCGCCGCGCGCGCGACGCCAACGAGCTGGCCGCGATTCTCGACGACCTGGGCGACCTCACCCGCGCCGAGATCGGCGAGCGCGTGGTGAGCGACGCCGACGCGCTGATCGCCGCGCTGCTCGCCGAGCGCCGGATCACGCTCGTCGAGTTCGGCGCGCGGCACGCCTGGATTCCCGCCACCGACGCGCCGCTCTACGCGGGGCTGGCCACGGAGGCCGGGCTCGAGCGCATCGCCCTGCGCGCGCTCCGCACCCGCGGCCCCGTCACCGCTCAGTCACTCGCCGAACGCTACGGGCTCACCCCGGACGATATCCAGCCGGCGCTGGAGCGGCTGGTCGCCCGGGGGGTCGTGCGCCGTGGCGACTTCATGCGGGAGGAGCTTGAGGGGGGCAGCGCCCCCCTCAAGCTGGAGAGGTATCTCCACATCGCAGTGCTCGACGAGATCCAGCGGCGCCAGGTGCACGCGCGACGCGTGCCCCGCCCGGTCGCCACGGCCGAGCAGTTCGCGGCCTTCCTGCTGCGCCGTCATCACCTGCACCCCGAGCACCGCCTGGTCGGCCCGCCCGGCGTACTGGCCGCCCTCGAGCTGCTGCAGGGCGAGGACTTTCCCGTCAAGGTCTGGGAGCAGGACCTGCTGTCCGCCCGCGTGGAGGACTACCAGCGCGAGTGGCTCGATCGCCTCGGGCTGGCCGGCGAGATCGTGTGGACGGTCTTCGAGCCCGCCGCGGGGCGCGTCGGCGTCGCCCTGCGCGACAACGTGGGCTGGCTGCGGGAGACCGGCGAGCGGCCGGAGCTCGATCCGAAAACCAAGAACGTCCTGTTGCACCTGCAGCTCCGCGGTGCCTCGTTCGCGCGCGATCTCGCCCGCGGCGCCGGCCTCGAGCCGCCGCAGGTCGAGGCGGCGCTCTGGGATCTGTTCCGCGCCGGCCTGGCGACGCCGGACACGTTCAGCGCGATCGTGGCCGCCGCTGCCTCACCGCGTGGCGCGGAGACCGGATCAGCGCGCCGGCGGCGGCCGCGTCGCGGTCAGGCCCGGGGTTTGCTCGCTCACCTGCCGCCGATCGGACGGTGGAGTGCGCTCGCCGAAGAGGAGCGGCTCTCGCCCGAGGAACGCGAAGAAGCCCGCGCTCAGCTCTTGCTGGCGCGCTACGCAGTGGTGACCCGCGAGCTGGCGCGGGGCGACTGGGCGACCCTGCGCCACACGCTGCTGCGGATGGAATACGGCGGCGAAGTCGTCCGCGGCTACTTCGTCGAGGGGCTCTCCGGCGAGCAATACGCCCTCGAGGATTCCCTGACCAACCTGGCTGCAAGTCCGCGTCGTGCTGAGCCACACGTCCTCGTCAACCTCGCGGATCCGGCCAACCTCTGGGGCCGCGCGTGGCCGCTGTCACGGCGGGACGGTGGCCGGCTCGGCGTGGCGCGGCTGCCGCACGCCTGGCTGATCGTGCGCGCGGGGCGACCGGTGGTCGTCGCCGAAAATTACGGGCGTGAGCTGACGCCGCTGGCGGCATTCGAGCCGGTGGATCTGCCGGGCACGGTGCGCGCACTGCAGACGCTGATGGAGCGGCCGCTGACGCTGCGGCCCGTGCGCCGGCTGGAGATCGTTGGCTGGGATAGCCGTCCCATTCGCGAGACCGAGGCGTTCGCCGCCTTCATCGAGGCCGGCTTCAGCGCCGACGGCGCGCGACTGACCTGGGACGGCTATCCCGGCCCGCGGCTACTTCGTTGACCCCGACGGCGACGCCGCCGGTGTCGGGTTGACCTGGATGTTGTCCACGACCTTGTTGGCACCGGCCACCCGCCGCGCGATGTCCACCGCGCGGGCCCTGTCGTCGACGTTGTCGACGACGCCGTCGAGGTGCACGACACCGTTGACGGTCGTCACGCCGATGCGCGTGAGGCTCGAGGCCTTGTCCGCGGCCAGCTTCGTCTTGACCTGAGCCGAGATCGCCTTGTCATCGATGACCCGACCGGCGCTCCGGCCGCTCATCGACTGGCACGCCGGCAGAAATGCCACGACCAGGAGCATCGCCACAAAAATCCTGAAGGTGCTGAAAGCTCGCATCGTCCTCATCCCGTGTAGCCGCGTGACTTCATGCAGGAGCCGTAGGCCGCGCGGTACCGCTCGTCGTCCTTCTTGTTGTCCCAGATGCCATAGAGCGTGCCGCCGCCGGCGCCCAGTGCGCCACCGAGCAACGCTCCCTTGCCTGCGCCCTTGCCACCCTTGACCGCCGCACCTCCCAGGGCGCCCACCGCGGCACCGCCGACGGCGCCGATGCCGGCGTCCTTGGCGATGTCGATGTACTTGTCCTTGCCTTCTTTCGGCGCGCTGCCGGCCTGGTTGGCCGCATGCCGGTTACAGGCGTTGATGGCCTCGCGTGTCGGCACCCCAGGGTTGGTCGCCTCGGCGGCGGCCGGCGGTGTTGCCGGTGCCTGCGCCACGGCCGCGGGGGGCGTCGCGGCGGGAGGCGTCACGACGGCGGTCGGCGCAGCCGACGGGGCCTCGACCCGCGCGTCCTGCGTGGGGGCTGATGCGCGATTGGCGACGACAAGGCCGGTGACGAGGGCGGATGCCACGGCGACGACGACGCCGATCGCGGTCAGTTTCCAGACATTGGCGCGGCTGGACTCGTTCATGACTAGTCCTCCACGGAGCGTGGAAAGCACCGATCGTGCCAGCGACTCACGGAATGACTTCGCGCGGCCACTGTAGTCAAATGCGGAGCGATGAAGAGACGCCGGACAGCCGTGAGCACGAAGCGCGTGTACGAGCCGGCCGCGCCCCAGGACGGCACCCGCGTGCTCATCATGCGGTACTGGCCGAGGGGGATCCGGAAAGAGCGGGTGGACGTGTGGCTGCGCGAGCTGGCGCCCGTGATCCCGCTGCTGCGCGCCTTCCTGGACGGCGACATCACGTGGGCGCAGTACCGCCCGCGGTACTTCGCAGGTCTGCGCCGGCCCGAGGCGCAGGCGGCCCTGGCCGAGCTGCGGGCCCTGGCCCGGCAGGGGCCCGTCACCCTGCTCTGCGGGTGCGCCGATCCACGGCGCTGCCACCGCACGCTGCTGCGGAAGCATCTGTTAGACTCTGCCGAGTGATGCGCACCGTCCTGCTGCTGCCGCTGCTCGTCCTGGTGGCGGCGACGCCCGCGCGAGCCGAGCACGAGGTCTACTACCGCTACACGGTCCTGGGCTACGTGAAGGACGCGACCGGCAAGCCCCGGCCGAACCAGACGGTCGAGCTGATCCGCAACAAGACGGGCTTCTCCTATCTCGCCGAGACCGACGCCGACGGCTTCTTCGTGCTGGTGGCCCGGCTGGGCGACGAGAGCGCGGGCGAGGCGCTGACGCTGCGGCAGGGGCCCCTCAACACCCGGCTCACCGTCCGCTTCGAGCGCGCCAACCACACCGACGAGCGGGGCACCCGCGTCGATCTCGAGGGCGGCCGCGTCGTCGAGCGGCCGGCCTGGTTCCGGTCCACGCTCGCCAACTTCCTCGGCGCCACCAGCCGGCGCTGAGCCGATCAGGAGGCTGACCATGCCTACCAAGGCCGCCGCCCGCCGCGGCATGAAGGCCTACGTCCTCATCGAGACGGCTCCCGGCAAGACGAAGAACGTCAAGAAGGAGCTGAGCCGGATCACCGGCAGCAACTCCACGCTGGCCCACCTGGACGCGGTCACCGGGCCGTACGACTTCATCGCCCAGGTCGAGGGGCCCACCCTCGACGCCATCGGGCGGCTGGTCACCGACGAGATCGGCGCCATCGACGGCGTGACGCGCACCACCACGTGCGTCGCGGTCGCCATCGGCTGACGTGCGCGTCCTCGTCGTCGGCGGCACCGAGTTCATCAGCCTGCACCTGGTGCGCGCGCTCCAGCGCGACGGCCACCGGGTGGCCGTGCTCAACCGCGGGCGCCGCTCCGAGCGCTTGCCCTCCGGCGTCGAGCGGCTGGTCGCCGACCGCAAGGACCCGGCGGCGCTGCGCGCGGCGCTCGGCGGCCAGCGCTTCGACGGGCTGGTGGACGTGACGTACGCGCCGACCACCGGCGAGGACGTGGCCGCGATGCTGGACGCGCCCGCCGCGGTCGGCCACGTGATCTTCGTGTCCACTGCGCGCGTGTACGACCACGCGCGGCCGATCCCCTACGACGAGGACACGCCGCGCAGCCTCTACTGGGGCGAGTACGCGAAGCACAAGATCGCGGGCGAGGACGTGCTGCTCGCGCGGCATCGCGACCGCGGACTGCCGGTGACGATCGTGCGCCCCACCCACGTCTACGGCCCGCTGAACACGCGGAACAACGAGACGTTCTTCTTCGACCGGCTGGCGCGCGGCCGCCCGGTGCTGGTGCCGGACGCCGGCGGCTGGCTGCGCCAGTTCGGCCACGTGGAGGACCTGGCCGACGCCATGGCGGCGATGCTCGGCAACCCGGCCGCCTCCGGGCGCGCCTACAACGTCATGGGCGAGGAGACGATCACCCAGGTGGGCTTCGTCGAGCTCATCGCGGAGGTCATGAAGCGGCCGCTCACTGTCGTGTCCGCGCCCACTCCGGCCGGAGGCAAGGCGGCGCCGTTCGGCCAGAACCTCGCCTACGACTGCCACGCCGTGCACACGACCACGCGCGTGCGCGCCGAGCTGGGGCTGCGCCCGCGCTACACGCTGGGCGCCGGCCTCGCCCACACGCTCGCCTGGTACACGCGCGAGGGCCTCGACAAGCGCGACGTGGACTTCGGCGCCGAGGACGCGCTGCTGCGCTCGCTCGGCGCGCGATGAGGAAGCGCCGCCGTCCCGGGATCCTCGTCTACCATCCCGACGAGGTGGACGCCTACGCGCGGCTGATCAACGTCCCGCGCGGGCGCGACGTGGCCATCCACGTCGCCGCGACGGAGGCGGACGCGGCGGCTCACATCGGCGAGGTCGAGGTCATCTACGCGTGGAAGTTGCCGCCGGCGCTTTACGGTAAAGCCAGGCGGTTGCGCTGGCTGCAGGCGATGGGCGCCGGCGTGGAGTGGGCGCTGGTGCCGGACCTGCGCCGCCGCGTGATCGTCACGCGCGCGCCCGGCGTGTTCGGCTCGTGGATGAGCGAGTACGTCATCGGCTGGTGCTCGTGGGTCAGCCAGCGGATGGAGACGTACCGCGCGGCGCAGCGCGAGCGGCGCTGGATCGGCGACGTGCTGCCCGAGCGGCTGCGCGGCCGCACGCTCACGCTGGTCGGCATCGGCGACATCGGCGGCGAGATCGCGCGCGTGGCGCGGGCCGTCGGCATGCGCGTGGTGGGCGTCAGCCGCTCGGGGCGCCGCGTGCCCCACGTCGACCGCGTGCACCGCACCGTGCACCTGCACCGCGCGCTCAGCGCCGCCGACTTCGTCGTCGTCGTGGTGCCGTTGACGCCGGCCACGCGCGGGCTCATCGACGCCACCGCGCTGGCAGCCATGCGGCCGGATGCGTGGCTGCTCAACATCGGCCGCGGCGCGGTGGTGGACGACGCCGCCCTGGTGGAGGCACTGCGGGCGCGGCGGATCGCCGGCGCGATCCTCGACGTCTTCCCCAGCGAGCCGCTGCCGCCCGAGCATCCGCTGTGGAGGCTCGACAATGCTGTGATCACGCCGCACGTCGCGGGGCCGAGCACCGCCGGGGAGATCGCCCCCATCTTCAACGACAACCTCGCGCGCTGGCTCTCCGATCAGCCGCTCCACCACATCGTCGACCGGCGCAAGGGCTACTAGGAGGCGGCGAGAGCCTTCAGCGCGGCCGCGTGCAGGCGGCCGTTGCTGGCGAGGGCGGTGCCGGAGGTCAGCGAGTCGTGGCCGTCCAGGTCCGTCAGCCGGCCGCCCGCCTCTTCCACGATGATCTTCGGGGCGGCCACGTCCCAGATCTTGAGGTTGAGGCCGAGCGCCACGTCCACGCGGCCGGCCGCCAGCCACGCATAGCAGAGGAAGTCGCCGAAGCCACGCTGGCTGCGCGTGGCGTCCACGAGCCGCTCGAAGCCCTCCCACCGCCCGCGCCGGCGCAGGATGCGCAGCGTGCCGTGTGCGACGGTGGCCTCGCCGAGCGTCGCCACCGGCGAGACGTGGATGGGCGCGCCGTCGAGCTGCGCGCCCCGTCCCCGGCGCGCCGTATAGACCTCGCCGCTCGCCGGCTGGTGGATCACGCCGTCCTCTTCCTGCGCGACGAGCACGGCCCAGTACGGGATGCCGCGGGCGAAGTTTCGCGTGCCGTCGATGGGATCCACGATGAAGCGGCGCGCGCCGGGCCCGCTGCCGCCGGATTCCTCGGCGAGGATCCCGTGGTCGGGGCAGGCGCGCGCCAGCGAGGTCAGGATGGTCTGCTCGGCGTCGCGATCCGCGATGGTGACGGGTGAGCGATCGGCCTTGAGAGTGACGTCGACGCCGCGTCGGAAATGCGCGAGCGCGACGGCGCCGCCGGCGCGGGCCGCCGCCACCATGGCGTCGAGGACGGTGTCCACGACGCGCATTCTAGCGAAGCCTGGAGCGCGGCTAGGGCTTCTTGCCGCCGCCCTTGTTGCCGCGGTCGCCGCGATCGCCCCGGTCGCCCCGATCGCCGCGATCGCCGCGGTCACCCTTGCTGCCGGGGCTACCGTTACCGGGTCCACTGCCGCCGCTCACGACGCGATCGTTGCCACCGCCGTTGTTGTCCCTGCTGCCACCGGCGGTCTTGTCCCCGCCCTTGGCGTCGCCCCCCTTGGCGCTGTCGCCGCCATTGCCGCTGTCGGAGGCCTTGCTGTCCTTGTCGTCGTTGCCCTTGCTGTCGGCGGTCCTGTCGCCAGTGTTTTTCCCGCCGGTCTCGCGCGCGACTTGCAGCACCGCGCGATCCACCTCCGCCTGGGTCACCGGCGGCGCCATGACCGGCGCGGCGCGCAGGCCCATCGTGAAGTCGTTCGCAAGGCGGTCGGCCGCCTGCCGCGTGATCGGGCGGACCGGCGACAGCCGCGGCCCGCTGGCGGTCACCTGCTGCAGCGCGCTGACGCTCACCGGCCGGCCGAAGGCCCGGCCGGAGGCGTCGTGCTGGGTCACGTCGATGAGGCCCCGCAGCACGGTGATCGTCGAGCGCGTGCCGGCGTCGTCGCTCTCCACCTCGGCGACGACGATCGTGCCGCGGATGGCGGCCGTCGCGTTGGGCGTGACGATCTCGACCGAGTCGCCGGGCTGCATCCGCTCCTTGAGCACGTTGACGGCCGCGCGGCCGCTGCTCACGGCCACCGTGGACACGCCCGGCGCTTCCGTGATCCGCACCATCGACCGCTCGCGGACGGTCAGCAGGGCCTTGCCGCCGAGAAGAATGCGCGCCATCGAGGCGTCGCCCGTGACGATCTGGTCGCGCAGATAGACGTCGTCCTTGAAGCGCAGCGCTTGCGGTTCGCGGAGCGCCGCACGGCTGACGCTGGCGGTTCCGTGCAGGCCGGTCACGATGCCGGCGCGCAGCTCCTCGGATGATGCGGTCAGCACCAGCGAGGTGCCGACGACCAGCAGCGGCAGCAGAAGCCAGATGGCGCGACGGAGCGTACGCATCGATCGTCCCCCTGAAGGGCGGCCCGTGCGTTCCTGAGCGGCCCGGCGGGACGAAAAGCAGCAACGGCGATGCCACAGGCGGGCCGAAAATGCAGCATTAATTCTTCGGCCTTTAGGTCAGTGCCATCCAGCCTGGCATGCCAGATCGTCGCAGACTGACGCTCGATGGCAGTCCGCGTGGCACGTCGGGTGTAGAGATTACGTCGTCGAAATTACGGGCGCGCGGCGAGATCCGACGTGCAGTGTGGACAGCGCCGCGCGGTCATCGGAATCGCCGTTGCGCAGTACGGGCACTCGCGCGCGGGCGCAAGCGGCGCCTTGAGGCGGTTGACCTGGCGCACGAGGAGGAAGACCGCGAAGGCCACGATCACGAAGTTCACGACGCTGTTGAGGAACACGCCGTAGTTCAGCGTCGGCGCGCCCGCGGCCTTGGCGGCGGCCAGCGTGGGATACGACCGCCCCGAGAGGCTGATGAAGAGGTCGCTGAAGCTCACGCGGCCGAGCAACAGCCCGACCGGCGGCATCAGCAGGTCGTTCACGAACGAGGTGACGATGGCGCCGAAGGCGACGCCCAGCACGACGGCCACCGCGAGCTCGACGACGTTGCCCCTGATCACGAAGGCCTTGAACTCGCGGAGCATCGCTCTGCCGCCTATCGCTTCGAGATGAGGAAGCGGCCGAGGGCCAGGTGCGGCAAGCCGGAGCGCTCGAAGGTATCGACCGCGTCGGCGGGCGAGCCGACCAGCGGCTCGCCGTGCAGGTTGAAGGACGTGTTGAGGACCGCGCCGATGCCGGTGCGGCCCTCGAACTCGCGGATCACCCGGTGGTAGCCCGGATTCCACCCCTCGTCCACGATGTGGGCGCGAGCGGTGAAGTCTTGAGGGTGCACGGCCGCCACGATCTCGTCACGACGCTTGGGATTCGTCGGGAAGGCCAACATCATATAGGGCGACGCCAGCCCCTTGGGGTTCTGCAGGTACTCCCCCTCCCGCTCGCCCAGCACGCTGGGCGCGAAGGGCATCCAGAAGTCGCGATTCTTGATCATGTGGTTGATCACGCGCACGACGCGATGGTCGGACGGGTTGGCGAGGATCGAGCGGTTGCCGAGCGCGCGGGCGCCGAACTCCATGCGGCCCGCGCAGCGCGCGACCACGCCGTCGGAGACGAGCAGCTCGGCGATGCGGTCCTCGATGCGCCCGGGCTCGCTCACGCGATGCCGCGCGGCGAGGTCGCGCGTGCGGATCAGCGCCTCCACCTCGGCGTCGTCGATGGACGGCCCGAGATAGGCGGGGCCCAGCGGCGCCGGCTTGGCCGGCACCCCCGCCCGCGCGCACAGGTCGACGTACGCGAGGTAGGCGGCGCCGATCGCGTTGGACTCGTCGCCGCACGACGGGAAGACGAACAGCTCGCGCACCCAGTCCTCGCCGGCCAGCAGCATGTTGGCCTTGACGTTCATGAAGACGCCGCCGCCCAGGGCCAGCCGATCGCCGCCGTAGCGCTGGCGCATGAGGCGCGCCCAGCGCAGCAGCGTCTCCTCGACGACCTGCTGGGCGCCGCCGGCGATCGCGTCGAAGCGCGCGCCCAGCGTGGCCTCGGCCAGCACGCGATAGCGCGCGCCTCGCCGGCGCCAGGCGAAGCGCGCGGGCGTCGCCTCGTCGAGCCCGAAGATGTCTCCGAGCGCGGCGGCCGCGCGCTCGACCGCGCGCGCCGGCGCGTAGGGCGCCAGGCCCATCACCTTGTACTCGTGCTCGCCGAACTTCATGCCGAGCAGGAGCGTGACGAACGAGTAGAAGGAGCCCAGCGACCCCGGCGCGCTCGGCGCCGCCTCGCGCCGCTCGAGCGCGGTGCCGCCGGCGCTGGAGGCGGTGGCGCAGAGGCCGTCGCCGGAGTTGTCGTTGGTGAGCACCAGCGCGGGGGCGCCGTCGAAGGGCGCGCCGAAGTAGGCGGCGGCGGCGTGACAGGCGTGGTGGTCGAGCGTCACGATGCGCTCGGTCCCGATCCGCAGGTGGTCCGTCACGAGGCCGAGCCGCTCGCTCTCGCTCAGCGTGAACTTGCCCTGCGCCGGGTCGGTGAGGCCCAGGCGCGCGCCCAGCTTTCGTGCCCGCCGGCCGAGCCCGGCGCGCGGCTCGTCGAGGCGCACGCCGTAGTACTGGCGCGCGTACTCGCCGTCGTGCAGCACGCGATTCATCCACTCGCGCGCGTAGGCCCGCCGGCCGGCCAGCGCCACCAGGTCGATCTGCGAGGCCTCGAGCCCCGCGTCGCGCAGGAGCGCCTCGACGGCCAGCCGGGGATAGCCCGCGTCGTTCTTCAGGCGGGTGAAGCGCTCTTCCGAGGCGCAGCCGACGATCGCGCCGTCGCGCAGGATGGCGGCGGTCGCGCAGTGAGTCTCCGAGATACCGAGCACGATCATCGAAAACCGATCTTAGCAGACGACCGCGCAGAGACGGCTATGGCCAGACCTGCACGTAGGTGGCGCGCTGGCGCTCGGAGACGCCGCCGAAGTGCTTGTCGTACTCCTGGCGCAGGAAGGTCATGTGGTCGGAGGCGAGAAAGCGCTGCAGCGATCCTCGGGCTGGGTGGCCTTGTAGCGCCGCGCGCTGACGACGCCCTTGAACTTGAAGACGTCGGGGATGTGCTCATGGTTGTACCACTCGTTGAACGCCTTCTCGCGGTCAGGCGTGATCGTGGCCTTGACCGTGAACAGCGCGGTGGGCATCAGCGCGTCCTGATTGAAGGGGGAACCCTGGGAGGGTTCCCCCTTCCCCTCCGGATTGCGAGTTATGACTTGGAGAGCGAGGTGATGATCGCCCGGCAGAAGGCGGGCAGATCGTCGGGCTTGCGCGACGTGATGAGGTTGCCGTCGACGACGACCTCGGCGTCCTGCCAGTCGGCGCCGGCCGCCTTCAGGTCGTCCTTGATCGAGAAGAACGAGGTGGCCTTGCGGCCCTTCAGGATACCGGCCGAGACCAGCATCCAGCCGGCGTGGCAGATGGCGGCCACGACCTTGCCCTGCTGCGCCGCCTCGCGCACGAGGCCCACCATGGCGTCGTGGCGCCGCATCATGTCGGGCGCGTAGCCGCCGGGGACGATGACCGCGTCGAACTCCACGGCCTTCACCTGGTCGGCCTGGACATCCACGCTGACCGGATAGCCATGCTTGGACGTGTAGGACTTGGCCCCGCCGGCGCCCACCACCTTCACCTCGGCGCCCTCTTCCTTGAAGCGGTAGTACGGAACCCACAGCTCCATCTCCTGGTACATGTTCTCCGCGAGGATCGCGATCCGCTTGCCTTGCAGCTTCATGAACACCTCCCTCTCAGGATTTGCGCGAGGTCTTGGAGAAGAACGGGCCGACGAGCGGGCGCATGTTCCGGCCGCCGCACTCCGGACAGGCCGCTCCGTTGGCGTGCTCGCTCATGGATTGGGTCACGCTGACTTCCTTCTGACACGTGTCGCAGAAGAACTCGTAGAGAGGCATGGCTTCCTCCTCCCCGGCCGGTGGGAACATCGCCGTTGGCTCCGAGATCGCCCAGCCTATCACGCGCCCGGATCGGCCACGAGCTTGGCGGCGGCGATTCCCGCCAGCGCGCACGCCTCGTCCTTGTCCGAGACGTCCCCCGAGATGCCGACGGCGCCGATGACCGCGCCGCCGCCGTCCTTGATGAGCACGCCGCCCGCCGCCGGCACCACGCGACCTTCCGACATGGCGTTGAGCGCCGAGAAGAAGGCTTGCTGCTGGGGTCCCTGCTCGGCCACGCGCTTGGCCAGGGTGCGCGAGCCGAGCCCCATGCCGAGCGCGCCCCACGCCTTGCCGATGGCGATCTGTGGCCGCACGATGCCGCTGCCGTCCTCGCGCGCGAGCGCCTTGAGATGGCCGCCCGCGTCCAGCACGGCGACGGTCAACGGCGCCAGGCTCAGCTCGCGCCCCTTCTTCAGCGCGGCGTCCACGATCGTCGTCGCCTGCGACAGTGTGAGGCTCATCGGTCGTGCGCGTAGGGTATGCTCCGGGCGGACGCCGCGCAACCGTCGGCCGGGCCTTGACACGCGCGGGATCGGTGGCCTACTGTCCGGCAACCTCGTCCAGCAGCTCACGTCCAACGTGGAGGATGGCATGACGACGCGCCGCGACTTTCTGAAAGTGACCGGCGGCGCCGTGGCCGGCGCCCTCGTCCCTCGGGGGGCCAGCGCCGCCCCCAAGGCGATGTCCGTCGTCCGGGAGAGCTCCTTCATCAAGCCGTTCGACGACTACTTTTCCAAGACGCTGCTGCCGGAATACGAGAAGCTGACCGGGATCAAGATGTCCTACGAGGCCACCAGCGTGGGCGGCATGCTGACGCGCCTCACCACCATCGCCGAGACGAAGTCGGGGCCCGAGATCGCGATGACCGGCCTCAACCAGGCCCTCCTGTTCGACAACAGCCTGGTGGACGTCACCGACGTCGCCAACGGCATCGGCAAGCAGCTCGGCGGCTGGCACGAGAACGTCCTCGAAGTCGTCGTCTCGAAGGGCAAGTGGAAGGCGCTGCCGTGGGGCAACATCGGCCAGCTCGAGGTCTACCGCACCGACTGGTTCAAGGAAGTCGGCGTGACCAAGTTCCCGGAGACGTGGGAGGACCTGCTCGCCGCCGGCCGACTGCTCAAGAAGAAGGGCCATCCGTTCGGCTTCGAGCTCGGCCACGGCTTCGGCGACAACCACGGCTGGCTCTACCCGCTGTTCTGGTCGTACGGCGGGCGCGAGGTGGACCGCGACGGCAAGACGGTCGTCATCGACTCGGCGGAGACGGCCAAGGCCCTCGACTTCTGCCGGAAGTTCTACCAGGAGACGATGTTCGAGGACGTGCTGGGCTGGACCGACGTCAACAACAACAAGGCGTTCTTCGGCGAGCAGATCTCGTGCACCAACAATGCCTCCTCGATCCTCGTCGTCGGCAAGCGTGACTTCCCCGAGATCGCCAAGGTGACCGATCACGCGCTGAACCCGGCCGGACCGAAGGGCCGCTTCCACGTCATGAACGCGGTCTCCCACGCGCTGCTCACGCACGCGCCCGACCAGGCGGCCGCCAAGGCGTTCCTCAAGTGGCTCTACGACGACAAGCAGCTCTCGCGCTGGCTGACCTCCGCCGACGCCTACTATGCGCCGTTCCTGCACGGCTACGACGATCACCCGATGTGGAAGCCGGAGCCGCGCTACCTGCCCTACAAGGAGTCGCTCAAGACCACGCGGCCGCACACGTGGCCGGGGCCGCAGGGACCGGCGGCCTCGGAGAGCGTGGCCAAGTACGTGCTGGTGGACATGTTCGCCAAGGCCTGCCGCGGCGACGCGACGAAGGACGTCATCGCCACCGCGGCCGCCCAGCTCAAGCAGATCTACAAAGCCAAGTAAGCGACATGGCTGTCGGCCCCGCATCGATCGCCCGGCCGGCCCCCGTCGCGGGCCGGCCGGCGACGATGCGCGGACTCATCGAGCGCGAGGGCGTTTTCAGCTGGCTCATGCTGGCGCCCGGCGTGCTGTTCCTGCTCGCGTTCGTCGCCTATCCATTCTTCTACGGCATCTTCCTGAGCCTGGAAGACCGCCGGGTCGCCAGCGAGGGCGTGTTCGTCGGCCTCGCCAACTTCCGCACGCTGGCCAACGACGCCGTGTTCTGGCAGGTGGTCCGCAACACCTTCATGTACGTGTGCGTCACCACGATCTTGAAGCTGGCCGGCGGCCTGGCGATGGCGCTGGTCATCAACCAGCAGTTCCGCGGCCGCAACCTGGCCCGGGCCTTCCTGCTGCTGCCGTTCATCGTGCCGACGGCGCTCTCGACGGTGGCCTGGATGTGGATCCTCGATCCCACCTTCAGCGTCGTGAACTGGCTGCTGGTGCACGGCGGGATCATCAGCAGCGGCTACTCCTGGCTCGGCAACGCCTCGCTGGCCATGTGGTCGCTGATCGTCGTCAACACGTGGCGCGGCACGCCCTTCTACGGCATCACGCTGCTGGCCGGCCTGCAGACGATCTCGCCCGACCTCTACGAAGCGGCCGCCATCGACGGCGCCAGCACCACGCAGCGCTTCCTCTGGGTGACGCTGCCGGTCATCAAGCCGGTGCTCATCATCGTGACGATGTTCTCGGTCATCTTCACCTTCGGCGATTTCCAGCTCATCTACGCGCTCACCCACGGCGGGCCCGCCAACGCCACCCACGTGTTCTCCACGCTGGCCTTCGACATCGGCATGTCGGCCGGCCAGCTCGGCATGGGCGCCGCCGTCGCGCTGTCCATCCTGCCGGCGCTGGCCGCCCTCATCGTGGTCCTGACGATCTACCTCAGGCGCGAATAATGGTCGGGGGGCGCGATTTCTTCGCACGGCTGCGGCGGCTCTACCTGCCGCTGGCGGTGTTCGTCGTGCTGGGGCTCTTTCCCTTCTACTGGATGCTGATCACCTCCATCAAGCCGAACCGCGAGCTGTACAGCCAGAAGATCATGCCGCTGGTCGTCCACCAGCCCACGCTGAAGCACTACGTCGACCTGCTGACCGAGACGAACTTCCTGACGTGGACGTACAACACGATGCTGGTGGCGGTGGTCACCACCGTGATCTCGGTGGTGCTCGGCACGATGATCGCGTACCCGCTGGCCCGTCTGCGGTTCCCGGGCGCGGCCGTGGTGGCGATCGGCGTGGCCGCGACGTACCTGGTGCCGCAGCCCCTGCTGTTCATCCCGATGGCCGACATCATCAACCGGCTCGAGCTGGGCAACACGCTGACCGCCGTCATGCTGACCTACCCGACGCTGCTCATCCCGTTCAGCGCGTGGCTGCTCATGGGGTATTTCAAGAGCGTGCCGCGCGAGCTGGAAGAAGCCGCCCGCATCGATGGCGCCAGCCGCTGGCAGGCCATGACGCGCATCGTGCTGCCGCTGTGCACGCCGGGCCTCCTGTCGGCCGGCATCTTCGCCTTCACGCTGGCCCAGAACGAGTTCCTGTACGCGCTGATCTTCCTGGCCAAGAGCGAGGTGCGGACGGTGCCGATCGGCGTCGTGACCGAGCTCATCCGCGGCGACGTGTTCTACTGGGGCCAGCTCATGGCCGGCGCGCTGCTCGGCTCCATCCCCGTGGCGATCATCTACTCGTTCTTCGTGGACTACTATGTTGCCGGCCTCACGGCCGGCGCCGTCAAGAGCTAAGGAGGCCATCCATGGCGCGCTCCGAGACGCTTCAGGTCGACGGTCAGCCGATGCGCGTGTACCTCGACGTCCCCGCCGGCGGCGGCCCCCGGCCCGGCGTGGTGGTGATGATCCACGGGCCCGGCCTCGACAAGTTCATCGAGACCCAGGTGGAGGACCTCGCCCGTCACGGCTACGTCGCGGCGGCGCCCGACCTCTTCCATCGCCAGGCGCCGGGCGGCGACATGATGGCGCGCCTCAGCCTCCTGCGCGACC
>QHRW01000091.1 GCA_003220265.1 Candidatus Rokuibacteriota bacterium | reverse complement strand
TACAGCGTGGACTACCGGGGTATCTAATCCCGTTTGCTCCCCACGCTTTCGCGCCTCAGCGTCAGGAAATGCCCAGAGACCCGCCTTCGCCACCGGTGTTCCTCCCGATCTCTACACATTTCACCGCTACACCGGGAATTCCAGTCTCCTCTGCATCCCTCAAGAACGGCAGTATCAGCCGACGTTTCTCGGTTGAGCCGAGAGATTTCACGACTGACTTGCCATCCCGCCTACGCGCCCTTTACGCCCAGTGATTCCGAGCAACGCTTGCCCCCTCTGTCTTACCGCGGCTGCTGGCACAGAGTTGGCCGGGGCTTCCTCTGAAGGTACCGTCAAGTGCCGGCGGTTATCGCGCCGACACCCTTCTTTCCCTCTGACAGGGGTTTACAACCCGAAGGCCTTCGTCCCCCACGCGGCGTCACTCCGTCAGGCTTTCGCCCATTGCGGAAAATTCCCCACTGCTGCCTCCCGTAGGAGTCGGGACCGTGTCTCAGTTCCCGTGTGGCTGGTCGTCCTCTCAGACCAGCTACCCGTCATAGCCTTGGTGAGCCATTACCTCACCAACTAGCTGATAGGCCGCGAGCCCCTCCATGAGCGGCAGCTTGCGCCGCCTTTCCTCCCTAGATTTCGCAATCCGGGGAACGTATCCGGTATTAGCCTCCCTTTCGAGAGGGTATCCCGAACTCGAGGACAGGTTACCCACGTGTTACTCACCCGTGCGCCACTAGAACCGCCGATGTATTGCTACACCGACGATCCTCGTTCGACTTGCATGTGTTAAGTACGCCGCCAGCGTTCGCTCTGAGCCAGGATCAAACTCGCCATGTTAAAGCGATGAACCTGGTCCTCTAGCTCGAACGTGTTACTGCGTTGATGCTGCAGTCACTCGGCCGAGCGCAAGGTACTCGATAGAACGGATGGTGCTCACACCTTTTCGGTGAGCCAGTAGCATATGCGACTTTCAAAGAGCCCTGCGGTCAGCTTGGAAGGTGACCGGATCTTGCTGCTTGTTACTAAACCGTTGCCCGGCTTCTCTCCGGGCGAAGTCTGAATATACTCATGCCCCCTGAGGCTGTCAAGCAAATCGGCGATTATTTTTCGTCCGGTTGTGCCGGTCGGTACATGCCCGCCCGGCGTTAGGCCGGCGTCACCTCTACGCCCACGTACGTGGTCTTACCCTTGCGAATGAGCGCCTTCCCGGTGATCTCAAGGGCGGCATCCTGGACTCGTTCGCCGTTGACCTGGATCGCGCCGGTGGCGATCAGCTCGCGGGCGGCGCGCTTGGAGGACGCCAGGCCTGTGGCGAGCAGGGCGTCGGTGACCAGCACGGCGCCGTTCGGCGCCGGCACCCGGGTGGACGGGATCGCCCGCAGGGCGGCGTCCAGCTCCCGGCTCGACAGGGAGGCCACGTCCCCGCTGAAGAGCGCCTGGCTAATGCGCTCGGCCTCGGTCACGGCGGCGGCGCCGTGCACGAGCTGCGTGGCTTCGCGGGCCAGCACGCGCTGGGCCTCGCGCTTCTCCGGCGCCTCGGCCACGCGGCGGGCCAGCGCCTCGATGTCCGCCAGCGGCAGGAACGTGAACGTCTTGAGGTACGGCAGGACGTCGGCGTCGGTCGTGTTCAGCCACGACTGGTACATCTCGTATGCCGACGTCCGGGCGGGATCCAGCCACACGGTCCCGCTCTCGGTCTTGCCGAACTTGGTGCCGTCGCTCTTCGTGACGAGCGGCAGGGTGAGGCCGAAGGCGTCGGCGCCGCGTGTTTTCCGGATCAGCTCGGTGCCCGCGGTGATGTTGCCCCACTGGTCGCTGCCGCCCATCTGAATGGTGCAGCCGTAGCGCTCGTTGAGTGAGAGGAAGTCGTAGGCCTGCAGCACCTGGTAGGCGAACTCCGTGAACGAGATGCCCGTGCTGAGCCGGGCTCGCACCGATTCGCGCGCGATCATCGCGCCCACTCCGAAGTGCTTGCCGACGTCGCGCAGGAACGGGATGACCTCGAGCTTCGAGAGCCACTCGTAGTTGTCCACGAGGAGGGCGGCGCGCGAGCCGCGGTCGAAATCGAGGAAGGGCCGCACCTGGGCTTTGAGGCGCTCGGCGAAGGCGGCCACGTGCTCCTCGGGGTTGAGCGCCCGCTCCCCCGTCTTGCCCGCCGGATCGCCGATGAGCCCGGTGCCACCGCCCACCAGCACGATCGGTCGATGCCCGGCGAGCTGGAAGCGACGCAGCCCGAGCAGCGGCACCAGGTTGCCGACGTGCAGGCTGTCCGCCGTGGGGTCGAAGCCGACATAGACGGTGCGAGACGCCTGGGCGAGGTGGACGCCGAGCTCGTCCGGCGAGGTCACGTCTGCGACGAGCCCACGCTGCTGGAATTCCGGGAGCACTGACGTCGGCATGTGCAAGGGCGCCGTCCGGCGCGCTCCGCATTATCGCACGCACGTGACGCTCACCGGCCGGGGGAGGCCGCCGGTATAATGACTCCCGCATGGCTTCCGAAAACCCCACGCCGGGGCGGTGGCGCTTCCGTCTGACCGGCCGGCGCTGGCTGCGTGTATTGCTGATCGCGGCGGGCGTCGTCTCCCTCCTGGGGGCAGCCGGGGTGGCGGTGGCGGCGCTGTGGGCGTTCACGATCCTCCCCCGCACGCTCCCCTCCGTCACCGCGCTGGAGACGTTCCAGCCGCTGGTGGGCACCAAGATCTACGACGACAACGACGAGCTCATCACCGAGCTCCACGTCGAGCGCCGCATCTTCGTGCCGCTGGCGCACGTCCCGCAGTCGCTGCGCGATGCCGTCATCGCCACCGAGGACAAGCGCTTCTATTACCACTGGGGCATCGACCCCATCGGCATCGCGCGCGCCGTCGCCCAGAACTACCGGCGCGGCCGCATCGTCGAGGGCGGCAGCACGATCACCCAGCAGCTCACCAAGGTGCTCTTCCTCACGCCCGACAAGAGCCTCGAGCGCAAGATGAAGGAGGCGGTGCTGGCGCTGGAGCTGGAGCGGCGCTACTCGAAGGACCGCATCCTCGAGATGTACCTGAACCAGGTCTACTTCGGGCACGGCGCCTATGGCGTGGAGGCGGCCGCGCGCACGTACTTCGGCAAGTCGGTCTCCGAGCTCAGCGTGCGCGAGGCCGCGCTGCTGGCCGGGCTGCCGCGGGCCCCCACGACCTATTCGCCGTTCGACCACGCCGAGACCGCCAAGCGCCGCCGCGAGGTCGTGCTGCGCCGCATGGTGGACTTCGGCGCGCTCAAGGACGCCGACGCCAAGCGGCTGGCGCGCGCAGACCTCGGCCTGATTCCCCCCGAGCGGCGGCGCACCACCGGTCAGTACTTCCTCGACTACGTGCAGCAGGGGCTCGAAGCGAAATACGGCGCCGACATGGTCTTCAAGGGCGGCCTCAACGTCTACACCACGTTGAACCCCACGATGCAGCTCGCCGCCGAGCAGGCCCTGCGCGACGGGCTCAAGGCGCTCGAAGGCCGCACGATCAAGGGCAAGGCCGCCGAGCACCCCGAGGGCGCCATCGTCACCATCGAGCCGCAGACCGGGTACGTGCGGGCGATGGTCGGCGGCTACGACTTCTTCCGCAGCGAGTTCAACCGTGCCACCCAGGCGCGGCGCCAGCCCGGCTCGGCCTTCAAGCCCTTCATCTACATCGCCGCGCTGGAGTCCGGCTTCACGGCGGCCACGCGCGTCGAGGACGCGCCCGTGTCGTATCCCGTCGCCAACGGCCAGGTCTGGAAGCCGGAGAACTACGACCGCAAGTTCCGCGGCTTCACGACGCTGCAGCAGGCGATCGAGGAATCGGTGAACGTCGTGACGGTCAAGATCCAGGAGCGGATCGGCCTGAACCATACGATCCAGGTGGCGCGGCGCTTCGGCATCTCGAGCCCGCTCGACGTGAACCTCAGCCTCGCCCTCGGCACCTCCGACCTCACGCTGATCGAGCTCACGTCGGCGTACGGCGCGCTGGCCAACCAGGGCCAGTGGCTGCCGCCGACGACGGTCCGCTACGTCACCGACGCGCAGGGCAAGCTGCTCGAGGAGCATCTGCCCGATCCACGCGAGGCGGTGCCGCCGGAGACGGCGTACGTCATCACCCACATGCTGCGGGGCGTGGTGGAGCGCGGCACCGGCCAGGCCGCCAAGGTGCTCAACCGGCCGATCGCCGCCAAGACCGGAACAACCAACGACTACTCGAACGCGTGGTTCATCGGCTACACGCCCCGGCTCGCCACCGGCGTGTGGGTCGGCTACGATCGCCCGCGCAGTCTCGGGAAGGACGAGACGGGCTCGCGGGTCGCGGTGCCGATCTGGACGACCTTCATGGGCCGCGTGCTCGGCGACAGCCCCCGAGAAGAGTTCTCGATGCCGGAGCGCGTGGTGGTGGTGCCAGTCGATCTCGACCCGTCCAACGAGTGCGTGCGGGTCGTGCCGATGGCGTTCGTCAAAGGAACCGAGCCCGCGGCGTGCGGCGCGAGGCGCCAGAGCGTGCCCCCGCCGAGCGCGCCCGGCCCCGAGTCGCCCGCACCGGGATCAGTGCCCGGAGCGCTCCCGGCCAAACCGCAGGCGTTCATCGACTCTCTCGCACACCCGCCCGGCCTGCCACGCGACGTGCTCCCGTTGCCGATCCAGAACCTGATGCCGGCGCCGAGCAGTAGCCCGCCGGCGGCGCGGCCGGCGCCGAGCAGCGGTCCGGCCCCGACGCACCCGGCCCCCTCGACCGTCCAGGGTCCCTGAGGCTCAGCTCTCGGCGCGCGGGTAGGCCGCCGCCACCTCCGACCACGCCGTCTCGCCCATCAGCCGCGCGAACACGGTGTCGAGATCCGCGATCGGCACCCGGATCTGCTCCATCGAGTCGCGCTCGCGAATCGTCACCCGCCCGTCGCCCGCCTCGTTCTTCTCGCGATCGCCGACCGTCTTGACGTCGACCGTCACGCAGTAGGGCGTACCCACCTCGTCCTGCCGGCGGTAGAGACGGCCGATGGCCGCGGTGTCGTCGTAGACGGTCGTCCACTGCCGGGCCAAGCGGGCCCGCAGGTCGTGCGCGGTGGCGACGATCTCCGGCCGCTTCTTGAGCAGCGGCAGCACCGCGATCTTGATGGGAGCCAGCTCGCGGTGGAAGCGCAGCACCACGCGCTTCTCGCCCCGCACCTCCTCCTCGCGATAGGCGTCGAGCAGGAAGGCCAGCAGCGCGCGGTCCACGCCGGCCGAGGGCTCGATGACGAAGGGCACAATGTGCTCCTTGCGCTCCTCGTCGAAGTACGTCAGGGACTTGCCGCTGAACTTGCTGTGCTGCTTGAGGTCGAAGTCGGTGCGGTTGGCGATGCCCATCAGCTCGCTCCAGCCCATGGGGAAGCGGTAGAGGATGTCCACCGTCCGCTTGGAGTAGTGGGCGAGCTCGGCCGTGTCGTGCTCGTGCAGCTTCATGTTGTCGGCGGCCACCCCGTAGCGGACGAACCAGGCCCGGCAGGCCTCGATCCACTGATCGTGGACGGCCTCGTCGGCCGGGCGGCCGTCCACGCGGTCGTTCGGGTTGACGAAGTATTCGATCTCCATCTGCTCGAACTCGCGCGAGCGGAAGATGAAGTTGCCCGGCGTGATCTCGTTGCGGAACGCCTTGCCGATCTGCCCGACGCCGAACGGCAGCTTGAGCCGCATCGACTGCAGCACGTTGTCGAAGTTCACGAAGATGCCCTGGGCCGTCTCCGGCCGCAGGTAGGTGACGGCGGCGTCCTCCTCGACCGGCCCCATGAACGTCTTGAACATGAGGTTGAACTGGCGGGGCGCGGTCAGCTCGCCCTTGCCGCAGTGCGGGCACAGCGTGCGGGTGGCCCCGCAGTGCTTGCAGGGCTCGCCGGCCGGGATCGTGAACTTGTTGCCCTTGGTGGCGGGACAGAAGTGCAGCCACGCCATCTCGTCGAGCTGGTCGGCGCGGAACCGATGCTTGCACTCGCGGCAGTCCACCATGGGGTCGGTGAAGTTGTCGACGTGGCCGCTGGCCTTCCACACGGTGGCGTGCATCAGGATCGAGGCGTCGAGCCCCACCATGTCGGCGCGCTGCTGGACGAAGTCGCGCCACCACACGCGCTTGATGTTCTGCTTCAGCTCGACGCCGAGCGGGCCGTAGTCCCAGCAGGAGCCGGTGCCCCCGTAGATCTCGCTCGACTGGAAGATGAAGCCCCGGCGCTTGGACAGCGAGACGAGGACATCCATGTTGGGGGCGGTCATTCGGACACCTCCGAGAGCCGGCGCACGTCGCGGAGAAACCGTCCGCTCCGCGTGGGCTGGCCGATGAGTCGTGACAGATGTGTGTCGAGCACCGCGCGCAGCTCGGGGCCGGCGCGGCCGATCGGCGAGGCGACCGCCTCCTCCCAGCGCAGGCCGCGCAGACGCTCGAAGGCGGCCACGGTGGCCGGCGCCACGGGCACGGCATCGACGGATGGCCGGCACGCCTCGCAGACGACGCCGCCCTCGCCGAGCGCGGGGCGCGCGAACGGATAGGCGCGCCCGCACTCCGCGCAGCGGTCCAGCCGCGGCCGGTGGCCGAGCACGTCCAGGCAGCGCACGCCGAAGCACACGGCGACGCGGGGCGGCCGTGCGGCGACCTCCATCGCCCGCAGGGCGCGCACGAGCAGACCGTAGAGCGCGGGCTGGCGATCGCGCTCGCCGGTGGTGCGCGCCACGATCTCCACCATCCAGGCCGCCTCGCCCAGGGTCTCGAGGTTCTCGCGCAGCGGGGCGAACGGATGCGTGACGTCGAAGTGGTCGATGCGCACCAGCTCGCTGCGCCCGGTGTCGAAGAACACGAGCTGCCCCAGCGTGAACAGCTCCAGCGCGCCGCCGAAGCGGGAGCGGATCCGGCGCGCCGCCTTGGCCACGCCCCGCACGCGGCCGAACTCGCGCGAGAAGAACGTGACCACACGGTCGCTCTCGCCGAGCGGGAAGCTGCCGATCACGACCGCCGCCGAGGTGCCCAGGCCCATGGCTAGGAGGTCAGCCGGAACCCGAACTCGCGAAGCGCGCGCGGGTCCTTCCGCCAGTTGTGCCGCACCTGCACGTGGAGCTCGAGGAAGACCTTGATGCCGAAGAAGGCCTCGAGCTGGCGGCGCGCCGCGGTGCCGATGCGCTTGAGCATGGCGCCGCCCTTGCCGATGAGGATGCCCTTCTGCGAGTCCTGCTCGACGAAGATCGTGGCGCGCACGTAGACGTGCGTCGGCTCGCCGCGCTCGGTGAGCTCCTCCACGCGCACCGCGGTCGCGTAGGGCACCTCCTGGTGCGTGAAGTGGAAGACCTGCTCGCGGACGACCTCGGCCGCCCAGAACGTCTCCGGCTGATCGCTGGTGGCCTCGGCGGGAAACAACGGCGGATGCTCGGGCAGCGCGCCCACCAGGATCTCCAGCAGCCGGTCGCAGTTGGTGCCGTCGGCGGCGGAGATGGGGACGAGCTCGCGGAAGGGATGCGCGTCGCGCCAGCGCTCCAGCAGCGGCAGCAGCGCCGCGCGCGGCTGGACGAGATCGACCTTGTTGAGCGCGCACACGGTGGTGCCGCCGTACTCGCGCAGCGGCGCCAGCACCAGGTCGTCGGGGCCCTCACGCGCGGTGGCGTCCACCACCAGGCAGACGGCGTCCACGTCCTCCACGGCGCGCTGCGCGGTCTCCAGCATGAACCGCCCGAGCTTGCCGCCGCCGGCGTGCAGCCCCGGCGTGTCCACGAAGATCACCTGGGCGTCGGGCCGGTGCAGGATCCCGGTGATCCGGTTGCGCGTCGTCTGCGGCCGCGGCGACACGATGGCCATCTTGGCGCCCACCAGGCGGTTCAGCAGCGTGGACTTGCCGGCGTTCGGCCGGCCGAGCAAGGACACGAACCCCGCCCGATGCGGCACCGGCTCACTCATGCGCGAGGAGGCCTTTCCACAGGCGCGCGGGAGCGTCCTGAAGGATGTCGCGCTCGCGGCGGTGCATGAGGTCGGCTTCCACGGGATCGCGGTCGTCCCAGCCCACGAGATGAAGCGTACCGTGCGTGACCAGCAGATCGAGCTCGAGCGCCAGCGGCACGCCGAGGCGCGTGGCCTGGCGGCGCGCGGCGTCGGCGGAGATCACGATCTGGCCGACGAGCGGCACGGGCGTGTCGGGCGTCTCCAGCGGGAAGGCCAGCACGTCGGTGCGCCGTCCGATCCCGCGATGGCGCGCGTTGAGCCGCCGGATCTCCGCGTCGTCCACGATGGCGATCTCCACGAGGCCGGCCGGGCGGCCGAGCGCGCCCAGGGCGCGGCCGGCCGCGCGGGCCATACGCGCGAGCTCGATGGGAACGCGACGCTGGCGGTTCTCGATGGCCGCCGGCATCAGGAGGCGCCGGTGGTCCCCTCGTTGTCGCGCGTGCCGCCGGCCGGCGGGTCGCCGGCCCGGGCGGCGGCGGTCCGCGCCTCGTGGTCGCCGTAGGCGCGGATGATGGCCGAGACCAGGCGGTGCCGGACCACGTCCCCCTCGTCGAAGTACACGAAGGAGATCCCGGGCACGCCGCGGAGGATCTTCTGGACCCCGATCAGGCCCGAGTGGCGGGAAGCCGGCAGGTCGACCTGCGTGATGTCGCCGGTGATGACCATCTTGGAGTTGAACCCGAGCCGGGTGAGGAACATCTTCATCTGCTCGGTCGTGCTGTTCTGCGCCTCGTCCAGGATGATGAAGGCGTCGTTGAGCGTGCGGCCGCGCATGTAGGCCAGCGGCGCGATCTCGATGGCGCCCTTCTCCATGAGGCTGCCGACCTTCTCATACTCCAGCATGTCGTAGAGCGCGTCGTAGAGTGGCCGCAGGTAGGGATGCACCTTCTCGTAGAGGTCACCCGGCAGGAACCCGAGCCGCTCGCCCGCCTCCACCGCCGGCCGCGTCAGCACGATGCGCGTCACCTCGCGCTTCATGAGCGCGGCCACCGCCATGGCCACGGCCAGGAACGACTTGCCGGTGCCGGCGGGCCCGATGGCGAAGACCATGTCGTGCCCGCGGATGGCGTCGACGTAGGCCTTCTGCCCGCGCGTCTTGGGCGTGATCCACTTCTTGCGCGAGGGCACGGCGATGGCGTCGCTGAAGACGGCTTTCAGGTCGGCCTCGTCGTCGTCGGCGATCATCTTGACGGCGGCGCGCACCTCGCCGCCGCGGATGGGCGCGCCGGAGCGCAGGAGCTCGGCGAGCTGGGTCAGCGCGCGCTCGGCGCGCCGCACCTGGCGCTCGTCGCCCTTGAGCATGACGTCGTGGCCGCGGGCCACGATGCGCACGTCGAACTCGGACTCGAGGGTGCGGAGGTTGTCGTCGTTCCGGCCGAGGAGGTCGCCCAGGTCTACATCGGGGGCGAGCGAGAGTCGGCGAGTGATTTGAGTGGCTTCGCTCACCTGCTATCCGTTCCCATGTCCGAGTCTACCATGCGGTCTCCCCTCAGCCCGTTTTCGGCGGTTCGGGCGGCAGGTCGAGCTTGATGTGCAGCTCGCGCAGACGCTCCGGCGGCACCTCGCCGGGCGCCTGCATCAGGAGATCCTGCGCCTGCTGGTTCATCGGGAAGGCGATCACCTCGCGGATGTTCGTCTCGCCGGCCAGCAGCATGACGATGCGGTCGATGCCCGGCGCCGACCCGCCGTGGGGCGGCGCGCCGTACTTGAAGGCATTCAGCATGCCGCCGAAGCGCGCCTCGACGTCCTCGCGCCGGTAGCCGGCGATCCCGAAGGCCTTGTACATGATGTCCGGCCGGTGGTTGCGGATGGCGCCGCTCGACAGCTCGACGCCGTTGCAGACGATGTCGTACTGGTAGGCCTTGATCGTCAGCGGGTCCTGGTGCTCGAGGGCCTCCAGGCCGCCCTGGGGCATCGAGAACGGGTTGTGGCTGAAGTCGATCTTGCCCGTCTCCTCGTCCCGCTCGTACATCGGAAAGTCGACGATCCAGCAGAACCGATACGCGTTCTTCTCCAGCAGGTCGAGCTCCTCGCCGAGCTTCACGCGCGCCTTGCCGGCCAGCTTGTCGGCGGCCGCCCGCTTGTCGGCCACGAAGAAGACCGCGTCGCCGTCGGCGGCGCCCGTGATCTCGCGTAAGCGCGCCAGCCGGGGCGCGTCCACGAACTTGGCGATCGGACCGCGGGCGGCGCCCTCGGCCAGCGTCACGTAGCCAAGGCCGGGCGCGCCCTGGTCCCGCGCCCACTGGTTGAGCTTGTCGAAGAAGCTGCGCGGCTGGGCGGCGGCGCCCGGCACTCGCAGCCCGCGCACGATCGCGCCCTGCTCGATGGCCGAGGCGAACACCGTGAAGCCGGAGCCGCGGAAGACGTCGGTCACGTCGGTGATGACGAGCGGGTTGCGCAGGTCCGGCTTGTCGGTGCCGTACTTCGCCATCGCGTCGTCGTACGTGATGCGCGGGAACGGCGGCGGCGTGATGGCGGCGTCCGGCCGGAACTCGGCGAACACGCCGTGGATCACCGGCTCGAGGGCCGCCCACACGTCCTCCTGGGTCACGAACGACATCTCGAAGTCGAGCTGGTAGAACTCGCCCGGCGAGCGATCGGCCCGCCCGTCCTCGTCGCGGAAGCACGGGGCGATCTGGAAGTAGCGGTCGAAGCCCGCCACCATCAGGAGCTGCTTGAACTGCTGCGGCGCCTGGGGCAGCGCGTAGAACTTGCCGGGATGGACCCGGCTCGGCACCAGGTAGTCGCGCGCGCCCTCCGGCGAGCTCGACGTCAGGATCGGCGTCTGGAACTCGGTGAACCCGGCGGCGATCATGCGGCGGCGAATGCTCGCGATGACCTGGCTGCGCAGCACGAGCTTGCGGTGCACGTGCTCGCGCCGGAGGTCGAGGAAGCGATAGCGCAGCCGCGTGTCCTCGGGGAAGTCGGCCTCCGAGTTGACCTGCAGCGGCAGCGGCTCGGCGACCGACTGGACCTCCAGGCTGTCCACCGCCAGCTCGATCTCCCCCGTGGGCAGCCTGGGATTGACGGCATCCGCGCCCCGCGCGACCACCGTGCCGCTCATCGTCACCACGGTCTCCAGGCGCAGCGCCGAGGCGGCCGCAAAGCTCGGGCTGGAGGCGTCGACCACGCACTGGGTGAGACCGTAGTGGTCGCGCAGGTCCAGGAACAACAGGTGGCCGTGGTCACGCTTGCGATGGACCCAGCCCGAGAGGCGGGCCGTGGTGCCGACGTCGGTGGCCCGCAACTCGCCGCACGTATGGGTGCGATAGGGATGCATCAGGCCCGCTCCCGCCGCGTCAGCGGCTTCACGACGGGGACGCCGGACGCGTCCAGCGTGGCGTGTGCGTCGAAGCCGTGCCGCGTCAAATCGTCGAGCTGCTTGCCGACGTTCTTGCGCCGCAGCTCGAGCGAGACCAGATCGCCGGCCGCCCGCAGTGTCCGCGCCGCGGCCAGCGCGGCGCGGACGTCACCACCGTCCTCCACCACCAGCGCGATGCGACGCGCCTGATCCCCCGTGGAAGCCGCGCCCGGCGCGCCGGCGCCGCCGCGCTCGCCGAGGATCGCCACCAGGCGCTCGAAGCCGATCGAGAACCCGCACGCGGGGACGTCACGGCCCAGGAGCTTGCCCACCATCCGATCGTAGCGGCCGCCGCCGGCGACCGAGCCCGAGAACCCCGGCATGGACACCTCGAAGATCGTCCCCGTGTAGTAGCCCATGCCGCGCACGAGCGTGGGGTCGAACTGCAGGCGCGCGCCGGCGGGCAGCGCGCCGCCGGCGGCCTCGATGATCGTCGCGAGCCAGCCGAACGCCGCCTCGTCCCCGGCGCCCAGCGCCGTGCGCAGCGCGTCCAGCGAGAGGTCGCCCTTCTGCAGCACGGGCAGCAGCGCCTCGAAGCGCTCGATCGTCCGCGCATCGCGCCCGGCCTCGCGCAGCTCCGCCAGCACGCCCTCGGCCCCGACCTTGTCGAGCTTGTCGAAGGCGATGAAGAAGCTCGCCTCCTCGCGCTCGGCGAAGCCGCAGTGGCGGGCGATGCGGCTCAGGATCCGCCGGTCGTTGATCCGCACGGCCAGCTCGGGCAGCCCGAACGCCGCGCGCAGCGCCTCGCACGTGGCCAGGATCAGCTCGATCTCGACCAGCGGCGAGACCGCCCCCAGCACGTCGATGTCGCACTGGGTGAACTGGCGATAACGGCCCTTCTGCGGGCGCTCGGCCCGCCAGACGGGGCCGATCTGGATGGCCTTGAGCGGATCGGGCAGCTGCGCGTGGTTCTCGGCATAGTAGCGCGCCAGCGGCACGGTGAGATCGAAGCGCAGGCCGAGATCGGCCAGCTCGCGGCTGCCCTCGCGCAGCGCCGCCTCCAGATCCTCGCCCCGCTTGAGGACCTTGAAGATGAGCTTCTCGTTCTCGCCGCCGTCGCTGCCCGCCAGCAGGGCCAGGCTCTCCAGCGCGGGCGTCTCGATCCGGCGGAAGCCGTAGCTGCGATAGACGGCCAGGATCCGCTGAGTCGCGGCGTCGCGCAGCTCGACCTCGTCGGGGAGCACGTCGCGCGTGCCGCGCGGCGGGGCGGTATTGATCTTGGCGGCCATGCCTCGCGTCAGTCCTCGTAGAGATAGAACATCGGGGCGGCGACGGCGGTCAGCGGACGAAGTGGAGACGTAAGCGGCGCGTCACTCCGGGATCGTCATGATGATCTGCGTGTCGCCGGCGTTCGTCAGCAGGCCGTAGAACCGCGTCACCGCCACCAGCAGCGACGGCGTCGAGTCGCTCGGGATCGCGCCGAGCCCGGTGATGATGCCCTCGAAGCCGGAGTTCAGCGATTGGAATCGATAGCCGGCCGGGCCCTTGAAGATCACCGCCAGGCGGCCCGGCACCTGGTTCTGGGGCACGACGATCTCCTCGATCCCGTCGCCGTCGAGGTCGATCGCGAGCGGATTCGGCTCGGGGAGGTAGACGTAGTTCCGGCCACCCTTCTCGATCGTGGTCTCCACCACGATCTTGGTCGAGCCCTGCCCGACCGCGGAGGACGAGCGCCACAGCTCTTCGGATTCCGTCGCGACGCGCAGCCGATTGTGCTCGTCCACGAATGCCAGCATGCGGCTGGCGCTCTTGCCGCCGATGTTGGAGAACGTCGCACCGGTCGCCCGGAAGCTCGCCGGCACGGCCACTTTGGCCTCCTGGACCAGGCGCCCGTCCTTCAGCACCAGACGGTCGACCTGCCCTTTCTTCCAGAAGCCGCTCTGAACGAAGTCCTGGCCCCACAGCGTCCGCTTGACCCCCTCGCCGGTGGTGTCGACGGCCAGCAAGATCTGGTTGATGTCCTTGACGAGGATTTCCGGCCGCCCGCTCTTCGTCGCGAGGATCAGCGATTTCACGAGTATGCCGGGATTGGGGTGATAGCGGTTGACCACGACCTCGAGCACACCGTCGCCGTCGAGGTCGGCGAGCTGGACGCCGAACACCGACGCCGAGCTGTCGCCCGTCCACGTCCATTCGGGCTCGAGCGCGCGATCGACGATCCGATAGAGGTAGACCTTGTGCCCGTCAGTGATGACCATGCGGACGACCTTGTCCGCCGGCGCCACCGCCGTGTCGAGCCCGTGAACGACGAAGGGAAACTTGGCGATCTCCTTGAGGGGGATCGAGCCCTCGCCGGTCGAGTACGCGCCGCTATCGAGCTCCCCCGTCAGCAAACGGGCCAGCAACGACTGCTGCGGACGCGCCGTCTGGTTTCGCTGGGCTCGACCCGACGCCGAGAAATCGCCCTCGGCCGCGGCCTTCACGGACGGCGGCACGAACAGCCCGGACGTCATCAAGGAGGTGGCGCTCGGAAGTACCATCAACCGCACGTCCATGTACGGCTTCCGCTGCACCATCTTGAGGTGCACGAACAGGGCGTTGTCGACATTGAAGCGGCGGGCGACGTTCGCGAGTCCCTTTCCCTCCAGGATCTCCTGGCGGCTCAGGCCTTCCTGCAGCAGCGCCAGCGCCACGGCATCACCCGCCGCGATCTGGAAGCGGCCGGTGCGGTTGAGACCTTCGGCGAGCTCCTGTACGGCTGCCGCGGCGAGCCCGTCCTTGACGCCCTCGACAAAGGGAACGAGCGTGAGCTTGATCTTGCCGGCCGAGACGCGCGCACGATCGCCCGCGCGGACATCATCGCCCTGCGTCAGCCGGCCGGTCGAGTACGCTTCCTGGACCTGCTCGACCACCACGCGTCCCACCCCCTGCTCGGTGCGGCCAAGCATCGCCCCGGTCCGCGGGTGACGGAGCTCGCGACCCTCCCGGTAGACACTGAGCTCGATGCCCGGCACGACGCCGTCGCGGCGGCCCGCCGACAGGGTGACGACGTTTCCGGCGACCTCGAGCACGTCACCGTCCACCTTGGGGAACAAGCTGAGCACCTGTTCCACGAGGACATTCATCGAGGCCGGCGCGTTCTGGGCCGTCGACGGCCGCGCGACCAGCATGAGGAGAGCAACACCGAAGGCGAGACCCAAGGCGCGGAACATTACGAATGGGGCTGCGCGCATGGCCCGAGGCTAGCCGACCGCATCGGAGGAGTCAAGGAAACCAAAGACAAACGGGGCATGGGGTGTCCCCCATGCCCCGTCTACGTATGTCCGGACGTTGACTAGAACGCGAGCCGCAGGCGCGCGGCTATCGTGTAGCCGTCGTGAGACCGGAGCGCGGGGCCTCCCGACACGGCTGCCGCGTCGAGGGCGTGGCCGGCGAACAGCCAGGCGCCGACCACATCGAACGTCGTGTTCGGCGCAAACCGCCACGTCACGCCGAGGTCAGCTTCCGTACCGATGAACCGCGAATCGCCATCGCTCGTGGCGGCTGAGGGCGCACCGCGACCGGCGGCACCTGACGTCGTGTTGGTGTCAACCTTCTTGTCGGTCCAGGTCGGGCTGACGATGCCGTAAACTGCCAGCTCCGGCGTCAGGCTGTAGGTGGCCCGCACGGCGAAGCCGCGGCGGCCATAGCGATCGTAGCCGATGAGCGTCGACATGCCGGCGAGCGTGCCGCCACCACCGTTGAAGTAGTCGACACCGAGGGCCTGGATGTTCGACCAGCCGGCCCAGTAGCCGGTGTCCAGGTCGAGCGGCGTGAAGTACCTGCGGTTGGTCGAGCGCAGGTCGTCGTCCGCATTGTTACCGGGGGTCCAGACGCCCCGGGCCTCGAGGAGCAGCGGCCCGAGCTGAAAGCCGCCCTGGATATCGACGATCCACGCGCGGATGTCCGCGTCTCGATCGCCGGCGACCTGTTTGACCTCACCCCACTGGACCATGATCGTTGGGTCGAGTGAGAACGGTCCCGAGCGCCAGCGCGCGTCGAGGCCGAGCGTGTGCCGGGTCTCTGAGTCCGGGGCCACGGCACCCTGAAGGTTGGCCACCGCGCGCCGCGATGAGCCGCTGGTGGTACCGTCGGCGAAGAAGTACGAGTACATCGGCTTGATGTCGAGCCCCTTGAAGGGGGTCAGCTCCGGGCTGACGATGATCGCGTAGTCCTTGCCGCGCTTGGCCGGGTTGTTTCGTGCAAAGAGGTTGGAGTCGGCGAGCTGGTCCTCAACCTGAACGTACGCGAAGTCCATCTTCAGATTGGGGGCGAACGTCGTGCGGGTGTAGGCACCGCCGAAGTCGCCGTTGGCGTAGACGACCTTGTAGTTCGCGACCGTGCCGAACGGCTGGCCACCGAGCCGGGCCACCGTGCTGACAGGGATGAACGGCAGGAGGCTGTCCTTGCCGGTCAGGTCGAACTCGGTGTAGATCCACTTGATCTCGATGATGCCGGCGACGTCGGTGTTGATGTCGAGGCAGCCGCTACTGCCGGCCTTGCCGCAGGCCGCGCCGGTGTTGTTTCCCGGAAAGCCACCGTCGTTGACGCCAGTCTGGCCGTACGTCAGGTCCATTTCCAGGCCGAGCACGGCCTTGGTGCGTCCCACCTCGAACGTGAAGTCCGGGCGGAAGCGGGTGCGGGCGTACCACTCTTTGTCGTTCGTCTGGTGGAAGTTTCCGTCGTAGATGTTCTTACCGCCCGACGTGACCGAATCGAACAAGCCTACGATCGTCACCTTCGGAGCCGGCGCCTGGGCGAATGCCGCGGGGGCCAGGAGTCCGAGGATGGCGACGAGGCAAGCGACGACTGCGACTGTCCGTCTCATGCACTGCCTCCTCAATTTGTGGTGCGTTGCATACGACCGTTGAAGCCGTGGCGACATCACCAACAGAAGCAGACTACGGACGACGGGTTCGGTTGTACCCCGCAGGGTTCGATAAGGTCAAGGAAAAACGACCCTTCCTGCCCTAGTTTACCCCCCGGTCGCCCAGGGTTTTCAGGCGCTCCAGGGCGGCCTGGCCGAACGGACTGTCGGGAGCCAGCTCCCTGGCCCGGCGGAACGCCGCCCGGGCCTCCGGGGCGCGCTTCTCGGCCATCAGGACCAGCCCCAGGTTGTAGTACCCCGCCTGGAGCTTGGGGTCGAGGCTGAGCGCGAAGCGCAGCGAGCTCTCGGCCTCGGGGTAGCGCTTGAGGTGGTAGAGGGCGAGGCCGAGGTTCTGGTGCACGAGGTCGGGAATCCCGAGAGTCGGCTGCGCCAGCGCCTGGCGGTAGCTGGCCACGGCGTCCTCCCAGCGCGCGCTCTCGGCGTAGGCCGTCCCCAGGTGGAAGTGAGCGTCGGCGAGCTTGGGATCGAGCTCCGCGGCCCGGCGAAGCTGCTCGATGGCGAGGTCGGGTCGACCGAGCTCGAGGTACACGAGCCCGAGCGTGTCGCGGTACACCGCCACGTTCGGATCGACCGCGACGGCCTCCTTCAGGGCGCCGAGCGCCGGCGAGGGCTGCCGCTCGCGCAGATGACCGAGCGCGCGATCGTACGCCGCCTGGGCGCGGTAGCGATCGCTGTCGGACACCTGCGTGGAGGCGCAGGCCGGCAACAGCAGCACGCTCAGCGCGAGCGCAACTCCGCGTCGTGTTGACACGTTTTCCCCTCCCATGTAGCCTGCATTCGTGCCGACATACGAATACGAGTGCGACGCCTGTCACCGCGTGTTCGAGGTGCGACAGCGAATCACCGAGCCCGCGCTCACGACGCACGAAGCGTGCGGCGGTGCGGTGCACCGCCTGCTCTCCGCCGCGCCGTTCATCCTCAAGGGCGAGGGCTGGTACGTTACCGACTATCCCTCAGAGTCGCGCAAGAAAGCCATGGAATCGGAGAAGCCCCCCGCCACCCCCGCGTCTGCCGACAAGCCGGCCGCGAAGGCGGACGGCGCCAAGACGGACGGCGCGAAGTCCGACGGCGGCGCCTCCAGCTCGAGCAGCACGTCTACCGGCGCCTCCGCGGCGCCCGCCGCGCCGAAGGCCGACTGACCACGACCGCCGTTCCCCGCCGCGCACGCAGGAGCGTGGCGGCACTGCCCTCCCGCACCGCGATCTCCAGCCGCCCGCTCGAGCCGATGAGCGCGCCCGGCCGGCCGATCGACAGGTCGCCGTAGGTCCCCACCAGCGGCACCTCGCGGCCGCCGACGCGGATCACGAGGTCGGCGTCGACGGGCGCCAGCGTGCGCGCGTGGATCGAGGTGATCAGGTTGCCGAAGCGATCGGCGTGCACGACCGCGCCGGCCACGGCGCCGGCGACCGCGCGCACCTCGGGCCACGCGAGCCGCACGGGATCGCCGACCGGCGGCCCTAGCCGCGCGAGGTCGAGCCCGTTGGCCACGTGGGCGGCGGCCGGGGCGAACAGGTCGCGCCCGTGGAAGGTGCGGCTCACGACGGGCAGCCGGAAGTCCGCCTCGGCCAGCTCGAAGGCGCGCCAGCCCTCGCCCTCCAAGAACGGCGTGAAGAGCCCGTTGTCGGGCCCGACGAAGACCTGCCCGCCCGCGGCCAGGGCCAGCCCGCGGCGCGCGGTGCCGACGCCGGGGTCGATCACGGCGAGATGCACGGTGCCCGGCGGGAAGAACGGCGCCGCGGCCTCCAGCGCCAGCGCGCCCTCGGTGATGTCGTGGCGCTCGACCTCGTGGGTCACGTCGATGAGCTGCAGCGGCTGCCGGGCGGCCTCGGCGATGCCGAGCATCACGCCCTTCATCTCCGCGACGTAGGCATCGCGGAGCCCGAAGTCAGTGGTCAGCGTGACGATCCCGGCCACAAGTGATGGAGGGGAAAGGCGCTCACCGGTCCCGGTCCACCACGAAGTCCGCCACCAGCGTGAGGAGCTCGCGCTCCTCGGACGGCGCGAACGCCTCCAGGTCGTTCTTCGCGGCCTGCACGTAGGCGTGGGCGCGCGCCCTGGCGTACTCCACGCCCTTGTGATCGAGCACGAGCCGCCGGATGTCCTCGATCTCCGGCTTTTCGATCACGCGCCGGCGCAGCACGGTCCGTACGCGCTCGGCCTCGGCCGGCGTCACGCGCTCCAGCATGGCGATCAGCGGCAGCGTGCGCTTGCCCTCGCGCAGGTCGGCGCCGATCGCCTTGCCCAGGCGCGCCTGGTCGGCCGTGAAGTCGAGCGCGTCGTCGGAGATCTGGAAGGCGATGCCGATGTCGAGGCCGTAGCGCGTGAGCGCCTCCGTCTGCTCGGCCGGCAGCGCGCCGAGCAGGCCGCCGATGCGGCAGCACGCCGACATGAACGAGGCCGTCTTCTGCGTGATGATCCGCATGTAGTCGGCCTCGGAGGTGAGGCCGCTGCGCTTGAGCTGGAGCTGGAACACCTCGGCCTCGGTCATGGAGACGGTCGAGCGCGCCAGCGTCTCCATCACGCCGCGGTCGTTGTCGCGCACCAGCATCGCGAACGACTTCGAGTAGAGATGATCGCCGACGAGGACGGAGGCGTCGTCGCCCCACTGCGCGTTGGCCGACGGCCGCCCGCGGCGCAGCGGCGCCTGGTCGACCACGTCGTCGTGGATGAGCGTGGCGGTGTGCAGCAGCTCGACCACGCACGCCAGCCGGACGGCCCGCGGCCCGCGGTACTCGGCCAGGCGCGCGGCCAGCAGCAGGAGGATCGGGCGCAGCCGCTTGCCGCCGGCGCCGGCGATGTAGCCGCCCATCTCCTGGATCAGCGGCACGGGCGAGTTGAGCTCGCGGCCGATCTCGGCCTCGACGGCGGCGAGGTCGTCGCCGACCAGCGCGGCCACCCGCTCCTTGAGGACCCGCTCGAGGGTGGGCGTGGCCACGAGGCCGCAGGCTACTTGAGGACGACGCGGTCGCGGACCTGGACCTGGGCGCCCGGCGCGATCGACTGGATCTCCGCCACCGACATCCGGGCCCGGGTCTCGGTGATCCGGGCGGTGGCCACCTCGTCGTCCAGCTCGCCGAGCACCTCCCCGGTGACCGGGTGGACGATCGGAATCTGGTCGCGACGCAGGCTGATCACGGTGCCGGGCCGCACGCCGTCGGCCGCCGTGAGATCGATGACGATGCGGCTGGTATCGACGTACACGACGAACCCGCGCTTGGGCGGCTCGGCGGCCGGCGTGGCCCCCGCGGTCGCTGCGGCTACCGTGCGCGTGGCCGTCTTCGCCGGTCCGACGGCAGCGCTGCCGCCCGCCCGCGGATCGGCAGCCTTGGGCGCGGGCGTGTCCGCCGGATAGGCGATGCCCTGGCGCGGGCTGATCTTGCCGCCGCCCGGCGGGGGCCCGTACTTGGCGACGATCTCGGGCACGGCGATGATGGCGCCCTTGCCCCGGATGAGCGTCGTGATCGTCGTCGGGACCTTGTCCTCCTCGACCCAGATGTACTCCGGCTCGCTGCGAACGTCGCCGAACCGCGGGTTGTTGATCAGCAGCCAGCGGGTCTCGGCGGACTTGAGCTCGATGGTGGGCTCGCCGGGCGCGGCGATGCCAAGGATGTTGCGGACCGTGCTACATCCGGACACCGCAAGGACAAGGACGACGAGCCAGACGACGCGCTGCGCCTTCATGCGGCGATAAGATAGCACGGGCGTCGCCCCAGCCGGTGGGGTCAATCCTCGGGGCGGGGCTCCCAGGGGAAGCGCTGCTCCTCGGTGGCGTTGGGCGCCACCAGGGGGAGGCGGCGCGAGAAGAGCGCGTTGCCGGTGATGGCGGAGATGTAGGTGACATCGAGATACGTCACACCGCGGCGCTCGATCAGCATCGAGACGACCCAGCCCGCCACGTCCAGGTGGCGCGCGGAGCGCACGGCCCGCTCGGGACGCGCCAGCATCTCTTCCACGCGCACGCTGCCGCTGGCGAACATGTCGCTCACCGCCAGCGGGTCGACGGCGAGGAAGCGCTTGGAGCCCTCGAGCGCGGCGGCGATCAGAAACGGCACCCGGCGAAGGTCGGCGCGCGCGGACGTCATGTCGAGCGTGGGCGTCACCGCCACGCGGACGCGGGCGCGGGTGATGCGGGCGCCGTCCCCGGCGCGCGGCCGCGGGGCGTCGCCGGCCGGGATGAACTGTGCGGCGACGAAGTTCGGATAGACGCGCACGACCTGGGCATAGCCGAGCACCGTCTCGTAGCGGCCCAGCGTGCGCCCGGTGAGCGGATGCATGAAGGCGTCGCCCTTGCGGAAGATCGTGTACTCCTGCCCCACCTGGGCGCCGGCCCCCTCGGTGACGTCGAGGAAGATCTCCAGCCCCTCGAGGGAGACCACCAGGCCCTCGACCGGACGGAAGGCCGTCACGAAGTCGTTGGCCATGAGCGCGAAGGTGGAGCCGGCGCGGTCGGCCATGCCCGCGCGGGCGGGGACTGGCAGGCCGACGGCGACGAGCGCGGCCAGGAGGAGGACGCGCGCGAGCTTCAAAACGTCACCGAGGGCTGGTGCACGCCGAACACGTCGCGCAGCCTGCCACAAATCTCGCCCAGCGTCACTGAGGATTCGACGGCCTCGACCAGCAGCGGCATGAGGTTGGCGCGGCCGCGGGCGCCCGCCTCCAGCGCGTCGAGCGCGCGGCGCGCCCGGTCGGCGTCCCGGGTGCGGCGCAGCCGGGCGAGCCGCTCGGCCAGCGCGTTGCCGATGCCGGCGTCGAGCTGGAAGAGATTGCCGGGCGGCGGGTCGTCGGTGACGAACTCGTTGACGCCGACGACGATGCGCGTCTTGTCCTCGACCTCGCGCTGCCAGCGATAGGCCGCGTCCTGGATCTCGCGCTGCATGTAGCCAATGGCCGCCACCGAGCCGCCGAGGTCGTCGATCGTCTTGATGTACGCCTCGGCCGCCTCCTCGATCTCACGCGTGAGGCGTTCGACGGTGAAGGAGCCGCCGAGGGGATCGACGGTGTCGGCCACCCCCGACTCGTAGGCGAGCACCTGCTGCGTGCGCAGCGCGATCCGCACGGCGCGCTCGGTCGGCAGCGCCAGGGCCTCGTCCATCGAGTTGGTGTGCAGCGACTGGCAGCCGCCCAGGATGCCGGCCAGCGCCTGCACCGTCACCCGCACGATGTTGTTCTCCGGCTGCTGGGCCGTCAGCATGCTGCCGGCGGTCTGCACGTGGAAGCGCAGCATCTGCGAGCGCGGGTCACGGGCGCCGAAGCGGTCGCGCATGAGCCGCGCCCAGAGGCGGCGGGCCGCCCGGAACTTGGCGACCTCCTCGATCAGGTCGTTGTGCGCGTTGAAGAAGAACGAGAGCTGCGGGGCGAAGGCGTCCACGGCCAGGCCCGCCGCGCGTGCGGCCTCGACGTAGGCGACGGCGTTGGCGAGCGTGAAGGCCACCTCCTGCACCGCCGTGCAGCCGGCCTCGCGCATGTGGTAGCCGGAGATCGAGATCGTGTTCCAGCGCGGCACGGCGTCCTTGCACCAGGCGAACACGTCGGTGACGAGCCGCATCGACGGGCCCGGCGGGAAGATGTAGGTGCCGCGCGCGATGTACTCCTTGAGGATGTCGTTCTGGGTGGTTCCGCTCAGGCGATCCGCCGCCACGCCCTGCCGGCGTCCGACCGCCACGTAGAGCGCGAGCAGGATGGCCGCCGTCGCGTTGATCGTCATCGAGGTGGACACGCGGTCGAGCGGGATGCCCTCGAAGAGGTCGGCCATGTCCTCGAGCGCCGCGATGGAGACGCCGACCTTGCCGACCTCGCCGCGTGCGATCGGGGCGTCGGGATCGTGCCCCATCTGGGTGGGCAGGTCGAACGCGACGGAGAGGCCGGTCTGCCCCTGCTCGAGCAGGAAGCGGTAGCGCTTGTTGGTCTCGGCCGCCGAGCCGAAGCCCGCGTACTGGCGCATCGTCCACAGGCGCGAGCGATGGCCCGACTCGTGGATGCCGCGCGTGAACGGATACTGCCCCGGCGCCTCGGCGGCGGCGGCCTCCGGCGGCACGTCGGTGGGCCCGTAGACGCGCCGGCGCTCGCCGCCCCACGACGTCTTGAACTCGGGCTTGCGCTCCTGGCTCACAGCGGGATGTTCCCGTGCTTCCTCGGCGGATTGCTGTCGCGCTTGCTCTTCAGGACGTCGAGCATGGCACACAGCCGGGCGCGCGTGTCGCGCGGTTCGATGACCTCGTCGACGTAGCCGCGCTCGGCCGCCACGTACGGATTGGCGAACTTCGCGCGGTACTCGCGGATCCTGGCGTCGCGGAACGCCGCGGCGTCGGCGGCGGCCTCCACCTCGCGCCGGTAGAGGATGTTCACCGCGCCCTCGGGCCCCATGACGGCGATCTCGGCGGTGGGCCAGGCGAAGTTGGCGTCGCCGCGGATGTGCTTGGAGGACATCACGTCGTAGGCGCCGCCGTACGCCTTGCGGGTGATGACGGTCAGCTTGGGCACCGTGGCCTCGCAGTACGCGTAGAGCAGCTTGGCCCCGTGCTTGATGATCCCCCCGAACTCCTGCGCGGTGCCCGGCAAGAAGCCCGGCACGTCCTCGAACGTCACCAGCGGGATGTTGAAGCAGTCGCAGAAGCGCACGAAGCGCGCGCCCTTCAGCGAGGCGTTGATGTCGAGGCAGCCGGCCAGGTGCGCGGGCTGATTGGCCACGATGCCCACCGGCCGCCCGCCGAGGCGGCCGAAGCCCACCACAATGTTCGGCGCGAAGCCGGCGTGCACCTCGAAGAAGTAGTGGTCGTCCAGGACGGTACGGATGACGTCCTTGATGTCGTAGGGCTTGTTGGGCTGCTCCGGCACCAGCGTCTGCAGCGACTCGTCGCGGCGATCGACCGGATCGCGCGTGGGGCGCAGCGGCGGGTCGTCCACGTTGTTCTGCGGCAGGAAGGTGAGCAGCTCGCGGATCAGCGCCAGGCACTCCTCTTCGCTGTCGGCCGCGAAGTGCGCGACGCCGGAGGTGGTGCCGTGGGTCGTGGCGCCGCCGAGCTCCTCGGCCGAGACGCTCTCGTGGGTGACGGCCTTGATCACGTCGGGCCCTGTCACGAACATGTACGACGTGTTCTTCACCATGAACACGAAGTCGGTGATGGCGGGCGAGTAGACGGCGCCGCCCGCGCACGGCCCCATCACGGCGGAGATCTGCGGCACGACGCCGGAGGCCAGCGTGTTGCGCAGGAAGATGTCGGCGTAGCCGCCCAGCGAGGCCACGCCTTCCTGGATGCGCGCCCCGCCGGAGTCGTTGAGGCCGATGACCGGCACGCCGGTCTTCATGGCGAGGTCCATGATCTTGCAGATCTTCCGCGCGTAGGCCTCGGAGAGCGAGCCGCCGAAGACGGTGAAGTCCTGGGCGAACACGAAGACCGTGCGGCCGTGGATGCGCCCCGAGCCGGTGACGACGCCGTCGCCGAGCACCTTCTGCTCTTCCATGCCGAAGTCGTGGCTCTGATGGACCACGAACTTGTCGACCTCGAGGAAGGAGCCGGGGTCGAGCAGCAGCTCGATCCGCTCGCGGGCCGTCTTCTTGCCGGCCTTGTGCTGGCGCCGGATGCGCTCCTCGCCGCCGCCCAGCTCCGCCTGGGCATGACGGCGATGGAGCTCGGCAAAACGGTCCTCGGCCGACATGGCTCCACTGTCGTCGTCCGGGCGCTCAAAGTCAACGGAGTTATTGAGTTTCGTCGCGTTTTCCGGTCATAATCCGAGCCCATGCAGCCGTGGGCCCAGGCAGTCCTGATCGCGTGCGCGGTGGCATTGACGGCGGCGCTGGTGACGGCGATGCTGGCCTTGCGCCGTGTGCTGCGCCGGACCGACGCCGTGCTGACGATCGTCGAGCAGGAGCTGCGCCCGCTCATCGGCCAGGCGCACGGGCTCACCGACGAGCTGCGCGACCTCACGCGCGAGACACGGCGCGAGGTCGTGCGCATCGGCGAAGTCACCGAGCACGTGGAGAACGCCGCCGAAGGCGTGGGCCGGCTGGTGACCGGGCTTGGCGGGCTGGCCCGGGCCGGTCAGGTGGTGGGCCTGGCGGCGGGCCTGCGGCGCGGCGTGGACGTGTTCGTCAATCGGCTGCGGCGGGACCAAGGAGACCACAGCAATGGCAAGTGATCGAAACGACGCGGGCGGTTACCTCGGCTGGTTCTTCCTCGGCGGCCTCCTCGGCGCGGCGGCGGGCCTGCTGCTGGCGCCCAAGACGGGACGCGAGACGCGCGAGCTGATAGGCAGCAGTGAGTTCGCGCGGCGTGCGCAGGCGGTGGCGACGGAAGCCCAGGGCCGGGCCGGCGAGCTGCTCGACAAGAGCCGCGAGCTGTTCGAGGAGCAGACGCAGCGCCTCATGACGGCGTTCGAGGCCGGCAAGGACGCGATGCGAGACGAGATGCGCAAGGGGCCCACGCCACCGCGTGCCTGAGGTCGAGCTCCCGAATCCCGAAGAGCTGGAGGAGCGGCGCGACAAGACGTTCAGCCGTCGCGTCGCGCTGACCACCGCCGTCTTCGCGGTGTGCCTGGCCATCGCCTCGCTGGGCGGCAACAACGCGATGAAGGAGATGCTGCTCGCCCAGCAGGAAGCCTCCAACCAGTGGGCGTATTACCAGTCCAAGGTCATCCGCGAGCACCTCAACCGCGGCAACAAGATGGTGCTGGAGGCCCAGCTCGCCGAGCCCTCGACCTTGAAGGGCCCCGAGCGGGCCAAGTTCGAGGAGCTGGCGAAGAAGTTCGCCGACGAAGAGAAGCGGATGAACGCCGACAAGAAGGAGATCGAGCCCAAGGCCAAGGCCGCCGAGGCCGACCGCGACCGCAACCAGGCCAAGCCTCGATCGCGATTCTCTCCGCCTCACGCCCGATCTTCTGGTTCTCGTCTGCGCTGGCCGTCCTCGGCATCCTGCTGACGATCAACGGCTTCACGCTGCTCGTCCGCATCCCGTTCTTCCACGGCCACTGATCAGCCCGCCGCAGCAAGCCATTTTTCACAAGGATCCTTGGCGTCCAGCCGTCAACTCGTCGATCCGTCGTATCTAATACTTCGCGATTGCAGGGGACATTGCCCGGAGTCCCTTCAGCGCACCGAGCATGGGGCCGAACACGGCACCGAGAGCCATGAAGAACAGGGCCATCGTCAGCCATCGCACGCCCATCAAGAGACGGAGGTTGCGCTGCTTCGTGCGGTGCAGAGCTGCCAAGGGGTGGCCGTGATCACGCTCCCATTGCTCTCCCCATGCGGTGTCCCAGCGCCGAGCCCGGGCGACTCGGAATACCAGGACGGCAAACGTC
>QHRW01000106.1 GCA_003220265.1 Candidatus Rokuibacteriota bacterium | reverse complement strand
TCGAGGCGCGTGATGCCGGCGGCGTCCTCGCGTTCGTGTCCGAGCAGTACCGCAGCGGTGGCCTCACCAAGTCCGCCGTGCGCCAGCAGCTCCTCGCGATGCTCGGCCTCTACCAGGAGCTGCGGGCGCGCGTGCGCGTCGACGGCGTCGACGTGGTGGACGGCGCCACGTGGCTCTACACCACGGGCGAGATCACCGGGCGCCTGCCGCTACTGGGCTGGGTCTCGGTCCTCACGTGGCAGCGCGAGCCCGAGGTCGTGCGCCGCGAGCCCGGCGGCTGGCGCCTCTTCGGGTTTCAGGATTGACGGCCCCGGCACCGCTAGGCTGCTTCCAGATCGTCGAGCCCCTGCGGGGCGCGGCACGTCTTGGAGTAGAGATCGCGAAAGACGTTGTAGGGGTCGGTGACCGCCTTCACCGCGGCGTAGTTGTCACGGTTCCAGATACGCCAGAAGGCATCGGGCGCGTAGTAGTTGTGTGAGATGAGTGTCTTGATCCCGTTGAACCGCGGCAGCGCCTCTTCGAGCTCCTGGTAGATGTTGCGCCCAGGCGGCTGCTTCATGCCGTAGATGGCCAGGTCGATGAAGAGCTCGTCCTCCACGCCCGCGAACACGTCGGGCGCAATCCATTCGTAGTCCCGCACGCGGCGGTACGGCACGCACCACAGCGGGAAATGGCCGACGACCCGCTCGTACCAGGCCATGAACGCCTCGAACCGGGAGAACGGCACGAACAGGTCGACGGTGACGTCGGGCCGCTCGGCCGGCAGCAGGTGGCGCACCTTCTCGGCGAGCCGGAGGATCTCGCTGGAGTGCAGGAACTTGCCGAGCAGGAGCCGGCCGAGGGCGCTGCGCGGATGCACGTTGGTGACGCCGTTGTCGTAGCGGAAGAAGTAGTCGGCGGTGCGCAGGTAATCGTCGCGCCGCGTGCGCGTGCTGCGGTAGTAGACCTTCAGCCAGTCGTAGCGGTTCGTGTACGGTGCCGCGGGTACGAAGCGGCCGAGACTGAGGACGTGCGCGGTCGGCGAGTGGATGAGCCCGTCCATGAAGTCGACGTCGCGAGCCACGAAGCGGCGGCCGATCGCCGCCCGGTAGTCGGCCAGTGTCGTGTACGTCTCGTACGCGACGTGGACGTAGGGACCCGCGGGGATCAGCCTGAAGGTGAGCTGCGAGAGGATGCCGAGCGTGCCGAACGCGCCGTGCATCATCTGGAAGACGAGCGCGTGCTCGTTGTCCGGCGTGCAGTGCAGCCGCTCGCCGGGGGCGGTCAGCACCTCATAGGCCAGGCAGGTGTCGTGAAAGCCGCCGTGCTGGAACGACATCGACTCCAGCGCGCAGCCCGACACCGCGCCGCCGACCGTGATGGTCTTCAGCTCCGGCACGACGATGGGCGTCAGCCCGAGCGGCAGGGTGGCGTCCACCAGGTCGGTGAACGTCACCCCGGGCTCCGCCGTGCACGTGCGGGCGTCGAGGTCGATCTCGAGGATCTCGTCGAGATCCGTGAGATCGACCTTGTCGTCACCGTACTTGCGGTCCCGCGGCTTCGGGACCTGGTGTGAAACCGATTTCTTCTTGAGCGACAGCGGCCGCCCGCCCGCCCGGCTTCGCAGCCCGGCCGCGACCCGCTCGACCTTGCGCGCGTGGCGGTCGGCCGCCAGCCGCGCGGCGTCGGAGCCGTGGAGCGGCGGCGCCGCCGACGAAGCACGCTGCAACCTCATCACCGCGCGACTTGCCGCAACGGCGGTGCCAGCGAGCGCCCACCTGTTCGTCACCGGCCTCGCACGCTGCGATCAGGCGAGCGTGGCCGGCGCGATGTCCAAGAGCCCGCGGCAGATGTGTCACACCGCGCGAAGCGCGGTGGTGACCGGCAGGCGGGCTGCGCGAATGGCGGGCAGGAGGCCGCCGGCGGCGCCGATCAGCAGCGCCCAGGCCAGGCCCTGACCGAGCAGCGCGGGCGTCACGCGGAAGTCGAAGGCGACCTGCGAGAAGGTGCTGAAGTTGAGGGTGGAGAGCGAGGCGCCGTCGCAGTACACGTAGGCCAGGGCCCCGCCCGCGGCCCCGCCGACGAGCGCCAGCAGGAGCGCTTCGATCATGACGGACACCACGACGGGCGCGCCGCCGAAGCCGATGGCGCGCAGCGTGGCGATCTCCACCTGCCGGCTGGCGATCGCCGAGTACATGCAGTTGAGCGCGCCGAAGGTGGCGCCGATGGCCATGAACGCGGCCACCGTGTAGCCGAGGACCGTGATGAGCCGCGCCAGCACGCCGGCCTGCTTGGCGTAGTACTCGGGCTCGCGCAGCACGTTGATCGACAGGCGCGGGTCGCGCCGGATCGCCGCCGTGAGCGCGGCGAGGCCGGCCTGGGAGCCGTCGGCCAGCGTGGCCGTCATCGACTGGTAGCCCGTGCGTCGAAAGGCCGACATCGCCACCTCGGCGTCGGCCCAGATCTCGGACTCGTGGACGTCGCCGCCGGTGGCGAACGTGCCCACCACCGTCCAGTCGCTGTCGCGGAACGCGATGCGCGAGCCCACGTCGAGCCCCGCGAACTGCTGCGCCGCCTTGCGCCCCACGATCACCTCGCGCACGCCGCGGCGAAACGCGCGGCCCTCGACCAGGCGCAGCTCGTCGCGGATGGCGAAGGCGCCCGGTTGCACGCCGCGGAACGGCACGTTGTTGGGATGGCTCTCGCCCTTGCGCGGCAGATCGACCATCACGACCAGCTCGGCGGAGGCGAGCGGGCGGCCGGAGCCGTCGCGGGCGATGGCGGGCAGTGCGGCCAGCAGCGTCGTCTGGTCGCGGTCGACGCCGCTCGAGAGCTCGGCGTCGGAGCCCGCGCGCAGCATGATGACGCGCCCGGGCCGGCCGGTGCTGGCCAGCGTGTGGCGAAAGCCCTCGCCCATCGCGAGCACGGACACGAGCACGCCCACCACGCCCGCGATGCCGACCACGACGACCAGCGAGGTGCCGAGCCGCTGCGGCAGCGAGCGCAGGTTGATGAGGGTGATCTGCGCGATTTGCGCGAGCGCGCGCACGGGATGTCTCATCGGCCGGCCAGCGCGTCCACGATGCGCAGGCGCCGCGCGCGCAGCGCCGGCGGCAGCCCGATGGCCAGCGCCACCAGCAGCGCGAGGCCGGCCGCCGCCAGCCACGTGGTCTCCGTCACGAACAGGGGCGGGAAGCGGCCGCCGGTCGAGCCGTTCACGGCGGGCAGCAGCGCGGCAGCCGCCGCCATGCCGAGACCGCCGCCCAGCGCCAGCAGCAGCACGGCCTCGGCGACCACCAGCGCCGTCACCCGCGCGTCGGAGAAGCCCAGCGTCTTGAGGATGGCCAGCTCGGGAATGCGCTCGCGGATCGACTGCGCCATCGTGTTGCCGGTGAGGATCAGGATCGTGAAGAAGACGGCGATCAGGATGCGCGTGACGACCGCGCCGATGTCGCCGATCTGCTTGGCGAAGCCGACGGCGAACTCCTTCTCGGGCGCCGTCTTCGTCTCGTCGGGCGAGTTCGCGAAGAGGCGATCGATCTCCGACGAGATGGCCTTGGCCTGCTCGGACTCGGCGATGCGCTCGACGTACCACCCGGTCTTGCCGCGGCCGAGCTGCCGCGCCTCGTCGAAGTGCGCCACGTTGATGAGCACCACGTCGGTGTTGCCGCGGATGGCGGGATCCTCGGCGTCGATGACGCCGACCAGGTCGAACTCCCAGTTGAGGCTGCCGTCGGTCTTGGCGTGGATCTCGGAGGCGATCGGCAGCTTCTGGCCGATCCGCCAGCCGTAGCGGTCGACCAGCCGCTGCCCGGCCACCGCGCCCGTGCGCGTCTTGGCGAACGCCTCGCGCTGGGCCGGATCGATGGTGAACTCCGGGTACATGTCGAGGTAGCGCGCCGGATCCACCGCGAAGACGGGGAACGCGTTGCTCTCGTTCTGGTACTTGGCGCCGAACCAGTCGGCCGAGGCCACCCCCACCACGCCGGGCACGCGCTCGATGACCTTCAGGTGGGCCATCGGCAGCGGCTCGATGATCGAGTAGCGCGCCGTGGTCAGCAGCCGCTTGGCGTCGGCGGCGTCCGCGCCGGACTCGAAGGCCGTCTGCACGGCCTGCAGCATCCCGAAGAGCAGGAAGGCGACGACGATCGACAGCAGCGTGAGGATGGTCCGCGTCTTGCGGCGAAAGAGCCCGGCCCACAGCAGCGGCAGGTACCTCACGCGCCCGCTCCGTCGGCGATCAGCGTGCCCTTGTCGAGGTGCAGGCGGCGGCTCGCGTACTCGGCGGCCTTGGGATCGTGGGTGACCATCACGATCGTCTTGCCGTGCTCGCGGTTGAGCATCTGCAGCAGCGCCATGATCTCGCCGGCGGTGGCGCGATCGAGGTCGCCGGTCGGCTCGTCGCACACGAGCAGCGTGGGATCCGACACGATCGCGCGCGCGATGGCCACACGCTGCTCCTGCCCGCCGCTGAGCTCGCGCGGCTTGTGCCGCGCGCGGTCGGCGAGGCCGACCAGCGCGAGCGCGATGGCGGCGTGCCGCCGCCGCTCGGCCGCCGACAGCGAGGTCAGCAGCAGCGGCAGCTCGACGTTGCGCTGGGCCGACAGCACGGGCAGCAGGTTGTAGAACTGGAAGACGAAGCCGACGTGTGCCGCGCGCCAGGCCGACAGCTCGCCGCTCGACAGCCGATCGATCCGCCGGCCGTCCACCACGATGGCGCCGCCCGTGGGCGTGTCGAGGCCGCCGATCAGGTTGAGCAGGGTCGTCTTGCCCGAGCCCGACGGGCCCATCAGCGCCACGAAGTCGCCGCGGGCGATGTCGAGGTCGACGCCGTGCAGGACCTCGATCGTCTCGCCGCCGCGCCGGTAGCTCTTGGTGACGGCGCGGACCTGGACCAGGTCGGCCATCAGGTCTTGTCGGCGAGCCTCACGGCCTCGCCGCCCTTGAGCGACGCCGGCGGCGAGAGCACGACGCGCTCGCCCTCGCGCACGCCGGTCAGCACCTGGCGTGCGGCGCCGGTGGCCCGGCCCAGCGTCACCGCGCGCCGCTCCACCTTGCCGTCGGCGTAGACGAACACGACGGCGGCGGCGCCGTCGCCGCGCACGGCCTCGGCGGGCACCACCACGCCGGCCGCGGGCGCCGTCGCGCGTGCAGGCTCGTTGCCGAGGAACGCCACGCGCACGCCCATGTCGGGCACCAGGCGCGCATCTTTCGTCTTGATCGCGATGCGCACCTTGACGGTGGCCTTGGCGCGGTCGGCGGTGGGGATGATCGCGATCACGGAGGCCGGGATCTTCCAGTCGGGATACGCGTTCAGCGTCGCCTCCACCGGCTGGCCCGGGGTCACGCGGTTGATGAACGACTCGTTGACGTCCACCTGGATCTCGAGCGAGTCCATGTCGACGATCGTCCCGATGCCCGTGCGTGTGAAGCCGCCGCCCGCCGAGACCGGCGAGATCATCTCGCCGGGCTGGGCCGCCTTGGCCGTGACCACGCCGCCGAACGGCGCCCGGATGACCGTGTTGTCGAGCTGCACCTGGGCGACGTCGACCGATTCCTTGCCCACGCGCACCTGCTCCTCGGCGCTGACCAGCCGCGCGCGCAGCATGTCGCGCTGGGCGAGGGCGGCGTCGAGCGACTGGGCGCTCACGAGATCGCGCCGCATCAGCTCCTGCTGGCGCGCGTGGTCGCGCTCGGCCTGGCCGAGCTGGGCGCGGATCTCGCCGAGCTGCGAGCGCGCGGCGGTGAGCTGCGCCTGCGTGAGCGAGAGCTGGGCCCGGGCCTCGGTGGGGTCGAGCCGCGCCAGCACCGCGCCCTCCTCCACGCGCTGGCCCTCCTCGATGAGCACCTCGATGACCTTGCCCGTGATCTTGGCCGACACGGTGGCCTGCCGGCGCGCGGTGACGTAGCCGCTGGCGTCCAGCACCGAGCCGCCGCCCGTCTCGGCCGTGGCCGCGCGCGCCACCGCCGTGCGCACCGCCGGCGTCGAGACGCGGCCGAGGCCGAGCCAGAGCGCCGCGCCCACCAGCAGCAGCGCCACGCCCGCGACGGCAAGCCAGCGCGCGCGCGAGCGCGCCGGGCGCACGTCACGGTCGATGCGAAGCTCCTTGAGAAGATCCGAGCGGTCCATCGGCAACCGTTTCAGTGTGCCACAGTCGGGGGTATGCTACCCGGGCGCCCGCGCGACGGCGCCGAACCGATCCCCGACGTCAGGAGGAACCATGCGTCTTTCCCGTCGTGATCTCCTCAAGTCCAGCGCCCTGCTGGCGGCAGCCCCGCTCGTCGCCGCCGCGCGCGAGACGGCGGCGCAGCCGCGCGTCAGCAAGGTCCACGACTTCCAGACGGCCGCCGACGTGGCCAAGGCCGAGCAGGAAGGCGAGATCGTCTACTACGGCCACGACGGCGAGGCCGGCATCGGCACGCTGCTGGACGCCTTCAAGAAGGACTTCCCCAGGATCAAGACCAGCTATACGCGGCTGCAGACCGGCGCCCTCTACGCCAAGATCACCGCCGAGCGCGCGGCCGGCCGCAACGTTTGCGACGTGCTGCAGCTCTCCGACATCTCGCCGGCCGTCGACTTCCAGAAGAAGGGCGGCTGGGACACGCACGTCTCGCCCGAGCTCACCGCCTACAAGCGCGACTACCAGTCGAGCCCGGCCGGACACTTCACCTGGGCCGGTGTGACCTTCGCCGGCATCGCCTACAACAAGGGGAAGGTGACCGCCGAGCAGGCGCCCAAGGAGTGGAAGGACATCCTCAAGCCGGCCTACCGTGACGGCGTGAGCGCCAAGCTGTCGACCTCCGGGATGCAGCACGCGCAGTGGTTCACGCTGCGCAAGCTCTACGGCAACGACTTCTGGCAGGAGTTCGCCAAGCAGCGGCCGAAGGGGTTCGACTCGCGCGCCCAGCTCTTCGACCGGCTCTCGAAGGGCGACGACCGGATGTGCGTGCTGGCCGAGTACGCCGGCTACACGCTGTTCAAGGAGAAGGGCGCCGACATCGAGTTCGTGGCGCCGCCGGACGGACTGCCGGCCACGCCGATCTTCCTCGGCGTCGTCAACAAGGCGCCGCACCCGGAAGCCGCCCGGCTCTTCGTCGACTGGGCGCTCTCGCGGCGCGGGCAGGCGATCTACCAGAACGAGAAGATCCTGCTCTACGGCTCGCTCCGCAACGACGCCGGGCCGATGCCGACCGGCAAGCGCCTGGCCGACTTCAAGCTCCTGTTCCCGTCGGACTGGACGGAGTACCAGGCGAGCCATCCGACCTTCGTGAAGGAGTGGAATGGCATCATGGGGCTCTAGGCTCCTCGCCGCCTTCGTCGGCGGTGCGGCCGCGATCCTCGTCCTCTACCCGATCGCCTTTCTGCTGCAGGCGTCGCTGAGCGTCGGCGATCCGCAGGCGCGGCCGCCCGAGGCGTACGGCCTCGACAACTACGCGGACCTGCCGCGCTACGCCCACATCTTCGGCAACACGGTGATGGTCGCGGTGGGCGCGACCGTGGTGGCCATCGTCGTCGGCTTCGTGATGGGCTGGATCCTGTCGCGCACCGACGTGCCGGGGCGCGGCGTGCTCGAGCAGCTCATGGCGCTGCCGTACTACGTCACGCCGCTGATGGGCGCGCTCGCCTGGAGCCTGCTCGGCTCGCCCAGCGGCGGCTTCCTCAACCAGGCCTGGCGCGCCGCCGGCGGCCAGGGCCATCTGCTCGACGTGAACTCGCCGTGGGGCATCGCGTGGGTGATGGCGCTGTTCGAGGGCTCGGTGGCCTTCGTGATGATCGGCGCCGTGATGAAGTCGATGGACCCGGCGCTGGAGGAGGCCTCGCAGGTGGTCGGCGCCGGCCGGACGCGCACGATGCTGAAGGTGACGCTGCCGCTGGTGATCCCGGGCGTGCTGGGCGCCACCGTGTTCGTGTTCGCCGAGATGCTCGGCTCCTTCTCGGCCGCGCTCGTGCTGGGGCTGCCCAGCCGCTTCTACGTCGTCACCACCGCGATGTACCAGCTCGTCTCGCAGTACCCGCCGCGCTTTCCCACGGCGGCTGCCATGGGCGTCTCGCTCTTCGCCGTGATGTTCGCCATGATCTGGCTCTACCGCCGCATCGTGGGGCGCGGCCACTACGCGACGATCACCGGCAAGGCCTTCCGCCCGCGCGTCATGCGCGTGGGCCGGCTGCGCTGGGCGCTCTTGGCGCTCTGCCTCCTCTATCTCGTCGTGGCCGTGGTGCTGCCGGTGCTCACGCTCTTCTCGGCCTCGGTCCAGCGGCTGGCCACCGCGCTGCTGCCCCTGCGCGCCAACCTCACGCTGGCCAATTACGCCACCGCGCTCTCGCTGGACGCCGTGCGCTCGGCGCTCTGGAACAGCCTGCTGCTGGGCGTGGCCACGGCCAGCCTCGGCGTGGGCGTGATGGCGCTGCTCTCGTGGCTCATCTACCGCTCGCGGCTGCCCGGGGCCGGCGTCATCGAGTACGTGCTGATGTTCCCGCAGGCCGTGCCGCGGCTGGTGTTCGCCTTCGGGATGCTGTGGGCGTGGCTGATCTTCCCGCTGCCCGTCTACGGCACGCTGTGGCTGCTGTTGATCGCGTACCTCACCGTGTTCCTGCCGCTCGGGCTGCGCACGATCTCCGGCGTCATTCTGCAGGTGGACCGCTCGCTGGAGGAGTCGGCGCAGATGTGCGGCGCGCCGTGGGGCTATCGCATGCGCACGGTGACGCTGCCGCTGCTGCGCCCGGGCCTGGTGGCCGCCTGGCTGCTGCTGTTCATCGCCAGCGTGCGCGAGCTGGGCGCGTCCATCTTGTTGATGGGGCCCAAGGCGAAGGTCATCACGCCGGCCATCGTGGAGTCGTGGTTCTCCACCAGCACCGAGCTCACGGCGGCGATGGCCCTGCTGCAGACGCTGGCCGTGGCCGTTGCGCTCGTGCTGCTCTTCACGGTGGCCCGCCGCGTGACGCAGCCGCCGGGCGAATGATGGCGACACCTCCTACCGATCCCGAGGCGGGCCCCGGCTCCGCCGGGGCGCGTCCGAGCGTTGGGGGGTCTGGGGGCCATGTCGGGGCCCCCAGTAAGGTTGGGGGTCTGGGGGCCATGTCGGGGCCCCCAGTAAGACAGGCCTCGATCGAGGTGCGCGACCTCGTCGTGAAGTACGGGGCGGTGGCGGCCGTGCGCGGCGTCACCTTCGGCGTCGGCGCCGGCGAGCACGTGACGCTGCTGGGACCGTCGGGCTGCGGCAAGACCACCACGCTGCGCGCCATCGCCGGCCTCGAGCATCCGGCCTCGGGCGAGATCCGCATCGGCGGCCAGGTGGTCTTCAGCGGTGCGGCGCGCGTGCACGTGCCGCCGGAGCGGCGCGGGCTGTCGATGGTCTTCCAGTCCTACGCGATCTGGCCGCACATGCGCGTGTTCGACAACGTCGCCTACGGCCTGCGCGTGCGGAAGCTGCCGGCCCGCGAGGTGGCCGAGCGCGTGCGCTGGGCGCTCGACCTGGTGCAGATGGGCGCCTTCGCCGACCGCAGCGCCGCCCAGCTCTCGGGCGGCCAGCAGCAGCGCGTGGCCCTCGCCCGGGCCTTCGTGTTCTCGCCCTCGGTGCTGCTCTTCGACGAGCCGCTGTCCAACCTCGACGCCAAGCTGCGCGCCGAGATGCGCATCGAGATCAAGGAGCTGCAGCGGCGGCTCGGCATCACGTCGGTCTACGTCACGCACGACCTCGAGGAGGCCCTGGCCATCTCCGACCGCATCGTGGTCATGCGCGACGGCGTCATCGAGCAGGTGGGCCCGCCCGCGGAGATCTACGATCGACCGCGCAACACCTTCGTCGCCGACTTCGTCGGCTCGGCCAACCTGATCCGCGGCAAGCGCCGGGCGGACCTCGAGCAGGACGGCCTGGTGGTGGTGGAGACCGCGGGCGGCCAGCTCGTGCACGGCAGCGCCTACGGCCGGCCGGCCGGGGCCGAGCCGCTCTTCTCGCTGCGGACCGTGCACGTGCGCCTGGCGCGCGAGCGGCCGGCCGGCACGCGCAACGTGTGGCCGGCGCGGATCCGGCGCCGCGTCTTCCAGGGCGACTTCACCCAGTACCACGTGGACTGGGACGGGCGGCTACTAGTGGTGCGCTCGGCGACCGTGGACCCGTTCGGCGAGGACGAGGCGATCTATCTCGCCGTCGAGCCCCGCCACTGCGTGTTGCTGGAGGACGAGCCGCTCAGAGACGCCCGGTGACCGCCAGGATGATGAGGATCAGCAGCAGCAGGCCGAGCCCGCCGCTCGGAAAGTAGCCCCAGCCCGAGCTGTACGGCCACATCGGCAGCGCGCCCACCAGCAGCAAGATCAGGATGACCAGGAGAATCGTATTCATGGAGACCTCGTGCCCCTGCGGTGATGTTCGTCTCCTCACCTACAGGTGCAAGTCTCACGCCGTCCACACCTTGCGCGCGACCTGGGCCACCAAACGGAGCTTGGCATCCTGCTGCGCCGGCGTGAGCGGGTTGCCGGCCTCGCCGGAGGCGAAGCCGCACTGCGAGCTGAGCGCCAGCCGTTCCAGCGGCACGTAGCGGGCCGCCTCGCGGATGCGCGCCTCGACCCGCGCCGCGTCCTCGAGCTCGCCCTTCTTCGTGGTCAGCAGCCCCAGGACCACCTCGGTGGCCGGCCGCACGTGGCCCAGCGGGGGAAAGTCGCCGGCGCGGGGCGTGTCGTACTCCAGCAGCAGCCGGTCGAAGTGGCTCAGGCGCGGAAAGACCTCGGCGGCGATCTTCTCGTAGCCGCCGTTGGCCAGCCAGCGTCCGCCGGGCGCGTTGCCCCGGCAGATGTGAATGGCGCGCGTGACGCCGCGCACGCCTTCCATGGCGAGGTTGTCGATCTCGGCGTCCGCGGTCAGCTCGGCTGCCATGTCGTGGCCCCAGCGCTCGAAGGCCGCGCGGTTGTCGGCGTCGACGTGCCACTGGGCGTAGTTCGGAGCGTCGAGCTGGATGTAGTCGCCGCCGCGCTCGATGAGCCGGGGGATGACACGCGTCCGCAGGTAGTCGGCGACGGCGCGCAGGAAGTCTTCCGGCGCCGGATAGGCGGCGCGCGAATGCTCGGGGTGCCAGAAGATGCGGTGCCAGCTCGGCGCCGGGATCGTCAGCTTCGTGCGGGCGCGCGCGTGAGTCCTGAGGAACGCATACTCGTCCTCCACGATGTCGCGTACGACCTCGATCGGCCGGGTCACGAACGGGCGCTTCGGCGACGTCCACACGGTGGCCTTGCTGCCGTCGGGCTCCTTCCACAGCGACCACCAGCCGGGGTCGGCGGGCAGGAAGTCGAAGCCGGCCAGGGGCGCGCGCGCCACGCCTTCCTCGCGCAGCGGGATCGTGACGACCCAGGAGTTGCGCCGAAGCTCGCCGTCGGTGATGACGTCGAGCCCGGCCGACTCCTGCAGCGCGATCGCCTCGCCGACGGCGTGGTCTTCCACCGCGCGAAGCTGGACGTCGCTGACCGTGCCGGCGCGCATGCCGGCGCGGGCTTCCCTCAGATACGGCGGGCGCAGCAGGCTGCCGACGACATCGGCGCGGGCGGTGCGCGCGTGGCTCTGACCGCTCATGGCTCACCTCCGCGGGGTTGGGGGATCGTGGGGGATTTTACGTTATTCTGCGGGCTATGAAAGCCGTCGGCCTCTATCGCTATCTGCCCATCGAGGATCCCGAGTCGCTGCTCGACCTCGAGGTGGAGACGCCGCAGGCGGCCGGGCGCGACCTGCTCGTGGAGGTCAAGGCCGTCGCCGTCAACCCGGTGGACTACAAGATGCGCGCGCCGAAGCCCCAGGTGGAGAGCGCGCCGAAGATCCTTGGCTGGGACGTCGCGGGCGTCGTGAAGGCCGTCGGCCCCGACGCCACCCTGTTCAAGCCCGGCGACGCGGTCTACTACGCCGGCAGCCGTACCCGCCCGGGCGGCAACAGCGAGCTGCACCTGGTGGACGAGCGCATCGCGGGCCGCAAGCCGCGCAGCCTGCGCTTCGCGGAGGCGGCCGCGCTGCCGCTGACGACGCTCACGGCGTGGGAGGCGCTCTTCGATCGGATGGGCGTCTCGAAGACGGGCGCCCACGCCGGCCGCACGGTGCTCGTCATCGGCGGCGCCGGGGGCGTGGGCTCGATCGCCATCCAGCTCGCCAAGCGCGTGGCGCGGCTGCGCGTGATCGCCACCGCGTCGCGGCCCGAGTCGAGCGCGTGGGCGCGCGACCTCGGCGCCGACGAGGTGGTCGACCATACGAAGGATCTCGCCCCCCAGCTCGCGGCGCTCGCGCAGCCCGACGTGGACTACATCCTCTGCTGCAACAGCACCGACGCGCATTTCCCGGCCTTCGCGGGGATCATCGCGCCGCAGGGGAAGATCTGCTCGATCGTGGCCACCCAGAAGCCCGTCGATCTGGCGCCGCTCATGCAGAAGAGCGTCACGTTCGCGTGGGAGCTCATGTTCACGCGGCCGACCTTCCAGACACCGGACATGCAGCTTCAGCACCAGATCCTCGACGAGGCCGCCGCGCTGGTGGAGCAGGACACGCTGAAGACCACGGTCGCCACCCGCCTGGGCCCGATCAACGCCGCCAACCTCAAGCAGGCCCACGCGCAGCTCGAGGGCGGACACGTCGTCGGCAAGATCGTGCTGGAAGGGTTCTGATGCTCGCCCGCGCGCTGACCGTCGCCGCCGGGCGGGCGCCGGCGGCGGAGGCGATCGCCGACGGCGGCCGCCGCGCGACGTACCGGGCCCTCGAGGCGCGCGTCAATCGCGTGGCAGCGTCGCTGGCGCGCCTGGGTCTCGTGCGCGGCGAGCACGTCGTCATCCTGCTGAAGAACCGCGAGGAGCACGTGGTGACGTACTGGGCCTGCCAGAAGCTCGGCCTCGTCGCCACCCCGCTCAACTGGCGGTACTCGGAGGGCGAGGTGCGCTTCTGCGCCGACGACGCCGACGGCGTCGCGGTGGTGTTCGAGGCGGCGAGCCGGGCCGCCGCGGAGGCCGCGCGTCCGGCCCTGCCGCGCGTGCGGCACTGGATCTGCGCCGGCGCCGCGACCGACACCCTGCCCGACACGCTCGCCTTCGAGACGCTGGCCGCCGGCAGCGACGATCCCGGCCCGCCCGACGTGAGGGTGGCCGAGGGCGACGTCAGCATCATGCTCTACACGTCGGGCACGACCGGGCGGCCCAAGGGCGTGCCGCGCACGCATCGCGCCGAGGCCAGCGCCGCGCTCGCGCACATCGTCCAGAGCCGCAACGCCTTCGGCGAGCGCACGCTGGGCGCCATGCCGCTCTACCACACGATGGGCGTGCGCTCGATGCTCGCCATGGCGCTGCTGAACGGCGCGCTCATCTGCCTGCCCGACTGGAGCGCGGCGGTGGCCGCCGGGCTGCTTCAAGATATGCGCGTGAGCGCGCTCTACCTGGTGCCCACGCTCTACCACGACCTGGTGTCGCTGCCGGACATCGGCCGTTATCACCTGGGCACCGTGACGAAGCTGGGCTACGCGGGCGCGCCCATGACGAGCACGCTCACGCGCCGCGTGGCCGAGGTCTTTCGCCCGCACGTCTTCGTCAATCATCTCGGCAGCACCGAGGTCTACACGTTCACGGTGTGCGACCGCGTGCTCGACAAGCCCACCTGCGCCGGCCGCAGCGGCCTCTTCGGCCGCTCACGCATCGTGCGCGCGGATCCCGAGCGCAAGGGGAGCCCCGACGACGTGGTGGCGCGCGGCGAGACGGGCGAGCTCATCGTGGCGCTCGACTCGCCCGAGGCCTTCAGCGGGTACTGGCGCCGTCCCGACGCCGACGCGCGGGCCCTCCGCGAGGGCTGGTACTTCACCGGCGATCTCGCCTGGGAGGACGACGAGGGCGACCTCTACACCGTCGGCCGCGTGGACGACATGATCATCACCGGCGGCGAGAACGTCTACCCGACGGAGGTCGAGGACGTGCTCGTGCGCCACCCGCAGGTGCAGGAAGCGTGCGTGGTCGGCCTGCCGGACGAGCGGCTGGGACAGATGGTGACGGCGTTCGTCGTGCCGCGCCGGGCCCACGACGGCACCGCGATGCTGAGCGCGGAGGACCTCGATCGCTTCTGCCGCGAGGCCAGGGACTTCGCGTCCTTCAAGCGGCCGAGGCGCTACGAGTTCGTGGCGGCCCTACCGAAGAGCCCGACCGGAAAGCTGCTGCGCCGCCGGCTCCTGGAGCCGTGACGACCGCGTCAGTGCTGAAGCGGGGCGAGGGCGACCGAGCGGAGCATCGACATCAGCGAGCTGGCACGGCGGCCCTTCGGCTTCGTGGCGTCCGCGCTCGGCGTCTCGGGCGTGGCGGCCGGAACCAGGGCCGTGGGCAGCGGCACGGCAAACACCAGCCCGACACCGTTCTGTCCGAGGTACCGCACTTCACAGACACGCACGAAGCGCGCCTCGCCGCCTGACAGGTGCACCTCGACCTGGCAGCGCGCGCCGTTCTGGATCGCGCTCAGGTCGGCCGGATCCTGGAACGCCAGTCTCAACCCATACCGGCTCGCGTCCACCGCCCGGGCATTGATCGTGGGACCGCCGTCGATGGACATCGCGACGGACCAGGCAACCTCTTTGCGTGGCCAACGACGACGTTCAGGCATCACGACGCTCCAATCTCGACGTTGATCTTGCGGCGGAGATTGGCAGCAAGGGCCGCGCCAGAGTCCACGAGGGCTAACTCGGCGAGTTCGCAGCACCGCCCCGCGTCCTCCGCGACTCGACGGCCACTTTTGGGCCATCGCGAGACAGGTTGTCCGGATACGAAACGGCCAGCGCGCCGTGCGCCCGGCGCCGCAAGTGCGTGGCGGCACGGCGATTTCGACGTGGCCCGGGCCTTGCTCTACAGGGCTGCGGACTCTTCCGACAAAGGCAAACCAGTCGTGAGGCTGGGACGCAAAGCCACGGGTCAGGGCCTGTCGCCCTGATAGCCGGGTTACCGAAGAAGAGGGCAGCCACGAGGGCGGGCCCTCCGGAGGGAGCCAGACGAAGGAGGCGGCCCATGGCCTGCCCACATTCCACCGCAGCCGAAGTCAGGAGTAGTGGTCGAAGACGCGTCCTCGAGGGTCTGCACGTGCTCGTCGTCGACGACGAGGACGATCCGCGCGAGCTGTTTCGCGACGTGCTCGAGCTGGCCGGCGCGCACGTGAGCGTGGCGGCGTCCGCGCGGGCGGCGCTCGCGGTCGTCGAGCGCGACGTCCCCGACGTCCTCGTGACCGACATCATGATGCCCGGCCAGGACGGCTACTGGCTCATCAACGCCGTCCGCAACTTCCGCGAGGCGAGCGGCCGGCGACATCCGCGGGCGCTGGCGCTCACGGGCGACGGCCGCCGGCATCCGCGCGCGCGCGCCGTGGCAGCCGGCTTCGACGCCCAGCTCAGCAAGCCCGTGGGCATCGAGACGCTGTGCGAGGCGGTGGCGCGCCTGGCCGGGCGGTACTGATCGGAGGACCGCCACCTCCGGCCTTGCGCAGCGCCTGACGCGGCGCTAGCTTCCACGCGTGGGAAAACGGTGGGGCGCGAGCGCGGTCATCGTCAGCGGTCTGCTCCTCACTCTGGCCGCCACGATCGGGCCGATGCCCCCGCCTGCGGGAGACCCCGGCGCGACGGTGGCGGTGCGACTGTCGAGCGCCGTGCAAACGGTCGTCCTCGCGCTGCTCGGCCTCTCGGTCATCCTCTTCGTGCTGGCGCTGCGCCGTCCTCGAGGCCCCGTCGAGGACAGCCCCTGGCCGGCCCGCGCGTACCAGCCGCGCTCGGTCTGGACGGCGCTGCTCTCGGTGCTGCCGTTCGCCCTCTTGATGGGGGCCGCGTGGTACGTCGTCTGGACCCGCTGGGCCCGCGAGGAGGTCCATCCCATCGAGCGGGCCTTCACGGCGATCGCCGGGCTGCTCGATCTCCTCGCGCTCGTGCGGAAGCCGCCGACCTCGGTGCCGTTCTTCGACGCCACGATCGCGCTGCTCGTGCTGCTCTTCGCCCTCGCGCTCTTCGCGCTGCTGCTCCTGATCACGCTGGCCGAGCGGCTGGAAAAATGGTGGGCCGCGCGCGCCGCCGCCGAGGCCGGGCCGCGGTCCGCGCGCGCCGCCGCGGCGCTCGGCGATCCGCGGGCCGAGCCGGATCCGCGCCGGGCGATCATCCACGCCTGGGGCCGTTTCGAGCACGCGCTGGCCGCCGCGCGCGCCCCGCGGGCGCCGTGGCAGACGCCCGCCGAGTTCGTGCGCGCGACGCTGGGCCGGCTGCCGATTCCGGCCTCGCCCGCGCGCCGGCTGACCGCGCTCTTCGAGCTCGCGCGGTTCAGCGAGCGACCGCTGGGCGCCGAGGCGCGCGTGACCGCCTGCGAGTGCCTCGACGAGATCACGGCGGCGCTCGAGGACGACGCGGCGCGTGCTCGCTGACCGTTCGCTCGCGCTGATCGCCGCTCGCTGCGCCGTGCTGGGCGGCATCGTGCTCCTGGCGACGGTGCCCGTGTACGTCTGGGTGGAGCCCGCGTGGCGCGCGCTCGTCGCGCGGCTGGCCGCCGCGCTCGTCCTCGGCGTCACGCTCCTGCAGCTCCGCGAGGCGCTCACGAGCGGACTCGCGGCGGCCGGCGCCTCGGCGCTCGACGCGGCGCGCGCCCGTCAGGCGCCCGAGCCCGGCGTGCCGCACCACTTCCAGGACCTGGCCGGTGACCTGCGCAGCGCGCTCCGCAGTCGCCGCTATTTCGAGCAGGCGCTGTGGCCGCGGCTGCAAGCGCTCTCTTCCCGGCCGCTGGCGCGCCCGCCGCTCCGCCACGGGCGCGGCCCGAGCCTGGCCGGCCTGCGCGGGGTGATCGCGGACATCGAGAGGCAGCCGTGAAGATCGCCGCCGTGGCCGAGCGGGTGCGCGAGGTCGTGCTGGCGCTCGGCCGCATCGTGGTGGGTAAGGACGAGGTCCTCGAGCGGATCCTCGCCGGCCTCCTCGCCAACGGCCACGTGCTGATCGAAGACTATCCCGGCCTCGCCAAGACCCTCATCGCGCGGCTGCTGGCCCAGGCGCTCGACCTCGGCTTCCGGCGCATCCAGTTCACGCCCGACCTGCTGCCGAGCGACATCACCGGCAGCTTCCTCTACGATCAGCGCGAGGGCCGGTTCGAGTTCCGGCCGGGACCAGTCTTCACCAATCTGCTGCTCGCCGACGAGATCAATCGCGCCACGCCCAAGACCCAGGCGGCCCTGCTCGAGGCCATGCAGGAATCGCAGGTGACCGTCGAGGGCCAGTCGTTTCCGCTGGCCCAGCCCTTTCTGGTGATCGCCACGCAGAACCCGATCGAGCTGGAGGGGACGTATCCGCTGCCGGAGGCGCAGCTCGACCGCTTCCTGCTGCGCGTCGCCGTCGGCTACCCGCAGGCGGACGCCGAGCGCGCGATCCTGCGCATCCGTCGCGAGCGGCGCACCGACGAGGTCGCGGTGCCTGTGCTCGTGACGCGCGCCGAGCTGCTCGCCATGCAGCAGGCGCTCGAGGACGTGTTCGTGAGCGACGCGCTCGAGCAGTACATCGTGGCCCTGGCCCAGGCCACGCGCAGCGACTCGCGCGTGGCCCTCGGCGCCTCGCCGCGCGGCAGCCTCGCCGTGCTGAAGCTCGCGCGGGCGGAGGCGGCCATTCGGGGCCGCGAGTTCGTCCTGCCCGACGACGTCAAGGCGGTGGCGGTGGTCGCGCTCGCCCATCGCATGGTGCTGCGACCGGAGCTGTGGGTGTCGAGAACCACGCCGGCCCAGGTCGTCGAGAGCCTGCTCCTGCAAGTGCCGGCGCCGGCGGCGGAGCCGTCGTGAGCTGGCGGCCGACGGCGTTCAACCTCTCGTTCCTCACCGTCGTCGGGTGGACGCTCTTCCTGGGCGTGCTTACCGGCCGCGCCGAGCTGGTGCTCGTGGCCGTCCCGCTCGTCGTCGCCGTCGTGGCCGGCCGGCGCGCCGCGGCACCGCCCACCGTGCGGCTCAGCCACGAGGTGTCCGCCGACCGCGTCGTCGAGGACGAGCCGGTGAGCGTGACAGTCACGCTCCGCGCCGATGCGACGGCGCTCGTGGAGCTGCTGGAGCCGCTGCCGCCGGGCGTCCAGCTCGAGCGAGGCCGCAACCATGCCTTCTTCGCGCTGGCCGCGGGCGAGGAGGTACGCTGGCAATTCGCGCTGCGTTGCGCCGGTCGCCAGCGCGTGCGTTTCGGCGGCCCCCACGTCCGGCTGTGGGGATCGCTCGGTCTGGCCGTCGCCGAGACGCGATATCGCGCGCCGCACGCCGTCGCCGTCTATCCGCACCTGGCGTCGTTGCGGCATCTGCCGCGTCCACTCCGCACGCAGACCTACGTCGGCAACTACGTGTCGTCTGCGCAGGGGGAGGGGATCGAGCCCGGCGACATCCGGCCCTTCGTCCCCGGCGACCACGTCCGCCACGTGAACTGGCGCGCGACGCTGCGGCTGGGGACGCTGCACGTGACGCAGCACGCGCGGGAGCGCAACGCCGACGTCGTCCTCATGCTCGACACGCTATCCGACGTGGGTCCTGCCGGCGGGACGGTCGTCGATGCCGCCGCGCGGGGCGCCATCGCGCTCGCCGCCGCGTACCTGGCGCGAAAGGACCGGGTCGGCCTCATCGAGTACGGTGGTCATCTCCGGTCGGTGAAGCCGGGCTCGGGCCGCGCGCAGTTCCAGCGCCTGGCCGACACGCTGCTCGACGCCTCCGTCGTCTTCACGTACGTGAGCCGCGACGTGGACCTCATCCCGCCGCGCATCCTGCCGCCGCAGGCCCTGGTCGTGGCCCTGAGCCCGCTGCTGGACGCGCGCTTCGTGCGCGCCGCGACCGATCTCGCCGCGCGCGGCTTCGACCTCGTCGTCATCGCGGTCTCACCCGTGGGCTCGGCGCGGGCGGCCGTGCGCCGGAGCCGCGTGACCGACCTCGCGGCGCGGCTGTGGGCCCTGGAGCGCCGCGCGGTGCACGACGACCTTCGCCGCCGTGGCTTGACGATCGTCGAGTGGAACGGCGTGGACTCGCTCGACACGGCGCTGGCGGGCTTGCGCCGGCCGCGGCTGCGCCGCGTGCTCGCCGGATGATGCGCCTGGCCGCGGTGGCGCTGGTGGGGATCCTCGTCGCCTTTCCGCTGGCGGTCCTGCCCGCCGCGCCCGTGACGTGGCTCGCGGCGGCGGCGCTGGTGATCGGCAGCGCGGGCGCGCTCATCCTCGCCGTGCCGCTCGTGACCGCGGCCGCTTCGCTGGCGCTGGTCGCGTACGCGCTCGCGCTGGCCATCGTGCGGCCGGCGCCCGATCCGGTGGGGGCGATCACGCTCGGCGCGGCGCTCGTGCTCCTGCTGGCGCTCGTCCACTTCGCCGGCCGGGTGGACGGCGCCGCCCTCGGGCCGTCGGTGATCGCCGTGCAGGTCCGTCAGTGGCTGCTCGTCGTCGCCATCGGGGTGCTCGCGGCGGCCGCGCTGGCGGGCGCCGGCACGGCGCTCGCCGTGACGCTCGAGGGCGTGACGCTTCCCCTGGTCGTCGTGGCCGCCACGCTCGGGGCCGTCCTCACGATGGCCGGCGTCATCGCGCTGGTCACGTCGTCTCGCGCCGGCCGATGAAGAGCCCGTGGCCGGTGCGCATCGTTCAGGCGCGCCCCCGCCTGTTCATCTCGCTCGGCATCGGCGCCCTCGTCGCGATCCTCCTCGGGGCCTTCAGTCTCTGGCGTCCGACGACCCGGCTGCTGATCGCCTGGGACATCACCGTCGGACTCTACCTGACGCTGGTGGCCCACGTGATGGCGCGGGCCGACGTCGACCGCATCCGTCGTCGGGCCGCCCTCGAGGACGAGGGCCAGGTGGCCATCCTCGTGCTGACGGTGGCGGCGGCGCTGGCGAGCCTCGCGGCCATCTTCGCCGAGCTCGGCTCCGGGCCGGGCCGCCGGCCCATCCACGTCGCGCTCGCCGCCGCGACGATCCTGTTGTCGTGGGCGTTCATCCACACGATCTTCGCGCTGCACTACGCCCACGAGTTCTACGACGAGGACGTCGGCGGCGGCATGGCCTTCCCGGGCGGCGAAGCGGAGCCCGATTACTGGGACTTCGTCTACTTCTCGTTCGTCATCGGGATGACCTCCCAGGTCTCCGACGTCGGCATCACCAGCAAGCAGATCCGCCGCACCGCCGCCGCCCACGGCGTCGTCTCCTTCGTCTTCAACGCCGCTCTCCTCGCCCTCACGGTCAACATCGCGGCCAGCGCGATCTGAGCGCCGGCGCGATGCGTGTCGGGCATTCCCCGACGCGAACGGCGCGCGCGGCGGCGTTACACTCCGGGCCTCACGTGCTCCACGGGCTCATCGCGTCCGACACGGAGGTGCGACGATGGCTGGAATGTACATGGCGGAGCGTTTCGGGGCCTGGCAGGTCGGCGACGACGCGGCGCACGGCCGCGTCGAGTTCAAGCTCTTCATTCCGGACCGCACGCGCGCGCCCGAGCAGTTCGAGCCCCATCCCGCGCGCCCGCGCTACGGCGACCCGCGGATCGCGTCCGTTCGCGTGGCCGGCGACTTTCAGCATCACCTCGGGCAGACGGACTGGGATTTCGACCACGGTCCCGAGCTGACGCGCGCGCCCCATGCCAAGGGCTGGGTGTGGTCGCATCGGAGCGACGTCGAGCTGCCCGAGGGCTTCTACCAGTACAAGTACGTCGTGCGCTTCGAGGACGGCACGCTGCGCAAGGTCGGCGATCCGTGCACGCGCTACGGCGGCCGCGAGCATCAGAACTCGGGCTTCGTCATCGGCGGCAGCCGGCCCGACGAGAACACGGTGACCCCGGTGAGCGGCGGCCGCAAGCATCTGCGCGACCTGATCGTCTACGAGCTCATGCTGGACGATTTCACCGACGAGTTTCGCGAGGCCCGCGCCCCGCTCGACGCCGTTCGCGACAAGCTCGACTATCTCCAGCACGAGCTCGGCGTGAACGCCATCCTGTTCATGCCGTGGACGGCGTGGCCGAGCGCGAGCTACAGCTGGGGCTACATCCCGTACCAGTACTTCTCCGTCGAGTACCGCTACGCCAACGCCCTGGGGGCGCCGTCCGAGAAGCTGTCCTGGCTCAAGCGGCTCGTCGACGACTGCCATCGCCGCGGCCTCCACGTGATCATGGACGGTGTCTTCAATCACGTGGGCGACGTGGGGCTGTCGGGCGACGTCGCCAACGGCTTTCCGTACCGCTGGCTGTACCAGGACGACGCGGACAGCCCCTACGTCGGCCAGTTCGGCGGCACGTTTCCCGGGCTGCTGGATCTCGACTATCACAACGGCTGCACGCAGGAGTTCATCCGCGACGTCTGCTTCTACTGGATCGACACCTTCGGCATCGACGGCGTCCGCTTCGACAACACCACGAACTTCGTCGTCTCCGACCAGGGCAAGCTCGACTCGCGCGGGTTGCCGCGCCTGCTCGAGGACATCCGCGCTCACGTCGGCGATCCGCGCTTCTCGCTGACGCTGGAGCACCTGGACCTCTCGGCCGCCGGCGTCACGAACCGGACCGGCGCCACCAGCTACTGGAACAACGAGCTCTACCAGCGGACGTTCGACGCCCTGTGGAGCGGGCGGATCGACCCGCGCATCCTCGGCGCGCTCGACACGCACCGCGGGCTCGAGCCCGACAAGGTCGCCACCACCTATCTCAGCAATCACGACCACTCGCACCTGGCCTGGCAAGCGGGCGCCCGCAACGGCGACGGCGCGCTCGAGTGGTACCGGGTCCAGCCCTACGCGATCGCGCTGATGACCGCGCCGGGAGCGCCGATGATCCCCAACGGCCAGGAGTTCGCCGAGGACTACTGGATCATGGAGGACGACAAGGGGACGTCCCGCCGCATCCGGCCGCGGCCGCTGCGCTGGGACTTCAAGGCCGACAGCATCGGCTCAGCCGTGTTCCGCCTGTTCTCGACGCTGGCGCGCATTCGCCTGCAGTACGGGGGTCTGCGCTCGGACAACGTCTATCCGGATCGCTGGGAGGAGTGGCAGACGCAGCTCGATCCCCAGGGCTACGGCGTGGACGTCGGGCGGGGCCTGGTGGTCTACCATCGCTGGGGCGCCGGGGACGAGGGCGCGCTCCAGCGCTTCATGATCGTCCTGAACTTCTCCGGCGACGCTCAGCCCGTGACGCTGCCGTTCGCGGCCAACGGCGCCTGGGAGGATCTGCTCAGCGGGTGGCGCGTCAACGTCGCCGACTACCGCTTCGCCTTCACGGTCGGCTCGAACTGGGGCCACGTCTTCTTCCAGTGAGACGCAGGTCCCGGGCGCGTCACGGCTCGCTCGGCAGCCGCGTGGCGCTGTTCGCGCGCAGGTGCTTGAGGTCGCCGACCTCGCGGAGCGCCTTGAGCATCTCGTCGGGGATCGGATGCGCCTTCAGCGTGCCGTCCTCCATGATCCGCGCGTAGACGCGCGTGGCCCGCCCTTCGCTGACGGCGGCGCCGGTGAGCGCGTTCTTGGCCTTGCAGTTCCAGTGCAGGGTGTGCTCGCCGATGTCGGCCAGCGTGATGGTGGTGACGATCCGGTCGCCGTAGGCGGCGGGGCCGATGAAGCGGAAGTGGATCTCGCCCATCACGAACGTGGTGCGATCGTTGCGGACCATCTGCTCGATCGGGTAGCCGATGATGCGCCACAGCTCGTGCTCGGTGTCGTTGAACCACGCCACGATGCGCGGGTAGTAGACCAGCCCGAAGGGGTCCGACTCGCCCCAGTTGACCGTGATCTCCCGCCAGTACATGGCCATGCCCGCGCCCTCCGCCCGTAGAGACTACCGCATCGCGGCCGCCCGGATCGACTCCGCGCGGATCTCTTCGGTCAGCCGGGCCTTGTAGGCCGAGAACTCCGGCGAGGTCTTCACGGTGTAATGGCGTGGATGAGGCAGGTCGATCGCCAGGTCGGTCTTGATGCGGCCGGGCCGCGCCGTCATGACGGCCACGCGGTTGGCGAGGAAGAGCGCCTCGTCGATGTCGTGGGTGACGAACAGCACGGTCTTGCGCTCGCTCTCCCAGATGCCGAGCAGCAGCTCCTGCATGAGGCTGCGCGTCTGGTTGTCGAGGGCGCCGAAGGGCTCGTCGAGCAGGAGGATCTTCGGCTCGTTGGCGAGCGCGCGGGCCAGCGCCGTCCGCTGCTGCATGCCGCCCGAGAGCATCTTCGGGTAGTGCCGCTCGAAGCCCTCGAGCCCGACACGCGCGATGTAGTGGGCCGCCACGCGCTCCTGCTCGGCCGCCGGCACGCCCTTCTCGCGCAGGCCGAAGCAGATGTTGTCCTTCACGGTCAGCCAGGGGAAGAGCGTGTAGGACTGAAAGACCATGCCGCGGTCGGCGCCGGGCCCCGTCACCGGCGCGCCGTCGAGCAGCACGCGCCCCGTGGTCGGCACGTCGAGCCCGGCCACGATGCGCAGCAGCGTGGACTTGCCGCAGCCCGACGGGCCCAGCACGCCGATGAAGTCGTTGTCGGCCACGGCCAGCGAGGTCGGCTCCAGCGCCCGCGTCGGCGGGCCGCCGCGCACGCCGTGGAAAATCCGGCTCACCGCCTCGATGACGAGACGCGACACGCGGGCTCGCTCAGGCCAGGCTCCAGGGGAACAGCCGCCGGTTCAGCGTCTTGAACAGGTAATCGGAGACGAGGCCGATGATTCCGATCACGACGATGCCGAAGATGATCTGACCGGTGTCGAGCAGCGCCTGGCTGTCGGTGATCATGTGGCCGATGCCGCTGGAGGCGCCGATGAGCTCGGCCACGATGACGTAGGTCCACGCCCAGCCCAGCACCAGGCGCAGCGTCTCGGCGATGACGGGCGCGCTCGACGGCAGCAGCACGCGCCGCACGATGCCGGAGGCGCGCGCGCCCAGCGTGTAGGCGGCCTCCACCAGGTCGCGCCGCGTTCCGCCCACGGTGACCGCGACCATCAGCACGAGCTGGAAGAAGGAGCCGATGAAGATCACCATCAGCTTCTCGGTCTCGCCGATGCCGGCCCACAGGATCAGCAGCGGGATGAAGCCCGAGGCGGGCAGGTAGCGCGCGAACGAGATGAACGGCTCGAAGAAGGCCTCGATCGGCTTGTAGGCGCCCATGACGATCCCGAGCGGCACGCCGACCGCGGCGGCCAGCGCGAAGCCGCCGAAGACGCGCCAGATGGTGACGCCGATGTCCTCGTAGAAGCCGTGCACCGTCAGCAGCCGCCAGCCGGCGGTCACCATGGTGAACGGATCGGCGAGAAACGTCCGGTTGACGTAGCCGCCGAGGGTGGCGGCCGCCCACGCCGCGAAGAAGAGCACGAAGAAGGCGACGCCGAGGGCGACCTTGGCCCCGGTGGCGACGGGGACGAGCGGCCTCACCTGATGAAGCGCGTGTCGATGAGGGTCGCGACGTCGGGCACGGTCTTGATGATGCCCAGCTCGAGCAGCAGCTCCGCCGCCTCCTTGCTGAAGGCCTGGATGTCACCCGCGAAGAACTTCTGGTTGGCCGCGCGGTCCTGCCAGCGCAGGTAGGCCTGCGACTTCTCGAACTGCTCGCCGGTCTGCTTCACCGCCGAGCCCATGACCTCGAAGGACGGCCTGGGGTTCGCGCGGACCTGCTCGACCGCGTCGAAGTAGGCGTTGACCATCCCCTGCACGAGCCGGGGCTGCTCGCTGATGAACTTGGGCGTGCAGCCGAAGGTGTCCATCACCATCGGGTAGTCGAGCGTGGTCGCGATGATCTTGCCGGCCTCCGGCTTCTCGCGCACGCTCGAGAGATACGGCTCGTAGGTCATCGCGGCGTCGTTCTGGCCGGCGATGAAGGCCTGCGCGGCCGGCCCCGGCTCCAGCGTGGCCACCCTGACGTCTTTCACCGTGAGGCCGTTCTTCTTCAGCATCCAGGCCAGCGTGAAATACGGCGCGGTGCCCGGCGCCGAGGCCGCCACCGTCTTGCCCTTGAGGTCGGCGATCCTCGCGATCCCGTTGCGCACCACCATGCCGTCGGCGCCGTAGGACTTGTCGAGCTGGACGACCTGCTTCGTGGCCACGCCGTTGGCGTTCCAGACGATCCACGTCTCCACGGTGGTCGCCGCGCACGGCACGTCGCCGGAGGCGATGGCCAGGTGACGGTCCTTCTGCGGGATGAACTTGATGGTGACGTCGACGCCGTGCTTCTTGAAGATGCCGGTCTTCTCCGCGAGCGTGAGCGGCGCGAAGCCGGTCCACCCGCTCATGGCCACGGTGACCTTCGGCAGGTCCTGCGCGGGCGCGGCGGTGACGGCGGTCAGGGCGGCGACGGCGACGGCGGCGAGCACGCAGAGCGTCCGCATGACGTCCTCCTGGGACATTGGCCTGGGTCCGGCGGTCAGGGGAGGTAGTATACGGTCCCGATGCTGATCAAGGATATCCGCGCCGATCACTACCGCATCCCGCTGCCCGTCGTGCTCTCCGACAGCACGCATGGCAGCATCGCGGCCTTCGAGCTGATCACCGTCCGCGTGCGCGACGCCGAGGGCGCCGAGGGCGTCGGCTACACGTACACCGTGGGCGCCGGCGGGGGCGCCGTGCATGCGCTGCTCCTGCGCGACCTGGCGCCGCTGGTGGCCGGCCGCGACGCCGAGCGCATCGAGGAGATCTGGCAGGCCATGTGGTGGGCGCTGCACTACGGCGGCCGCGGCGGCGCCCAGGCGCTGGCCATGTCCGCCGTGGACATCGCGCTGTGGGACCTGCGCGCGCGGCGCCAGCGGACACCGCTCTGGCGGCTGCTGGGCGGCTTCGACCCGCGCGTGCCGTGCTACGCGGGCGGCATCGACCTCGACTTCCCGCTCGACGCCCTGCTGCGCCAGACCGACGAGAATCTGAAGGCCGGCTTCCGCGCCATCAAGATGAAGGTGGGCCGGCCCTCCCTCTACGACGACGTCGAGCGCGTGCGCACGATGCGCGAGCACCTCGGCGCCGAGTTCCCCTTGATGGTCGACGCCAACATGCGCTGGAGCGTGGACGAGGCGATCCGCGCGGCCCGCGCGCTGGCGCCCCACGCGCCCGTGTGGCTGGAGGAGCCCACCATTCCCGACGACGTCCCCGGTCACGCGCGCATCGTGCGCGAGGGGGGAGTCCCGATCGCGGCCGGCGAGAACCTGCACACGCTCTACGAGTTCCGTCAGCTCATCGCCGCCGGCGGCGTCACCTTCCCCGAGCCCGACGTGACGAACTGCGGCGGCGTGACGGTGTTCATGAAGGTCTGCCACCTGGCCGAGGCGTTCAACCTGCCGGTCACCTCGCACGGCGCCCACGACGTCACCGTGCACCTGCTGGCCGCCGCGCCGAACCGCTCGTACCTCGAGGCGCACGGCTTCGGCCTCGACCGGTACATCGCGGCGCCGCTGGTCATCCAGGACGGCCTCGCCGTCGCCCCCGACCGGCCCGGCCACGGCATCGAGTTCGACTGGCAGGCTCTCGACCGGGTGCGGGCCGCGACGTAGCACATCCACGAGAGGAGCGGGCGCATGCGCGGCAGGCAGGTCCTGATGGAGAGCCTCATCGGTCACGGGGTGGAATACGTCTTCGGCAATCCCGGCACGACCGAGAGCCCGATCCTCGACGCGCTGCTGGACTATCCGCAGCTGCACTACATGGTCGCGCTGCACGAGGGCGTGGCGCTGGGCGCGGCCAGCTACCACGCGCTCGCGAGCGGCAAGACCGCCGTGGTCAACCTCCACGTCGCGCCCGGCCTCGGCAACGCGCTCGGCATGCTCTACAACGCGCTCAAGTCGCGGGCGCCGCTCGTCGTGACGGCCGGACAGCAGGACACGCGCCTGCGGCTGCGCGGGCCCGTGCTCGGCCACGATCTGGTGGCGATGGCGGCGCCGCTGACCAAGTGGAGCGTCCAGGTGGAGCGCGCCGACGAGTTCGCGCCGATCCTCCACCGCGCGCTGAAGATCGCCACCGACCCGCCGGCCGGCCCGGTGTTCGTCGCCCTGCCGATCGACGTGCTCGAGCAGGAGACCGACGTCGAGCCGTTCGCGCCCGGCCGCCTCTATCGCGCGTCGCAGCCGGATCCCGCCGGGATCCGCGCGGCCGCCGAGCTGTTGCTCGGCAGCCGGCAGCCGGTGATCGTGGCCGGCGACGACGCGGCGGGCGCCGCCGCCGAGTTGGCGGCGCTGGCCGAGCGGCTCGGCGCCGCCGTCTGGTGCGAGGGCATCCGGACGCGCCAGGTGCTGCCGAGCGCACATCCGAATTTCCGCCTCGGCCTGCCGTTCGACACCGTCGCCATTCGCACGGCGCTCGAGGGCGCGGACGTCGTGCTGCTGGTCGGCGGCCCCTTCTTCGAGGAGGTCTGGTACGCGCCGGGCTCGCCGCTGCCGCCCGGCGCCAGGGCCATCCACGTCGAGTCCTCGCCCGAGCGGCTGGCCCACAATCTTCCCGTCAGCGTCGGCGTGGTCAGTGATCCGCGTGCCGCGCTGGCGGCCCTGCTCGCCGTCGTCGAGCGCGAGGGCGGCGCGGCGCTCCGCGACGCCGCGGCGCGACGCAACGACGCCTTACGCGCGCTGAAGGCGCAGGACGCCGAGGCGCAGCGCGCGCGAGCCGCCAAGCGCTGGGACCGCACGCCCATTGCCGTCCCCCGCGCGATGGCGGAGATCGAGGCGGCGTTGCCGGCCGACGCCATCGTGGTGGACGAAGCCATCACGGCCAGCATCGACCTGGCCCGCACGGTGCAGTTCGAGCGGCCGTGCGACTACGTCGGCGCGCGCGGCGGCGGCATCGGCCAGGCGCTGCCCGGCGCGCTCGGGGTGAAGCTCGCGCACCCCGACCGCCCGGTGCTCGCGGTGTCGGGCGACGGCTCGGCGATGTACAGCATCCAGGCGCTGTGGACCGCGGCCCATCACGATCTCGCCGTCGTGTTCCTCATCCTGAACAACCGCGAGTACCGGATCCTGAAGCACAACATGGACACCTACCGGCAGCGCTTCGGCGCCAAGCCCGAGCGCGGCTATCCGCACATGGACCTGGTCTCGCCCGATCTCGGCTTCGTGGACCTGGCGCGCGGGATGGGCGTGGAGGGGGCGCGCGTCACCGCGCCGGGAGAGCTGCGTCCCGCGCTCGAGAAGGCGCTGGCCGGGCGCCGCCCGTTCCTTCTCGACGTGGCCGTCGAAGGCCGCGCCTGACCCTGGCCCGTCAGTCGGGAATGCGCACGAACGCGTAGCCCATCACGCGGAGCTGCTCGTCGACCGACCCGTTACGGCGGCGCTGGCCGTGCCGGCGGTCGGCGCCGGGGGGCGGCTCGCTGGCCTCCGGCTGGCGGCGCTCGCCCTTCCGCCGGTCCAGGATGACCTCGACGTTGGGCTCCTGCCCGAACTGCTCGCGCAGGTGCTCGTACACCCCCGGAAGCTGCCGGGACACGATGAACAAGAATCTGGCCACGCGAGGATGTTACGCCGGGAACGCGGGTGGACGCGCGCGAATCGGCACCCGGCGGCCGACCAGTCGATTCTGGCCGCTGGCGGACGGGCGCGGGGCCGAGGCCTGGGCGACCTCGCCGACGGCCGCGGAGTACTGCAGGTAGGTGGCGATCGAGGCGACGACGATGCGGGCCTCGACCGTCATGAGATCGATGCCCACGAGCGACAACCGCACCCAGGCGTCGATGACGATGCCCTTGTCGAGAACGCGATCGAGCACGTCGATGACGTTGCTGGTGCCTGAGGAACGCTCGATCGCCATATGGTGTACTTCAGAGTTAGAGGTACGTCCATCCTGCCCACCGCGCAATCCCTGAAAGCGTTTTCCTGATTCGCCGGGCCAACTGTGCCCGAGAAGGTTCACTGCCAGGCGGCAATAGATGTTTGAAAGGGATCAATCGGTGCCCTCGATCTTCCAGGCAGCCGGAGATGGCCGGCACGATCCACGACCGCTGGCGTGCACCACGCGGCCGGCGTCGTTCTCGAGCGCCTCGAACTTGTCGAAGGCGCCGGCGGCCGCCGCCGGCCCTCTCGTAGGAGTGCAGCACCGCCAAGTTGAGCTCGATCAGCGCGCGATCGCACCGGAGCGAGCGGTCCGTGGAGGTGCAGCCGGCCAGCAGCGACTGCTCGCCGCACCACTCGCCGGCGTCGGTCAACATGGTCCGGTATAGTACCGCCGTGGCCACGGCTCGCGTCAGGCGACTGGCGCTCGCGCTCCTCCTCGTCGCGCTCACGGCCGCGCTGATCGCGCCGGCGGGCGCCCAGCCGCCGGCGCCGCTGCTGCTCATCATCTCCGTGGACGGGCTACGGCCCGACTACGTCACCGCCGCCGACAAGCACGGCCTGAAGATCCCCGCGCTGCGACGCTTGCTCAAGGAGGGCGCTTTCGCCGAGGGCGTCCAGGGCGTCGTGCCCACCACGACGTATCCGAGTCACACGACGCTGCTGACCGGTGTGTGGCCGGCGAAGCACGGCATCTTCGCCAACACGCTCTTCGATCCCGAGCGGACCGGCGACAGGGCCTGGTACTGGTATGCGGAGGACATCCGCGTGCCCACGCTGTGGGACGCCGCGGCCGGCGCCGGCTGGAAGACGGCCAGCGTGCTGTGGCCCGTGAGCGTCGGCGCGCGCGTGGACTGGAACATCCCCGAGTTCTGGCATTACGGCGGCCCCGGTGACGGCAAGCTGATGCGGCTGGTCTCCACGCCGGGCCTCCTGGGAGAGATGGAGAAGGAGCTCGGCGAGTTTCCGCGCGGGCTCGGCGCGGAGCACGACGAGGGCCACGCGCGGTTCGTGACGTGGCTGCTCGAGAAGAAGCGTCCGTCGCTGCTGACGCTGCATCTCATCGCGCTCGACCACGAGCAGCATCAGACGGGGCCCTTCAGCCGCGAGGTCTTCGCGGTGCTCGAGCGGCTCGACACGATCATCGGCAACCTGCGCGCGACGGCCGAGCGGCTCGCCCCCGGCCGCGCGTGGCTGGCGATCGTCTCCGACCACGGCTTCGCGAAGACCGAGCACCAGCTCAATCTCGTCTACGCCTTTCGCAGCGCCGGCCTGCTGACCATCGAGCGCGGACGAATCGCCGAGTGGACGGCGGTGCCGTGGAGCTCGGGCGGCTCGGCCGCGATCGTCCTGAAGGACTCCGGCGACGAGGCGGCGCGGACGAAGGTGCGTGACGTCCTCGCGAAGCTCGCCGGCGATCCCGCGAACGGCATCGACCGCGTCCTCGACACCGATGGGCTCCGCGCGCGCGGCGGATTTCCGACGGCGTCGTTCCTCGTGGGCCTCAAGCCGGGTTGGCACATTGCCTCGGGGTTTACGGGCGGCCTGGTCACGAAAGGCCAGGGCGGTCAGCACGGCCACCTGCCCGACGTGCCCGATCTGCGCGCCGCGTTTTTCGTGGTCGGCCCCGGCGTGCCGGCCGGCCGCGCGCTCGGTCTCATCGACATGCGAGACATCGCCCCCACGCTCGCACGGCGCGTGGGGCTCACGCTGCCGTCCGCCGACGGCAAGCCCCTGTTACCGTAAGCACCAAAGGAGAAGGCAACCATGGATTTCGGTGTCGTCATGTTCTCGACCGCGTACGCGATCGCTCCCGACGAGCTGGCCCGGGCGCTGGAGGAGCGCGGCTTCGAGTCGCTGTGGATCCCCGAGCACACGCATATCCCGGCCAGCCGCAAGAGCCCGTGGCCGGGCGGTCCCAACCTGCCCAAAGAGTATTGGTCCTCCTACGATCCGTTCCTCGCGCTGCAGGCGGCCGCCGCGGCGACGCGGCGGCTCAAGCTCGGCACCGGCATCTGTCTCGTCGTCGAGCGCGATCCGATCACCACGGCCAAGGAAGTGGCCACGCTCGATCGCCTCTCGAACGGCCGCTTTCTCTTCGGCATCGGCGGCGGCTGGAACGCCGAGGAGATGGAGAACCACGGCACGCCGTTCAAGGCGCGCTGGAAGATCCTGCGCGAGCGCGTGCTGGCGATGAAGACCATCTGGACCCAGAAGGAGCCGGAGTTCCACGGCGAGTTCGTGCGCTTCGACAAGATCTGGGCCGATCCCAAGCCCGTGCAGCAGCCGCACCCGCCGATCATCATGGGCGGCGACGGCCCCACCACGTTCGACCGCGTCGTCGAGTTCTGCGACGGCTGGATGCCGATCATGCGGCCGAATCAGAATCCCGTGGAGAAGATTCCCGCGCTCCGCGAGCGCCTGCAGAAGGCCGGGCGCGATCCCAAGTCGGTGGACGTCGGCATCTTCTTCGCGCCGCCCAAGAAGGAAGGCCTCGACGCGCTGCGGGCCGCCGGCGTCTCGCGCGCGATCTTCGGCGTGCCCTCCGAGCCGCGCGACGCCGTGCTGCCGCGCCTGGACAGCCTGGCGGGGCTGATCCGATGACCGCCCACCTGGCCCAGGTGAACATCGCCCGGATGCAAGGGCCGCTCGAGAGTGCGGTCATGGCCGACTTCGTGGCGCGCCTGGACGAGATCAACGCGCTGGCCGACGCCAGCCCCGGCTTCGTCTGGCGGCTGCAGACGTCGGAGGGCAACGCCACGTACCTGCGCCCCTACGACGACGACCGGATCCTGTTCAACATGTCGGTGTGGCGGAGCCTCGAGGACCTGCGCGCGTACGTCTACCGCAGCGCGCATGCCGAAGTGCTGCGCCGCCGGGCCGAATGGTTCACCCGGATGGAGACGGTCTACGCGGCGCTGTGGTGGGCCAAGAAGCGGCTGGCTCACCTCGATCAGCACGGCCCGACGCCGTTCGCGTTCACGTTCAAGGCGGCGTTCCCGCCGGACGAGGCGGTGCTCCAGGCCACGGACTGGTCGTCGTTCGAGCCGTGTCCGGCGTCGAGCCCCGCCTAGTGGGCGCCTCCGTGCGCCGCCGGATGGCGCACGGCGCGGTCGAGTCCAACGACGATCGCTCGCGTGGCTGCGCGATCTCGAACGGCGCCCACGGCTCCACGGCGCTGCTGCCCCGCCTTCAGCGCCTGCCGGGTTTCGACCACATGGCGGTGGCGCACGCCAGGGGCAGCACCGCCAACGCGCGCTTCGTCGTGCGGAGGCGCTGGGGCTAACGCGCGCGGCGGGCCGCCACGCGGCTGTCGGCGCTGGCCCAGCCGGCGTCGAAGGGCGTCCCGGGCTGATCGAGGTCGAGCACCAGCGGGGCGTGGTCGGAGGGCACGGGCTTGCCCTTGCGGGCCTCCCGGTCGATCTCGCAGCCGACGGCGCGCATGGCCACGGGGCGGCTCACCAGCAGATGGTCGATGCGCATCCCGAAGTTCTTGTGGAAGTTGCCCGCGCGATAGTCCCACCACGTGTAGCGCCCCGCTTCCTTGCAGTGCAGGCGATAGGAGTCCACGAGCCCCCACTCGCAGAGCTTCCTCAACGCCCGGCGCTCCGGCTCGGAAACGTGGGTGCCGCCATGACAGGCGGCCGGGTCCCACACGTCGGCGTCCTCGGGCGCCACGTTGAAATCGCCGCCGATCACCAGCGGGTCGGCCGGCTGGACGGCCTCGCGGAGCCAGCGCGCGAGGCGCTCGTACCACGCGAGCTTGGCGTGATAGAAGGGCGAGTCCACGACGCGGCCGTTCGGCGCATACACGCTGACGACGCGCACGCCGCCGCAGATCGCGGACACCATGCGCGCCTCGGCCAGCGGCTCGTCGTCGGCGACGTCCGGCGTGCGCGGTGGGCGCAGCGGCTCACCGAAGTTGCTGAGGACGTCGGTGGCGCCGACGCGGCTGGCGATCGCCACGCCGTTCCAGCGGCCCTCGCCGTGGTGCACCAGCTCGTAGCCGGCGGCGCCGAACACGTCGGCCGGCGCATCCGCGTCGGTCAGCTTGGTTTCCTGCATCAGCAGCACGTCGGGGCGCGCGCGCTCGAGCCACCACGTGACCTTGTCCAGGCGGGCGCGCAGCGAGTTGACGTTCCAGGTCGCGATGCGCAACGCCATGCGGCCCATCCTCGGGACGACCGGGGGCGGTGTCAAGTCGAGCGGCGCGACGTCCGTGGCCCCGGGCTTGCACTACCTGACTGCACGACGCTGAAGCAATGTGAAGGGGGCAGTCATGGTCGTCAGGACCTCGCTCTTCAAGACCGTGCGGGCCGCCGTGGCCGGCGCGCTGGTGCTCGGATCGGTCGTGGCACCGACGCCGGCGCCGGCGCATGTGGTCGAGGTGACCACCGCGCTCGAGATGCCCGACGCCCAGGACCTCGCCGCGGTCAAGGCCGCGCTCCAGGCCGCCGTGGATCGCGTGATCAACGACACGATCGCGTTCAAGCCGACGCTGATCGCGCTCACCGACGCCCGCGTGATGGGCGAGAAGCTCCTCGTCCGCCTGCTGATCGCCGACGCAGACGGCGAGCGGATGCTGCGAGATCTGCGGGACAGCGACACCGGCAGCGCCTCCCCCGACGAGGACGAGGAGCAGCCGCGCGAGATCCGCATCTGACCCAGGGGCCTTGCCGGGCGCACGACCTCGTGGTCTGATCGCGTCCCGGTGAAGCTCCTGCTGATCCGGCACGCCATCGCCGTGGCCAGCGGAACGCCCGGCGTCGAGGACGACGAGCGCCCGCTGACGTCGCGCGGTCGCGCGCGCTTCCACGACGCGGCCCGCGGCCTGGCCCGCATCGTCGATCGCCCGGACGTCCTGCTCACCAGCCCGCTCGTGCGCGCCGCCGAGACCGCCGAGATCGCCGCCCGCGCGTTCGGTAAGGTCGAGCCGCGGCCGGAGCGCGCGCTGGGCCACGGGGGACCGGAGGCGATCCTCGCGCTCCTCAAGCGCCAGCCCTCGGACGCCACCGTGGCGATGGTGGGCCACGAGCCGGTGCTCTCCCAGGTGCTCGCCCGGCTGCTCGGCAGCGGCCGGGCCGAGCGATTCGCGTTCAAGAAGGGCGGCGCCGCGCTCGTCGATCTCCCGGGCGACGGTGCGGCAGCCGGCCAGCTCGTCTGGTTCTTAAAGCCCCGAATCTTAAGGCGTTTGGGCAAAGACTAGTTCGTCCTGCCCGCGCCCGCTGACCTCGTGGTACGATCCGCACCCTCGCCGCTGTAGGGCTGAGTTCCCACGTCCGTGAAGGAGGCGCTCCATGGCGCACGCACAATCCGCCGAGGTCCCGAGCATCGGCCGCACCCGCACGCTGGCGATCGACGTGGGCGGCACCGGCCTCAAGGCCTCGATCGTCGACGAGTCCGGCCGGCTCCTCACCGATCGCGCCCGGGTGGACACACCGGTCGGCGCCCCGCCCAAGGAGATCGTGCAGGCCCTGGTGCAGCTGGTGCAGCCGCTCGGCGCCTACGACCGCGTCTCGGTCGGCTTCCCGGGCGTCGTCCGCGAGGGCCGCGTGCTGACCGCGCCCAACCTGGACAACAAGGGCTGGAAGGGGTTCGACCTGGCCGGTGCGCTGGGCAAGGCGCTCGGCAAGCCGACGCGCGTGGCCAACGACGCCGACGTGCAGGGCCTGGCCGTCATCGCCGGCAAGGGCGTGGAAGTGGTCATCACGCTGGGCACCGGGTTCGGCACCGGCCTCTACCTGGACGGCCGCCTGGGCCCCCACATGGAGCTCTCGCACCATCCCTTCCGCAAGGGCGAGACGTACGACGAGCAGCTCGGCAACGCGGCCCGCAAGGAGGTCGGCAAGAAGAAGTGGAACAAGCGGATGCGGAAGGCCATCGACAACCTGCGCACGCTGACCAACTTCGATCACCTCTACATCGGCGGCGGCAACGCCAAGAAGATCGACTTCGAGCTCGACCCCGACGTGACCATCGTGGACAACTCGGCGGGCCTGGCGGGCGGGGTCGCGCTCTGGCGGGAGTGATCGGCGGCGTCGGCGAACCACGCGCGTAAGCTGAGCTGATGGGAAGGAAGCGACACGATGCGCGCCGAGGAGAGCTCGTGGCCATCGTCGATCTCGGCTCCAACGCCGTCCGCTTCCTGCTGGCGAAAGTGAAGCCCGAGAAGGGCTATCGCGTGCTGGTGGAGGAGCGTGTGCGGACGCGCCTGGGCGACGGGGCGCCCGGCACCCTGCCGCGGGCGGCCATCGACGACACCCTGCGTGCCGTCCATCGCTTCTTCGCCGAGCACCGCACGGTGGGGCGCGGGCCGCGCGTGGTGGCCGTGGCCACCTCGGCGGTGCGCGACGCCCGCAACCGCGAGCGGCTGCTGGGGCCGCTGCGCTACCGCGAGGGAATCGAGGTGCAGGTGCTGAGCGCGCACGATGAGGCGCTCCTGGGCGCCCAGGCGGCGCTGCGCAGCCTGGACTTCGACCATGCGCTGGTGGCCGATCTCGGCGGCGCCAGCCTGCAGCTCAGTCGCGTGCGGGACCGACGCGTGGTGAACGCCGTCAGCCTGCCGCTGGGGGCGGTGCGCGCCACGCGGCGCTACCTGCGCCACGACCCGCCGCGCCCGCGCGAGCTGCGGGCGCTGCGCCAGGCGGTGCGCGAGCAGCTGATGGAAGCGCTGCCGCCGGCCGAGCGGGGCGACGTGATGGTGGGGCTGGGTGGCACCGTGCGCACGCTGGCCGCGATCCACCGGCGCGTGAACCGCGACGACCGCAAGGACCGCCACGGCCTGCACCTGTCGCAGTCGGACGTCACCGCGGTGCGCGAGCGGCTGGAGCGGGCTTCCCCGCGCAAGCGGCGCACGCTGCGAGGGCTCAAGAGCGAGCGGGCGGACATCATCCTGGCCGGCGCCATCGTGATCGAGGAGCTGATGATCTTCGGCGGCTACCTGACGCTGATCGTGTGTACGCGCGGCGTGCGCGACGGCATTCTCCTGCACGAGACCTTCAACGGCTCAGGGCTGACATGAATTCGAACGTGTTCCTCAATCGCGAGCTGTCCTGGCTGGAGTTCAATCGGCGTGTGCTGGAGGAGGCGCAGGATCCGACCGTCCCGCTGCTCGAGCGGGTGAAGTTCCTGGCCATCTTCAGCTCGAACCTGGACGAGTTCTTCATGGTGCGCGTGGCGACGCTCAAGCGCCGCATGCACGCCGGCGAGCCGACCTCGGGCCCCGACGAGCTGACGGCGGCCGAGACGATGGCGGCGGTGGGCGGGCGCGTACACCAGCTCGCGGACGAGCAGCACCGCACGTTCCTGCAGGAGATCCAGCCGCTGCTGGCTGCCGAGGGCATCGTCCTCATGCGGCCCAAGGACCTCAGCGGCGACCAGGAGCGGTTCCTCGAGGAGTACTTCCGCCGGACGGTGCTGCCGGTGCTGACGCCGCTGGCGGTCGATCCCGGCCATCCGTTCCCGTACCTCGGCAATCGCTCGATGTGTCTGGTCGCCTCCATCCGGCCGGCGGCGCCCTCGGCGTTGCCGCAGAGCTCGCTGGCCGTGATCCACATCCCGGCCCAGGTGCTGCCGCGCTTCGTGCCGCTGCCGGACCCGCACGGCCGTCACGTGTTCGTGCTGCAGGAGGACGTGATCCGCCTCATGCTGCCGAGCCTCTACACCGGCTACGACATCCTCTCCACGCACGCCATCCGCGTGACGCGCGACGCCGACATCCAGATGCGCGGGCGGCCGGTCGACCTGCTGACGAGCGTCGAGGAGAGCCTGCGCGACCGCCGGCTCGGCACCGCCGTGCGCCTGCAGTACGACGCCGACCTGCCGGCCGAGATCCTCTCGACCCTGATGGAGGAGCTCGAGCTGCAGCCGGAGGATCTCTACGAGAGCGAGGGCTTCACCGCGTTCTCCGACCTGCTCCAGCTCTACAGCTCGCTCGACGTGCCGCGGCTGAAAGACAAGCCGCAGCCCGGCCATCCGGTGCCGGCCTTCGAGAGCGCGCCCGACATCTGGAGCGCCATCCGCGCGCGCGACGTGCTGGTGCACCATCCCTACCAGACCTTCGACGCCGTCACGCGCTTCGTGCGCGACGCCGCCGTCGATCCCAAGGTGCTGGCCATCAAGATGACGCTCTACCGGGTGAGCCCGGCCTCGCCCATCGCCCACGCCCTGCACACCGCCGTGGAGAACGGCAAGGAAGTCGCCGTGCTCGTCGAGCTGCAAGCGCGCTTCGACGAGGAGGCCAACATCCGATGGGCGCGCGCGCTGGAAGAAGTGGGGGCGCACGTCGTCTACGGCATGGTGGGCTTCAAGACCCACTGCAAGGCCTGCCTGATCGTGCGCCAGGACAGCGACGGCATCCGGCGGTACTGCCACCTGGCGACCGGCAACTACAACGTCCGCACGGGCGGCGTCTACAGCGACCTCGGGCTGTTCACGGCCCGTGACTCGTTCGGCGAGGACCTGACCGAGCTGTTCAACCTGCTCACCGGCTACACGCGGCCGCGCGGCTTCCATCACCTGCTGGTGGCGCCCACGGACCTGCGCGATGAGCTGGCCGAGCGCATCCGGCGTGAGGCCTCGCGGGCCAAGGCCGGCCGGCCGGCGCGCATCATCGCCAAGATGAACAGCCTGCTAGATCGCAAGCTGATCGAGGAGCTGTACGCGGCGGGCGCCGCCGGCGTGCAGATCGACCTCATCGTGCGCGGCATCTGCTGCCTGCGCCCGGAGGTGCCCGGGCTGTCCGACAACATCCGCGTGATCTCGATCATCGACCGCTACCTCGAGCACGCCCGCATCTTCTACTTCGAGAACGCGGGCTCGCCGGAATACCTGCTGGCCTCGGCCGACTGGATGCCGCGCAATCTCGACCGCCGTGTCGAGATCGCCTTTCCCGTGCTGGAGCCGGCGCTGCAGGCGCAGGTGCGCGAGATCCTCAACATCCAGCTCGCCGACACCGTGAAGGCCCGGCGCCTGCTCGGCAACGGCACCTCGGCCCGTGTCCGCGCCGACGGGAGGCCGCCCCTGCGCTCGCAAGAGAATCTGTGGGAGGTGAGCGGGGCCGGCGGTATCTTCGCGTAGTGGACGTCGACCCTCTGCGACGCCGCCTGGCCGCCTCCGGGGCCTGGCTGTTCGCCATCGGCATGGTGACGGGGCTGTGGGCGGCCGCCGTCCTCACCGAGCGCGTGGCCGTCGGGCTGCCGCGCCTGGCCCTGTCCGCGCACCTCAACGCGCTCCTCGGCGGGATGTGGCTCGTCCTCGTCGCCACCACCCTCGACATGCTGCACTACGGCGAGATCGGGCGCCGGCGGCTGGCCTGGTTGGTGATCGTGCCCGCCTGGGCCAACTGGTTCATCACGCTCATCGCGTCGGTGCTGGGGGTGACGGGCCTGCAGTACTCCCACGACACGGCCAACAACGCCGTCGCCGCGCTCTTGCACTCGCTGGTGGTGCTGCCCTCGCTGGTGGGCGCCTTCGCGTGGGCGTGGGGGCTCGCGCGCCGCTGAGCGGCGCGGAGGGGTCAGCCGCCCAGGGCCTCGCGCGCTGTCGTCACCGCCTCCTGCACCTGCGAGAGATCGGCGCCGGTGAGGTCGCCCAGGCCGGCGGCGACGGTCAGTAACAGCTCCACCTCGGCCAGCGCCGCGCGCGCCGCCTCGGTATGCCCGGCCGCCGCCTCACGCGCCGCCCGCAGCGTCGCATCTTCCAGTCGCACACCGGTCGAGCGGAGCGCCGCCTCGGCCATGCCGCGCACGATCCGGAAGGTGACCTGGGCCAGGGCCGGCAACGGCTCGTGGGTGGCGGGCGTCGCCTGGCCCGGACGTCGGGCGCCCGCGTTGACGAGGCCGGCCATGACGGACTGCTCGAGATATGCGAAGTCGAACGGCTTGGAGACGTAGTCGAGCGCGCCGATCTTGAGCGTGTCGCGCGCGAGCGCGACGTCCTCGTTGGCCGTCACCATGATGACGGATACTGCCGGGGCCACCTCGCGCAGGCGCCGCAGCGTCTCGACGCCGTCGATGCCGGGCATGCGGATGTCGAGCAGGACGAGATCGGGCCGGAAGGTCTCCAGGACCTTGAGCGCGTCCAGGCCGCTCTCCGCGGTGCCCACGGCGTACCCCTGCTCCGTGAAGTACTCCGCGAGCACGTCCCGCACCGTTTGCTCGTCGTCGACGATCAGGATGCGTCCGAGGCCCGAACCGCTCATGACGACGCGATTGTAGCAAGCAAGGAACGGAACACCGTCGTGTTGCGCGCGCGTCGGGGTTTTCCCGACGTGCGCGTTGACACTCCCCGCGGCCGCGTGCTACAGGAAGCCACCCGCCGTCAAGGAGGCCACAGCGCTGCGCCCGCGCCACGTCGTCCTCGCCGTCCTGGTGGCGGTGATCTGGGGTGTCTCGTTCGTCGCCACCCGGATCGGCCTCGACGCCTTCTCGCCGCCCCAGCTGGTGACGCTGCGCTTCAGCGTGGCCGCGCTGCCGGCGCTGGTGCTGCCGAGCCCGGCGCTGCCGTGGTCGGCGCTGATCCCCGTCGGCCTCACGCTCTTCGCGGGCCAGTTCATCTTCCAGTTCTTCGGCATCGCGCACGGCATGCCGCCCGGGCTGGCCTCGGTGGTCGTGCAGACGCAGGCGCTCTTCACCATCGTGTTCGCCGCGCTCGCGCTCGGCGAGCGCCCCACGGCACGCCAGTGGCTCGGCTCCGCGGTGGCGCTCTCCGGGCTGGCGCTGATCGGCCTCTCGGTCGGCGGCGAGCTCGCGCTGGCCGGATTCCTCCTCACGCTGGTCTCGCCGGTGAGCTTCGCCGTCGGCAACGTGCTCCTCAAGCGCCTGGGGCCGGCCGACACGACGAGCCTGATGGCCTGGCTCAGCCTGGTGCCGCCGCTGCCGGCGCTGGCCCTCTCGATGGCGCTCGACGGTCCTCTCGCGCTGCCGCGCGCGCTCACGCGCGCGCCGGCGGCCGGGTTGCTCTCCGCGGCCTTTCTGGGTCTCGTCGCCACCGTGCTGGCCTATGCGCTGTGGGGCGCGCTGCTGCGCCGCTACACGACGGCGACCGTCACGCCGTTCGCGCTGCTGGTGCCGTTCGTGGGGGCGGTGTCCTCGTCGCTGGCCTTCGGCGAGCGCTTCGGGCCACTGCGGCTGGCCGGCATGGCGCTCGTGCTGGCAGGCCTGGCGGTCATCGTCTTGGCGCCCCGCGAGCCGTCGGTCATACTGAGCCCGTCGTCGTGAAGGGAGGTCCGCGATGCAGGGCGTGAAGGACGCGAGCCATCTCTACGAGGTCGAGCGCCGGGCGCGGCATGCCGAGCGGCCGGGCTTCCGGATCAGCGAGCTGCAGATCTCTTCCACGCAGCAGGTGCCGTGGCACTACCACACCAACGTGCAGGACACCTTCTACGTGCTGGTGGGCGAGATCCGGCTCTTCCTGCGCGATCCGAAGGAAGAGGTGCGGCTGGCCCCGGGCCACACGTATGCCGTGCGGCCGGGCCGCCCGCACCTGGTCACCAACGCCGGGCAGACTTCCGCGACGTTCCTGGTGCTGCAGGGCATCGGCGAATATGACTTTGTCAGATGGGGGGCGTAGTGAGATGGGGGGCCTAGAAGGGCCCCCCAAGCCCCCCTTTGGAGGTTCGGAGCGGCCCGGCGGAGCCGGGCCACTCCTCGATTACTTCTACTTCGATTAGTCGGTCAGCTTCAGGCGCTCGACGGTGCGGAGGCCGACGAGCGAGGACGTCACGTGACGCACCTCGCCCTGGCAGGAGAACTGGTTCTGGGCGTCGACGACCACGTCGATGCGATAGCAGACGCCACGCTTGAGGGCGTCGGTCGGGGCGGTGATCACGCACAGACCCTGCTCGCTGATGTCGATCGCGCGGCCGATCAGCATGTCGTCGTCGATCCACATCCGGACCGGCCACGACACCTCGGTACGGGGATGGCTGCGGCGCTCTGTCACGCTGGCAATCACCATCTCAGTCTCCTTTAGGTGAGGCGAGTCGGACCCAGGGAAGCTCGACCACCCTACGATTTTCGACGGGGCCGAGTCAACGTCAGGTCAGCGCGGCGGCCTGGTCCATTCCTGGCCATTGCACGCGCGCGATCAGAGCGGTGATGCCCAAACGCTCTCGATAGCGGACGATTTCCTCGGGCAACGCGCGACGGATCTCCGAGGAGGAAACCTGTCCTGTGCCAAATCGTCGAAAACAGGTCGTGCGGCCGTGGCGTGGCTTCCCTATAATCCGGCCGCCGTCGCGACTGTCCAGCGGTTCCCCGAACAGGATTGGAGGCCGTATGACTCGAGCGCTCCCGCTGCTGACCGCGTGCGTTATCGTGCTCGCCGCGAGCGTCGTTCCCGTGCGTGCCGATCAGGGCTGCAAGCCCGTCGTAGGCCACTTCGAGGCGAGCGTGGTGCCGTGCCCTCCGGGGCCGTCGCCGATCTGTACGGCCGGTCGCGTGTGGGGCGGCATCCAGGGGATGTATGACTTCGTGATGACGACGATGGTCTCATCGCTGCCGGGCGGCGTGCCCACGATCTTCTTCTTCACCGGGCGGAGCACGATCCTCCTGAAGAGCGGCGACGTGCTCTTCGGCACCGACACTGGCAGCATCGATCTGCCGCCCGGTCAGGGAGGATTCGCGTCGCTGATCACGTTCGATGGCGGCACCGGCGGCACCAGCGGCGCCACCGGACAGATCCGACTGCGCGGAGAGTTCAGCGCGACCGAAGGCACCACCATCGGCGACTACCTGGGCACGCTCTGTACGCCGTGAGCCGTCCTAGTAGCCGCGCCCCCAGTACTCGCAGAAGCGCTCGATGTTGCCGGGCAGGTACTGATCGTAGTTGCCCCACTTCTCGTACTTCGGGAGCTTGATCTCCTTCATCGCGGCATCGAAGCACTTGCCCTGGTTGGCGGCGGCGCGCACGGTGTCGGAGAGCTCGGTCATGTACTGCTTGAGCTCGCGCACGTCGTCCTTGGTGCCGAGGCGGCCGCCCGCGTACGGGTGACCGGGGATCATGCGGTCCCAGTCCAGCGCCAGCACGCGATCGAGCGAGTCGAACCAGTCGGGGAGAAAGCCGTCCGGCATGTCGCGGAACTGCACGGTCTGGATGGGGATGAAGTCCACGGTGACGAGCAGCTTGTCGCTGGGCAGCAACATCACCAGCGAGTTGTCGGAGTGGTTGCGGCCGACGTAGTGCAGCTCCAGCTTCACGCCCCCCAGCTCGAGCACGCGCGAGCTATCCACGACTTCGTCGGGCATGACCACGTCGGGATTCTTGAGCTGCTCCAGGTGCAGGCGCGCGTTACGGTGGGCGATGAAGACGGCGCCCTGGTCCTTGAACGGCTTGCCGCCCGCGATGTGGTCGTAGTGATGGTGGCTGTACACGACGTACTTGACGGGCGCGGGCGTGATCTTGCGGATCTCGTCGAGATACGTCGTCACCGCCTGGGGCCTGAGATAGCCGATGGGGTCGGTGGCGATCACGCCGGCCGGCGTCACGACGAAGATCGCCTGGTGGCCGCCGTAGCGGAACAGATAGACGGTGTCGGTGATCTTCGTCGTCGCGAAGAGCGGCGGCGCTGGGGCGCCGGGCGGCGTCTGGGCGGCCGCCGGCGCGGCGCCCCCGAGCGCGAGCACGAGCGACAGGCCGAGAATGAAGCGTCGAGGCATGCGGCCCTCCTTGCACGGGTGCGCTGCGCGGCCGCAGTGTACCATCGGCCCGTGCGCCGCCACGGCACGTGGAGAGCGGAGGCTGGGCATGACAGCATGGTCGGAGAGTGAGCGACGGTTGACGGCTCGGCTGGGAATCACGCGACGGCCGGTCGCGGTCGCGTTTCGCGACACGGCACCGGCCGGCGTGGCGCGCTTGCCGGGCACGCAGCCGTCGGGATGCAGCTTCTGGCGGCTGGCCGGCGACGGCCGCGTCTTCTACACGGTGCCCGCCGACCACCACAACTGTCCGATCGGCAGCTATACGCATGGCCTCACGTTGCCGCCGGAGCGGGCGGATGAGCTGCCCCAGACGCTCGGGCTGATGACGAAGCTCGGCTATCTGCGCATGGACGAGGTGCCGTCGATCCCGGTCCTGCCCCACGCGCCGGGCGTGGTGGTGTACGCGCCGCTGGGCGAGACACCGGTCGCCCCCGACGTGGTGATCGTCGCGGGCCGGCCGGGCCGCGTGATGCTGCTGCTCGAGGCGACGCGCCGGGCCGGCGTGGCCGTGCAGCCCTCGATGCTCGGACGGCCCACGTGCATGGCATTGCCCGCCGCGCTCGGCGGGGGCACCACGGCGAGCACCGCCTGCATCGGCAACCGCGTGTACACCGATGTCGGCGACGACGAGCTCTACGTCGTCATCCCCGGGCGCGACGTCGCGCAGGTGGTGGATGCGCTGGACACGATCGTGGCCGCCAACGACGCGCTGGCCGATTACCACCGCAGCCGCCGCCAGACGCTGGCCACCGAGTAGCGATGCGACACCGCGCGATCGTCGTGGTGATGCTCATGGCGTTCGGTCTGCCGGGCGCGGCCTCTGCGGGTGGGCCGGCGGGTTTCTTCTTCCGCGGCTCGTTCTCGGGCAGCGACGCGGCGGTCGCCGGGGGCGTGTTCGGCGCGGTTGCGCTGGGCTTTGCCGGCGCGGGAGAGGCATATCGCGGGACGGGGATCGCTTGCCACTGCGGGTGACCTCGTGGCCCGCGCGCTTCGGATCTCGCTCGGTCCGCACGCCGTGCACGTGCAAGCCCCGCGCTTCCGCCCCCGAGCCTGGCACTTCGTCGCCGACGGCACCTTCCCCGTCCGCATTAGGGTCCATCTGATTGGAGGCCCCGACATGGCCCCCAACCCCCCCGACGTTCGGAGTGTCCCGGCGGAGCCGTGACGCGCCTCTTTCACGTCAAGGGAGGGGCTTCGGTCTCCGCCACGATGGGGCGTTCGGTGACGACGAGGGTGGGACCGACGGCCTTTTGTGCGGTGCGGGCGTCCCACACCATGTAGGCGATGAGCACGACGCTGCTCGCCAGCGACACGCTCAGGTAAGGACCGATCGCCGCCAGCGACACCAGGACCAGGAAGATCGTGCGCGGCCACGTGAGCGGGCCGAACATGTGCCCGGCCACCGCCGCCGAGAGCGCCGCGATGCCCACCAGTGCGGAGACGAACGCGACGACGATCTCCACGTACGTGCCCTTCCACAGCAAGGGCGGCTGGAAGGCGAACAGGAAGGGCGCCAGGAAGCCGCCGATGCCGAATCGGGTGGCGTGCCAGCCGGTGGTCATCGGATTGGCGCCGGCGATCTGGGCGCCCGCCACCGCGGTGACGGCGACCGGCGGCGTCACGTCGGCGAGCACGGCGTAATAGAACACGAACAGGTGCGCGGCCAGCAGGTCGATGCCCATGTTGGTGAGCGAGGCTCCGCCCACGGTCACGGCCAGGATGTAGGCCGGCGTGGTCGGGATGCCGGTGCCCAGCACGGAGATGACGACGAAGACCAGGAACAGCGCGACGATCACGTAGCCGCCCGACAGGTTGATGATCGCGCTCGAGAACGCCAGCGCGAACCCCGTGCGGCTCATGGCGGCCACGATGAGCCCGGAGGCGGCCAGCACGGAGGCGATGATCACGCCCGAGCGCATGGCCTCGCCGAACGTCGCGAAGATCTTCCGCGGCGTCATCGGCGAGTCGCCGGCCACCCAGGAGACGGCGATCGCGGTGAACATGCTGTAGAGCGCGGCCTTCGACGGCGAGTAGCCCGCGTGCAGGAAGTAGACGATCGTGAAGAACGGCGTGAAGAGCAGCGCGCGCCGCAGCAGCGAGCCCGCCGACGGCATCTCGGCCTTCATCGTGCCGATGCCGTGCTTCAGCGCTTCCCAGTGCACGGTGGCCATGATGCCGGCGTAGTAGAGGACCGCCGGCAGCGCGGCGGCGACGATGATCTTGGAGTAGGGGATGCCCGTCAGCTCCGCCATGATGAACGCGCCGGCGCCCATGATCGGCGGCATCAGCGGCCCGCCGCACGACGCGCACGCCTCGATGGCGCCGGCGATCTCCGCCCGGTACCCGATCCGCTTCATCAGGGGAATCGTGAACGTGCCCGTCGCGTAGCAGTCCGCCACCGACGAGCCGCTGATGGTGCCGTAGAGCCCCGAGGAGACGACCGCCACCTTGGCGGGACCACCACGGAAGCGCCCGGCCAGCGCGATCGAGATGTCCATGAAGAACTGGCCGACGCCCGAGTGGAGCATGAAGGAGGCGAACAGGATGAAGATCATCAGGATGTTCGACGAGATGCCGGTGAGCGAGCCCATCACGCCCTCGTCGGCGTAGAAGGCGAACATCTCGACGAGCTGCCGGTAGGAGTACGCGCGCGGCGAGCGCAGGAATCCCGGCAGCCACGGCGAGGCCACCAGGTACGCCATGAAGAGCAGCGTGGTGACGAAGAACCAGAAGCCCACCGAGCGGCGCGCAGCCTCCAGCACCGTCACCACGAGGACGGTGCCGACGATCGTCATCGTGAGCGTGACGGGGTGCACGCCCTCCCAGCGCTCCGTCAGCTCGTGCGCGTGGGCGATGACCCACGCGCACGCCAGGAACGAGGCGACGGCCCACGCGAGGTCGAGCCGGGTGATGCGCGGGCTCGGCTTCTTCTCGGAGCCCGGGAAGAGCAGGAACGCGAGCGGGATGAGGAACAGCAGGTGCACGCCGCGCATCTCGCGCGGCTCCCAGACGCCGGCGTAGGCCGTCCAGATGTGGAAGAGGGCGGCCGCGGCCGACCAGCCGCCCACCGCCCAGCCCACCCAGCCGTCGAGCTTGCGCACGACGCCGTCCGCGCCGCTACTTCAGCAGGCCCGCCTCGCGATAGGCGCGCTCCGCGCCCGGGTGCAGCGGCAGGCTCGACAGCTTCGGCGCGTCCTTGGGATCGAAGTCCTTGAAGGCCGGGTGCACCTTGCGCACGCCATCCACGTTGGACACGAGCACCTTGGTGAAGTCGTGCACGACGTCGGCGGGCACCTTGGCGTTGGCCACGATCGTGTTGGCCATGGCGATGGTCGGGATGTCCACGTCGTTGTTCACGACGTCCTTGTAGGAGCCCTTGGGAATGACTCCGCGCGTGAGGCCGACGCCCTCCATGAACTTGATGAGGTCGTCGTCCATCGGCAGGATGCGCATCTTGCGCCCGAGTGAGGCTTCCTGGATCGCCGCGCCCGGCACCGCCAGGTTGGCGAACAGGATGTCCATGTTGCGGTCGCGGTACTGGTTGGCGAGGTCGGTGTAGGAGACGAGGATGACCTTGCCGCCACGGCTGCGCACGTCGGCGTAGGTCGTCTTGTAGAACTCGAAGACCTTGCGCATCACCCACTCGTCGGAGCCGCCCGGGGGCGTGGTGCCGATCGTGATGGGCTTCTTCGACTCGAAGATCTGGCGGATGGACTTCCATTCGGAGTCGGCCGGCACGCACCACTGGATGTGCACGAAGCCGAGCCCGTTCATCACCAGCCGCATGTCGGAGTGCTTGTCCTTGTACGGATCCTGGCCCTGGTAGGAGGCCATGATGAAGGGCGGCAGGCCCCAGGCGATCTCGGTCTCGCCCTGCTGCAGCTTGGTCATGTTCTGGATGCCGGCGCCCGGGATGACCTTGATGTTGAACGACGGGTCCTTGCTCTTGATGAGCTCGACGAAGCCGCCGGCCTGCGAGTACCAGCCGCCGCCGACCTGGCCGGCCGTCCACGTGATGTTCTTGCCCTGCTGGGCCTCGCCCGGCAGGCTCCCGACGAAAGCAACCGCGAGGACGAGCAACAGCATCGATACGCGTCGCATGAAGTCTCCTCCTGTTTGAAGGGGAACCCTAGCAGGGTTCCCCCTTCCCCTCCGGATTCGCGTTTGCTGCATACACCGTCCGGATTCGCGTTGACGGCACGTACCCGTTCGGCAAACGGCTTCTCAGTTCTAGTGGCGGATCCATTCCTTCAGGGCGAGCTCGTCGACGTCCACGCCGAGGCCGGGGGCGTCCAGCGCGAGGATGCAGCCGTCGGCGTAGTGGACGGGCTCGCGGACGACGTCGCCGCGCAGCAGCAGGGGGCCGAACAGTTCGCAGCCCCAGGTGACGGGCGCCGCCGCCAGCGCGGCCTGCAGATAGGCGGCGGTGCCGAGCGAGGTCTCGATCATGCAGCCGACGTAGCAGCCGAGACCCGCGGCCTCGGCGATGCGCGCGATGGCCATCGTGTTGGCGAGCCCCGCCGACTTGGTGAGCTTGAGGGCCAGGATCGCCACGCCGCCCCGCCGCGCGATGGCCAGCGCGTCCTGCGGCGAGCCGCACGACTCGTCGGCCATGATCGGCACGCTCACGGTGCGCGCGATCTCGGCGAGGCCGTCGAGATCCCAGCGCGGCACGGGCTGCTCGACGAAGTCGAGGTCGTACGGCTCCATCGCGCGGATTGCCCGCAGCGCGGTGGGACGGTCCCACCCCTGGTTGGCGTCCACGCGCAAACGCACGTCGGGGCCGAGCGCCTCGCGGATCGCCTTCACGCGCGCGACGTCTTCCGCGACCGGGTGGGCCGCCGTCTTGATCTTGAAGATGCGATGGCCCTTCGCGACCTTCTCGCGAGCCTCGGCGACCTCGGCGTCGCCGTTCGCCACGGCCAGCGACCACGACAGCGGCACGCGGTCGCGCACACGCCCGCCCAGCAGGCGGTGCACCGGCACGCCGAGCGCGCGGCCGTTGAGATCCCACAGCGCCATCTCGACGGCGGCGCGCGCGAACGGATTGCCCTGCACGCGCTTCGCCATCTCCAGCCGGAGCGACTCCAGCTCGCGCGCGTCGCGCCCGCGCAGCCACGGCAGCACGTAGCGCTCGAGCGTGGCCACGATGGACTCCGCCGATTCCTCACTCCACGTGGGGCCGCCGAGGCACGCGGCCTCGCCCCAGCCCACGAGCCCGTCGCGCGTCTCGATCCGCACGAAGACGAAGTTCACCGCCTCCAGGGTGGTGAACGACATCGTGTGCGGACGGCGAACGGGAATGTCGGCGAGGATCAGCCGGACGTCGCCGATGATCAACGATAAGGGAGATGGGCTCTGCAAGCCTGCGTCGGGCCCGAGGTCGTCTCTACGGTCGTCGCGGCCGACGCCGTCGCGACCCGAGATCTTGTGTCGATCCCATCTGGTTCACGCAGATCAGGTCGTCGTGGCTCGGCTTTCGGAGCTGCGATGCCGTCAGCGTCAGAAGTGCCGCCGTACGACCGTGCTCCGGGATGTCAACATCAAGGACGACCGGGTCCAAGTCCAGGAACCGCATCGCTAATCCTCCGGATATACCGAACATACCAGTTCGTTTGTTCGGTCCTCGTAATCTAGCGCGAATCTCGTATCTCTGCCCATGGTCGTCTTTCCGGCCCGGACGAGCGTTCTTCGATAGATGCTGTTTCCGCAGATCGTTCTCGAGCGATCGCCAGCCGCGCCGTGTATACCCCAGGGCGCGGAAGACAACTGCTTTGAATCGTCCGGTTGGATGCGACGGAGAGAGCACATAGTCCCGAAGAGACACTATTCGGCGTCCGGCCCCTTGTCATGGTGAACGGCGGCGCCGCGGGCGAAGCGGCCGGGATCGAAGAGCGACAGGTCGAGCGAGGGCTTGCCGTCGAGCAGCCACTCGCCGACGTAGCGGCCGGTGGCGGGCGAGTGCTGGAAGCCGTGACCGCCGAAGCCGACGGCGACGAAGAAGCCTTCCACGCCGGGCGCCCACCCGATGATCGCGTGGTCGTCGGGCGTCAGCGGCCGCAGGCCCGCCCAGCCGCCGGCGATCCGCGCCTTCTCGACGATCGGAATGCGGTGCAGCGCCTTCTCCACCGTCTCGTCGATGCGCGCGCGGTCGACCGGCACGCTGAAATCCTCGCCGATGTCCTCGACGTCGCCGGGCGAGAGCAGGAGCTGCTCCATCTCCTTGCGGAAGTAGAATCCGCTGGCGCGATCGGTCGTGAGCGGTACCGGCCCGGGGATCTCGGGGAACGGCTCGGTATAGAAGATGTGGCGGCGGCGCGGCTGCACGGCCAGCTTCACGCCCGCCAGCCGCCCGACGGCGGCGCCGGCCGGGCCGGCGGCGTTGATCACGAGCGGCGTGGCGATGGCGCCGTCGGTCGTCGCCACGCCCGCGACGCGCCCGTGCTCGACGGGGATCGCCGTCACGTCGACGCCCTCGGCGATCTTCGCGCCCAGCTCCCGTGCGCGCCGCGCGAAGCCGTTCGTCACCTCGGCCGGGCCCGCCATCGCGTCGCTCGGGCCCCACACGGCCGCGACGAGATCGTCCACGCGCAGGGCCGGCACGATGGCCTTGGCCTCGGCCGGCGAGATCTCACGCACGTCCACCCCGAGCCGGCGCTGCAACGCCATGCGCTCGCGGAAGCCGCGCAGGTCCTCCTCGTCCGAGACCAGGAACAGGTAGCCGATCTTCCGGTAGCCGATGTCGACGCCGAACTCCTCCTCGAAGCGCTCGAACACGCCGATCGCCTCGAGCGAGAAGCGCACCTCGGTCTCGGTAGGGAACTGCGCGCGGATGCCGCCGGCCGCCTTGCTGGTGGTGCCGCTGCCGACCGTCTCGCGCTCGAGGACCACGACGTCGCGCTGCCCGCGCCTGGCGAGGTGATAGGCGATGCTGCAGCCGACGACGCCGCCGCCGATGATGACCACGCTCGCCGTCCTGGGCAGGGCCATGAGATAGAAAAGATAGCATGAGCGTCCTGCTGATCACGGGGCCGCCGGGCAGCGGCAAGACAACGGCGCTGCGGCGTGCCGCCGAGCGGATGCGCGACCGGCGCCTGGGCGGCTTCTACACGGAGGAGATGCGCCGGCGTGGCGAGCGCCGGGGCTTTCGCGCGGTGACGTTCGACGGGCAGACGTGGGACCTGGCGCGCGTCGATCGTCCGGGCCCGCCGCGCGTGGGCCGTTACGGCGTCGATCTCGGCGTGATGGACACGCTCGCGCGTGGACTCGCCCCGGATCCCGCGGTGGACGCCTGGCTCGTGGACGAGATCGGCAAGATGGAGTGTCTGTCACCGGCGTTCGTCGACGCCATCCGCGCACTGCTCGAGAGCTCCACGCCGGTGGTGGCCACGGTCGCTCAGCGCGGCGCCGGCCTGATCGCCGAGGTGAAGCAACGGCCCGACGCCGAGCTGTGGACCGTGGTCCGCGCCACGCGCGAGGCGCTGCCCGCCCAGATCGTCGATTGGGTGCGTGCGAAGGACGCTCGCCGCCGGTCAGGCGAGCGCTAGAACGGCGGCGGCGAACTCGGCGGGCGCTTCTTGCGGCAGGTTGTGCCCCACGTCGGGAATCACACGGCGCTCGTAGGGCCCCTTGAAGAAGCGCGTGTGACGCTCGGACGTCGCCACCGGCGACACGCCGTTGGCGCCGCCATGCAGGACGATCGTCGGCACGGTGATGACCGGTTGCGCGGCCAGGCGCCGCTCGGTGGCCTCGACGGCGGGATCGCCCGGCACCAGGGCGAAGCGATGCCGGTAGGAGTGGATCACCACCGCGACGAAGTCGGGATTGTCGAACGATGCCGCCGTGCGTGCGTACGTCGCCTCGTCGAACGGCCACGTCGGCGACCACAACCGCCAGAGCAGCTTGCCGAGCTCGTAGCGGTTCTGCTCGAGGCCGGCGCGGCCGCGCTCGCTGTGGAAGTAGTACTGGTACCAGAGGCCCAGCTCACGCTCGGGCGCCTGGGGCTCCATGGCGCGCGCGATGTCCTGCATGTTGTAACCGCCGCCGGAGACGAGGCCCCGCGCGCGCTCGGGCCACAGCGCGGCCACGATGCACGCCGCGCGCCCACCCCAGTCGTAGCCGGCGAGCACCGCATTCCGCAGCTCGAGCGCGTCCAGCAGTGCGAGCAGGTCGTGACCGAGCACCGCCTGCTGTCCCGAGCGCGGCGTCTCCGCGGACAGGAAGCGGGTGGGGCCGTACCCGCGCAGGTAGGGGACGATCACGCGACAGCCGGCCTCGGCGAGGCGGGGCGCCACGTCGTCGTAGGCGCGGACGTCGTAGGGGAACCCGTGCAGGAGCACGACGGGCCGGCCGTCCGGCGCGCCGCTCTCTTCGTAGGCGACGCGGAGCACCCCGGCCTCGACCTGCTTCAACACGGGTTTCCTTGTACCACGATCACGCCGCGGCTCGCATCGGCGTCAAGCCGCCCGCCAGCCGGTTGCCGAGCCGCACGAGCGCGTGACCGACGATGACGCGCAGCGGTTGGCCGCGCCGCACCTGTGCACGGAGCGCGATGCGCGCGGCCTGCTCGCGCAGATCGTCGAGCCGCTGCCGCGCCATCATGTTCAGGCAGTACTCGTTCATGTCCATGACAGCGACTCCTGGCGGGCCCGTGCCACGCCCCGCGCCTGTGCCACCGGCGTCACGGGCGTCTGGCGATGCAGCCGCAGCTCGTAGGCCACGCGTCCGAACACCTCGTCCACCGTCGTCAGCACCGCGCTCACCAGCCCGGGCCGCTCCACCGGCACCGCCACGGTGATTTCCCACACGCGGCCGTGCAGGCGCACCACCGGCGCCACCAGCGCGCCCAGCCGCGCGTGGAGCGCGTCGGTCAGCGCGATCTGGCGCGACACCTCCGACTGCCGCCGCCGCTGGCGGCGCTCTGCCCCGAGCAACAGCCCGGCCGTGATCGCCACCGGCGACGCCGCCAACATGAGTCCCACCAACGTCTCCATTGCGCGCCTCCTTTGCCTCTATGACCCCGAAGCGCCACACGCGTGAAACCCGCGAGAGGTCGAAGCGGCGGGGCCCTCACGGGCATCGGACGCGGCGAGTGACTGTGGCAGGTTAACCATTCCAGAGAAGCGCCACGGCGCCGCCGGGGCGCTGCGAACGTGTGGGGGCTTGGGGGCCATGTCGGGCCCCCGTGAAATCAGCTCGCGAGCGGATGAAGATCCGGGCGGCAGTCGACACAGGGCGAGAGGCCGGTGGTCTCGGCCAGCTCGCGGCGCGCGAAGAGCTTCACGACACCGAGCGGACGCTTGCCGATGTCGCCGCAGGTCGGCAGGCAGTACTGGCGATCCGGATTCGGGTCGTAGTGGTACATCGCGGCGCGGGCGATGCGCGCCTCGCGGGCGCGGCTTACGGTGGGCACGCCCTCCACGGCGAGGAGCTGCTCCTTGAGCCCGAGGCGGTTGCCCGCGTAGCCGACGAGCTCGCCGCCGATGCCGACGATGCGGTGGCAGGGCACGACGATCGGCAGTGGGTTGTGGCGCAGCGCCTGGGCCACCGCGCGCACCGCGCTGGGCTTGCCGACGTCCCCCGCGATGCCCGTGTAGGACGACACGGCGCCATAGGGCACGGCCGCCGTCGCCTGCAGCACCGCGCGCTCGAAGTCGCTGCGGGCGAAGCGCAGGTCGAGCGGCCACTCCAGACGCGTGCGGCGCCCGGCCAGGTAGTCGAGGAGCTCGCCGTGCAGCCGCTCCAGCGCGCCGCCGCCCTCCTGGGTGTCCACGTCCCCCATGCGGAACAGCCGCGAGTCGCGCGCGTCGCCGCGCAAGTACTCCACCAGCGCCACGCCGTGCTCGGAGGCGGCGATGAGGATCGGCCCCAGCGGCGAGGGAAACACGCGATAGCTTACCAGGCGCGACTTGAGATCGGCCAGCCGCGCGATCAAGCGCTGGCGCGCGGCATCGGCGTCGCCGGCCGGCGCCGGCTCGGCGCGCAGCGTGCCGACCACCGCATCCACCGCACGATAGCGCGCCAGCTCGTCGCGGCACGACCGGCAACCGGCCACGTGCGACTGCACGCGCGCGGACTCGCGGTCCGTCGCCTCGCCGATGCCGGCGGCGATCAGCTCGGGCTCGATCTCGACACAACTCTGGGGCTTGCTCATCGCGTGGGCTCCGTCAGGGGCAGCGCGTGACCGTTCAGCGACGTGCGGATCTTGCGCAGCGCCTGGAACACGTGGGCGCGTGCGCTCTCCGGCGAACAGTCGAGGCTCTCCCCGATCACTTCATAGTCGAGCTCGTGCATCTTGCGCAGCGTGAAAGCCAGCCGCTGCTTGAGCGGCAGGCCGCGGATGGTGGTCTCCGTCAGCGTTCGCACCTCGCCGGCCACGGCTTCCGCCTCCGGGCCGTCCAGGTCCATCTCGCGGCGGGTCGCCCGCACCGTCTCGTGGGCGGCGCGCCGCCGGCGCTCCGACCGCACGTGGTTGCGAAAGACGTTGGTGGCGATGGCGAAGAGCCAGGCGCGGACGTTCGCGTCCGCGGTCAGCCGCTGCCGTGCGCGGTAGGCGCGCAGGAAGGTCTCCTGCGACAGGTCGTCGGCCTCGGCGGCCCGCCAGGCAAGCCGGCGCAAGTAGCGATAGATCTCGCCGTGGTGGGTCGCCACGAGGGTCTCGAATCCGGCCTCGTCGAGTTGCACGGTCTCTCCCATCGCCCTATGAGACACCGGAACGGTCACCGTGTGAAACACCCTCCGGGATGCGGAGAATTCCGGCACGCCGGAGGCCCGTTGACGAAATTCAAGGCAGCGGCGGACGGCGCATCCCCCCAATCCCGCGCCATTCTCGCGGGAAGCGATTGGCAAGCTTGGTGCTTTACGCCTCCGGCATGAGCGAGCCCGAGGACTGGTGGAGCACGGTAGAGGCCGAGACGCTCCGGTGCCTGGCCGAGCACGGGCCGATGGCACCTGACGAGCTGGGCAAGCGCCTCGGCATGTCCGAGGAGGCGGCCACTTCGCTCGTGGCTCAGCTGGTCCGCGAGGGTAAGGCTCGCGTGCGCCTGGTGGCTCTCGCGGTTTAGTTACCTGGGGGGCCTCGCGAGGCCGCCGAAGCCCCTCTGTCTCTCTCCGTTTATACTCACGCCATGATCGATCCCATCACGGTGTCCGTGCTCACGCATCGGTTCGAGGCGATCGTGCAGGAGATGGGCGAGGCGATGCTGCGCACGGCGTACTCGCAGATCCTCAACTCCAGCCGCGATTTTTCGACGGCGATCTGCGACGACCAGGCGCGTCTCGTGGCCCAGGCCGAGCACGTGCCGATTCATGTGGGCGCCATTCCGTGGGCGGTCGCCTCGGTGCGCGACGCCTTCGCCGGGCGCGTTCATCCGGGCGACGTCTTCCTCCTGAACGACCCGTACCACGGCAACAATCATCTGCCCGACCTGACGGCGTTCGTGCCGGTCTTCGTCGAGGATCGCGTCGCGTTCTGGTCGATCAACCGCGCGCACCAGAGCGACATCGGCGGCTCCACGCACGGCGCCTACAATCCGGGCGCGACGGAGATCTGGCAGGAGGGTATCCGCATCACGCCGCTCAAGCTCTACGACCGCGGCGAGCTGCGCGACGACGTCCTCCAGATGGTGGTGACCAACGTGCGCCACCCGCACGACTTCATGGGCGACCTGCGCGCGATGATCGGCTCGGCGCGCGTCGGCGAGCGCCGGCTGCTCGCGCTGGTCGAGTCGTACGGCGCCAAGACCGTCGTCGCCGCCGTCGACGAGATCCTCGACGGCGCCGAGCGCCAGGCCCGCGCGTGCGTGAAGACGTGGCGCGACGGCGTGTACCGCGGCTCCTCGATCCTCGACGACGACGGCCACGGCGCGACCGACATCCCCATCCGCGCCACCGTGACGAAGAAGGGCGACAGCGTCGTGGTGGACCTGAGCGAGTCGGCGCCGCAGGTGACCGGCTTCGTGAACTCCGCGTTCCCCAACACGATGTCGGCCGTGCACATGGCCTTCGCGTACCTGATCGACCCGCTCACGCCGAAGAACTCGGGGACGTTCCGCCCGGTGAAGGTGATCACCAAGGCCGGCACCATCGTCAACCCGCTGCCGCCGGCGCCGGTGACGCTCTCGACGAATCACTGCGCGCAGGACATCGCGGAGGCCATCATCAAGGCGCTGGCGCCCGCGGCGCCCGAGCGCGCCATCGCGGGCTGGGGCCGGCGCTTCCGCATCGCCATCAAGGGCGTGAATCCCCGCACGAAGCGGCCGTTCATCTGGCACATGTTCCATGCCCGCCCCGGCGGTGGCGCCACGCGGGCCGGCGACGGCTGGGAGACGGCGGGCGAGGGGCAGGCGGCGGGCGGCATCAAGTTCGGCAGCGTCGAGGTGGCCGAGGTGCGCTTCCCGCTGACGTTCGAGCATCACGAGTTCCGCGCGAGCTCGGGCGGCGACGGCCGCCATCGCGGCGGCGTGGGGGCCGTCTTGCGCCTGCGCGTGGACGTCCGCGAGCCCGCCGTGGCCAACACCGCCGGCGACGGCGTGCGCCACGCGCCCTATGGGCTGCTCGGCGGCCGGGACGGCCTGCCGCATCGCTATCGCCTGCTCTCGCGGGGCACCACGCGCGTGCTGAAGACCAAGGAGGTCGGGATACCGGTGCGGCCCGGCGACGTCTTCCTCGTCGAGTCCTCGGGCGGCGGCGGCTACGGCCCGCCCGCGCGGCGGCCGCGCGAGGCGCGGGCGCGGGATCGCGCCAACGGCGTCGTACGGGGCCGCCGTGGCTGACGACGAGCGGCTGTCGAGCGTACGCGAGCGCGGGCGCGCCAACCTCTTCTGGCGCTATCTCGGGATCGACGTGGAGGCGGCGGGCGAGGGCTGGGTGCGACTGCGGGTGCCGATGCGTGACGAGCTACGGAACGCGCCCGGCGCCCCCGTGCACGGCGGCGTGCTGGCCACGCTCGTGGACGCCGCGGTCGGCGGCGCGCTCGGTACCTACGGCTCCGCCGCCACCGGCGGTGTCGATCAGGCCACTCTCGACCTCAACGTGACCTTCATCGCCGCCGCCCGCGGCGACGCCCTCCTCGCCGAAGGCCGCATCCTCCGCCGCGGCCGCTCCATCGCCTTCGGCGAAACCCGCGTCACCGACACCGCCGGCACCCTCGTCGCCCTCGGAAGAGCGACCTACATGATCATCCCCCCACGCCCCTGATCGCCCCCGCACGCCGCGGCGGCGTGTCGCTAACACCGCTAACGATTCACACCGGGTATTCGATCAGGCCACTTCGAGCGCCGGCTTTGCCGGCGCAATCCGATTCTGGGGGAGGTGTCGGAGGGGGCCGTCGAGGCCCCCTCCGATGACCGTAAGGGGGGCGAAGCCCCCCTTCGAGCGCGTTAGCGCCCGACGCCGAGCAGGAACAGCAGGATGATCAGCCCGAGCGGCACGCCCAGGAGCCAGAGCAGTACGAGAAACATCGGTATATCCTCCCTCACGCGACGCGGCGCGGTCGATCGATGTCGATGTCGCGCCGGCGGTAATGACCCAGTCTCATCGGCTCACCGGACGCCATCCAGCCGCCGATCACAGCCCCGACCAGTCCCAGCAGCATCGCCGCCACCGTGGCCAGCGCGCTGTTGCGCACGGCCGCCGCCAGCTCCGGGGTGGAGGGCGCGGTGGTGGCCCAGGTCGGCGTGCCCGCCACGAGGCCGGAGTACCAGCTCCCGTACATCGCGGTCGCGCCCAGGGCCCCGAGCAGTAGCATCATCGGAATCGTGACGAGCCACGCGACGGCTCCGTGGAGCATCGCGGGCTCGGCCCGGCGCACGCCCGCGATGCGAGCGGCGACCCAGCCACCCACCACGAAGGCGAAGAACGCCCCGGCCACGTTGAAGAGCATCGTCACCAAGCGGATGTTCTTGAAGGTCATCGTGCGTGGTCCGGCGAGCTGATGGGCGCCGACGGCGTACCCGATCAGCCCGATGATGAGACCGACCGCCAGCGCGCTGAGCGCGCCGACCCAGACGGCGCTCCAGACCGGCCACGGACGCCAGCCAGCCTCGAAATCGCGTTCCATGTTCACTCTCCTTTGGCCCCGTGGCGACACGGGTGCATAGCGCATGCCGACGAATTACACTGCGTGACGCCGCGCAGCGGCGGGAGGACTCGTCGTGATCAGGATTGGTATCGATGTCGGCGGCACCTTCACCGACCTCGTCGCGGTCGACGAGCGCGGGCGCGTGGCGATCGCCAAGGCCGCCTCCACGCCGCGCGATCCATCCGACGGGCTCCTGGACGGCCTCGCCTTGCTGGCCGCGGAGCTGGGCACCGACGTGCAGGGGCTGCTGGCCCGCACCGAGCGGATCGTGCACGGCACCACGGTGGCCACCAACGCGCTGCTGGAGCGCAAGGGCGCGCGGGTGGCGCTGCTGACGACCGAGGGCCACCGCGACGTCATCGAGATGCGCGAGGGGCTCAAGGACGACCGCTACAACCTGCGCATGCCGCCGCCCGTGCCGCTGGTGGAGCGCGCGCTGCGCCTGGGTGTGCGCGAGCGCGTCGGCTTCGACGGCGCCGTGCGCCGCCCGCTGGATCGTCGCTCGCTGGCCGCGGCCCTGGCCCGCCTGGAACGCGCCCGGGTGGAGGCGGTCGCCGTCTGCTATCTGCACGCCTATCGCAACCCGCGCCACGAGCGCGAGACTGGCCGCGCGGTGACCCGCCGGCGCCCCGGGCTCTACGTGTCCCTGTCCTCCGAGGTGCTGCCGCAGATCAAGGAGTACGAGCGCGTGTGGACGACCGTCGTCAACGCCTACGTCGGCCCCGCGCTCTCGCGCTATCTCACCAGCCTCGCCACGCGCCTGCGCGCGCAGGGCTACCGGAACGAAATCCTGATCATGCAGTCACACGGGGGCGTGGCGCCGATCCGTGAGTCGGCCCGGCTGGCGGCGGGCGCCGTGCTGTCGGGGCCGGCGGGCGGCATCGCGGCCGGGCGTCACGTGGCGCGCCTCACCGGCCGCGGCGACCTCGTCACCTTCGACATGGGCGGCACCAGCACCGACATCGCCCTGCTGCAGGGCGGCGAGGCGACGCTGACCGGCGAGAAGACCGTCGGCATCGCGCGCGTCGCGCTGCCGGCGCTGGACATTCACACGCTGGGCGCCGGCGGCGGCTCGATCGCCTGGGTGGATGCCGGCCGGATCCTGCGCGTCGGACCCCAGAGCGCGGGTGCCGATCCCGGCCCCGCGGGCTACGGCCGCGGCGGCACGGCGCCGACGGTGACCGACGCGAACCTCGTGCGCGGCCTGCTCGACCCCGGCAACTTCCTCGGCGGCCGTATCCGGCTCGACGTCGCCGCCGCGCAGCGGGCGATCGCGCCGCTGGCCAAGGCGCTGGGCACCGACGCCCTCGCCGCCGCCGAGGGCATCGCGCGTGTCGTGAACACGAACATGGCGGAGGGCATCAAGCTGGTGTCCGTGCGGCGCGGTGTCGATCCGCGTGGCTTCACGCTGGTGGCCTTCGGCGGCGCCGCCGGCCTGCACGTCACCGAGGTCGCGCGCCTGCTGGAGATCCCCCGCATCATCGTGCCAAGCGTGGCCGCCGTGCTCTCCGCGTGGGGCATGCTGGCCACCGACCTGCGCTACGAGCTGGTGCGCTCGCACGTGAGCGACGTGCGCCGGCTCACCGCCGCCGCGCTGCGCCGCTTGTTCGCGTCACTCGAGAAGGAGGGGAGACGGCGGCTCGGCCGCTTCGACGGCCCCATCGAGGTGCGGCGCGCGCTCGACATGCGCTACGGGGAGCAGATCTTCGAGATCACGGTCGATCTCGCCGGTGTCGATCTCGCGCGCGCCGACCTGCTCGACGAGATCGCCGCGCGCTTCCACCGGCGCCACGAGGAGCTCTACGCCTACAGCGCGCCCGGGCAGGAAGTGGTCATCGTGAACGCGCGGGTGGCGGTGGTCGGCCGGCTGCCGGTGTTGCCCGCCGACGAGGCCGTCGCCACGGGGCGCGCGCTGGCGCCGCCCGCGCGGCGTCGCGTGTGGCTCGGCGGCTGGACGGAGATTCCCGTGTACCGCCTCGACGCGCTTGGCGCCGGCCACGAGGTGAAGGGCCCCGCGCTGTTCGAGTCCGCGACGACGACCGTCCTCGTGCGCGAGGACGAGCGCGCCGCCGTCACGCCCCGCGGCTGGCTCGACATCGCGCTCGGCTGATCCCTCCTCGCGGCGCGCGGCCGAGGTTCTGGGCAGGAGCCGCCGTGCGCCCACCCAGCGGCTGCGATACCAGCGCTCGTCGAGGTGGGAGATCACGATCGACTCCGGCGTGCGGGCGGCGTGCACGAAGCGGCCGTCACCGATGTAGATGCCGTTGTGCCGCAGCCGGTCGAAGAACACGACGTCCCCGGGCTGGAGGTCCTCGCGCCTGACGTCGACGCCATGGCGATGCTGCTGGGCGACGTTGTGCGGCAGCTCGACGCCGACCGCGGCGTAGACGTAACGGACGAAGCCCGAGCAATCGAAACCGCTCGGCGTCGCGCCGCCCCACGCGTAGGGCGCGCCGATGTACTGGAGCGCGACGTCCACGATCCGGCTCGACGGCGACACGTCGCGCGCGCGCGGCGTGGCGACCCAGGGCCCGTCCGGCGAGCGGGAGACCTGCCAGCGCCCGGCGTCATAGCGGTAGTAGACGCCGTGCGCGTGCACGACGTCGATGCCCTCGCGGACGTAGAGGCGCCACTCCGGCACCCACACGACGCGCGGTGACGCGGCCGGCGCCGCGTCAGCGAGGGCGACGAACGAGCAGGTGAGCGCTGCGAAGGCGACGGCTGCCGACCATCCGACGAGGCGTGCTCGCATTGGCCCGGCCACCGGCGACATCGGCCCCGCAACGGGGATGCCATGGCCCCCGGTCCGCGCAACGTCCCGTCGTCGTTACGCCTGCCTACCTATTGCTCCCTGCATGCGCTCAGGATGGCACGGACAGCGTGACAGAACGCGCCGGAGGCTTCCCGAGCGTGACGCACAAGTGCTTGGAATCAAAGCCGATCCGGCTGCCTTCGCGTGGCCCGCTTCATGCTCCCGCTGACGGCCTCGGAGTCAAAACTCCGCTCAGGAGGGGAACCCGATGGCGAAGACCGAAGCGTTGCATGACCGCGGAATGGTCGTGGTCAAGCTTCGCTCGCCCGCGACGACGGTGAAGGACGAGCTGGCGTCCGCGGAGGCGCGCCGCGCGCTGATGGGCGAGTTTCTCGGCAGTCTACTGTTCGTGGTCCTCGGCGCCGGCACGGTCGCGATCACCGCAGGGATGCTCGCCGAGCGGCTCGACTCGGCGCGCATGCTCGTGATCGCGCTCGCCCACGGCCTCGCCTTCATGCTGCTCGTCGCCGCCATGCTGCCCATCTCGGGTGGCCACCTGAATCCGGCGGTGACGTTCGCCGCGATGGTGGCGCGCAAGATGAGCTTCACGAAGGGTGTCATGTACATGATCGCGCAGTGCGCGGGTGCCGCGGCCGGCGCGCTCCTGCTGACGCTCATCATTCCCGCCGGCACCTTCGGCAACCTCGGCGCCCACGGCCTCGCGATGCGGGTCACGCTCGGCGGCGGCCTCACGGCGGAGATCGTGGTGACGTTCATGCTGGTGTCGGCGATGTTCGCCACCACCATGGGCTCGTCGCGTCCGGCGGCGCTGGGTCTGGCCGCCATCGCGCTCACGTACGTCGTCGCTCAGCTCTTCGCGCTGCCCCTGACGGGCGCGTCGATGAACCCGGCGCGCAGCTTCGGGCCGGCGTTCGTCATGGGGAGCTGGAAGGATCAGTGGATCTTCTGGGTCGGACCGCTGGCGGGCGCCGCGCTCGCTGCGTGCGTCCACGAGTTCTTCGCGTCCCGCGAGAAGCACTGAGAGGCAGGCCGCCCCGGGTTCGACCGGGGCGGCCTCCTCACTCACTCCAGCCCGATGATCTCGTTGAACCGTCCGAAGCCGATGTAGAGCGTCGTGTGCGCGGTCAGCTCGATGATCTCGGCCTCCGAGAAGTGCGCCCGCACCTCCACCCACAGCGCGTCGTCCACCTTGCGGTGATCGACGGCCAGCTTCTCGGCGAAGCGCACGGCGGCGCGCTCGCGCGCTGACAGCAACCCCGACGTCTCGTCCTCGATCGCCTGGATCTTGTCTTCCGTCAGTCCCGCATGCCGGGCCCCGGCATAGCGCGCCTTCAGTCAGTACCGGCAGGCGTTGAGGCCGGCGACCTTGAGGCGCACCAGCTCGCGCAGAACGGGGTCGAGCGTGCTCTCCTTGGCCAGCGCGGCGCGGAAGGCGACGAGCGCCCTCAGGACGGCCGGGTTCTTCGCATAGGTCCGGGTGCTGGCGGACGTTCCGATCTGGCTCTCGGACTCCTCGCAGACCGGGCGCAGATCGGCATCGACGTCGTGGATCGCGAGCGGCTCGATTCTGGCCATCGTGGTCTCCTGCTCGGGAAGGATGGCGGGATTGTACCCGACGCAGCAGCGCGGACTACGACCGGCGCGTGCGGCGGCGGCGCGGCGCGGCCATGGCGGCTTCCAGCCGGCCCAGGCGCTTGTCGATCCGCGTGAGGGCGTCGCCGTCGCGCGAGGCGCCCGGGCGGTCGGCGAGGTAGCCGCGCTCGAGCAGATCGACGAAGACGTCGGCGATCTGCTCGGGGCTGAGCGCGCCCTGCGGGCGATACCACTTGTGGAGCCAGTTGCACATGCCCAGCAGGCCGAAGACGACCAGCATCGGCGGCAGCGGCCGCAGTCGGCCGGCCTCGATGCCCTCGCGCACGACGCGCTCGATCGTGCGGTCGTACTCGCGCTTGGCGCGCGCGGCCTGTGCGGCCATCGGCGCGGGCAGGCCGCTCTCCTCGGCGAAGAATACCGTCAGGAAGGCCAGGTTCTCGGCGAGCAGGCGCACCTGGAAGCGGACGATGCGGCGCAGGGTCTCCTCGGCCGGGCGCCGCTCCTCGACGATCTCGCGCAGCCCCGTGCGGAACGTGGCGATCGTCCGCTCGACCACCAGGGACAGGAGGTCTTCCTTGCTCGAGACGTAGCGGTAGAGGGTGACTTTGGACAGACCGGCGCGCTCGGCGATGGCGTCCAGCGTGGCCGTCCGGTAGCCGACCTCGCCGAAGGCGGCCGCCGCCGCGCGGACGATCTCGTCCAGGACGGCGGCGCGCGTCGGCGGCAGCGTGGCATCCCTTGACACGATATCCTCCGACGCCTAGCATATACCGCAGAGTTCAGCTTCTGAACTCGAAAGGAAAGCCGGATATGGTCGAGAGCCACCTCATCGGCGCGCAGCACGACACGATCTTCGAGCACGCCTATCCGACCGAGGCGCCCGACCTGCGGCGCCTCTACGAGAACGCCAAGCGCGACCAGTGGAACGTCTCCAAGGACGTCGAGTGGACGCAGCCCTTCGACATCGAACAGGGCGTGCTGGCCGACGAGATGATCGACATCTACGGCACGCCCTTCTGGGATCGCCTCTCGCCGGCCCAGCGCTCCGAGCTCAATCGCAAGTTCGCGCTGTGGCGGCTGGGTGTCCTGCTCTACGGCGAGCACGGCGCCATGCTGGTCTGCAGCCAGCTCGTGGAGGCCGTGTCGGGCACCGACGCCAAGTTCTTCCAGGCCACGCAGGTGGTGGACGAGGCGCGCCACAACGAGGTGCTCAACCGCTACCTCACCACGCGCTTCGGCGACGGGCTCTACCCCATGCCGGAGTTCGAGAAGGAGCTGTTCGACACGCTGCTCTCCGACAAGCGCTGGACCGTGAAGACGATCGGCCTGCAGCTGGTGGCCGAGACGTTCGCCGTCGCGCTCTTCCGCATGCTGGCCGAGACGTCGAAGGATCCGCTGCTGCGCCAGGTGTGCAAGCTCATCCTGCAGGACGAATCGCGCCACATGGGCTTCGGCATGCTCAGCCTGCCCGATGTGGTCGGCCAGATGACCGACGCCGAGCGCAAGGAGATGGAAGAGGTCACGCACTGGGCGCTCGTCAAGACGCTCACCGGCCAGTTCCCGGCCCAGGTCTACCAGGAGGTCGGCTTCAGCGAGCGCGAGATCAAGGAGATCCACGGCCACCGGCGCGAGCGCGCGGCCGGCGCCGAGGGCTCCCACTTCCGGAAGCTGTTCCGCAAGGACCTGCACGGCACGCTGCTCGGCAATCTCCAGAGAATTGGCCTGCTCACCGAGCGCATGCGGCCGCGCCTGGAGTCGGTCGGGATCCGCGTCCCCTCGATGGCGTAACCAGGCCATCGCCATCCCCGACGACGGCAGTTTCGAAGGCAACATCGCGCACTTTCTTCGGCTCGAGAGCGGCGCCACCTACTGCGACGCCTGCCTGGCCTTCGTCCTCCGCCTCGACGTGCTCGCGGTCGAGCGCGCCGCCGTCGCGATCGCCGGCGATCACGACAGCTTCGAGCGCGGCACGGGCGACTGCGATCAGTGCGACCGGTTCGGTCTCGTCACCTGCTCCGTGTAACCGGCTGACCGTTGACGAGGGCGGCCCCGGCTTTGTCGGGGCCGCCCCAACGCTGGGGGTGTGGGGGCCATGTCGGGGCCCCCACCCAGTACTCGGCTGACCGTTGACGAGGGCGGCCTCGGCTTGGCCGGGGCCGCCCGAACGTTGGGGGTGTGGGGGCCCTGTCGGAGCCCCCACCCAGTACTCGGCTGACCGTTGACGAGGGCGGCCTCGGCTTGGCCGGGGCCGCCCGAACGTTGGGGGTGTGGGGGCCATGTCGGGGCCCCCACCCAGTACTCGGCTGACCGTTGACGAGGGCGGCCTCGGCTTGGCCGGGGCCGCCCGAACGTTGGGGGTGTGGGGGCCATGTCGGGGCCCCCACCTAAGTTGTCAGGACAGCCCGGCCGTGATAGAACAGGCGCACTTGCCGAGGAGGTCCCATGGATCGCCGCCTGCATGCGCTTGCTGAACAGCTCGACGCTCACCTGATCTCACGCCGCGAGTTCCTGCGGCGCAGCGCCATCGTCACCGGCTCCGCCGCGGCCGGCCTGCACGTGCTGGGCTCGATGGCGCACGCGCAGGGGCCCAAGCTGCGCGTGTGGCTGTTCAAGAGCTACGTGACGGCGGGCAACGACATCCTCGCCAAGCAGGTGGAGGCGTGGGCGGCCGAGCGCAAGGTGCAGGTGGAGTTCGACTGGGCCACCTTCGGCGACCGCGAGCAGAAGTTCGTGGCGGCCGTCGAGGCCGGCAACCCGCCGGACATCGCCGAGATGAACTACCAGGGGCCGATGCGCTACCGGCCTGCGCTGCGCGACGTCACCAAGCTGGCCAAGGATCTCGCCGCCGCGCGCGGCGGCATGCTGCCCTTCGCCGAGCGCGTCGTGCAGCTCGACGGCCAGTACTCCGGCATCCCGCGGCTGGTGTTCGGCGGCGGCCTGCACATCCGCAAGGACCTCGTCGCCGAGAAGGGCCTCAAGATGCCGAAGGTCTACGACCCCGACGTCCTCGACGTCGCCAGGAAGTGCCAGGATCCGTCCAAGGACCTGTGGGGCTTCGGCCAGACGCTCAACCGCTGCGACGACGGCAACGGCTTCATGCAGAACATCCTCTGGGATTACGGCGGGGGGACCTGGGACAAGGACGGCAAGCCCGCGCTCGCCACGACGTTCCTCAAGCAGAACCTGGCGGCGATCCAGTTCGCCGTCGACACGATCCAGAAGCACAAGGTGCAGCCGCCCGGCGTGATGTCGTGGACCGACGTCAGCAACAACGAGGCGTACATGGCCGGCAAGCTCGTGTGCACCAACAACGGCGCGAGCCTCTACTACGCCATGGGCGCGAAGAACCACCCGCTGTACGACAAGACGCAGGTGCTCCTGACGCCGGGCGGACCGGCCGGCGCGTTCGTCGCCTCCAACCCGTACACCTGGGGTCTCTTCAAGGCGAGCAAGCACGCCGAGCTGACCGAAGACCTCGTGCGCTGGGTCGAGGACGAGAAGCGCTTCGAGGAATACATGAAGGCGTGCAGCGGCCAGGCGGGGCCCGTCTACAAGGTGCGCGCCGAGCACCCGTACTGGAAGACGAACCCGAACTACGAGGGCATGCTACAGAACATCCTGCGCGGCGTGTGGATCGGCTATCCGGGCCCGATCACGCCGGCGGCGATCGAGGTGCAGGCCCAGTACATCCTCTGCGACATGGGCGGCCGCATCGTGGTGGGCGGGCTCTCGCCGGAGGCGGCGCTCAAGGAAGCCCACAAGCGCGTGGAAGAGATTCACCGCATCCGCAGCCGCGCCTAGCAGCCATGGCGATCTCGACGGCGCGCCTGCCCGGTGCGCTCACGCAGCGTCCGCAGCGCGGCGGGCTCAGGCGCGTGCTCGGGCCCGACCACCGGATGGGCTACCTCTTCGTCACGCCCATCGTGCTGTTCGTGCTCTCGCTCGTCGCCTATCCGTTCGGCTACGCGCTCTACCTCTCGCTGACCCACAAGCTGGTGGGCCTGCCGCCCGTCTTCGTCGGCTTCGAGAATTACATCCGCCTGAGCGCCGACGGCTTCTTCCAGCGCGCGGTCGTGAACTCCGCCATCTTCACGTTCGGCTCGGTGGGCTTCAAGCTCGTGCTGGGCGTGGTGATGGCGCTCGTGCTCACGTCCAACATCCGCTGGCGCTCGTTCTGGACCGGCGTGCTGCTGATCCCGTGGGTGGCGCCCACGGTCGTCTCCGCGCTGAACTTCCTGTGGATCTTCGACGGCAGCCTCGGGGTGCTGAACTACCTGCTGGTCCGCGTGTTCCGCATCCTGCCGCAGGGCGTGGGCTGGCTGAGCGAGCCCCACACGGCGATGGCCTCGGTGATCGCGGTGAACATCTGGCGCGGCTTTCCGTTCTTCGGCATCTCGTTCCTGGCCGGCATGAAGGCGATCCCGGTCGAGCTCTACGAGGCGGCGGCGGTCGACGGCGCCGGCATGCTCCAGCGCTTCCGCCACGTGACGCTGCCGGGGCTCAAGAACATCATGATCATCGTGGTGCTGCTCTCGACGATCTGGACGTTCAACGACTTCCAGATCGTCTACATCCTCACCAAGGGCGGCCCCGGCGGCACCACCATGGTGATGCCCGTGCTGACCTACGAGACGGCGTTCGGCGCCCAGCGGCTGGGCGAGGCGATCGCCGTCGCGCTCTACCTGCTGCCGCTGCTGGCCATCACGATCATGGTGCTGGCGCGCTACATGCGGAAGGGGCGCAAGCGGTGAGGGCGGGCGGCGCCGCCGGTCGCGCGCAGACGGCGCTGTCCTACGCCGTCCTCGTGGTGCTGGCGCTGATGGTGCTGTTTCCGTTCTACTGGATGACCGTCACGTCGTTCAAGAGCGAAGACCAGATGCGCAGCCTGGTCTCGATGTTCTGGCCACGGCCCTTCGCCACCGAGAACTACCAGCAGCTCGTCACCAAGACGGAGTTCGTCGCCTGGTACAAGAACAGCGTCTTCGTGTCGGTGACGAGCACGCTGCTGGCCACGGCCGTGGGGACCATCGGCGCCTACGCGCTGGCGCGGCTGAAGTTCTTCGGGCGCGGCTTCCTGGCCAGCGCCACGCTGATCACCTACCTGGTGCCGCCGTCGATCCTGTTCATCCCGCTCTACGCGCAGATGCGCAGCCTCGGCCTCGCCAACAGCCTGGCCGGCCTGATCGCCGCCTATCCGTCGTTCACGGTGCCGTTCGTCACCTGGCTCTTGATGGGCTACTTCGAGTCCATCCCCGAGGAGCTCGAGGAAGCGGCGATGATCGACGGCGCCACCCGCTTCGGCGCCTTCTACCGCATAGTGCTGCCGCTGTCGATGCCCGGCGTGCTGGCCGCGGGCCTCTATGCGTTCACGCAGGCGTGGAACGAGTTCCTCTACGCGCTCGTGTTCATCACCGACGGCAAGCTGCGCACGCTGCCCGTTGGCCTCGCCTCCTTCATCACCGGCGACGTCTACGGCTGGGGCTCGCTCATGTCGGGGGCCGTCCTCACCACGCTGCCCGTCATCGCGGCCTACATCTATCTGCAGAAGTACATGGTCGAGGGCCTCACGGCGGGCAGCGTCAAGGGATGAGGTACGGCGCGCGGCTGCTGATCGCGCTGCTGCTGCTGCCGGCGACGGCCGCGGCGGAGATGGCGCTGCCGCGCGGCTTCACCGCCAAGGTCTACGTGACGGGCGACGGTTTCGACGAGGGACGGCACACGAGCGGCATTCCCTCCGCCTCGTCGCTCGTCTTCGATCCCCAGAGCGGCACCCTGTACGCATCGCGGACCGGCCGCCGTTACGTCGGCGGCGAGATCGAGGACATCTGGCCGATCTATCGCTTCCCGCCCGGCGGCGGGCGCTTCACCAAGGAGACGGAAGCGCGGGTCCTCTACGGCCCGCCGCTGCCGAATCCGCAGGTGGCCGCCGTGCGCGGCGGCGAGGTGCTGGTGACGACGTACGATCGCGATCGCGTCGTCGGCGTGCTCTACCGCCTCGTCGACGGCCGCGCCGAGATGATCGCGGGCGGCACACCCCCGAGCCGGCTCTCCACGCCGATGCTCAAGCAGCCGGAAGGTGTGGCCTTCGACCCCGAAGGCAACCTGCTCGTGGCGGATCGCCAGCACAACGCCGTCGTCAAGCTCGACCCGAGCGGCAAGGTCCTCGATCCGCTGTGGCTCCCCCTGCCGCGGCCGCGACTACTCGTGGCGCGCGGCGAGCGCCTGTGGGTGACCGCGGACGGTGAGACCGAGGCGCCGAGGCAGCGCGGCACCGGCGAGATCTGGAGCGTGGGGCCGGAGGGACGCCGCCTGGCCCTGCGCGGTCCCATCGCGGCCGGCATGGACGTGAGCCCCGGCGGCCACCTCTTCGTGGCCGATCGCCAGGGCGCGCGCGTGATGGCCGTGGGCGCCGACGCGACCAGCGTGGACTTCCTGACGTTCACCGACAGCGACGCGCCGCGCACGCTGGTCTTCGCCCCGGTCACCGAGGCCACCCGCCGCGCCGGCATCGCCGGCGATCTCTTCGTCGTCGTCATCCGTCGCGGCGCCTGGGCGCTCAACGAGATCGTCCGGATCAGCGGGCCGTTCGATGACTATCTCCGCGCCAAGCTGCCACGCTGACTTCCCGCAGTTCCTTCGGCGAATAGGCGTGCCGGTCGAGTCGATTCCGCCGTCGCTGCCGTTCGTGACCGAATGCGCGTCGCCGAATCAGAAAGGCAAGAAGAGGCGGTCGCGCTCTGCTACACGGCGCTGCTCGCCGTTCTCACTGTGGCCAACGATGTCGACGTTCAGCTCGACCCGGTGAAGATTACCATCGCGACAGAGGAGAAGGTATGCGCACCACCACGAAGCTTCGCCAGCTGCTGAAGTCGACGCCGCTCGTCGTGCCCGGCTGCTATGACGCCATGAGCGCGAAGGTGCTCGAGCAGGCGGGCTTCCCGGCCGTGTACATGACGGGCTACGGCACGTCGCTGGCGCTGCTGGGCATGCCGGACGCCGGGCTCGCCACCATGACCGAGATGCACCTGAACGCGCGCTACATCGCCAACGCGGTGGCGGCGCCCGTGATCGCGGACGCCGACAACGGCTACGGCAACGCCATCAACGTCATGCGCACGGTGCGCGAGTACATCCAGACCGGCGTGGCCGGCATCCACATCGAGGACCAGGTGATCCCCAAGCGCTGCGGCCACGTGGCCGGCCGGCGCGTGATCGCGCTCGACGAGGCGGTCGGCAAGTACCGGGCGGCGGACGCCGTGCGGCGCGAGCTCGATCCCGACTTCGTGCTCATCGCGCGCACCGACGCGCGCGGCGCCCACGGCGGCTCGCTGGACGCCGCCATCGAGCGCGCCAACGCGTACCTCGCGACGGGCGCCGACCTGGCCTTCGTCGAAGGTCCGACGAGCCTGGACGAGGTCCGGCGCGTGTGTCGCGAGGTGCGCGGCCCCGTCTTCTACAACCAGACGGGTGTGTCGCCGCGGCTCACGGTGGAGCAGATGAAGGAGCTCGGCATAGCGGTCACCATCCTGCCAGGCGCGATGCTGCGGGTGGCGCTGCAGGCGCTCCACGACTTTGCTGCCGCGCTGCGGCAGGAAGGCCCGGCGGCGGAGGCGAAGTTCGCCGAGCGATTCCGCGGCCACCCGATGGGCGACCTCCATACCTTCGCGGGCTTCGACCGCATTCGCGGGTGGGAGGAGGCCTACTTGCCGCCGGAGGAGCTCGGAAAGTACGAGGGCTCCGTGGGTCACCAGCCCTCGGCGAAGGGCTGAAAACCCGACGCCAGGAAACTCTTTCCGGCGCGAGGGCTCCCTGACGGATCATCGGAAAGGGGGAGGGCGGCCGATGGCGGGTGACGGCTCGGCGCGGAGCAAGCAGCAGGGCCTTCAGCAGGCGGCCTCGGTGATCTTCGCGCTCGTCGCAATCGTGCCGCTGCTGATCTTCGCCTTCACGCTGCACAGCGTCGGCGCCATGCGCAGCACGCAGGCCCAGGTGAGCCTCACCCTCGCGCTGGCGATCTCGCTGCTGGGCTTCTGGCTCTTCCGCTCGATGCTCGGCCGCATGGCCGAGGTGGTGCAGGCCCTCGCCGCCGCCGTCGAGCAAGCCGGCCGCACGCGTCGTCCGGCATCGCCCACGGGCGGTGCCGCGCCCGTCGCCGGCGCTCCCGCCGCAGCGGCGCGCCCGATGACAGCCGCGTCCATCGCGGCCGCCGGTGCGCCCGTGAGGAAGCCGGCCGACGACAATCACGGCATCCCGGGCGTCGGCCACATCCGCGAGATCGCCGAGGTCGCCCGCACGATGGACACGCTCTGGAAGCGCGAGGCCGAGGCTCACGTCGGCAAGCACGTGCAGATCTCCGTGGCCAACAGCCGCGACCCGCTCCTCGGCATCATCTCGGAGGTCAGCGACGACGGCCTGATCCTGGACCAGGACGACGGCACCCAGCACGCTGTCGCCTACCGCCGCGTCACCGGCATCGACCGCGTCACCGGCCAGGGCTGAGCTGGACCGCCTGACGCTGTTCGGTCTCTTCGCCGTCACGGCGATGCTCGTCTGCTACGCCTGCGAAGCCCGCAGCCACTGGTTCGTGCTCGCCTTCGCCGTCGCCTGCGCGCTCGGCTCCGTCTATGGTTTCCTGCAGGGCGCCTGGCCGTTCGGGGTGATCGAGGCGATCTGGGCGGCCGTCGCCGTGCGCCGCTGGTCGCGGCTTGAGCCCCGAGGCGACAGCAAGTAATCTTCGGGCTGTCATGGCCCGCACGATGTTCGAGAAGATCTGGGCGCGGCACGTCGTGGCCGAAGGGCCGGGCGGGCAGACCCTCCTTTATATCGACCGCCACCTGCTCCACGAGGGCTCGACGGCGGCGTTCGTGCGCCTGGCCCGGACGGGCCGGCGCGTGCGCCGTCCGGACCTCTGCGTCGCGACGGCCGATCACTACGTGCTGACGTCGCCCGGCGCGCCCGCGCCGGACGCCGAGATCCGCGACATGGTCCAGTCGCTGGGCGACAACACCGCGCGGCAGGGCATCGTCTACTTCGGCCAGGGCGACGCGCGGCGCGGGATCGTGCACGTGATCGGGCCGGAGCAGGGCCTCACGCTGCCGGGCATGGTGCTGGTGTGCGGCGACAGCCACACGGCCACGCACGGCGCGCTCGGCGCGCTGGCCTTCGGCATCGGCTCCAGCGAGGTCGAGCACGTGCTCGCCACGCAGACGCTCTGGCAGCGCAAGCCCAAGACGATGCGCATCACCGTCGACGGACGCCTCGGCGCCGGCGTGAGCGCCAAGGACGTGATCCTGGCGATCATCGCGCGGATCAGCGCGGCAGGCGGCGTCGGCCACGCGCTCGAGTACGCGGGCGCGGTCTTCGGCGCGATGTCCATGGCCGAGCGCCTGACGGTCTGCAACATGTCGATCGAGGCCGGCGCCCGCTGCGGCATGGTGGCGCCGGACGAGACGACGTACGCGTACATCAAGGGTCGACCGTTCGCGCCGGACGGGGAGGCGTGGGAGCGCGCGGTGGCCTACTGGAAGACGCTGCCGAGCGACGCCGGTGCCGCGTTCGATCGCGAGGTGCGTGTCGATGGTGCCCAGCTCGCACCGACGGTGACGTGGGGCACGAGCCCGCAGGACGCGCTGCCGATCACCGGCCGCGTGCCCGATCCGGCGGCGACCGCGGATGCCGGCCGGCGGGCCAGCCTCGAGCGCGCGCTGGCCTACATGGGGCTCAGCGCCGGCATGGCGCTCACCGACGTGACGGTCGATCGCGTGTTCATCGGCTCCTGCACCAACAGCCGGCTCGAGGACCTGCGCGCGGCCGCGGCGGTGGCCAAGGGCCGGCGCGCCGTCGTGCCCGCGTGGATCGTGCCGGGCTCCGGCCTCGTGAAGGAAGCCGCCGAGCGCGAGGGCCTCGACCGGATCTTTCGCGAGGCGGGCTTCGAGTGGCGCGAGGCCGGCTGCTCGATGTGCGTGGGGATGAACGGCGAGACCGCGCGCGAGCGCGAGCGCGTGGCCTCGACCTCCAACCGCAACTTCGAGGGACGCCAGGGCAAGGGCGCGCGCACGCACCTGATGTCGCCGGCCATGGCGGCGGCGGCTGCGGTCACCGGGCGGCTCACCGACGTGCGGCAGCTCTAGCGATGCAGGCCTTCACGCGTCTCACCGCCGCCGCAGCGCCGATCGACTTGCCCAACGTCGATACCGATCGCGTCATCCCGGCGCGCTTCCTGCGCAAGCCGCAGGGCAGCGCGGGCTACGAGCGCTTCCTGTTCCACGACGTGCGCTTCGACGCCGACGGCAAGGAGCGGCCGGAGTTCGTGCTCAACCAGCCGGGCTTTCGCGGCGCGAAGATCGTCGTGGCGGCCGAGAACTTCGGCTGCGGCTCGTCGCGCGAGGCGGCGGTGTGGGCGCTGGCCGCCTACGGCGTGCGCGTGGTGATCGCGCCGAGCCTGGGCGACATCTTCCACCAGAACTGCGGCAAGAACGGCGTGCTCGCCGTGATCCTGCCGGCCGAGATCGTGGCCGGGCTGCGGCGGGAGCTCCACGCGCGGCCCGGCGCCACGCTGAGCGTCGATCTGGAGGCGCAGACGGTGACGGCGCCCGACGGCGCCGTGCACCGGTTCGAGATCGATCCCTTCCGCAAGCAGATGCTGCTGAGCGGCCAGGACGACATCGGCCTCACGCTCGGTTACGAAGCGCAGATCGCCGCGTTCGAGGCCTCGCACCGCGCCGCCCCGCCCTGGCTGAGCGCGGCGCCGTAGTCCTCACGCCGCCTTGCGGCGTGCCTTGGCGGCCTCCTTGCCGAGCGCGCGCCGGGTCGACTTGGGCAGGTGCTTGAGCGTTTGCTTGCGCTTGGCGGCGGCCGCCGCCTTCTTGATGTTCCGTCGCGCCGCGCTCCGCTGCTTCATGCTCGCCATAGCGATACCTCCATGCACTCCGGTGTAGTACGGAATGCCGAGGAGCGCCACGCTTTGCCGGGCCGTGACGAGCATCTGGGGTTGCCGCGCATCTGGGGGCTTGAGGGCCATATCGAGGCCCCCATCTCTATTGACGCAGGAGCCATCCGCGTTCACCATCAGGCGGGCCGCTCAACTGCCCCGCTCGGAGGAGCCATGGAGCAATTCAGACCGCTCAGCTATGACGCGCTGCAGGTCGGCGAGACCTTCGTCTCCGACACCAAGCTCGTAACGCCGGAGGACGTGGAGGCCTACGCGTACGCCGTCGACGACCATCACCCGTGGTTCTCCGAGGACTCGCCGTTCGGCGGCCCGATCGCCCATCCGACGCTTCTCGCCAACCAGGCGCTGCACCTGCGGCACAGCAAGTACATCGTGCGCGCCGGCCTGCACGCCAAGATGGAATTCGAGTTCCTGGAGCCGATCCGCCCCGGCGTGCGCGCGCGCTCGCGCGGCACGGTCATCGACAAGTACGAGCGCCGCGGCAAGCCGTACATGGTCACCGAGTACGTGACCGAGGCCGAGGACGGCACGGTGCTCGTCCGCGGCCGCTTCACCCAGATGCTGTTCCGGGACTGAGAGGACCCTCATGAGCACGCTCGCTGCCGACACCGCCGCGCCCGGCCTGGCGCTGCCGCCGCTGGTGAAGGAGATCTCCCAGCGAAAGATCGACGTCTACTCCGGAGTCAAGCCGTACTCGATCCACACCGACGAGGCGTGGGCGCGCAAGAAGGGATTCCGCGCGCCGCTCGCGCAGGCGATGATGTCGACCGCCTACGTCTCCGAGCTGATGACCCGCTTCGTGGGCGCCGGCTTCGTCAAGGGCGGCACGATGTCCATGGTGTTCATCAAGCCGGTGTACGTGGGCGACCGCCTCACCGTCCACGGCGTGGTGAAGGAGCGCCGCGCCGAGGGCAACGCCACCACCCGCGTCGTCGTCGAAGTCTGGTGCGAGAACCAGGACGGCGACAAGACCGCGGTCGGCACCGCCAGCGGGCTGCTCGCGGGAGGCGCCGCATGAGCTACGACGAGACGTACGCGCGCTCCATGCGCGATCCCGAGGGCTTCTGGGCGGCCGCCGCCGAGGACATCCACTGGGAGCGGCGCTGGAACCGCGTCCTCGACGACTCGCGCCGGCCCTTCTACACGTGGTTCGCCGGCGGCGTGCTCAACACCTGCTACAACGCGCTCGATTTCCACATCGAGCGGGGTCGCGGCAAGCAGCGCGCGCTGATCTATGACAGCCCCATGACCGGCACCGTCAAGGCGTTCACGTACGAGGAGCTGCGGGACGAGGTGGCGCGCCTGGCCGGTGCCCTCCGCCGCCAGGGTGTGGCGAAGGGCGATCGCGTCCTCATCTACATGCCGATGGTGCCGGAGGGCGTGATGTCCATGCTGGCCTGCGCCCGCCTGGGCGCCGTCCACTCGGTCGTCTTCGGCGGCTTTGCCGCCAACGAGCTGGCCAAGCGGATCGACGACGCCAGGCCCAAGATCATCCTGGCCGGGTCATGCGGCCTCGAGCCCAATCGCATCGTGTCGTACAAGCCGCTGCTCGACGGCGCCATCGAGCTGTCCCGCCACAAGCCCGAGCGGTGCGTGATCCTCCAGCGGCCGCAAGAGCGAGCGACGCTCATCAAGGGCCGCGACCTCGACTGGGGCGACTTCATGGCCGGTGCCCCGGCCGCCGAGTGCGTGCCGGTCGCCGCCACCGACCCGCTCTATATCCTCTATACGTCGGGCACCACCGGCGTCCCCAAGGGCGTCGTGCACGACAACGGCGGCCACGCGGTGGCGCTCAAATGGTCGATGCAGAACATCTACGGGGTTGGCTCCGGCGAGGTGTGGTGGACCTCCTCCGACATCGGCTGGGCGGTGGGCCACTCCTACATCGTCTACGGGCCGCTGCTGAAGGGCTGCACCTCGGTCTTCTACGAGGGCAAGCCGGTCGGCACTCCGGACGCCGGCGCGTTCTGGCGCGTGATCAGCCAGCACGGCGCCGTCGCCTTCTTCACCGCGCCCACCGCCTTTCGCGCCGTGAAGAAGGAAGATCCGCAGGGCACGCACGTGGGCAAGTACGACCTGTCGCGTTTCCGGACGCTGTTCCTGGCCGGCGAGCGCTGCGATCCCGACACGCTCTTCTGGGCGCGCGAGCGTCTGGGGGTGCCGGTCATCGATCACTGGTGGCAGACCGAGACCGCGTGGCCCATCGCCGCCAATTGCGTCGGCCTCGGCATGTTGCCGGTGAAGCCGGGCTCGCCGACGAAGCCGGTGCCGGGCTACGACGTGCGCGTGCTGAGCGAGGAGAACACGGACATGCCCCCCGGCCAGATCGGGTCCGTCGCGCTGAAATTGCCGTTGCCGCCGGGTTGCCTGCCGACGCTGTGGAACAACGACGAGGCATACCGCAAGTCGTACCTGACCAAGCATCCCGGCCATTACCTCACCAGCGACGCCGGCTTCAAGGACGAGGACGGTTACGTCTACATCATGGGTCGCGTCGACGACATCATCAACGTGGCCGGCCACCGGCTCTCCACCGGCGGCATGGAGGAGGTGCTGGCCGGCCATCCCGACGTCGCCGAGTGTGCGGTGGTGGGCGTGGCCGACGACGTCAAGGGCGAGGTGCCCGTGGGCTTCGTCGTCACCAAGGCCGGCGTCACCAAGGCCGACGCCGACCTCATGAAGGAGCTGGTCGAGCGCATCCGCCAGCAGATCGGCCCGGTGGCGGCATTCAAGACGGCACTGGTCGTCAAGCGGCTGCCCAAAACACGCTCGGGCAAGATCCTGCGCGGCACCATGAAGAAGATCGCCGACAGCCAGCAGTACACGCTCCCGGCCACCATCGACGACCCCGCCGTCCTGGGCGAGATCACCGACGCCCTCAAGAACGCGGGCTACGCGAAATCCTTCGAGGGTGCCCCTACCCAAGAGAGGGATACCAGGAGAAAAACGCCATGAGCGATCAGGCGAAGTCGGGACCGGCGGTGGCGCGGGCGCGCGTGCCGCTCGTCGAGCGTGAGAAGGCCACGCCGGCTCAGCAGGCGGCGTGGGACAAGATCAGCCAGAGCCGCGGCCGCGTGGCCGGCCCGTTTGCCGCGCTGCTGCACAGCCCCGAGCTGGCGGCTCGCATCGCGGCCACCGGCCACTACGTGCGCTTCGACGGCCCGCTGCCGCAGACCGTGCGTGAGATCGCCATCATCACGGTGGCCCGCGCGCTCGACGCGCAGTACGAGTGGGTAGCCCACGCCGTCCTGGCGCGGAAGGCCGGCGTGCGCGAGGAGGCCATCACGGCCATCCGCGAGCGCAAGGCGCCGGCCGGGCTCACGGCCGAGGAAGCGCAGGTCTGGGGTTACGCCGACGGGCTCATGCGTCAGCACCGCGTGAGCGACAAGGACTTTGCCGCGCTCCAGGCCCGCTTCGGCCTCGAGGGTCTCGTCGATCTCACCGCCGTCGTCGGCTATTACGCGATGATCGCCTGCGCGCTCAACGCCTTCGGCATCGAGCCCACCCCCGGCGAGCCACTACTGCCTGTATGAGTGGGGGCCCCGACATGGCCCCCACACCCCCCGGGCGGCTCGGGACGCCCCGGCGGAGCCGTGGCGCCCCTCGATGTGCGAGCAAAGGAGGCCAGCAGTGACCGGCAAGAGCTTTTCGATCTTCGACTGCGACAGCCACATCGTCGAGCCGCCCGCGATCTGGGACGAGTACGTGCCGCGCGACGTGCGCGCGTGGGTCAAGACGCAGTTCCACTTCCACACCGACACCGATGTGCTGCTGATCAACGGCCGCGCGGTCCCGGCCTCGCGCGAGCGCTCGAACGCGGCCGAGGTGGGCTGGCCCGGGTGGTCCAAGCGCGAGGTCGGCGCGCTGACGCCGGGCACCGACGCATGGAAGGCGAAGTTCGGACGGCTGGCCGGCTGCCGCGACCCCCGCGCGCGCCTGGCCGACATGGACGCCCTCGGCGTGGACCAGGTGATGCTCTTCCCGTCGTGGTTCGTGCGCCTGCCGCTGGTGCGCGACCCGAGGGCCGCGACCATCCTGGCCACCGCGTACAACGACTGGGTGGACGACTACGCGAGCGTGGACCGCCGGCGCCTGTTCCCGTGCGCGATGCTGCCGATCCAGTCCGTCGAGGATTCCATCGCGGAGCTGCGCCGCGTCGCCAAGAAGGGCTTCAAGGCCGCCGCCGTGCGGCCGTGCTTCTCCAACGGGCGCTACCCGACGCTGCCGGAGTTCGACCCGCTGTGGCGGGAGTTCGAGGCGCTCGACGTGGTGCTGGCCATGCACACGTTCCCCTCGCGCGAGGCGCTGACGCCCGAGTGGGCCGAGCGCATCGCGCGCACGCGCGGCACGGGCAACGGCCTGCTGTTCACCGACGAGGCGGTGGTGTACTCGCCGGGGCAATTCGTGAGTAACATCGTCTTCAGCATGGAGCCGACCATCGACGCCTCCGAGTCGCTGGGCTTCATCTTCGAGGCGATGACCTGGCTCACCAGCGTGCTCATGACCGGCTGGCTCGAGAAGTTCCCGCGCCTCAAGTGCGCGGTGCTCGAGTCCAATGCCACGTGGCTGCCGCTGGTGCTGGGCCGCAGCCGCAACTTCCTCGACCTCTACGCGTTCCAGCGCGGGCCGAAGGTGGCCGATCCGTTCGAGACGTTCTATCGCCGCTGCTTCATCGCCTTCGAGGGCGACGAGGAGACTGTCTACCGGTTGTGGGATCTCTACGACAACGTCGGCCTGTGGTCCTCCGACTATCCGCATCACGACGCGGAGGACGCCTGGGAAGCGCTGGAGCTGATGGCCAAGCACAACGTGCCGGAGGCCACGCAGCGGCGGTTGCTCGGGGAGAACGCGCGCCGGCTCTACGGGATCGACCCGGTGCTGGTGGTCACGGAGCGCGCGAAGGACCACCGCCCGGCGATCCTGCCCTGGTAGCCAAGGAGGCGACATGAGGCGATACCGGTTCATCGTGGCGCGCGGCAACGAGGCGCTCTACGAGCACCTCATCCGCTCGCTGGCCGGCCTGGAGGAGATCGAGATCATCATGGACCGCCGCGAAGGCAAGCGCCGCCACGGCGGCGGCAGCGGGCCGCCGTCCGAGCGCCGCGTGCTGAATCGCGCCGACGACGATCTCAAGAAGTACGGGTGGGCCTTCGTGAAGCTCGAGCGCGAGTAGCCGCATGCGCGTGGTTGTCTGGCTCGTCGCCATGGCGGCGCTGCTGTCGCTGCCCGCCGCCGGCGCCGAGCCGATCGGGATCATCACGGAGCTGCACCTCAAGAACGGCCAGGTGGAGGTCAAGCCCGCGGCCGGCGGCGACTGGCAAGCCGTCAAGCCGCTCTTCGCCATCAGCGCGGGCGACCAGGTCCGCGCGACGGGCGCCGGGCGCGCCGTCCTCGTCTTCGTGTCGAGCCAGCACAACATGGTCGTCACGCAGGGGAACTCGCCGTACGTGGCGACTGCGCCGCCGCAGCCGGGCCTGGGCGAGCGCGTGAAGGCGGCGCTCAGCTTCCTGCAATCCACGCCGCGCGAGCCGAGGCGCAAGGCGCTTGTCGTGCGGTCGTCGCCCGAGCTCACGCCCGTCGTCCTCGTGGCGCCCCGCGAGAGCGACGTCGCCGCCGACAGCATCAGCCTCGAGTGGATCGGTCCCGCCTCCGCGCGCCACACCGTGCGCATCGTCTCCGCCGGCGGGCGCGTGCTGTGGGAGAAGACGAACGTCGCCGCCGGGCCGCTGGCCGTGGCCCCGGCCGACGTCCGGCTGGCCCCGGGCCGGTATCGCTGGGAGCTGGAGAGCCCGGAGCACGGAATCCAGGGCGCCGCCTTCGACGTCGCAACGGCAGAGGCGGCCACCGGCGTCAGGGCGGCGGTGGCCGCCGTGGAGCTGGCGCGGTACCCCGCCGCCACGGGCGCGTTGTTGAAGGCCGCCGGTCTCATGCGCGAGCGCTTCTTCGCCGACGCGCGGCGCGAGCTGCTCAGGGGCGTCGCGGCGAATCCCGAGGAGCCGACGCTGCATCTGCTGCTGGGGGACGTGTACGAGCGCATCGGGCTCGACAATCTCGCCGCCGCCGAGTACGACCAGGCCGAGACGCTGTCGGTGAGAAGGTGATCTAGGGTGCCCCTTCCCGATAGGCTACAATTCGCCAGAGAGGAGACGTCATGACGCCGCCGATCACGATCTACACCAACGTCGGCTGAGGCCCGTGCCACCGGGCGACAGAGTATCTGTCGCGCAAGGGCGTGCCGTTCACGGAGCGCAACGTCGGCAAGGACCCGACGGCGCGGCAGGAGCTGATGGAGCTGGGCCTGACCTCGCTCCCCGTGATCCTGATCGGTGAGAAGCGCCTGACGGGCTTCAACCCCACGGCGATCGACGCCGCCCTCGCCGGCTGAAGAGGAACCCATGGCAGAGCCGTCCCAGGCCAACGTCGACAAGATGTGGGCGTACGCCCGGAAGTTCGCCGAGAAATCCGGCACGTCGCTGCATCCCGACGTGAGCGTCACGCAGACCGTGGTCGAAGGCCTCGCCCGCCACATCGAAGAAGTCGGCCGTCCCCTCTGCCCCTGCAACTTCTACCCGGACCCCAAGGCCGAGGCCAAGCTTCGGCGCTGGATCTGCGCGTGCGAGGAGATGCAGAAGTACAAGTACTGCCACTGCCTGCTCTTCGTCACCAAGGAGGGGGTGCCGATCACCGAGTACCTGCCCGAGGACCACGAGGGCCGGCAGGCCTACGGCGTCGTGAAGGATCCCGAGCCCGGCAAGGGCCGCGCGGTCGCCCGCGTCCTCGAGAAGCAGGGACAGGAAGAAAAGGAAGGCTAGCCGGACGTTCGTGAGCGCCCATCGCGAGGAGTTCATGGTGCCCGGCATGTCCGAGCCGGTCAGCCACTTCACCCACGTCGTGCGCGCCGGCCGGATCGTCTTCGTCTCCGGCTGCGTGGCCACCGACGCGCAGGGCCGCGTGGTGGGCGGCAGCGACGTGGTGGCCCAGGCCCGCCAGGTTCACGAGAACATCAAGCGCTGCCTGGCCGCCGCCGGCGCCACGTTCGCCGATGTGGGCAAGGTCACGGTCTTCCTGCGCAACGTCAACGACCGCGAGAAGGTCAACACCGTGCGCAAGGAGTACTTCGGCGCCCATCGTCCGGCCAGCACGCTGGTGGAGATCTCGCGGCTGGTGCGCGACGACTACCTGGTCGAGATCGAGGCGACCGCGGTGCTGCCCGAGCGCCGCCCGGCCCGCGCTCGGGCGGCGAAGCCGCGCGCGCGTCGCATGCCGTCCCGGAGGAAGAAGTAAATGCCGACCGTCCGCCTGCGGGATCCGTCAGAATATCCCGAGCCCGCCCGCAAGCTGTTCCAGCTCAGCCGCGAGTGGTTCAACCACGACTTCAAGCAGCCGCCCGCCATGAGCCGGGTGATGGCGTGGGATCCCGGCTTCGGCGCCCCCCACGGCCGCGCGATGAAGCGCGCCATGGCCCCCGGCGAGTTCAGCCGCGGCGAGAAGGAGATGGTGGCCGCCGTCGTCAGCGGCGTGAACGCCTGCCATTACTGAGTGACCGCGCACACTGCAGCCGGGAAGCTGCAGGGGATGGACGGCGACGCGCTCTGGTACGAGGCGGCGCAGGTGGTGGGGATCACCAACGCCCTCAACGTGGCCGCCGACGGCCTCGGCGCCTCCGGCCTGACGGCCGTGGAGCCGGCCCGCGCGCCCGCCGAGGTCCGCCAGACGTTCGACGAGATCCGCGCCTTCTTCGGCGGCGCCGCGGAGGTCCCGGCGCCGTTCCGGCTGATCGCCCACGACCCCGGCTACCTCGCCGACGTGTGGGGTGCGGCCCGCCACGCCTTCGCGGACAACCGGCTCGGCCGCCGGCTCAAGGCCGCGCTGGCCTTCGCCGTCTCGCTCACGACGCGCTCGCCCTTCGGCAGCGCCTTCCACCTGGCGGAGATGCGGCGGCTCGGCGTCACCGAGCGCGGGGTCATGGAAGTGGTGGGGGTCACCCAGATGTTCTCGTCCTACACGAAGATCGCCGACACGCTGGCGCTCGAGCCCGACATGGGCGACATCGCCCCCATCGATCCCAGTCCCGCCCCGGGCGGGTGAGCCGATGGCGCCGCCTCCGGAGAACCTGGGCCGCGCCATCGACCTCTGGCGCGAGGCCTACCAGCAGCAGATGAAGGGCGATCTCGATCGGGCCATCGCCCTCTACCAGGAGTCGATCCGCGTGTGCCCGACGGCCGAGGCGCACACCTTCCTCGGCTGGACGTACTCGTTCCAGGGCCGCCTCGACGAGGCCACCCAGGAATGCCATCGCGCGATCGAGATCGATCCGGACTTCGGCAACCCGTACAACGACATCGGCGTCTACCTGATGCAGCAGGACAAGCTCGACGAGGCGATCCCGTGGCTCGAGAAGGCCAAGCGGGCCCCGCGCTACGAGCCGCGCCAGTTCCCGCACATGAACCTCGGCCGTATCTACGTCAAGCAGGGCAAGTGGTGGGACGCCCTCCACGAGTTCGAAGCCGCCGCCCGCGCCGCGCCGACCGACCCCGGCGCCGCCAAAGCCCTCCACCAGCTCCGCGCCCGATTGAATTAGCAGTCCGCGCGCGTCTCAGCCGGCGCGATATCGAGGCGCGCCCCGGGTTTCCCGGCGCGCGCCGAGCGTGTGGGGGTGTGGGGGCCATGTCGGGGCCCCCACTATAAGTGATGGCATCAGAATCGCAGTGGAGGCGGGCATGACTCCACGCCCTTGGTCCAATCCAGTTCGTACGCGGCCCGGTCGACCCTATCCTCTCGGCGCCACCTGGGACGGCTCCGGCGTCAACTTCGCGCTCTTCTCCGAGAACGCGACCGCCGTCGAGCTGTGCCTGTTCGACGACACGCGTGAGACGCGCGTGCCCGTCACCGAGCAGACGGAGCACGTCTGGCACGTCTACCTGCCGGAAGCGCGGCCGGGCACTCGCTACGGCTATCGCGTGCAGGGCCCCTGGGAGCCGGCCAACGGCCACCGCTTCAACGCGGCCAAGCTGCTCCTCGACCCGTACGCGCGCGCCATCGACGGGGCCGTGCGCTGGAGCGACTCGCTCTTCGGCTACGAGGTCGGCCACGCCGACGCCGACCTGGCCATGGACGGCCGGGACAGCGCGCCAAACATGCCGAAATCGATGGTCGTGGACACCGCGTTCACCTGGGGCGGCGACCGGCCGCTGCGCACGCCGTGGAACCAGACGATCATCTACGAGGTCCACGTCAAGGGCTTCACGGCGCGGCACCCGGGCGTGCCCAAGCACCTGCGGGGGACCTACGCGGGCTTCGTGTCGCCGGCGGCGCTCTCCCACCTGAAGAACCTCGGCGTGACGGCCGTCGAGCTCATGCCGGTCCACCAGTTCGTGGCCGACAAGCACCTCGTCGAGCGGCAGCTCACGAACTACTGGGGCTACAACTCGATCGGCTTCTTCGCCCCGGACATCCGGTACGCCTCGCAGGCCGCCCAGGTCAACGAGTTCAAGACGATGGTCAAGACCCTCCACGAGGAGGGCATCGAGGTGATCCTGGACGTCGTCTACAACCACACGGCGGAGGGCAACCATCTGGGGCCCACGCTCTGCTTCCGCGGCATCGACAACGCGGCCTACTACCGGCTGACCGACGACCGTCGCTACTACATGGATTTCACAGGGTGCGGCAACACATTGAACATGACGCACCCGCGGACGCTGCAGCTCATCATGGACAGCCTCCGCTACTGGATCCAGGAGATGCACGTCGACGGCTTCCGCTTCGACCTGGCCTCCGCGCTGGCGCGCGAGCTGAACGACGTCGACCGGCTGGGCTCGTTCTTCGACATCATCCACCAGGACCCGGTCATCTCGCAGGCCAAGCTCATCGCCGAGCCCTGGGACCTCGGCGAGGGGGGCTACCAGGTCGGCAACTTCCCCGAGAAATGGGCGGAGTGGAACGGCATCTACCGCGACACCACGCGGGCCTTCTGGAAGGGCGACGAGGGGCAGGCCGGCAGCATGGGCCACCGGCTGACGGGCTCCAGCGATCTGTACGGCCGCGGCGGGCGGCGCCCGTACGCGTCGATCAACTTCGTGACCGCCCACGACGGCTTCACCCTGAACGACCTCGTCACCTACAACGACAAGCACAACGAGGCCAACGGCGAGGACAACCACGACGGCAGCGACCACAACATCTCCTGGAACCACGGCGTCGAGGGCCCGACCGACGACGTGAAGATCGTCGAGCTGCGCGAGCGGCAGAAGCGGAACTTCCTGGCCACGCTGCTGCTCTCGCAGGGCGTGCCCATGATCTGCGGCGGCGACGAGATCGGCCGCACCCAGCAGGGCAACAACAACGCCTACTGCCAGGACAACGAGATCTCCTGGCTCGACTGGAACCTCGACAACCGGCGCAAGGCCCTGCTGGCGTTCACCCGCTTCATGATCCGGGTGCGCAGGCACCACCCCATGCTGCGCCGCCGGCTGTTCTTCTACGGGCGGGCCATCTATTCCGACCTGAAGGACCTGGCCTGGTTCCGGCCGGACGGGCGCGAGATGACCGACGCCGACTGGAACAACGGCGTCACGCGCTGCTTCGGCCTGCGGCTGGCCGGGGATGCGATCGAGGAGGTCAGCGACCGCGGCGACCGGATCGTCGACGAGACCTTCCTGATCCTGCTCAATGCCTACTGGGAGCCGCTGCCGTTCGTCCTGCCCGCCCACAAGAGCGGGGTGCGCTGGCTGCCGATGCTGGACACGCGCGAAGCCGCCGGACGCCTGCGCGAGGCCGGCGCCTTCAAGGGCGGCCAGACCTACGACATGGAGGCGCGCTCAGTGGCGGTGTTCCGCCTGGAAGGCGGGAAGGGTCAGCGCGTCAACGAGCAGCGCGTCAACGAGCAGCGCGTCAACGAGGAGCGCGCCAATGAGGAACGTGCCGGCTCGGCCGGCACGTGACCGGGGACTCAGACGCTCCGGTAATCGACGCGGCCCCACAGCGACTCGTCGAGCGCGCGCCAGCCCAGCACGCGGCTTAGCTCGGAGTCGTTCACGATCGGGCCGTGGACCCGGCGGAACTGGACGATGCGTTCGGCCTGTTCCAGGCCGACGCCGGGAAGCTCGAGCAGCTTGCGAAAATCGGCGGTATTCACGGGCACTCGCTCGGCCATGGGCACCTCTGCGGGTTCAGGGTGCGCCATTCAACACCGTCGACCGAGGTCGCGTCAACAGGATTCAGTGGACTGACCGCGGCCGCTGATCAGACGCGGCTCGTCCGTCCCGCCCAGTAGGGCTCCCGGAGCAGCCGCTTGACCAGCTTGCCGGCCGTGTCGCGCGGGAACTCGTCGTGGAATGACACGTCACGCGGGGTCTTGTAGTCGGCCAGGTGCCGGCGGCAGAAGGTCGTGAGCTCGGCGGCCGTGGCGCGGGCGCCGGCGCGGAGGTGGACGGCCGCGTGCACCCGCTCGCCCCATTCGGCATCCGGCACGCCGAAGACGGCGGCGTCCTCGACGGCCGGGTGGCGGTGCAGCACGTCCTCGATCTCGGCCGGGTAGATGTTGACGCCGCCCGAGATGATCATGTCGCGCTTGCGGTCGCAGATGTAGACGAAGCCGTCGGCGTCCATCCACGCCACGTCGCCGACGCTGAGCCATTCGCCGCGCGCCGTCTCGCGCGTGGCCGCGTCGTTCTTGTAGTACCCGTCGAAGACGCCCTCGTAGCGGCGCACGTGCAGCTCGCCCGGTTGTCCCGCCGGCAGCGGACGCCCGGCGTCGTCGAGCACCGCCAGCTCGACGCCGGGCGCCGCGCGCCCGCACGAGCCGGGCCGCGCCAGCATGTCCTGGGGCGCCAGCACCGTGTTGATGCCGAGCTCGGTCGAGCCGTAGAACTCGTAGAGCACCGGCCCGAAGTAGGCGAGGACTTCTTCCTTGACGCGCATGGGGCACGGCGCCGCCGCCACCACGATCGAGCGCATCGAGGAGACGTCGTAGCGCTTCCGCACCTCGGTCGGCAGATCCACGATGCGCTTGAGCAGCGTGGGCGCCATGAACGTCGTCGTGCAGCGGTGACGCTCGATCGTGCGCAGCGCGTCCTCGGCGTCGAACTTGCGCATGACCACCACGGTCTGGCCCATCGCGTGGGCGTAGAGCGCGAAGCCGCCGGGCGCGGAGTGATAGAGCGGGCCGGCGACGAGATGGACGTCGTCGGGCGCTACGCAGTGGAGGGCCGCCAGCCGGGGCAGGGTCGCGGCGGCGTCGATGGCGCTGCGGCGTGCGCCCTTGGGCTTGCCGGTGGTGCCGGCGGTGTAGACCATCGAGCCGCCCAGCCCTGCCGCCGCCTCCACCGGCGCGGGCGATCCCGCCGCCAGCAGATCGTCCAGGTGGTGCGCCCACGGGCGCCGCTCGGCGCCCAGCAGCACGACGTGGCGCAGCCGCTTGGCGTTCTCGCGCACCCGCTCGACGATCGGCAGAAACGCGTCGCCCGCGAACAGCACGGCCGCGTCGGAGTTGTCGAGGATGTACGCGGCTTCCTCGGGAGTGAGGCGATGGTTCATGGGCACCGGCACGGCGCCGCGCGCGCGGACGGCCGCGCCGGCGAGCAGGACGTCCGCCGAGTTGTGCGCGTAGAGGACGGCGTGCTCGCCGGCGGCGAGCCCGAGGCGGGCGAGCGAATGGACGAGCCGGTTGCGCAGCTCGTGGTACTCGCGCCAGGACAGCCGGCGCTCGCCGTCGATGACGGCGGGCTTGTCGGGCTGGGCGGCCGCGTGACGCGCGACGGGGTCCACGGCGGCGTATTGTACTGGCTGGCGCGCCTTGTGCATCGTAAGAAACACAATGGCGACCCCAGCCGGAGGGCCTCCGTCGAGCCCGTTCGATACCGTGCTCCGCTTCATCGCCGGCGTCCTGGTCCTCGCCTGCATCTACTGGGGCCAGGGCGTGCTCATCCCCGTCGCGATGGCCGTCCTGATCACCTTCCTGCTGACGCCGCCCGTGCTGCTACTGCAGCGCTGGCATGTGCCGCGCGTGCTCAGCGTGATCATCGTCGTGCTCCTGGCGCTGGCCGTCGTGGGCGGCGTCGGCACCGTGCTGGTGATCCAGGTCATGGGCCTCGGCGAGGAGTTGCCGCGCTATCGCGACAACATCCGCGAGAAGATCGCCGACATCCGCCTGCTCCGCCGCAGCACCGGCCTGCAGCGCGCGCAGGAGACGGTGACGCGCGCGGCCACCGAGGCCGAGCGCCAGGTCGAGGGGCAGGCGCCGGCCGATCCCAAGCCGCCCGCCCAGAAGCCCACCCCGGTCATCGTGCAGCAGGACCGCTCGTCGCACGTGGCGAACGTGCCGAGCTCGCTCTCGCCGTGGCTGGAGCCGCTCTCGCGCGCCGGTCTCGTCGTGGTGCTGGTGCCGTTCATGCTGCTGGCCCGCGAAGAGCTGCGCAACCGACTGCTGCGTCTCATCGGCTTCCGCCGTCTCGCCATCACGACGCGGGCGATGGACGAGGCGGGCGCGCGCGTCACGCGCTACCTGCTCACGCAGTCGGTGGTGAACGCCACGTTCGCGACGCTGGTCGCGCTGGGCCTGTCCCTGATCGGCGTGCCGTACGCCGTGCTGTTCGGCTTCCTGGCCGGCGCGTTGCGCTTCGTGCCGTACGTCGGCATCTGGTTCGGCGCCGGGCTGCCGGTGGTCATCAGCATGGCGGTGTTCCCGGGCTGGACGAAGGCGCTGATGGTCATCGGGCTCTTCGCAGTCCTCGAGCTCTTCACCAGCGCGGTGCTCGAGGTGCTGCTCTACGCGCGCAGCGCGGGCGTGTCCGAGGTGGGGCTGCTGGTGGCGATCGCGTTCTGGACGTGGGCGTGGGGCCCGATCGGGCTGCTGCTGGCCACGCCGCTGACCGTGTGCCTGGTGGTCATCGCCAAGTACGTCCCCGAGCTCGAGTTCTTCTGGGTGCTGATGGGCGACGAGCCCGTCGTCTCGACGGAGATCGCCGTGTACCAGCGGTTGCTCGCGGGAGACGAGGACGAGGCGAGCGCGCTCGTCGAGCGCTACGCGGCGGAGCATCCGGGCGAGGCCGTGTTCGACGACGTGCTCCTGCCCTCGCTCTGCCTGGCCGCCCACGATCACGCGCGCGGCCGCATCGGTGTCGAGGAGTACGCGTTCGTCGTCCGCGCGGTGCGTGAGATCGCGCAGGACGTCCTGCCGGAGCGCGAGCCGTCCTCGGCGCTGACGGTGAGCCGCGTGCTCGGGGTGCCGGCACGCTCGGAGGCCGACGAGACGGCGCTGGCGATGCTGGGCCATCTGCTGGCGGAGTCGCGCATCGAGATGGACACGCTGCCGGCCGACTCGCCGCCGGCGGAGATCGTGGACGACGCGCGCCAGCGGCGGTTCGGCGTCGTGGTGGTGGGCGCGCTGCCGCCGGGCGGTCTCGCCCCGGCGCGTCATCTCGTCAAGCGCCTGCGCGCCGCGCTGCCGGAGGTGAAGATCGTCGTCGGGCGCTGGGGTGTGCGCGAGGACGTCGAGGCCACGCGCGAGGCGCTGACCACCGCTGGCGCCGACGCCGTCGGCACGAGCCTGCTGGAAACCCGCGACCTCGTCGCGCGCTTCGTACGCACGACCGCCACCGCCGCGGCGTGAGGAAATGGCCGCGCTCCGATGTATGCTCCCGCCGTGCGCTTCCATGCCGTGGCTGTCGTGGGGCTGATCGCGCTGGTGGCCGGCGCTGCCGGCGCTCAGCCGGCGCGGGCGCCGGCGGACAAGCCTGACTGGCGGGGGACGGGAGTCGTGCTCAAGCTGCTGCCGCCGCCGTCGGAGCTGCACGCCACGCGACCCGTCATCGTGCTGCAGCACGATCCCATCCCGGGCCTCATGGAGGAGTCGATGACGATGCCGTTCATCGCCGCCTCCACCGCGCTCTTCCGCGACGTGCGCGCGGGCGAGCGGGTGACGTTCGGGCTCAAGGAAGTGCCGGACGCGCTGCTGGTGATCTCGATCGAGAAGGCGGCGCCGGCCCGGCGCTGAGCGTCAGGCGGCGGCGCGCGCGGTGTCGCGCTTCGCGGCCGTCGGCTTGACGCAGAGGACCGGGCAGGGCGCCAGCCGCACGACTCGCTCGGCCACGCTGCCGATGACCAGGCGCGTGAGACCGGTACGGCCGTGCGTGCCGATCACGATCAGATCCGCGTTCGTCTCGGTGGCCGCCTCCACGATGCTCTCGGGCGCCACGCCGGTCTTCAGGAGCGAGCGGGCGCTGAGCCCGCGACGGCTGCCGGCCGCCACGCGATCGGCCAGCTCCTTCTCGACCCACCCCCGCTGGTCTTCCCACACGCGCTGGACCTCGATGACGGCGACCTCCGGGTAGACCGGCAGCTCGGTGAAGACGTGGACGAGGATCAGCTCGGCCCGATGCGTCCGCGCGAGCTCGCACGCGGCCTCCCACGCGGCTTCCGCCGTGTCGGAGAAATCGGTCGCACAGAGAATTCGCTGGAACATCGTCCACGCCTCCGGGTTCCATCCTATGCAGGGCGGATGCCAGCGACTTATCGAGCGTCGCCGAGCAAGCGCTCGACGATGACGCAGTCCTTCCACACGCCGTCCAGCCGCCCGTGGCGGGCGTAGATGCCCACCTCGCGGAAGCCCTGCTTGCGGCATATCGCGCGGCTGGCCGCGTTCTCGGGGAAGATTCGCGAGAGCAGCTTCCAGAAGCCGCGCGCCTCGCAGGCGGCCACCAGCGCGCCGAGCGCCGCGCTGCCGGCGCCGGTGCCCCGCGCCTCGCGCGCGACGTACACCGAGAACTCGGCGACCCCGGCGTAGGCCGGCCGGCTGCGATACGGCGACGTTCCCGCCCACGCGATGACGCGGCCGTCACGCTCGGCGACGATCGACGGGAAGCGATCGCCCCGCTCGGCCAGCATGCGCGCGATGTCGGCCGGCGCGCGCGGCTCGGTCTCGAACGTCGCCCCGCGATCGGCGATGCCCTCGTTGTAGACGCGCGCGATGTCGGCGGCATCCGCTTCACGCGCGAGACGGGTCGAGGGCGGGGACGCGGCCACCGGGCGCGGAAGGGTCAGAGGCGCTTGAGAAACCTGGTGACGGCCTGGGCGATCTCCGCCGGCGAGTCTTCCTGCACGAAGTGGCTGCCCTTGACGGTGACCTCCTGCTGGTTGGGCCACGTGCGGCAGAACTCGCGCTGGGGGCCGACGAGGATCGAACCCGGATTGGCGTTGACGAACAGCTTGGGCAGCGGGCTCGCGGCGAGCCAGCGCCCGTACTCGTCGACCAGCGCCACGACGTCAGCCGGCTCGCCGTCGATCGGGATCTCGCGGGGCCACGTCAGCGTGGGGCGGCGGCTCTCGCCCGGCTCGCGGAACGGCTCGCGATAGCGCTCCATCTCCTCCGGCGTGAGGCCGCGCAGCACGCTGGCGGGCAGGATGCGCTCGACGAAGACGTTCTTGGCGAGCACCATCTCCTCGCCGGCGGGCGAGCGCATCGCCTGGAAGACCTTGCGCGCGGCCTCCGGCCACTCGGCCCACGTCACCGGCCGCACGATCGCTTCCATGTAGACCAGCGCGCGCACGCGGTCGGCGTGGCGCCGCGCCCAGTGGAAGCCCAGTGCGGAGCCCCAGTCGTGCACGACGAGGGTCACGCGCCGCAGATCGAGCGCCTCGAACCATGCGTCGAGGTAGCGCACGTGATCGGCCAGGCGGTACGTGCCGGACGGCGTCTTGCCGGAGCGGCCCATGCCGATGAGGTCGGGCGCCAGGCAGCGTCCGGCGCCGTCCAGGCCGGCGATGACGTTGCGCCAGAGGTACGACGACGTGGGATTGCCATGCAGCAGCACGATCGGATCGCCGACGCCCACCTCGACGTAGGCCAGGTGACTGTCCAGCACGCGAAGCCGCCGCCGCTCGTACCAGTCCGCCGCCGAGATCCCGTGGGCCATCCGGCCCTCCTTGCCCGGTGATCCTACCGCAGGCGGCGGCGCGGGGCTTGCTGCACGCACCCCTCATGCGCGGGCGGCTGTTCCTCGGCACCAGCGGCTACGTCTATCCGCACTGGCGGACGGTCTTCTATCCGGCCGGCCTGCCGCAGCGCGAGTGGCTGCCGTTCTACGCGCGCCACTTCTCGACCGTCGAGCTGAACAACTCGTTCTACCGGCTACCGAGCAAGGCCGCCTTCCGCGCCTGGCGGGCCCAGGTGCCGGACGACTTCGTCTTCGCCGTCAAGGCCAGCCGATTCCTCACGCACCTCAAACGCCTGAAGGCCCCGACGCCGCCGCTCGATCGGCTCCTGCGCCGCGTGCGGCCGCTCGGGCCCACGCTCGGCCCCGTGCTCTTCCAGCTCCCGCAGCAGTTCCACGCCAACCTGCCGCGGCTGGCGCACTTCCTCCGGGCGCTCGGCCGCCAGCGGCTCGTCCCCGGCGTGCGAGCGGTCCTCGAAGTGCGCCACGGCTCCTGGCTGGTGCCGGAGACGTTCGACCTGCTGCGCAAGGCCAACGTCGCGCTGTGCTTTCACGACGCCCGTGCGCAGCCCGTGACCGAGCCCGTCACCGCCGACTTCGTCTACGTCCGCCGCCACGGCACCGCGGCGCGCTATCACGGCGCCTACACCGAAACGATGCTGCGCGACGACGCGGCGCGCGTCCGCGACTGGCTCGAGGACGGGCTCGACGTCTACGTCTACTTCAACAACGACGGCGGGGGCGCCGCGGTGAGGAACGCGCTCCGGTTACGAGAGCTCCTGGGCGCTGGATTGTAAGTTCGACAAGGCCCGAAAGAGAAAAACTCTTCCCAGGCCGCTCGCGATCTGTCACAATCGCGCCGGCCCATGAAATCCGTTTCACAGCGGCTCCCTGCCGCCCTGATGATCGGAATCCTCTCGGTGGCCGGTTGCGGCAGCGGACGTCTCGTCCTGCCATTCACGCTCGACGCCACCACGCTCGCCACCCCGATCCGCACGCAGGACTTCGTCACCACCGAAGACGCCATCCGCGGCATCTCGACGATCCTCGTGCGCGACCTCGCGCTGCCGCTGCCCTACACGTTCACCGCCTATGTCTACTCTGGCCGGCACGGCTTCGAGCGCGGGCTGATCGACGACGCCAACGTGGCGCCGGTGCGCGCGGCCGAGCTGTCGGAGTTCGCGGTCGGCATCGGCAAGCGGCGGCAGCTCCTGCTCAACGACGAGGGCGGCACGGCGCGCGGCCGCGAGTGGTACCGGCTGATCGCGCACGAGCTCGCCCACGTCTCCCAGATCGAGCTGGCGCAGGGCGAGGGGCGCGCCGAGCAGTGGCTGGCCGAGGGCATGGCCGAGTGGGTGGCGTTCAACGTCCTCGAGCGGCTCGACCTCGACACGGTGACCAATCGCCGCCAGATGGCGACCTCGGGCATCCGCAACCACGCCGCGCTGCTCGCCGCCCGCCTCGACCTCGAGACGCTCGGCAATCCGCGCGGGTTCACGGTGCGCCACCTGCGCGAGGGCTCGCTGCCGACCTACCAGCTCGCCTTCCTGATGGCCGACTACCTGATCGCCCGCGACGGCTTCCCGCGCGTGGTGACCTACTTCAAGTCCTTCGAGCGCAGGCAGGACCGCCACGCCAACTTCCGCGACACCTTCGGCCGGAGCCTCGAGCAGTTCGAGCAGGAAGTGCTCGCCCACCTCAAGAGCGTCGTTCGCTAGCTCGCGGCGCGCCGGTTAGCGGCGCGCCGGTCGCAGGAACCGGCATTCCGGGTTGCAATCCACCGGCGGCGGCGGAGGCGTGGCCACGATGGCCGCCACCTCGCCGAAGAACGGCGGTGTCAGCGGCTCGAGCGTGGCGAGGAACGAGATCTGTCCCGCGGCGTTGATGCCTCCGACCCTCAGGTTGACCACCCTCCGGCCGTCGACGATGTCGCCGACCTCCACGACCTTGTTCGCGACCGGATCCTGCCCGGTGTAGATGCCGCGCACGCCGTTGGTGCGATCCGCCACGAAGGCGACCGCTCCGTTGTTGCCGATCACCGGCGAGCTGTCCGCGGTCATCGGGAACGAGGTGAACTCGGAGGCGTTGGAGGCCACCACGAACGTGCCGTCGCCGCTGCCGAAGCGGACGCTCATGATGCCGGAGAAGTCCGTGCCGACGAACGCGACGTTGCCGGCGTTGTTGATGGCGACGTTCGAACCCAGCTCGGCGAACTCCGCGGAGCTGGCGATCGTCGTGATCGAGCTGTTGCTGCCCGTGAAGATCCCGAAGGTGCCGCCGGATGTGGTCGCGGTGAACGCCACGAGACCGCTGTCATTGACGGCGGTGATGGGGCCGATCGTGCTCAGGAAGGTGTCGCCCGCGGTGTCTCCGGTCCGGGCGGCGATGCTGAAGCCCGTGCTCGTGGTTCCTACGCGCGCCTGGTCGCAGGGCCCTTCGCACAGCGACGCCGACGTCTGGAAGGCGAGCGTCCCGTTGAAGCTGAGCGCGGGTTCGCCGATCGAGAGGATACCAGGACCGACCTCGAAGACGATGGTCGGCGCCGAGCTGTTGGAGTCCAGGACGATGGCGTTGTTGCCGAGCGTCAACGTGGTCAGGAAGGCGACGTTCTCGCCGCCGTCGACGGGGAACCGCGAGCCCGCGATGGACTGGAGGCCCTCGCCCGGCAGGGAGGCCACGATGCGCAGGTCGGTCGGCGCCTCGAGGGTCCCCGAGTAGACGACCGAGGAGCCGCTCTCGATGGAAAACGCGAACTGTCCGTTGTCGCTGATCGACGGCAGGCCGACGGTGACCCCGCCGGAGTAGAGCACGGTGAAGCTGTAGCCCGCCGGCGCCGCCGGCGTGTCGTCGATCGTGAGCACGGCCGCGGATTGCTCGCCGAGCACGGAACCGGCGGAGACGTTGCCAAGCCGCAGGTTGACCGTGACGGGTCCGTCGATCACGTCGTTGTTCCGGACCGGCACCATGAACGACATCACCTGGTAGTAGCCGGTCATGGGCGGGAACGTCAGCGTGCCGGACGTCGCTAGATAGGTGTCACCGGCGATGGCGCTGCCGTCACTCGTCGCGAAATCCACGGTGGAGGTGATGGCAAGGTTGCCGGCACGTGTCACCTGGATGGTCGCGAAGCCGTCGCTCTCACCCACGCGGTAGTCGCCGAACTTGAACGCGAGCACGGCCGGCGGCACGTCGTCGATCAGGATGGTGGCGCTGGCGTTCGGCCCCACCACGGCGTTGCCGGAGCCGATGCTGAGGCCGAGCACGATCGCCTCCGTGCCTTCGACCAGCGCGTCGGTGGCCAGCGTCAGCGAGATCACCTTCTCCGTGTCGCGGGGGCCGAACGTGAGGGTGCCGGAGCTCGGGCTGAAGTCGCTCTCGGCCGAGGCGTTGCCTCCGGTGACGGACCAGTTGACGGTGAACGAGTTGCCCATCGTCCCCGTGCGCTGCACGGAGATGTTCACGGGGGTGCCTTCTTCGTCCTCGAAGGCGGTCCGTTCGAACTGCACCACGCTGGGCGGCGGTGTCAGGACGGTCAGCGTCGAGGTGTTGACGGAGCCCAGCTTGGCGGCGCCGCCGCCGGGAATCGTGAGACCGAAGACGATCGTCTTGCCGGCTGCGCTCGGCGTGGTGTTGATCGTGAAGGTCTGCGACGAGTCGCCAGCCCCGAAGGTCACCTGGCCCGACGACGGCGAGAAGTCCCCGTAGGAGCTGGCCGTGCCGCCGATGACCGACCAGCCGACTGTCATCACCGTGCCGGCGCCGCCGGCACGGGCGATCCTGACCGGGGTCGCGCCGATGTTCGCCGTGAAGCTCCTGTTGGAGAAGCTCACCGTCCCGCCGAAGTCGTTGTCGTCCAGCGTGAAGACCTCGGAGAACCTGGGGCCGAGCTGCGCCGGCGGACTCGGGTTGAAGAGCGTGATCGTGAACGTCTCCGGGCCCTCGGCGATGTTGTCGTTGACCGTCTTGATCGGGATGAGGCGCGATCTGACGCCGGGCGGGAAGATCAGCGTGCCGCGCGGCAGGATGAAGTCCTCGCCCAGGATGGCGGTGCCGCTCTCCGCGACGTACTCCACCGAGACGTTGGCGCCCGCCGGGCCCGTGCGCACGACCTCCGGCTGGTTGTTCCTGAACTTTCCGCTGAACTGGATGACGACCTCGTCGTCGACGATCGTCACCGGCGCCCTGAAGGGGCTGCCGAGTATCAAGCCCTGCGGGTTGCTGAGGACAACGTGGAAGACCTCATCGTCCTCGCCGAGGCCGTCCTGGAAGATCGGGATGACGACGGTCTTCGACATCTCGCCTTCGGCGAACGTCAGCGTCCTGAACACGGCGCCATAATCGGCGTCGCTGGCCCCGTAGGCCGGCCTCGGCCCGAGCGGCGCGCGATCGCGGCCGTCGGTGGCGGTGCCGGGCATCGTGGCGAAGTCGACCGACACGTTCGACGCGCGGCCGCCGCTGCGGACCACCGTGATGCTGACGTTGCCGGCGCCTTCGTTGACCTTGTAGGACGGTGCGCTCAGGAAGACGCGGCCGCCGACGTCGTCGTCCTCGATGAAGATAGTCGCCGAGGATGGCGACCCGAGCGTGGCGCCGCCGCCCGCCTCGCCCAGGTTGAAGAAGAAGACCTCCCGGCCCTCGACGAGCGCGTCCGGCAGGATCGGAATCCGGACGAGTTTCCTCGTCTCCGTCCCGCTGAAGGTCACGAAGCCAGACACGTGGGTGAAGTCCGAGCCGGCGCTGGCATTGCCGCTGCTGGTCGCATAGTCGATCGACACGTTACCGCCCAGCGGCGCGCGGTTGCCCGGCGCGGGTTGCCGGATGATATCGACGTCGACGAAGCCGGCGCCTTCCTTGACGCTGTAGCGCGGGCTCCCCATCCGGACCACGCCGGGCTGGTCGTCGTCGACGATCTTGAGCGTGGCGTGCAGCGGATCGATCTCGGCCGGCCGAATCCCGGTCTTTGCCCTCGCCCCCTCGAAGCCCGGCGGGATCAGCGTCAGGAACACGGTGCGATTGCCGTCGACAAACTTGTTATTGAAGATTCGCAGGACGAAGGAGGCGCGACCGACGTTCTTCGGGAAGACCAGTGTGCCCGGCACCGGATCGTCCTTCCCGGTCAGCGCCGTTCCGGGAGTCGCTACGTAGCCCACCCTCGCCTCGAACGCCAGCGCGCCGTCGCGAGTCACGGCGATCGAGACCTGGCCGTCACTCTCCTTGGCTTCGTACATCGTCTGCGCGAAGGCGAACGTCGAGTCGTCGTCCCGAACGGTGAGCGTGGCGGTAAACGGAGCGATCAAAATGGCCCCGTTCGTCGGATTGCTGAGCTGCAGATCGATGATCCGGTCAGCGCCCACCGTGTTGTTGCCGAGAATCGGCACCGAGAACTGCCTCGACGTCTGGCCCGGCGCGAACGACACGGTGCCGGAGGCGACGATCTCCTCCGTCGAGTCGTCGAAGGCCGTGATGTCCACGCTCACCGCGGTGCTCGTAGCGCCGCCGCGCCTGACCATGATGGTCGCCGTCGTCGCGCCGGAACCCTCCGGCACGCTATACGTGCTCGCGCTGAACTGGAGCCGGGACTCCAGCGGCGGCGGGCCCAACTTGAACATCGTGAAGAGGCCCAAGGTCTCGGTCTCGTCGGCGCCGAAGAAGCTGTTGACGCCGATGATCTGCTTCTTGTCCTGGAACATCGTGGCCTGCGTGCTCAGGAACGAGCCATCGACGAAGTCGGCGCTCCCGGAAATGAGGCCCTGGGACGTGATGTCGAAGTCGCCGGTCGACACGGACGGGAACGTCAGGCCAAAGGCGTTCGTCAGCATGGTTTGCGAGGGGATGATGTTGCCCGCGGCATCGAACGCCACGATGCCTTTGAACCAGGTTCCGTCGGAGCTGTCGTTGGAGACGCCCTGCAGCGCGAAGACTGCCCACCTGCCGGCCAGGTCGCGCGGGGCGTAACCAACGGTTGGCGCGCGCTGGAGGAAGAACATCCCGTTGGTGATCGTCGTCTCGGCCAGGTCGCTGAACGTGACACCGGCCACGAAGTTCCGATCGGGCGCCATGAGGGCCTGGATGTTGGTCGTCGTGGTGAGCTCGTCCTGGGTCGCGGTGACGAAGCCCGTGAGCTCGCCGCTGGGAGCCACGGTCACGTTGCCGCCCACGATCGTCTCGAATCCGCCGCCCAGGAAGTTGAGAGTGCCCCCCACGCTTCCGTTGGCGGCGAAGGTGATCGAGCCGAACAGCGCTTGGACGAAGCCGCCGAGGCCCTGCTCGCCCGTCATCGCCCTGACGCGCCAGGTGCCGGTGAGGTCGCCCTGCGTGAACGTGACGCCGTTGGACTCGACGAACGCCGTCAGCCCGAGACCCGCCGGGATGGAGCTGTTGAGCGGCAGGGTGTCCACGGCCACGAAGCCGTGGCCGGCCGGCAAGAGCTGGCCGATGATGACCTCGCCCCCCACGACGCCCACGACGCTGCGGTTGGCCGAGACGATCGTCAGCGAGCCATCCTCGATCGGAACGCGGACGCCGTTGCAGGTGACGTCGCTACCGCCGAGGACCACTCCGCCGGGGCCGAAGCTCACGACTCCGGCCGAGCAGACCCCGCCCCTGATGCCCTGGTTGGAAAGGCCAAACGTCACCCTCGGGACCGCCGTGAAATTGAAATCCTGACCGAGGGCCGGGACAGACCCGGCAGCGAGAGTGACGACGAGGACGAGCAGGCTCAGCGTGCGACGTGCGGCCACGGGGCCCTCCGTTGGTGACTCGGGCACTGCCATTACGGTGACTTCCGTACTGCAGAGCGGACCAACAGCCCCCGGCCACTCCGGGTCGACGCGCTTGAAAAGTCGTCAAAAGGTCGGCGCGCCTCGCAACACTGTCAAATACGGGGGTATCGAGTCAAGGGGGTCTACGCCGCCTGTCGGGGCTGAGGCGGGGCCGGTCCACGGTATACTGCGCAGCAGGAGGAACTCCCCGGCGATGAGACAAGTGATCACCCGGCTCGTGACGGTTGCTGCCCTCCTGCTCGCCGTGGTTCCAGCCTGGGCGGGCCCGCCGACCGACAGCCTGAAGGAGTACACCGACGCGGTGGTCAAGACCCTCGAGGATCCATCGCTCAAGGCCGCCGATCGTCGCGCGGCGGTCCGCAAGCTCGCCACCGAGGCCTTCGATGTCCAGGAGACGGCGCGGCGCGCGCTGGGCCCTCACTGGCAGCAGCGCACGCCCGCGGAGCGTGAGGAGTTCGTGCAGCTCTTCGCCGATCTGCTCGAGCGCACGTACATCAACAAGATCGACTTCTACGGCGGTGAGAAGCTGAAGTTCACCGACGAGAAGATCGACGGTGACATCGCCACCGTGCGGGGCACGGTCACCACCAAGCAGGGCACCGACGTGCTCGTCCAGGCCCGCATGCACAAGCGGGCCGAGCGCTGGCTGATCTACGACATCGCCATCGAGAACATCAGCCTCATCTCGAACTACCGCGCGCAGTTCGATCGCATCATCCGCACCAGCTCGTACGGCGATCTCGTGAAGCGCCTGCGCAACCAGGGCGAGTTCCTGCAGGAGAAGGAACGGCGGGCGGGCGGGTGACCACGGTCCCCGTCGAGATCGTGGGCTGGCCCACGCGATTCGTCGGGGGTGACGGCGCGACCCGGAAGCTGTTCGAGGAACCACTGACCGATGGCGCCACCGTGCGCAGCGTGCTCCGCGGGTTGAGCGGGCGCTTTCCCGAGCTGGAGGGCGCCCTCTGGCACGGCCCCAACCAGGGCGAGCACATCGAGATCCTGGTCAACGACGCCGTCCTCGGCATCCAGCACGAGCTCGACTCACGGCTGGCGCCCGGCGATCGCGTCGCCCTGCTGGCCCAGTTCATGGGCGGTTGATGGCGAGCTACCGCATCATCGCCTGGAAGGACATTCCCGCTGCCGTGGAGGCGCGTGACGGCGCCGACCAGGTCACCCTTCAGCTCTCCGAGCGCTTCCAGTCGCTCATCGACTCGGTCGCCATGCAGCTCGGCGTGCACGACGAGGACGCCTACCTCGAGCACTGGGGTGCGACCGACGGCGACCGTCCCGGCACCGCGCGCGACGTGTCGGCCGCCATCGCCTCCGAGCTCGAAGACCGCTTCCCCGAATTCATCACGCTCGCCTTCCGCCGCCCGTAGCGCTACCGTGCCAGGCATGGCGAAGGCGATCCCGGCCAAGCTGGTGGAGGACGTCGCGCGCGAGCTGACGGCGCGGGCGGCGATCGACATTCCGGGCGACTATCGCGACGGCGTGATCCGGGCGCGCGATCGGGAGGACAACCGGATCGCGCGCTTCGTGCTCGACGAGATGCTGCGGAACTGGGAGATCGCCACGGCGGAGCGGCGGCCGATGTGCGCCGACACGGGGCTGCCCCGCTACTACCTCCGGATGGGCAACGAGGCGGTGGTCGAGGGCGGCTGCGTGGCGGTGGAGCGGGCCCTGCGGCGGGCCACCGCCGAGGCGACCGCCTCCGTGCCGCTGCGGCCCAATCGCGTGCACCCGCTCACGCGCGTGGACCACAACAACAACGTCGGCGTGCACGCGCCCGAGGTGACGTGGGCGTTCGAGCCCGACGCGGACTGGCTCGACGTGACGACGGTCCACAAGGGCGGCCTCTTCGGCAGCGACTACCGGATGCTGTTTCCGGCCGACGGCATCGGCGGCATCAAGCGGTTCTTCATCGACACGCTGATCGAGCACGGCAAGCGCGGGCTGGCCTGCCAGCCGGCCATCGTCGGCGTCGGCATCGGCGGCTCGAAGGACACCTGCGTGCGCCTCGGCAAGGAGGCCGCGTGCCTGCGCGTGGTCGGCAGCCGGAACCCGGACCCCGAGGTCGCGCGGCTGGAGGACGAGCTGACCGCGCTCGGCAACTACATCGGCATCGGCGCCATGGGCTTCGCCGGCACCTCGATGGTGGTCTCCACCCACATCGAGATCGCCTTCTCGCACACGGGCGGCATGCCGGTGGGCATCCACCAGTTCTGCCTGTCCTCGCGGCGGGCGACCGCGCGCCTCCATCCCGACGGCCGCGTGGAGTTCCGCGCCGACCCGCGATGGTTCACCGACTACTACCGCCGAGAGGGCGTGGAATGAACGTGCGGATGCGCGAAATCACGCTGACCACGCCCGTCAGCGACGAGGCCATCGCGGGGCTCGAGCTCGGCGACGTCGTGTACCTCAACGGCTTCCTCTACACGGCGCGCGAGGGCGTCTATCGCAAGGTCGTGGACGAGGGACGCGGCGTGCCGGACTCCGTACGCGCGCTGACCAACGTCAACTTCCACTGCTCGCCCGCGGCCAGCGTCCGCCCGGACGGCAGCTACGCGGTGGAGGCCGTGACGGCCACGGCCAGCTTTCGCTTCGGCAAGTCGATGACGCGCTGGTTCGAGCGTTCCGGCGCCAGGGTGATCGTCGGCAAGGCCGGCCTCACGGAGCTGGCCTACCGCGAGTGGTTCGTGCCCCACGGCGCGATCTACCTCACCACCGTCGGCTACGGCATGGGCGCGGCCTACGGCCAGGCCATCAAGGGCGTGCGCGAGGTCCACTGGCTCGCCGAGCTCGGCATCGCGCAGGCCATGTGGGTGCTGGAAGTCGAGCGCCTCGGCCCGTTCCTCGTCGAGGGCGACCGCGAGGGGCACAGCCTCTTCGCGCTGGCGAACGCGGAGATCAACCGGCGCGTCGCCGACGTCTACGCGGGCCTACCGCACTTCGCGCTCGGCCGCTTCGGCGAGACCACGGCGCGCACCGACGAGGTCGTGTAGCACAGGGCGCGGTAGCGCGCGGGCGTCAGTCCGACGGCGGACTTGAACGCGCGGGTGAAGTGGGCCTGGTCGGCGAATCCGGCGTCGGCCGCGATCTCGGCCAGCCGATCCTTTCGCTGCATGCGCTCGCGCGCGAAGTCGAGCCGCCGCATGAGCAGATAGCGATGGGGGCTGGTCCCGAGCACGATCCTGAACTGCCGGGCGAGGTCGTGGCGCGTCAGCCCCGTGATGGACTCCAGCTCGCTCGAGCGCACGACGCGGGTGCACTCGGCGTCGAGGAGCTGGCGGGCGCGCTCGACGGCGCGAACGTCCACGCGGCGGCCGGCGAGGGCGCCGCCCCGCTCGCCCTCGGTGAGTCCTTCCGCGAGATCCACCACGAGACTGTCGATGGCCAGCGATTGCAGCGGGCCAGCGAACGCCTCGCGCACTGCCCGCGCCAGCCTCGCGTAGCGCGACACCGGCTCGCGCACGAACGGCAGCGGATGGGCGCGTCCGCGAACGGCGCGCAGCGCCTCGCCGAGCAGGACGGGCTCGACGTACACGATCCGATAGCCGAAGCCCTCGCGCGTGCCCGCGCGCCCGTCGTGGGGCTCGTCGGGATGCAGCACGACGACCTGCCCGGCGGTGCTGGCCCGTCCGGCGCCGCGGTAGTCGAACATCTGCACGCCGGAGTCCGTCAGGCCGACGGCGTACGTGTCGTGACGGTGCGTGTCGTAGGCCTTGCCGGCGAACCATGCGCGGAACAGCTCGACGCCACCTGACGGGCGCGCGCTGGCGATCCAGCTCCCGTCCGACTGGCACGATCGTTCAAGACCCTGGCCCGCCGATCTGGTCTGCTCGAGGGGCATCGGAGGGTAGCGTACGACGAGCGATCAGATCGTGGCGTTCCTTCTCTTCGCCGTCGTGGCGGCCGTCACGCCGGGGCCGAGCAACGTCATGCTGACCGCGGTCGGCGCCCAGGCCGGCGTCCGGCGCGGACTGCCGTGCCTGCTCGGCGTCGCGACCGGCATGGGGCTCATGATGTTCCTGGTGCCGCTCGGGCTCGGCAGCCTCGTCCTCGACCGACCGCGGGTCCTGACGGCGCTTCACTGGGGCGGCGCGGCCTTCCTGCTGTGGCTCTCGTGGAAGATTGCCACGTCGTCGGGCGGCGTCGAGGCGGCGCCTGAGGCCAGGCCGGTCGGCTTCCTCGGCGCGACGGCATTTCAGTGGGTCAACCCGAAATCCTGGCTGGTCAGCGCGAGCGCCGCATCCACCTTCCTCAGCGCGGGGGCCGGCAGCCCCGTGTCGCAGGCGGCCTGGCTCGGCGGTCTGTTCGTCGTGGCTGCGCTGCCGAGCGGCGTCGTCTGGCTGGCGTTCGGGGCCGCGGCCCAGCACGTCCTCCACGGCCGCCGGCGGATGCGGATCTTCAACGTCGCCATGGGAGCGCTGCTCGCGCTGTCGATCGTGCTGATCGTCCGGTAGTCCCGCGGCGAGTCAGCCGTTCGGCGGACTGACGAGGCTGCGGGACTCGGAGAGCAGCGCGACGTCGACCAGCCGGGCCACGTCGGCCGGCCCCAGCGTGGGCCGTGCGATGCCGGCGCGCGCCAGCACGGCGGCCGCCACCGCGTCGTCGAAGCGCAGGTCCTGCAGGAAGTAGTCGCGGTACGGCTCGATCATCCGCGCGACCTGGCGCTCCAGCGACGAGGGACTGGCGAGCGGCTCCGTCGCCGCGTCCAGCAGCGTCAGCCCCGCGAGTCCGAGCCGCTCGGCCAGCATCGCGGCCATCAGGCGCTGGCGCGGCGCGTCCCGCACGACCAGGTGGAAGGTGCCGCCGGAGGCGTCCGGATGCTCGGCCAGCACGAGCGTGGCGTCGGCGACGTACTCGAGCGGCACCAGGTTGAACGCCGCCTGCGGCGCGCCGGCCACGCGCAGCCGCGCCTCGGCAGCGCCGGGCCACTGGGCGAGCGCGGCCGCCAGCCTGATGAACGCGAAGAAGAGGTTCGAGGGGTTGCCGCCGGCGGTCGAGGGCGCCGCGCCGACGACGATCGAGGGCCGCAGCACGCGCACGTCCACGCCGCACGCGGCGCCGGCCGCGCGCACGGCCTCCTCGGCCCGGAGCTTCGCCCGCTCGTAGGGATTGTGGAAGGCCTGGCCCACGTCGCCCTCGTGCTCGTAGACCGTGCCGGAGCGCGCGCCGCAGACGAACGCGGTGGAGACCTGGGCCCAGCGTTGCAGTCGCCCACCGGCCAGCGCTCGCAGCAGCGCCACGGGACCGTTGACGTGCGCGGCCACGAACGGCTCGACGACCTGGGGCGCGAACGACGTATCGCCCGCGCAGTGAATGACGGTCTCGACGCGCTCACGCAGCCGCCCGAGCGCCGCCGGCGCGACTGCCACGCCGTCCGCGCTCAGCTCGCCCTCGATCACGTCGATTCCCCGCGCGGTCTCGCCCAGCGCCGCGGCGACGCGCGCGTGGGCATCGAGACCGTCGCGACCGCGGGCGAGGACGGCGAGCGGCCGGCCCGTCGCGCGCGCGCGCGCGGCGATGGCCCGCCCGATGAAGCCCGTGGCACCGGTCAGGAGGAGCATTTGTAGCGGGTGCCGCTTACACGGGTAGGGGCGTGGGGGGGCTGGTCTAGGAGGTTGCCGGATCCGTTGATCTCCGGCGCTGCCACATCATTTCGGACTTTTTTATTCTCTGCTTCATCCCGTGGTTCCTCCGTCTTGGCCGTGCGTAGTTCCTCGTCACCGCGTGCGTCTTTGCCCCGGCGGGCGCCGGGAGTGCGAGTCGCGGGGCCGCGCCAGCGTTCGGCGTAGCGCTGGGTGTCGAGGCGGAGGCTCCACAGGGCCAGGAGCCAGACGATGAAGGCGAACGTGCGCCAGGGACCGCGCGCGAGGAAGCGGCGGCCCGAGGTGACGAGGGGCGTCGTGATCAGCACGCTGCGCCCGCAACGTTTCAGGCGCTGGGTGAAGTCGAGGTCCTCCATCAGCGCCAGGTCGCGATAGCCGCCCAGCGTGCGGAAGACGTCCGTCCGCACGAACACGCCCTGGTCGCCGTAGTAGTTGCGCGTGAGGCGGTAGCGGATGCGGTTGATCCAGGTGATGGCGCGCAGGCTCCACACCGGCTCGGCGAAGAGATGCTCGAAGGCGCCCCCCACCGCGCGGGGATCCGCCAGCACGCCGTGGATCAGCGACAGCGCCTCGGGCGGCGGGAAGGAGTCGGCGTGCAGGAAGAGCAGCGTGTCGCGGCGGGCGGCCGCCGCACCCGCGTTCATGAGCTGGGCGCGCGTGGAGCCGTGCGGCCACAGCAGGCGCGCGCGTCCGGCCACGGCGGCGGTCGTGCCCTCGACGTCGCCGGCCGCGGCGACGATCACCTCGGCGCCGGCGATGCCGGGCAGCCGGGCCAGGTACGCGAGCGTCCGCGCGAGCGCGGCGGCGTCGTTGCGAGCGGGGATGACGATCGACAGCCACGGCGTCATCAGAACCGCCCCTGCGAACGCTCGCGCCCGGGCAGCACCTCGAGGCACGTCGTCCACCAGCCCGTGCGCACCGTCTCGGCGAACTCGGGCGGCAGCCCCTCGGCGTCCATCTCCTTCGCGAGCATCTCGTGGTCGTAGGCGACCGGCACGAATTCCACGTCGAGGTCGCCGCCCGACTCCGCGGTGAGCAGCGTGTACCACACGCCGGTGGTGCCGTCGTTCTCGGGGCGGCCGATGACCCCGACGTTGACGAGGTGCCGGCCGTCGGCCAGCCGCCGGTGCCACTTGATCCCGCTGTGCGTGCACAGGATGAGCTGCGCTCGCGCGTCGTCGAGGAAGCGGGCGACGAGGCCGTCGGGCGTCGTGGACTCCCAGAGGAACTCGCTGATGGCGCGCGGCGAGCCGTGGCACAGCAGCGCAGGCAGGCCGCCGAGGCGCAGGCGTCGGTGGCCGGGCAGCGCCGCCATCCAGCGGCGGTTCTCCGTCGCCGTGCGCGCGAGGGTGTAGGCGTAGCTCAGATGCGCGAAGTGGTTGTCGCGCGGGTCGGTGTAGCCGCAGCCGCAGTCCGTGTGCCCTTCGGCCACGGCGAGATCGTAGTTGCCCTGGATGGCGCGCACGCCGGCGTCGCGCAGCAGCGGGAACACGCGATCGGGATGCGGGCCGCAGCCGCCGAGGTCGCCGAGACAGAAGACGGCGTCCACCTCACGCCGACGGACGTCGGCCAGCGTGGCCGCCAGCGCGTGCGCGTTGCTGTACACGCCGCCGAACACGGCGATGCGGCGAAACGCGCGCGGCTCGCTCAGCGTCGTCATGCGTTGCGGCAGCTCGAGCCGGTCTGCCAGCAGACGAGACAGGCCGGGTGATCGACACGGTTGGGCACGAGGGTGTCGGCGAGCGTGGCGCCGTCCATGCGCGCCTCGGGCAGGCCGGACAGGATGGGGCACACGTAGATGCCGCCGGCCGCCGCCGCGCGCGTCTCGGAGCACTGCAGCCGCGCGGGATCCACCGCGGCCAGCATCTCGCGCGTCACCGTGCCGCCGCCGCGACCCTGGGCGCGGCCCACCGGAAAGAGCGGCAGCAGCTTCACGCGCGGCTTGCGCACGCCGGCCTCCAGCAGCAACGCGCGCAGGCGGGCGTAGCGGTCGCCGCCGGGCGCCGCCTCCGTCTCGGTGGCGGTGAGGATGGGCAGCAGGCCGCGCGCGTTCAGGCGGACGATGGCGCGCAGCGCGCGCTCGAAGGCGCCGCGGCCGCGGATCGCGTCGTTGCGCTCGCGGTCCGGGTCGTCGAGGCTGACGCGGATCTCCAGCGAGTAGCGCGCCGCGGCCGCCAGCGCGACCAGGGCGTCCGCCGTGGCATCGGTGATCAGCGTGCCGTTCGTCAGCACCGTCGTCGGCGCGCGCTCCAGCGCGAACGCCAGCAGCGGCATGATCGCCGGGTGCATGAAGGGCTCGCCGCCGGTGAAGTAGATCTCCTTGACGCCGAGGGCGGCCGCCTCCGTGATGTGCCTCCGCGCGGTCTCGGCGTCGAGGGGCGGCAGCCAGGGCTCGCGCGGCCCGCTGGCGTTGATGCAGTGCACGCACTGCAGATTGCAGAGCGTACCGGTGATCTGCACCCAGAGCGCCGCGAGATGGCGGAACGCCACCGTGGCGGCCGGCGGCGCCAGCGTCAGTCGGCCGGCTGGTGCTGGAGCGTCCATCGGTAGGGTCGAAACGCCGCGCACGGCGCGGCGCCGGCCTCGAGCGCCGCGCGCGCGGGGCCGGGGTCGAGATGGCGGAGCAGGAAGCCGGTCAGGCCGCCGGCGGCCTCGAAGTCGCAGCGATACCACTTGAAGAGGCGCGAGCAGGCGAGGCGACCCCCCGCGAGCACGATCTCCTGGTTGACGAAGTTGCGCGTGGCGAGGTCGAGCTGGCCGTCGATCGCCGCGGCCGTGTACACGCCGACGGGCGGGCAGGAGGCGGCCCCGCACGTGATCGCGAAGTGGAAACGCGGGTCGGGCGGCGCCACGGCGAGCGCCCGCCGCGGATCGCCGGCGCCGAAGGGCCGTAGCGGCGGCCACGGCCGCCAGCGGTTGTCGCGCAGCACGCCGTGTTCGATATCGTCGAGCGAGAACACCGATGCCCCCATGCGATAGCAGACACGCCCAAAGAAGTTCCAGGTGCGCCGGACGCTCGATCGCACGCCCAGGCGCACGATCCCGTGCAGGACCAGCGCGTTGTAGACGTTGATCCAGAAGGCCAGCCGCTCGCCGCGCCCGGCGAGAGCGTCGAGGCGGGCGCCGCCGAGCGCGCGCGCGGCCGTCTCCGCCGCCGCGAAGGCATCCGAAGCCGCCAGCCGCGCGTAGTCCACGCGACCCCGCGCGTCGGTGTGCGCGCCGAGCGCCGCCAGCATCGCGCGCTGCAGGCGCTCGGCCACCGCGCCCGGCTCCACGACGCTCGCGAGCGCCGGCTCGTTGAGGACGCGGCGTGCCATGGCGCCCACTGTACTCCCTGGCCGCACCGCCCGGCCGCCCACGCGTGTCGAAATGCTCGACTGGAGGCGTGATCGGGACGATGATCGTCAGGATGAACCGGTTCCTCGCGCTGGCCGTTGTCCTGGTGACGGCCGTGGCCGCCGCGGTGTCCCCGGCCGTGGCCCAGCCGCGGCCGGGAGTGGCGGCGCCGGACGTCACCGGCGGGCCGTGGATCAACAGCCGGCCGCTGACGCTGGCCGCGCTACGCGGCCGCGTGGTGCTCGTGGAGTTCTGGACGTACGGCTGAATCAACTGCCGCAACGTCATCCCGCAGTTGCGGGACTGGCACGCGCGGTACGAGAAGACGGGCTTGACGATCGTCGGGGTCCACACCCCGGAGTTCTTCTGGGAGAAGCCGTACGACAAGGTCGTCGAGGCCAGCGGCCGGCTCGGGCTCCGCTATCCGATCGTGCAGGACAACGACTGGGCGATCTGGAACCGCTGGAGCGTGCGCGCGTGGCCGACGCTGGTGCTCGTCGACCGGCGCGGCGTCGTGCGCCACCGCCACATCGGCGAAGGCGAGTACGAGCAGACGGAGACGATCATCCAACGGCTGCTGGCCGAATAATCGCTCGATCAGGAGGACTCATGCGCTTGCGCTACTCCGACGTCACCCCCGAGAAGCTCTATCTCAGCCGCCGCGAGCTCATGGCCGGGGCCATCGCGCTGGCGGCCATCGGCTGCGATGTCGGCGCCGAGGCGACCGCGGCGCCCATGCCGGCCGGCGCCCCGCTCAAGGCGACGCCGAACGCGGCCTATCGCGTGCAGGACGCGCCGACCAAGTTCGACGCCGCCACCACGTACAACAACTTCTACGAGTTCGGCGTCAACAAGGAGGACCCGGCGCGCCTGGGCCAGACGCTCAAGCCCCGGCCCTGGCACGTGCAGGTCGACGGGCTCTGCGCCAAGCCGAAGACGTTCGACATCGAGGAGGTCTTGAAGGTGGCGCCCCTCGAGGAGCGCATCTACTCGCTGCGCTGCGTGGAAGCGTGGTCGATGGTGATCCCGTGGATCGGCTATCCGCTCGCCGCGCTGCTCAAGCAGGTGGAGCCCCGGCCGGGCGCAAAGTACGTCGAGTTCACCACGCTCAAGGATCCCGAGCAGTTCCCCGGCCAGAAGCCCGGCTTCTTCGGGGGCACGCTCGACTGGCCCTACACGGAAGGCCTGCGCCTCGACGAGGCGATGCATCCGCTGACGCTGCTGACGGTCGGCATGTACGGCCAGGTGCTGCCCAACCAGAACGGCGCGCCGGTGCGCGTCGTGATCCCGTGGAAGTACGGCTTCAAGAGCGCCAAGTCCATCGTGCGCATTCGCCTCACCGACACCGAGCCGAAGACGGCGTGGAACAAGGCGGCGCCCCAGGAATACGGCTTCTACTCCAACGTGAACCCGAAGGTCGATCATCCGCGCTGGAGCCAGGGGACCGAGCGCCGCATCGGCGAGTTCCGTCGCCGGACCACGCTGATGTTCAACGGCTACGCCGATCAGGTCGCGTCCCTCTACACGGGGATGGATCTCAAGAAGAACTACTGAGCGTGACGACCCGCGGCCGGGTCGCCCTCAAGGTCGGGGTGTGGGCGGTGGCGCTGGCGCCGCTGGCCGCCCTGCTCTACGGCTTCGCCACCGACGACCTCACGGTCAACCCGATCGAGTACGTCACCCGCCAGCTGGGGGAGACCGCGCTGCGGCTCCTGCTGGCCACGCTGGCGCTGACGCCGCTACGGATCGTGTCGGGCTGGAGCTGGCCCATCACGCTGCGCCGTCTCCTCGGGCTCCTCGCGTTCTTCTACGCCGTCCTGCACTTCGCCGTGTGGATCGTGCTCGACCACTTCTTCGACTGGCACACCATGGGCGACGACATCGCCAAGCGCCCGTGGATCACCGTGGGCCTCACGGCCCTCGTCCTGCTCGTCCCGCTCGCGGCCACGTCCACCACCGGCATGATCAAGCGTCTCGGCGGCCGCGCCTGGCGCCGTCTGCACCGCCTGGTCTACGTCGCCGGCATCCTCGGCTGCCTCCACTACATCTGGCTCGCCAAGAAGGTGCTGATCCAGCCCTGGGTCTACGCCACGATCCTGATGCTGCTGCTGGCCGTCCGGCTCTGGAACTCCGGCCGTGGCCTGGCGCGACGCGCAGAGCAGAAGAAAGCGCAAAAGATCGTGATAGGCTCTCGCGGATGACCCTGGCCTCGCTCACCCTCGTCGCGCTCTGCGTCGCGCTCGCCGGCTGTGCGACGACGCCCGGCTCCAGGACGGGCAACGCCGGCGCCGCCACGCCCACGCGCGAGGTGCTCGGCAACGGCGTCGTGCTCATCACGCAGGAGCACCGCGCTGCCGACGTGGTGGCGCTCCAGGTCTGGATGCGCGTGGGCGGCCGCGACGAGGCGCCCGACGAGCTCGGCCTCAGCCATTACCTCGAGCACATGCTGTTCAAGGGCACGCCCACGCGCCCGCCCGGCTCGATCGACCGGCTCATCGAGGGCCTGGGCGGCAGCAGCAACGCGTTCACCTCGTACGACTTCACCCATTACGACGTCGTGGTGCCCGCCGCCCACGTCCGCCCGGCGCTGGAGCTGCTGGCCGACATCGCGGTCAACGCGGCGTTCGTGCCGGCCGAGCTCGAGGCCGAGAAGAAGGTCGTCTTCGAGGAGATGAACCTGACCGAGGACGATCCCGAAAAATTCCTGTCGCGCCGGCTGTCCGAGATCGCCTACCGTGGCCATCCCTACGGCCGGCCGATCCTCGGCACGCGCGAGCTGATCCAGGCCCTCGGGCGCGCGCGCCTCGACGCGTACTACAAGAAGCACTACGTGCCCCAGAACATGACGCTCGTCGTCGTGGGCCCCCTGACGGCGGCGCAGGTGCGGCCGCTGGCCCAGGCCACGTTCGGCGCGCTCAGCGGGCCGGCGGCCGGGCGCCGCTCCGCGCAGGCCGTGCCGTCGCTGGCCGGCGGCCGGCGCGACCAGGTCGCGCGGCCCGAGCAGCAGGCCTACCTGGGCCTGGCGTGGCAGGCCGCCGCCACCGCGCTGGCCTCCGAGGACATCTCGGCGGTCGATCTGCTGACGTACATCCTGGGCGATGGCCCCAGCTCGCGGCTCAACCAGACGGTGCGCGAGGAGAAGAACCTCGTGCAGGCGATCGAGGCCGTCTACGTCACCCGCGAGCAGTCGGGCACGGTGTCGATCACCGCCCGGCTCGACGCCAAGAACCTCGACGCGACCGAGGCGGCGATCCTCGAGGTGATCCGGCGCGTGCGGAGCGAGGGCGTCACCGAGGCCGAGCGCCAGCGCGCGATCGTCACCGCGGAGTCGGCCTACGCGTTCGACATCGAGACGGCCGAGGGCCTCGCCAAGTCCTACGGGCAGGCCGAGACCACCTGGACGCTCGACAACGAGCTGGCCTACCTGGGGCGCCTGCGCCAGGTGACGGCGGCGCAGATCCAGGCGGCGGCGCGCAAGTACCTCGCCGAGGACAACATCGCCCGCGTCCGCTTCCTCCCGCAGGGCACGCGATGAGCGTCCGCCGTCGCGCCGTCGCCCTCGTCCTCGCCGTCGTGCTGGCCGCGCCGTGGCTGGCCGGCGCGCAGACGCCCCCGGACGACGCCGTCCTCACGCGGCTCGACAACGGCCTCACCGTGATCGTGCGCGAGAACCGCGTGGCGCCGGTGGTGGCCATCGCGCTGCTGGTGCGGATGGGCTCGCGCTGGGAGACGGCCGACAACGCCGGCATCTCCAACTTCACCCACGCGGTCATGGTGAAGGGCACCACCAAGCGCTCGGGCGGCGAGATCGCCGACTTCGTCGCCGGCCTCGGCGGCAAGATCAGCGCCGCGGGGGAGGTCGACTACTCCGGCATCCAGGGCACCGCGCTGGCGCGCTTCTGGCGCGAGCTGCTCGACGTCACCGCGGAGCTGGCGCTGTCGCCCGCGCTGGCCGCGGGCGAGGTCGACCGCGAGCGCGACTGGCTGCTCTCGCGCCTGCAGCGCCGGCGCGACAACGCGCCCGCGCGCGCCTTCGACGAGTTCTACGCGACGCTCTACGGCGGCCATCCCTACGCGCTGCCCAACCTTGGCACGCGCGAGGCGTTGGCGCGCATCGATCACGCGGCCATCGTGCGCTGGTACCGCGCGTTCTATCGACCCGACCGCATGACGCTGGCGGTGAGCGGCCAGGTGTCGCGCGCCGAGGTGCTCGCGGAAGCGCGCCGGCTTTTCGGCGGCCTGCCGGCGGCGGCGCCGCGGCCGGAGCCGCCGATCGCGCCGCCGCAGGCCTCCGGCCGCCGCCTGGTCGTCGAGCAGCCGGCGCAGCAGACGCAGATCCTCGTGGGCGGCCTCGCGCCCTCGCTCGATCAGCCCGATCACGCCGTCGTGAAGGTGCTCTCGACGATCCTCGGCGGCGGCATGGCCGGCCGGCTCTTCGCCGAGCTGCGTGACAAGAGCGCGCTCGCCTACACGGCGGCGTCCTACTATGATCCCGTGCACGAGCCCGGCGCGCTCGTGCTCTATCTCGGCACCGCGCCCGAGAACGCCGCCCGCGCCGAGCAGGCGCTGCTGGCCGAGGTGCGCAAGATCCGCGACGTGGCCGTGTCGGACGAAGAGCTGGCGCGCGCCAAGGGCTATCTGCTCGGACGCTACGCGATGGATCGCCGCACCAACGAGCGCCTGGCGTGGTACCTGGCCTTCTACGAGGTGGAGGGCGTGAGCCGCGACTATCCGGAGCGCTACCGCCGGCAGGTCGAGGCCGTGACCGCCGCCGACGTCCAGCGCGCCGCGCGCACGTACCTGGGCACACTCAGCAGCGTCGTACTCGGACCGCGCTGAGGACTCGGAGGGGGACTTCGTCCCCCTTCCGACGCCCGCTCGCACGCCTAGCGGCGTGCTCGGGGCTGCCTCCCCCTAGACCAGGATGGCGCCGGCACAGCCGGCGCTCGAACGCGGCTACCGAGCGGATCCGAAGATTCAATGACCGAATGATGGTCGAGTGAGATGCGTCTCACGAGCAGGAGGATGGCGATGCTCACCAAGCGCATGATTACAACGACCATCGGTCTCGGGCTGCTCGCGATGACGACGGGGGCGTGTGCGACGCTGGGCGGCGCGGCAATCGGCGCGGGCACGGGCGCAGCGATCGGCGCCGGCACGGGCAAGGGGGCCGGCAAGGGCGCGCTCATCGGCACCGGCGTCGGCGCCGCGGCCGGGACGATCTATGGAGCGGTCAAGAAGTAGCGCGCGAGCAGCGGGAGGGGCCCGCTCGGGGCCCCTCGGGTCGACCTAGCCCTCTTCGCTGCGGCGGGCGCGCGCTTCGTCGGCGGCGCGGATCTCGTCGGCGAAGAGCCCGACGTGCAGCGGGCAGGGAGGCTTGTTCTCCTCGACGTACTGGCAATCGGTCTGGTTGCACTGCACGAAGTAGCCCTGCGCGCGGCCGAAGCCGCCGTTGCGCTTGAGCCGGATCAGCACGGTCTCGGAGACGACCTCGCACCAGAACTCTCGGGCGCGACCTCGACTCACTTAGCTCCCCCTCATCGGCCGCCGAATTGCTTGCGGCATTCTCCACCATACGCCCGCAGCCGCTGCCAAACAACAACGGTGACGCGGTCCTGCCTCGCTATTTTGAGGTCGAACGCCTGGGGGAATTCCGTTATATTGTGCCGGTGGCGCGCCGGCTCGGCGCCAACGCTTCCGAGGAGGACTCGACATTGCCTTGCTCTGACCAGGGCTTCAGGCGTCTGACCTCGGCGTTGCTGCTGGCGATCGCGACGGCCGTCGTGCTGAGTGGTTGCGGCACGGTCTCGGGTCTGCTGAAGTCCGACGGCGCCGACGCCGCGCTCGGCGCGAGCCTGCAGGCGCCGACCGCCGCGGCTCCCGCCGTGATCTCGACCGATGCCGTCGTCGCCTCCGCGCCCGTGGCGCGCGTCGAAGCGCCGCCGCGCGTCCGCATCCCGGAGCCCGAGCCCTCCGCGCTCACGCGCGTGGCCGAGCCCGAAGCCGCGCCGGCCTTGACCTTTGTCGACGGCGAAAACGACGAGGTGTCCGGCTCCGCGCTCGCCCAGCGCGGCTCGGATCCCGACGCGCTCGACGAGGACTACGATCCCTGGGAGCCCTTCAACGAGAAGATGTTCACGGTCAACCGCAACCTCGACAAGTACCTGCTGAAGCCGGCCGCGCGCGCCTACCGGTTCGTGATGCCGGAGCCCTGGCAGATCATGATCGCCAACGGCTTCGACAACATCAACTTCGTGCCGCGCCTGATCAACAGCCTGCTGCAGGGCAAGTGGGGCGGCGCCGGCCGCGAGCTCAGCCGCTTCCTCATCAACAGCACGGCGGGTGTCGGCGGCCTCTTCGACCCGGCCAAGAACTACTGGGGTATCCAGAAGAGCCGGGAAGACTTCGGCCAGACGCTCGGCTTCTGGGGTGCGCCCCCCGGCCCCTACCTGGTCTTGCCGTTCATGGAGCCGCTCACCGTGCGTGACGGCATCGGCAAGGGCGTGGACGGCTTGCTGGATCCGCTGAGCTACGTCTTGCCCTTCTTCTGGGATCGCCTCGGCATGAAGGCGGGTGACACGCTCAACGATCGCGCGCTCAACTACGATCTCTTCCAGGGATTCGAGGAGAGCGTGATCGACCTGTACAGCGCGGTCCGGCACGGGTATCTCCAGCGCCGGCAGCAGCTCATCAAGGAGTAGCGGCACCTCCGGAGGTTGCGCACCGCTTGAGCCGGCGCATATGGGCCGGCGGCTCCGCCGTCGCCCTGCTCGCCCTGGTCGCGCTCGCACCCGCGCTCTGGTCCGGCGCCGGCGCCCAGTCATCCGCCACGCCGCCGCGTGAGGGTGCACCCTCGCGGGAAATCCTGAACGGCCGCCAGCTCTACTCCACGCACTGCCAGGTCTGCCACGGCGACGGCGGACGCGGCGACGGCCCTTCGGCCGGTGGATTCGCGACGAAGCCCTCGAACCTCGCCGACGGCCGCCTGATGAACGCGCTGCCGGACGCGTTCCTGGTCAACATCATCCTGCACGGCGGGCCCGCCGAGGGATTGACGCCCGGCATGCCGCCCTTCGCAGCCTATCTCGGCGAGGCGCAGGCGCGCGACGTCGTGGCCTACGTGCGGACGCTGGCCGAGCCGAAGTTCCGGGCGGAGTCGGCCCGGCAGCTCGTGACGGTGCCCGGGGCGCCCCGCCAGCCGATCTTCTTCAGCCACCTGATCCACGCGGGGTCCTTCCAGATCGACTGTCAGTATTGTCACGCCGACGCGCGCCGCTCGGAGTACGCCGGGTTGCCGTCGGTCGAGCGCTGCGTGGGCTGCCACAAGATCATCGGCGTCCAGGACAACCCCGAGATCGGCAAGATTCACGACTACGCGCGGCGCGGCCAGCCCATCCCCTGGGTGCGCGTGTTCAAGGTGCCCGAGTTCACCTATTTCCCGCACAAGGCGCACGTGCGCGCCAACCTGCCCTGCCAGGGCTGTCACGGGCCCATCGAGCAGATGCGCGTGGTGGGTGCCCAGACCGGCCCCCGGCTGCTCCACGACCTGGTACGCCTGGTCGGCCTGAAGCCGCCGGCGCCCGCGCTGACCATGGGCTGGTGCGTGGAGTGCCATCGCGAGCAGAACCGGGCGCACGGCCGCCAGGCGCCGCTGGACTGCGTGACCTGCCACCACTGACGTCCGTCATAGGGCCACTACCACCGGGCGAGAACTTTGTGTTAGCTTGTTCGCGCTTCAGAGACGAATCGCACGACCTTTGCGTGACGAGGGCAGGCACATGAAGACCTTGACGTCCCGGGCAGTCGTCATCGGACTCGTCGGCGTGCTGATGGCCCTGGCGCTCTCGGCGTCCGCGGAGGCGCAGATGCGCGCCTCGAGCGCCGAGATCGTGCGTGCCGCCGGACGCGTCGACATCTTGCCGAAGGGGCAGGGCACCTGGGTCCCCGGCACCATCGGCGCGCGCCTGGTCGAGGGCGATCAGATCCGCGCGCTCGCCGGCGGCTCGGCGGACCTGAACCTGCCCGACGGCAGCACCATCCTCGTCGCGGAGAACACGCGCTTCGCCGTCACCAAGCTCGACTACGACGCCGCCACGCGTGAGCGTAACGCCGGCTTCCACGTCGTGGCCGGCAAGGTGCGCGCGCAGGTCTCGCAGGCTGCGGTCACGCTGGCCCGCACGCGGCAGTCCAACTTCAACATCTCCACGCCGACCGGCGTGGCCGCCGTGCGAGGCACCATCGTCATCATTGCGTACAACCCGGCCACGCAGGAGACGCTGACGTTCGTGTTCCCGTCGCCGGGCCAGTCGAGCAGCGCGGCGCGCGTCACGTTCGTGACGCGGGGCGGACAGGCGGTGACGGTGACCGGCGGCAACTTCGTCCGTCAGGTCGGCAACCAGCCGCCCGGTGCGCCGACGCCGGTCGGCAACCTGCCGGCCGCCGTGCAGACCGCGCTGAGCACGGCCCAGAACCAGTCGACACAGGGGTCCAACGAGCTGATCACGATCACCGTGAGTCTGCCCTCCGCGCAGGACACCGAGGACCTCGTGAACTCGGGCGGCGCCGGCGCCGGTGCGGGCGAGGACAACCCCAACGCCCGCGGCGCAAACGCTGGTGGCGTGGGTGTGGGGGCATGCCCCGGCTGCGGTCAGGACGTGAGCAACAACCCAAATCCAAACGCCAGGGGCCCGATCTGCGCCACACCGCCGTGCGGACGCGGGCCGAGCGGAAGCAGCCGCTAGCCTGACGCGACGCCGCCCGGGGTGGTCGTGAGCGCCAGCAGCTCATAGATCACCACCGGGCGGCTCTTTCCCTTCACCTTCACCTCGCCGAGCTGGCGCACCTCGACCGCGTCCTTGACGGCTGCGTACGTGCCCTCGCTGATGATGATGTGGGTCGTCGTCAGGTAGTCCTTGTTGAGCGACTCCAGCCGCGCGCCGAGATTCACCTCGTCGCCGATCACCGTGTAGTCGAAGAGCTGCTCGGAGCCGAGGTTGCCGACGACCATGGGGCCGGTGTTGACGCCGAGCCCGATGCGGAACGGCTCCTTGCCCTCGGCCGTCCACTTGGCCTGCAGCCGGGCGAGCTCGGCGTGCATCCGCAGGGCCGCGCGGCACGCGCGCAGCGCATGGTCGGGATGGGCGATCGGCGCGCCGAACTCGGCCATGACGGCGTCGCCGATGTACTTGTCGAGCGTGCCGCCCTCCTGCAGCACGATGGTCGTCATGTGCGTGAGGTACTCGCGCAGCATCTGCACGACCAGGTGCGGATCGTGCCGCTCGGTGAACGTCGTGAAGTCGCGGATGTCGGCGAACAGCACGGTCAGCGTGCGCAGCTCGCCGCCGAACTGGAGCGCGGTGGGATCGTCCATGATGCGCTCGACGACGTCGTGGCTCACGTACTGCTGGAAGGCCTTCTTCGTCCACATCCGCTGCCGTTCCTCGGTGAAGAACTGGTGGATGGTGATGGCGACAAAGGCCAGGCCCATCGCGAGCGAGGGATAGACGACGGGGATCCAGAGGCCCCGGCGGAAGCCGAAGTGCGCGCCCAGCAGCAGCCCGAGCCAGAGCGCGAGCGTGATGCCGATGCTCGGCACCGGCCGCAGCCCGGGCAGCGCCAGGGCCAGCACCAGCGGCAGCAGCAGGATGCCGGCCGTCTCCGCCAGCTCGATCCAGGCCGGGCGCACGACGAACCGGTGGTCGAGGATGTTGGCGGCGGCGTTGGCGTGCTTCTCCACGCCCGGAAGATTGGCCGACAGCGGCGTGACGCGCGCGTCGTAGAGCCCGGCCGCGGTGGCGCCGACGAACACGAGGCGATCCTTGACGCGCTCGAGGCCCTTGCCGGCGAGGACGTCGGCGGCCGGCACGTGGGGAACCGTCCCGGGTGGCCCCGCGTAGTCGATCAGCACGCGGCTGCGCGCGTCGGTGGGAATCACGACGTCGTCGAGCTGCAGCGACTCGCCGAACGTGAGCTTGAGCGCGAAGGGATCGAGGCCGGCGGCCACCCGCACGCTCTCCACGGCGAGGCTCGGATAGTAGTAGCCGCGCGACTCGATGACGAGCGCCTCGTAGCGCGTGGAGCCGTCGACCTCGGCCGGGTTGTAGACGTGGCCGACGCCGGCGGCCGCCGCGAGCAGCGACGGCACGGGAAAGGCCTCCTGATCGGCGCGCAGCGGCGGGGCGGACCCGCGGTCCGCGTAGTTCTTGAAGGATCCGATCGCCGATTTCCGCGGCGCGCCGCGCCGCTCGGGCGCGTCCCTCGGCGCCGCCAGCGTCAGGATGAAGTTGCTGGCGAGGACCACGCGGCCGGAGGCGCGAAGCGCGGCCGCCAGCGCGGCGTCGGCGTCGCTCTCGCCGAGCATCCGCTCCAGCTCGCGCCGGACGCCGGCCTCCGCGCGGCGGCCGCCGAGACGCTGGTTCAGCCGCTCGAGGACGGCACGCTCGGGCGAGCGCTCGGGCTCGATCATCAGCACGTCGAAGGCGATGGCCGCCGCCCCCGCCGCGTCCAGGCGGCGCACCAGCTCGGCCTGCGTGGTGCGCGACCACGGCCAGCGTCCCACGGCCGCCAGGCTGGCCTCGTCGATGGCGACGATCACCACCTGCGGGCTGGCCTGGCGGGCGCCGCGAAGGTGGAAGTGGCCGTCGTAGAGGATGAACTCGACGACGTAGAGGAAGTCGGGGGCGGCCATGTACACGCCGCCCACGATCGCCATCACACCCAGCGCGATGAGCAGCGCGACGCCGCGCGGACCGCGGCCGAGCTTCATGCGCCGGCGGCGGACATCAGTCGGCGGTGGCTTTGAAGTATTTCGCGGCGGGGTGGTGGAAGACGAGCGCGGAGACCGACGCCTCCGGGTCCATCATGTAGCCCTCGGTGAGCGCGATGCCGACCTCCTCCGGGCGCAGCAGCCGCCAGAGCGTGGCCTGGTCGGCCAGCTCGGGGCAGGCCGGGTAGCCGAACGACACGCGCAGGCCGCGATAGCGCGCCTTCAGCTTGTCGGCGATGGACAGCTCGGGCGGATCGGGAAAGCCCCACAGGGTGCGCAGCCGCGCGTGCAGCCACTCGGCGAAGGCCTCCGCGGTCTCGATGGCCAGCGCCTGCAGCGCGTGCGAGCGCAGGTACTCGCCGCGCTCCTTCCAGGCCGCCGCCCGCTCGCGCACGCCGCCGCCGCACGTGACCGCGAACAGCGCGACGTAGTCGTCGGCGTCGTCACGGACATAGTCGGCCAGGCACAGCCGCTCGCCGTCCGGCTGGCGCGGGAAGGTGAATCGCGCGGCCGGCTCGCCGCCGGCGCCGAGGAGGGTCAGCGTCTCGCCCGCCGCGCGCGCGCGATACCACTGGTAGACGCCGTGGGCCGAGAGCAGGCCGTCGCGGACGGCCTCCGTCTTCAGGGTCTCGACGACGTCGCGCAGCTCCAGCGCCTTGGCATCGCCCTCGTCCAGCAGCCGCGCGACCGGGCCGCGGAGCCCAAGATGCTTGCCGTAGAGCATCTGCACGTTGAGGTACGGGAAGAGGTGGCCGAGCGGCACGTCGCGCAGGACGTGGCGCTCGAGATCGGGCGGCGCCGGCGCCTCGACGCGCGGCGTCCGCGCGACGGGCCGCACGGGCGCGGCGGCCGGCGCCAGGGTAGGCGCGGCAGCGCTCTCGGCCAGGGCCGCCTGCTCGGCGCGCACGCGCTCCACCAGCGCGTCGCGCGTGACGGCCGAGAAGAGCTGGTTGGCGAGGTCGAGGCCGTCCATGGCGTCCTTGGCGTAGAGCGTGAGCCCGCCGTACTCGGCCGCGATGCGCGTGGCCGTGAACTTGCGCGTGAGGGCGGCGCCGCCGACGAACAGCGGCGCCTCGACTCCGGCCACCTTGAGGTCCTGCGCGGTGACGACCATCTGCTGGGCCGACTTCACGAGCAGCCCGCTGAGCCCGAAGGCGTCGGGCTTGTGCGTGTGCCAGGCGGCGATCAGATCCTCGGGCGGCACCTTGATGCCGAGGTTGATCACGCGGTAGCCGTTGTTCGAGAAGATGATGTCGACCAGGTTCTTGCCGATGTCGTGGACGTCGCCCTTCACGGTGGCCAGCACGATGGTGCCGCGCATGGCGCTGTCGGCCTTCTCCATGAAGGGCTCCAGGTGGGCGACCGCGGCCTTCATCGCCTCGGCGGACTGCAGCACCTCGGCCACGATGAGCTGGTTGTCGTTGAAGAGCCGCCCCACCTCGTCCATGCCGCGCATGAGCGGGCCGTTGATGATCTCGAGCGGCTTCGCCTCGCGGAGCTTGAGGTCGAGGTCGCCGAGCAGCCCGTCGCGGCTGCCCTCGACGATGTAGCGGGCCAGCCGCTCGTCCAGCGTCAGCGTGCTGGCCACCGCCGGGGCCTTCTTCCGCTCGCGGAAATGCGCGGCGAACGCGGCCACCGGGTCGGCGCCGCGTCCGTAGATCAGGTCCTCGGCCAGCCGCCGCTCCTCCTCCGGGATCGACGGGTAGCGCTCCAGCCGCTCGGTGTTGATGATGGCGTAGTCGAGGCCGGCCTTGACGCAGTGATAGAGGAAGACGCCGTTGAGCACCTCGCGGCCGGCCGGCGGCAGGCCGAACGACACGTTGGAGATTCCCAGGATCGTCCGGCACTCCGGAAAGCGTGCCTTGATCGCTCGGACCCCCTCGATCGTCTCGACCGCCGATCCCACGTAGTTCGCGTCGCCGGTGCCCACCGGGAAGACCAGCGCGTCGAAGATCAGGTCGCGCGCGGGAATCCCGTACTTCTCGGTCAGCAGCGCGCACGAGCGCTCGGCGACGGCGAGCTTGCGGGCGCGGGTCACCGCCATGCCTTGCTGCTTGTTCTCGTCGATGCAGCCGACGACGACGGCGCCGCCGTAGCGTCGGAGCAGGGGGGTCACCTTCTCGAAGCGCTCCTCGCCGTCCTCCAGGTTGATGGAGTTCACGATGGCCTTGCCCTGGCAGTGGCGCAGCGCGATCTCGAGCACGGCGGCGTCGGTGGAGTCGATCATCAGCGGCGCCTTGATCCGCCGTGTCAGCTCGCCCATGAAGCGGTCCATGTCGGCCGCCTCGTCGCGATCCGGATTGGCCAGGCACACGTCGAGCACCTGCGCGCCGGCCTTCACCTGGGCGCGGCCCACCTCGGCGGCGTCGTCGAAGCGCTCGCCCACGATCAGCTCCTTGAACTTGCGCGAGCCGATCACGTTGGTGCGCTCGCCCACGAACACCGGCCGGTTGTCGTCGGCGGGATAGAGCACCTCGATGCCGCTCACCGCCGGCGCCAGCGCGGTCGGCGGCACGCGCGGCGCGTGGTCGCGGGCCAGCGCGGCGATGGCGGCAATATGCGCGGGGGTCGTCCCGCAGCAGCCGCCCACCATGTTCAGCCAGCCCTCGTCGAGGAAGCGCTTGAGCTTGAACGCGAGGCTGGCCGGCGTCTCGCCGTACTGGCCGCGCTCGTCGGGGAGCCCCGCGCTGGGATAGACGCTCGTGAAGGCGGTGGCCAGTGCGGCCACCGAGCGCAGGTGATCCGTCATGAACTCGGGGCCCGTCGAGCAATTCAGGCCGATCGAGAAGACGTCGAGGTGCTCGAGCGACGTCCACAGCGCCTCCACGGCCTGGCCGGCCAGCATGGTGCCGGTGGGCTCGATGGTGCCGCTCACCATCAGCGGCAGCGTGGCGCCAGCGGCGCGCAGCGCGTCCTGCACGCCGAGCGCGGCCGCCTTGACGTTGAGCGTGTCCTGCGCGGTCTCCAGCAGCAGCGCGTCCACGCCGCCGGCGATGAGCCCGGCCGCCTGCACGCGGTACCCCGCGCGCACCTCGTCGAAGGTGACGTTGCGCGTGACGGTGATCGTGCGCGTCGAGGGCCCCATGGCGCCCAGCACGAACGCCTCGCCCGCCGCCTCGCGCGCGAGGCGCGCCGCCGCCCGGCAGATCTCCTCGGCGCGATCAGCCAGCCCGTACTCGCCGAGCACGTAGGGCGCGCAGCCGAACGTGTTGGTCGAGAGGCAGTCGGCGCCCGCCTCGAGATAGGCGCGGTGGACCGCGCGCACGACGTCGGGGCGGGTGAGATTCAGGTGCTCGTTGCAGCCCTCGAGCGCCGGCCCGCCGAAGTCGGCGGCGGTGAGCCCGGCCGCCTGGAGCATCGTGCCCATGGCGCCGTCGAGGACGAGAATGCGGCGCCCGAGCGCCGCGCGCAGGCGGGTCATGGAGGTATAGTAGCGCATGACCATGACGCCGCCCGCGCTGTCCCTGGAAGGTATTCGCGTCGTCGATTGCTCACGGGTGCTGGCCGGTCCGTTCTGCGCCATGCTGCTGTCCGATCTCGGCGCCGACGTCATCAAGGTCGAGGACACGGGCAGCGGCGACGAGTCGCGCACGTGGCCGCCGCACAAGGACGGCGAGTCGGCCGCGTTCCTCGTGATCAACCGCAACAAGCGCGACATGACGCTCGACCTCAAGACGCCGGAGGGCGTCGAGGTGCTCAAGCGCCTGGCCGGCCGCGCCGACGTGCTGATCGAGAACTTCCGCACCGGCACCATGGAGTCGTTCGGCCTCGGCTACGACACGCTGGCCGCGGACAACCCGGGGCTCGTGTACGCCTCGGTGTCGGCCTTCGGCCGCACGGGCCCGCGCAAGGACGGGGCCGGTTACGAGGCGCTGATGCAGGCCTTCAGCGGCATCATGTCCATCACCGGCGAGCCCGACGGCGCGCCGGTGCGCGCGGGCGTGTCGTTCCTCGACCTCACCACGGGCATCTTCTGCGCGTTCGGCATCGTCAACGCGCTGCTGCACCGGGTGAAGACGGGGCTCGGCCAGCGCGTGGACGGCTCGCTGCTGGAGACCGCGGTGACGCTGCTCAACTATCACGCCGAGGGCTACCTGCTGACCGGGGCCATCCCGAAGGCGCTCGGCTCCTCGCACCCGTCCCTGTCGCCGTATCGCACGTTCAAGTGCCGCGACGGCCAGTGGATCTTCATCGCGGGCGCCAACGACCGGTTCTGGCAGCGCCTGGCGCCCGCCCTCGGCCTCGCCCACATGGTGGAGGACCCGCGCTTCGCCAGGAACATCGAGCGCGTGAAGCATCGCCGCGAGCTGGAGTCCACCCTGGAGGCGGCCATCGGCAAGCAGGACCGCGAGCCGCTGCTGAAGATCCTGGAGGACGCCGGCGTGCCGGCCACGCCGGTCAACAACGTCGAGCAGGTGATGCGGGACCCCCAGACGGCGGCGCGCGACATGATCGAGCGCGTCGTGCATCCGCGCCTGGGCGAGATTCCCGTCGTCGGCACGCCCGTGAAGTTTTCCCGCATGAAGGCCGGCGTGCGGCGCTCGGCGCCGCTGCTGGGCGAGCACACGGACGAGATCCTCGGCGAGCACGGGTACACGGCGGACGAGATCAGGGCGTTCCGCGCGAAGAAGGTGGTCGTCTGATCCGAGCCCCGCTGGCCTCCCTGGCGCTGCTGTTGATCGCCGTGGGGCCGGCCACGGCCCAGCTCTACCGCTGGACGGACGGGGACGGCACCGTGCACTACACGACGGACGCCGCCAGCATCCCCTCCACGTTTCGCGACAGTGCCGTGGACGTCGGCTCGCCGACCCCGGGGCCGATCGTGCCCGCGACGCCGGCGGTGCCGAGTGGCGCGGTCATTCCGTACTCCGGCGGGCCGCTGGTCGTGGACGCGGCCATCAACGGCGTGCCGCTGCGCCTGCTCGTCGATACGGGCGCCGAGCGCACGCTGATCACGCCCGCGGCCATGGCGCGCGCCGGCATCGACATCAGCGCCGGCTCGCCGGTGCAGATTCGTGGCGTGACCGGCGATGCCACCGCCACGGTGGTCTCCGTCCCCGGTCTCGACGTGGCCGGCGCGCGCATCGGCCCGCTGCCGGTGATCGTTCACGCGCTCGGCAGCGAGGGCGTGGATGGTCTCCTGGGCCGCGACGTCCTCGACGGTTTCACGGTGACCGTCGACGCCACGGCGCGCCGTGCCACGCTCGTTCCCCGCTAGGTCACCCGGTCTCGGGCAGGCGTAATGCCCGGCCGCCGCCCGCGGGCTCGCCGACGGCGCTCCATGCTTACTCTCCAACCTCGGAATTTTCTTACCCAGCGAGCGAGCCGGTGCCTTGGAACTGCGCACGGTTTTTGGACTGGCGTTCGGCACCGTTGTTGCTCACCATGTCGGCGTCTCGGCGGATAGCAAGACACGTCATCGAGAAAGGCGGCCAAGAGCGCGCGATGCGAACCCTGCCGGAGTCGCCGTGGTCACTGATTCTCGCCGGTGGCGACGGTGTACGGCTCAAATCGCTCACGCGGGCCATTACCGGGGATCCCCGACCGAAGCAGTTCTGTCCGCTGCTGGACGGTGAGACCCTCCTGCAGCGCACCCGCCGCCGGGTCGATCTGCTGACACGCTTCGATCACCAGGCCGTCGTCGTCACGCGGGCCCACGAGGAGTACTACCGGCCGCTGCTGGCCGATCTGGCGCCGGGCCGGCTGGTCGCCCAGCCCGACAACCGCGGCACCGCCGCCGGACTGCTCTACCCGCTGCTGCGCATCGGCGACCTGGCCGGCGACGTCCCGCTGGCCGTCTTTCCCTCCGACCACTTCGTCGACGACGACAACGCCTTCGTGGCCGCTGCCGCCGTCGCGCTGGAGGCGGTGCGCGTGCGCCCGGACCTGGTGGTGCTGCTGGGGATCGAGGCCGACACGCCGGAGACCGAGTACGGCTGGATCGAGGCCGACAGCCGCCCGCTGCCGATGGACAGCGCCCTGGTGTTCCCGATCCGCCGCTTCTGGGAAAAGCCCACGGCGGACGTCGCCACCGGGCTGCTGGCGCGCGGCTGCCTCTGGAACAGCTTCGTGATGGTCGGCCGGGTCTCCGGTTTCCTCGACCTGATGTCGGCCGGCACACCCGAGGTGATGGCGGCCTTCGCCCCGCTGCGGCGCGCGCTCGGCAGCTCGCGGGAGGCCTACGTGGCCGACCGGATCTACGCCACCCTGCCATCGATCAACTTCTCCGAGCGCGTCCTCGTCCCCTCCGCGTCCCGTCTCGGCGTCGTCCGCGTCAAGGATGTGGAATGGAGCGACCTGGGCAACGTCGAGCGCGTCTTCGCGACCATCCGGCGCAACGGCTGGCATCCCCGGTGGCTCGACCAGGTCAGCCTCCCCGCGGCCGGCTGAAGAATCCCCCAGCCGCCTTCCCGAGCTCGCCCGCGCGTCGCCTGATTTGACCCGGGGCGGCGTGGCGGTTACCGTGGATCGCCGTGGATCAATTCAAGGACAAGGTTGCGGTCGTCACGGGCGGGGGCAGTGGGATCGGCCGCGCGCTGGTGCTGGCGCTCGCGCGCGAGGGCGCGCGGGTGGTGCTGGCCGACGTCGACGAGGCCGCGATGGACGGCGTGGCGCGCGAGGCGCGCGGGCTCGGCGTCGAGGCGCTCACCGTTCGCACCGACGTCAGCGATCTCGGCCAGGTGCAGGCCCTGGCCGAGCGGGCGTGGCAGGCCTTCGGCGGCGTGCACGTGCTCTGCAACAACGCGGGCGTCGCGCTCTGGGGCGGGCTCGAGCGCGCGACGCACCGTGACTGGCAGTGGGCGATCGGTGTCAACCTGTGGGGCGTGATCCACGGCGTCGAGACGTTCGTGCCGCGCATGATCGCGGCCGGCGAGCCCGGCCACGTCGTGAACACCGCCTCCATGGCCGGCCTGATCGCCAGCCAGGGCCTCGGCGTCTACAACACCACGAAGTACGCAGTCGTCGGCCTGTCGGAGACGCTGGCGAAGGATCTCAAGCCGTACCGCATCGGCGTGTCCGTGCTGTGTCCGATGGGCGTGGAGACGCGCATCCGCGAGTCCGAGCGCAGCCGGCCGGCGGCGCTGCGCAACGAGCGCGGCCCGGCGGGCGCCGAGGTCGAGCTGATCGGGCGATACCTGGCCCCGGACGTCGTGGCCGGCATGGTGCTCGACGCCGTGCGGCGCAACGAGCTCTACGTGATCACCCACGACGAGGGGCTGGAGCCGTTGCGCCGGCGCTTCGAGCGCATGCAGCAGTCGATCGCCAACCGCAAGAAGGCGTAGCCGCTCTCTGAGCGCTCCCGAGGTTCCCGCCATCCGCTGGGCCCGCGACCCCGGCGATCTCGCGCGCGCGGTGGACGAGCTGCGCACGGCGCGCGAGATCGCGCTCGACACCGAGGGCGACAGTCTCCACCACTATCCCGAGCGGCTGGCGCTGGTGCAGATCGGCCTTCCCGCCGGCCCGGTGTGGCTCGTGGATCCCATTGCCATCTCCGACCTGGCGCCGCTGGCGCCCGTGTTCACCGATCCGGGCCGGACCCTCGTGCTGCACGCGGGCGACAACGACCTCGTGCACCTCAAGCGGCGCTACGGGCTCACGTTCGCCTCCGTCTTCGACACCGCCATCGCCGCGCGCTTCCTGGGCGGCAAGGCCCTCGGCCTCGACGTGTTGCTGGAGACGCATCTCGGGGTCGCGCTGCCGCCCTCGCGCCAGAAGGACGACTGGTCGATGCGGCCGCTCGACGCCGCGCAGCTCGCCTACGCGGCCGCCGACGTCCAGCATCTCTTCGCGCTGCGCGCGCGCCTCACCGAGGAGCTCGCGCGCGTCGGCCGGCTGGCGTGGGTGGAGGAGGAGTGCGCCGCGCTCGCCGCGCAGCCGGCCCCCGAGCGTCCGGTGGATCCCGATGCCTGGCTGGGCGTCAAGGGCGCGCGCGATCTGCCGCCGCGCAGCCTCGGCGTGCTGCGCGAGCTCTTCGCGCTGCGCGAGCAGCTCGCCCGCGCGGCCGATCGGCCGCCCTTCAAGATCCTGGGCGAGGACACGCTGCTCCGCATCGCGCAGGCGCTGCCACCGGACGCCGCCACGCTCGGCACCATCGTGGGCGTGACGTCGCGCGTGGTCGGCCGCTGGGGCCCGGCCCTCCTCGGCGCCGTGGAGCGGGGAGTAGCGCTCGACGAGGCCGCGATGCCGGTGATCCCGCGCCATCCGCGCCCCGTCATCCCGGGCTCGATGAGCCGGCGGATCGACAAGCTGCGGCGCTGGCGCGTCGGCGCCGTCGAGCGCATCGGCCTCGAGCCGGGCGTGGTGCTGCCGAACCGGCTCATCACCGCGGTCGCCGCCGCGGCGCCGCGCACGCTGGAGGAGCTGGGCGCCGTCGAGGGCTTCCGGCGCTGGCGCGTGGAGACGTTCGGCAACGAGCTGCTGGCCGCGCTCGCGGCTCCTTGAGAGTTGGCTTAGGCTGTGGCCATGACTGACTGGAAGACGAACCTCGTCGACGACGACCCGGGACTCACGCGCATCCTGCGCGAGGCGCGGACGGTGGCCGTGCTGGGCGCCAAGGCGGATGCCGGCGCCCCGGCGTACTACGTGCCGGCATACCTCGCCGCGCGCGGCTATCGCCTGCGCCCGGTGAATCCGACCCTCACCGGCCGCCGCGTGCTCGGCGAGGTCGCCGTCGCCACGCTGGGCGATCTGGCCGAGCCGGTCGATGTCATCGACGTCTTCCGCCGGCCCGAATATCTGCCGGCGCACGCCGCCGAGATCGTGCGCCTGCCGTGGCGGCCGGCCGCCGTGTGGTTCCAGCTCGGCATCCGCAACGACGCCGCAGCCGAAACCCTCGCGCGCGCCGGCATCCGCGTCGTCCAGGACCGCTGCATGATGCCCGAACATCGCCGCTTGCTGGCAGGGTAAGAATAGAGGACTGAAATAGAGGCGCGCCACGGCTTCGCCGGGGCGCGCCGAACGTAAGGGGGCTTGGGGGCCATGTCGGAGCCCCCATGTCGAACATGGCGCGCCACGGCTTGGCCGGGGCGCGCCGAACGTAAGGGGGCTTGGGGGCCATGTCGGGGCCCCCATGTCGACCATGGCGCGCCACGGCTTGGCCGGGCCGCGCCGAACGTAAGGGGGGCTTGGGGGCCATGTCGGGGCCCCCATCTACAAATGGCTGGGGAATACGCGTTCGTGATGAAGGATCTGCGCAAGGTGGTCCCGCCGAAGCGGGAGATCCTGCGCGGCATCTATCTGTCGTTCTTCCACGGCGCCAAGATCGGCGTGCTCGGCGCCAACGGCGCCGGCAAGTCGTCGCTCCTGCGCATCATGGCCGGCGCCGACGAGGAGTTCCTCGGCGAGGCGTTCCCGGCCGACGGCCTCCGCATCGGCTACCTGCCGCAGGAGCCGGCGCTCGACGCCGACAAGGACGTGCGCGGCAACGTCGAGGAGGGCGTGGCGGAGACGCGCGCGCTGCTCACGCGCTTCGAAGAGGTCAGCACCAAGCTCGGCGAGCCGCTCGACGGCGACGAGATGGAGAAGCTGCTCGAGGAGCAGGCGCGGCTGCAGGACAAGATCGACGCGGTCAACGCCTGGGACCTCGACCGCACGGTGGAGCTGGCCATGGACGCGCTCCGCGTGCCGCCGGGCGACGCCGAGGTGGCGAAGATCTCGGGCGGCGAGCGCCGCCGCGTGGCGCTGTGCCGGTTGCTGCTGCAGAAGCCCGACATGCTGCTGCTGGACGAGCCCACCAACCATCTCGACGCGGAATCGGTGGCCTGGCTGGAGCGGTTCCTCAAGGAATACTCCGGCACCGTGGTGGCGATCACCCACGATCGCTACTTCCTCGACAACGTCGCCGGCTGGATCCTGGAGCTCGACCGCGGCCACGGCATCCCGTGGGAGGGCAACTACTCTTCGTGGCTCGGCCAGAAGCAGCAGCGGCTGGCCCAGGAGGAGAAAGCCGACCAGGCCCGCCAGCGCACGCTCGAACACGAGCTCGAGTGGGTGCGGATGGCGCCGCGCGCGCGGCAGGCCAAGAGCAAGGCGCGCCTCCAGGCCTACGAGGCGATGCTGAACGCGGGCTCCAGCGAGCGCCTGGAGAAGCTCGAGATGACCATCCCGGCGGGACCGCGGCTCGGCGATCTCGTCGTCGAGGCCGAGCACGTCAGCAAGGCGTACGGCGATCGCGTGCTGATCGAGGCCCTGTCCTTCAAGCTGCCGCGCGGCGGCATCGTCGGCGTCATCGGCCCCAACGGCGCCGGCAAGACGACGCTGTTCCGCATGATCAGCGGGCAGGACAAGCCGGACGGCGGCACGCTGCGCGTGGGCGAGACCGTGAAGCTCGCCTACGTGGACCAGAGCCGCGAGACGCTCGACGCCGACAAGACCGTGTGGCAGGAGATCTCCGGCGGGGCCGAGACGATGACCGTCGGCGGGCGCACGCTGGCCTCGCGCGCCTACGTCGCCTCCTTCAACTTCAAGGGCGCCGATCAGCAGAAGAAGGTGGGCACGCTCTCGGGCGGCGAGCGCAACCGGCTGCACCTGGCCAAGGTGCTCACGGCGGGCGGCAACGTGCTGCTGCTCGACGAGCCCACCAACGATCTCGACGTGGACACGCTGCGCGCGCTGGAGGAGGCGCTGCTGGAGTTCGCCGGCTGCGCCGTCATCATCAGCCACGACCGCTGGTTCCTCGACCGCATCGCCACGCACATGCTGGCCTTCGAGGACGAGGGACGCGTGGTGTGGTTCGAGGGCAACCACGCCGACTACGAGGCCGACCGGCGTCGCCGCCTGGGCGCCGAGGCGGAGCGCCCACACCGGCTGCGCTACAAGAGGCTGCCCGGGCGCTGACGCCCGCCGCGCGTGACGCGCGCCGGCTGGTTCGGATCGACGCAGCAGATCAGCGTGTTCTCGCCGCCGCGACGTACGCGGCGCAGCCGCACCTCGCGGAAACGCCTGCGCAAGGCGGCCGCCAGGCGAGAGGCGTCGCCGCGGCGATGCCGGTTGATCACGAGGCGGCCGCGCGGCGCCACCAGCGGCACGACGGCCCGCGCCAGCGGCACCGCGCGTTCGGGCGGCTCCGCGTAGGTGGCGTCCTCCATGACGAAGTCGAAGCGCCGGCCGGCGTCCGCCAGTGCGGGCACCACGCGCTCGGCGTCGTCGCACAGCAGCTCGAGCCGTCCGACCCCGCGCAGGCCGAACCACTCGCACGCCACGCGGACGATGACGGGGTCGCGCTCGATCACGGTGACGAGCCGCGGCCGCGCCAGCCGCTCGAGCAGGTGCACCTGCGTGCCGCCGCCCAGCCCGATCAGCAGGACCTCCGCGCGCGCCGGCGCCAGCGTCAGCGCGCGCCACCAGTACTCCTGCCGCACCCGCGACCAGTTCCCATCGAGCGGATACACCGAAAGAATGTCCCCGCCCACGATCAACCGCCGCTCCGTCCGATAATCCACAACCCGCACCCGCCCCGACAACTCCGACTCCTCCTCGAACACCGTCCTCGACTTCTTCATCACGCCGGAATAATCCTCACATCACAAGAACCGCACGCCAACGCGCGCACGTCCCGAATCGTCACGGCCGACTCACCGAAAAACTCAAAGTCCCTTACGCTTTCCGAAATCCTCGGCGCAACTCTCTTTCCCTGGGCCAGCCGCCATCCTCAGCACCAACTCCTCCAACTCCGCCCGTCTATCATTCCCCGCTTCCGAGCGCGGGCTTCGCCCGCGCAATCCTCTTCTAGGGGGAGGCAGGGAGGAGCGCGCCGCAGGCGTGCGACGACCGCCGGAAGGGGGACAAAGTCCCCCTCCGGGTCACCGAGGCTGCATCCGTATTGCGCCGTCGAGCCGGATCGTCTCGGCGTTGAGCATCACGTTCGTGATGATGTGCAGCGCGAGCGCGGCGTACTCGTCGGGCTGGCCGAGGCGCTTGGGGAAGGGCACCTGGGCGGCCAGCGAGGCGCGCACGGGCTCGGGCAGCGTGCCGAGCAGCGGCGTCTCGAAGATACCGGGCGCGATGGTCACCACGCGAATCCCCAGCTCGGCGAGATCGCGCGCCACCGGAAGGGTGAGGCCGACGATGCCGCCCTTGGAGGCGGAGTACGCGGCCTGGCCGATCTGCCCGTCGAAGGCCGCCACCGACGCCGTGTTGATGACGACGCCGCGCTCGCCGTCGGCGGTGGGCGCGTTCTTCGCCATGTGCGGCGCGGTCAGCCGGATGCAGTTGAAAGTGCCGATGAGGTTCACCTGGATGACCCGCGTGAACTCTTCGAGCTTGGCCGGCCCCGATTTGCCGACGGTCTTCATCGCGGTGCCGATGCCCGCGCAGTTGACGAGCACGTTGAGGCCGCCGCAGTGACGGGCGGCCGCCTCCAGCGCCGCCGTCACTTCTTCCGCGCTGGTGACGTCGGCCGGCGTGAACGCCGCGACGGGGCCGAGCGCCTTCGCGACGTCGGCGCCGGCGGAGGCCGCCCGGTCCAGCAGGGCGACGCGGGCGCCCGCCGCCACCAGCTGCGTGGCGGTGGCGCGGCCGAGCCCAGACGCGCCGCCGGTGACGACGGCTTTCACGGTGCTGAGCTCCATGGATGTGCTCCTCCTGACCGGCGCATTCTAGCCGGAATAGGGCTTCCCGGGGCCAGATAGGCTATGCTGGAACTGTTCGCCATGCGCACGCCCTACTCGCCCTTGCACATCCGGCGGATCCTCTGTGTGTACCCGCACTACGCGCGCTCGTTCGGCACGTTCCACCACGCGTACGCGTTCTTCGGCGGGCGCGTGCGCGCCTTCATGCCGCCGCAGGGCCTGCTCGTCGTGGCCGCATACCTGCCCGACACGTGGGAGGTGCGGTTCGTCGACGAGAATCGCCGCGCGGCGACGGCCGACGACTTCCGCTGGGCTGACGCCGTGTTCGTGTCCGGCATGCACATCCAGCGCCCGCAGATCCAGAACATCATCGCGCGCGCGCACGCGCACGGCCGTCCTGTCGTCATCGGCGGGCCGTCGGTGTCGGGCTGTCCCGAGTACTACCCCGACGCCGATCTCCTGCACGTTGGCGAGCTCGGCGACGCCACCGACCACGTCATCGAGCATCTGGACCGGCATCCGGGCCGCCCGGGCCGCCAGCTTCGCTTCGAGACCGGCGAGCGGCTGCCGCTCACGCAGTTTCCGACGCCGGCCTACGGCATGATCAAGCTGCGCGAGTACTTCATTGCCAACATGCAGTTCTCGAGCGGCTGCCCGTACTCGTGCGAGTTCTGCGACATCCCGGCGCTCTACGGCCGCAATCCGCGGCTGAAGACGGCGGCGCAGGTGCTGGGCGAGCTCGACCAGATCGCAGCGGCCGGCGCCACCAGCGTGTACTTCGTGGACGACAACTTCATCGGCAACCAGAAGGCCGCGCTCGAGCTGCTGCCGCACCTGGTGGACTGGCAGGTCCGCAACAAGTATCCGCTGCGCTTCGCCTGCGAGGCCACGCTGAATATCGCCAAGAACGAGCGCGTGCTGGCGCTGATGCGCGAGGCCGGCTTCATCACGGTCTTCTGCGGCATCGAGACGCCCGACCCGCACGCGCTGCACTCGATCTCGAAGGATCAGAACTTGCGGATGCCGATCCTCGACGCCGTGCAGCGGATCAACGCCCACGGGCTGGAGGTGGTCTCCGGCATCATCCTCGGCCTCGACACCGACGGCGCGGAGACCGCCGACCACATCATCGAGTTCATCCGCGCCTCCAAGATCCCCATGCTCACGATCAACGTCCTCTATGCGCTGCCGAAGACGCCGTTGTGGGACCGGCTCACGGCCGAGGGCCGGCTGACGCCGGAGGCGGGGCGCGAATCGAACGTGGTGTTCAAGCTGCCCTACGAGGCGGTGATCGACATGTGGCGGCGCTGCATCACGGCCGCCTACGCGCCGGAGGCGGTGTACGAGCGCTTCGCGTACAACATCGCCCACACGTTTTCGCGGCGGAAGGACTATCCGACCAACCCGCAGCGCGCCTCGTGGGCGAACGTGCGCATGGGCTTCGGCATCCTCGGACGGTTGATCTGGCGCGTCGGCGTGGTGGGCGGCTATCGGCGCACGTTCTGGCGCCTGGCGTGGCCGGCGCTCAAGTCGGGTCAGATCGAGGGACTGATCCACGCGGCGATCGTCAGTCACCACCTGATCGAGTTCACGCGTGACTGCCTGCGGGGCATCGGCGAGACGTCGTTCTACGCGGCTGGTGTCATGGGGGGCCCCGAAATGGCCCCCCAAACCCCCCAGCGTTCGTCGGGCCACAGCGGAGCTGTGGCCCTCCTCGAATCGCGTCAGGACTCGTAGGTCCCCAGCGTTCGTCCGGCCGCAGCGAAGCTGTGGCCCTCCTCGGAGCGCGGACGGGGCGCGCGACCGAAGCGGCTCAGGCCGCTTCGGCGGTGTGCGCCCAGAAGTCGTCGTCGCGTTCCTGCTGCGCCAACCGCGGTGGAACTTTCTTCCGATGGAAGAAGTCGCACATGATGCGATTGGCGACCGCCCAGTCGTCGCCGTAGACGCAGTGATGATGGGGACAGAGCGCCGCTTCACCCGAGAGTTGTAGACCGCACGAAGCACACAAGCTCATGGCCGTGAGTCAAAGCGAAGCCCGTGCCAAGAATCGCCCGGGCATTTGCCACTTGGTATGAGTGGACTCATGCCGTAGAGTGCGATGGTCGTTGCGGATGAATTTCGACCGGTGAGGAGGCGCAGCGCATGCGGTTGTGGCTGTGGGTCGGGTTCTTCGTCGTTTCCAACGTGCTTGGCGTGGAAGTTTTCAAGGCTGCCATGACGCTGCCGTGGGACGAAGCACTGCTGCCCGGTGTTCTCACTGTTCCGCTTGTCGGTCTCTCGGCGCTCGGCGCCACCCGAATCGTCTCCGCCTGGCAGCATCCGGAAGAGTAGCTTCTACAAATCGCCTCCCTGGCACTGGGTGTGCACCGCCGTCCCACGTGTGGGGTGCGTGCTTTCCACGCGACCTGCGAAAGGAGTGCGGCGATGGACATTCTTCTGTGGATCGTGTTCGGCTTGGTGGTCGGGCTCGTCGCCAGGCTCATCATGCCGGGGCCGGACCCGGGAGGCATCGTGCTGACGGTCGTGCTCGGTATCGTCGGCGCCATGCTCGGCGGCTGGCTGGGGCGGGTCATGGGTCTCTACCACGAGGGCGAGGCGGCCGGCTTCATCATGGCCGTCGTCGGCGCGATCATCGTTCTCGGGCTCTACCGGTTGGTGCTTCCTGGTCGTCGGCGCCTGTAAGAATTGCGGAGGGAGCCGGAGCGGCGGAACGGCGCTCCGGCTTCTCCGTCACGCGTAGCGCACGTCCACACTCCTCAGAGCAAATCGCGGATCGGGAACGCCAGCACCTCCAGGAATTTCGAGGTCAATCCCCGCTTCTTCCACTGCTCGAAGGTGACCTTCTTCGAGGCGTGCACGTCCTCGAGGAAGATCCGCTCCATGTGTCCGGCCACCGCGCGATCGTAGACGATGACGTTGAGCTCCTCGTCGAGGGCCAGCGAGCGGTTGTCGAGATTGGTGCTACCGATCGTCGCCCACACGCCATCGATGACCATCGTCTTCGCGTGGAGCAGCGCCGGGGTGTACTCGTAGATCTCGACCCCGGCTTTGAGCAGGCGACCGAACTGCGCTCGGCTGGCTTGCCGCACGATGTTGTGGTCGATCGCCCCCGGCACCAGCACCACCACGCGCACCTTCCGGCCCACGGTGGCGAGCAGGGCTTCCGTCATCTTCTCGTCGAGGACGAAATAGGGATTGGTGACGTACACGGACTTGCGCGCCGAGGACAGCGCCAGCAACAGCGTGGTGTACATCGCCGTGGTGGCCCCGCCGGTCGTGCTGCGGACGACCTGCACGTACACGTCGCCGCGCGTCTCGACAGGGCGGGGGAAGTACGCTTCGCCGCCGAGCACCATGCCGGTCGCCTCCAGCCAGTTCTCGGCGAAGGCCGCTTGTAGATACTCGACGACCGGACCCTCCACGCGGACGTCGGTATCGCGCCAGTGCTCGGCCACGCGACCGTTGCCCATCCACTTGCGGCTCACGCCGGAGCCGCCGGTGAAGCCGACCCGGCCGTCGATGACGAGGATGCGGCGATGGTTGCGGTTGTTGTAGCGGCGCAGCGCAAACGCTGAGAGTGGCCGGAACCACGTGACGTGGCAGCCGGAGGCCCGCATGAGGTCGACGTAGTGCCCCGGCATGCTGATGGACCCGAACGAGTCGAGGAGCACGTTGGCGCCGACGCCGGCCCGACAGCGCTCGGCCATGGCCTCCGCGAGGTCGCGGGCCACCGGCCCGTCCTCGTAGTAGTACTGGGCGTAGGTGATCGTCTTCTTCGCCGATTTGATGGCGGTGACGAGCGCCGGGAAGATCTGCTCGCCGTTCAGCAGGATTTCCACCGCGTTGCCGCCCACGATCGGCGCGCCGCCATAGGCCTCCTGGGTGGGATAGTACGACGGCTCGCCCAGCAGCAGCTCCGGGAGCGCCACGTGGGAGATCACCCGGGTACAGGCCGCGAGGCACAGCAACGCACCGAGGGCGATGATCGGGGTTCGGATGGGTGGCATGGGCTCCTAATGGCCTGGCCTTTGCTGCCCCTGCTCTCAGGATACTCACATGCTCCAAGTCTTGCGCGTCGCCGGCATCCCGGTGCGCGTCGATCTGAGTTGGCTCGTCGTCTTCGGGTTGATCTCCTGGAGCCTGGCCGCCGGCTACTTTCCCCGGGTCCTGCCCGAGGCGTCCGCCGGGATGGCCTGGATGCATGGCGTGGTGGCCGCCCTCCTCCTGTTCGTCTCCGTCTTCCTGCACGAGCTCTCGCACGCGCTGGTCGCGATCGAGCAGGGGGTGCCGGTCTCGGGCATCCGCTTGCACGTCTTCGGCGGCGTGTCGGAGATGGAGGCGGAGCCGCCGACGCCCCGGGCGGAGCTGCTGATCGCCGCGGTCGGGCCCCTGACGAGCTTCGTGATCGCCGCGCTCTGCTACGGGCTCGGCCAGGCGCTCGGCGGCCCGCCCTGGGTTGCCGCCCTCACCGGCTATCTCGCCGCCGTGAACTTCATCGTCGCCCTCTTCAACCTGGTGCCGGGCTTCCCGCTCGACGGCGGGCGCCTCCTGCACGCGCTGCTCTGGTGGGGCAGCGGGCGCCAGGAATGGGCCACGCTGTGGGCCAGCCGCGCGGGCTCGGTGTTCGCGCTCTCGATGATCGCGCTCGGCATCGTCCGCGCGCTCGGCGGCGAGATGGTCGGCGGGCTGTGGTTCGTCTTCATCGGCTTCTTCCTGCACCAGGCCGCGCGAGCCAGCCGCGAGCTCATCGGCATCCGGGCGCGGCTCGAGCCGCTGCGGGTCGCCGAGGTCATGACGCCGGTGGACGCCGACGCCGTCGACGCGCCGGTTGGATCGCCGGCCGACGCGGTCGAGCCCGACGCCTCGGCGTGGCAGGCCTTCCTGAAGCTCGGCCGGGTTTCGGCCGGCCGTGTTCCCGTCGTCGACGGTGGCCGGCTGGTCGGCATCGTGGGTCGCCGCGAGCTGCGGGAGGCCTTGACCGAGCGTCCGGACGCGGACGTCGAGCGCCGGGCGGCGTGAAGCCGCTCGTCGCCGTCCTCGCGCTGGCCGCGGCGCTGTTCGGCGCGGCCGGCGGCGGCGCCCTCCTCCTCGAGCGCCGTCTCGCCGCGCTCGCGCCGGGCGGCGTCACCTTCGGCACGTTGCACTACAACCCGTTCACCGGCTCGCTCGCCCTGACCGACGTGCGCGCGCGCGACGCCGCGGGCCGCGACGTCTTCACCGCGGACAGCGTGCTGGCCCGCGCGAACGCCGTCAGCCTGCTGGGCGGCGCGCTGTCGCTCGGCCGCGTGCGCGTGGCCGCGCCACGCCTCACGCTGCGGGCCGACGCCGGCTTCGCGCTGGACGACGTCGCCGCCGGTCTCGGCGCCGCGCACGCCTTTCTCGGCTCGGCCGGCGCGCTCGCGCTGCCGCTGCGGGTGGAAGATCTCCTGATCGGTGACGGCGTCGTCACGATCGAGGGCGCCGGCGAGGGGGGCGCCCCGCTCGTGGTGCGCGACCTCGACGTGCGGCTGAGCCGGTTGACGACGGCCGCGCTCGACGACCGCGACGTCGCCTTCGCCGTCGAGATGGCGGTCTACGGCACCCCGGTCCACGTGACCGGACAGCCGCGCGCCGGCGGTTACGCGGTGCACGTGCGCGCGCGCGGGCTCGACGTCGCCCGCCTCGCGCGTGACGTTCCGGCGGCCGTGCTCCAGTCCGTCGAGCGCGGCCTGGCGGAGATCGACGCCGACCTGCTGCTGGTCGGCGGCCGCGTGCTCGCCTCCGGCTTCGTGCGCCTCACCGACGCCGTGCTCGCGCTGCCGATTGCCGGCCGCCCGCGCCTGCGCGCGGCCTCGGTGGCCGTGGCGGCCGACGTGTTCGACGTGGCGTCGGGCGTGGGGCGCATCACGCGCCTCGACCTGGGCGCGCCGTCGCTGGCGCTGCCCGCCGCCGGCCTGCGTGAGATGGTCGAACCGCTGCGCAGCGACAGCGATCTCGTGCTGCGCCGTATCTCGATCACCGACGGCACGCTGATGCTCGACGGCCCCGGCGGTGTCCAGCTCACGCGTGTGCAGCTCGCCGCCCAGCTTCCCGAGCGTCGCAGTGACAGCGGCTGGATGGTGAGCGCGCGCGCGGCGCTGGGCGACGACGCGGCCATCAGCGTCGATGGGCTCGTCGCGCGCGATCTCCGTGGGCTGGACGCCGTCACGCGCCTGGTACGCGTGCCGCTGGCGCCGTGGCGTGCGCTGACCAGCACCCCGCCCGGGTGGAATGCGCGCGTGTCCTTCGATGGGCGCTTGCGCCTGATCGCCCGCGAGGGCGAGACGCTGGCGAGCGCCACCGGCCAGGCGGAGCTGACGGACGTCAGCGGTCCCGCCGCCGGCGGTTTCCGCGCCGACCGCGTCGCGCTCGGCATCCGGCGTCTGCGCTGGCCCACGGGCGAGGCCGTCTTCGACCGCGTCGTCGTGGTGGACGGTGAGGTGAGGGGAGACGCGCCCGGCCGCGCGCTGCACCGGCTCGCCGTCGATCTCGCCCCCGACGCCAACGGGAGCCTCGCGCGCCTCAAGCTGTCGGCCTCGACGGAAGCCGGCGGCCGCGTCGATCTCGATCGCGTGCTTCCCTACGGCGCCACCGACGTCGGCCTCCCCCTGGCATTCATCGCGATGACCCTCGACGAAGCCTCGCGCTCCGCCAGCATCCCGCCCTCCGCGCTCCCCGCCGCCGCCCTTCCCTGAGCTCGCCCGTCGCGTCGATCACCATTTCGAGATCTCAACGCGCGCTCGCTGACGCGGCTTCACGCACGCCGCAGGCGCGGGTACCAATGCGCCCCGTCGGCCGCCGATTCACGGCCGCACCGCACGTCACAAGTACGCTCGGTCCCCTGGAGAAGGAGGTGGCGCCAGTTACAAAGGCGCGCCCCGGCTATGCCGGGGCGT
>QHRW01000047.1 GCA_003220265.1 Candidatus Rokuibacteriota bacterium | reverse complement strand
GGCCCGAGCGTCGGGGGGGGGTGGGGGGCCATCTCGGGGCCCCCCATCTAATCGGAAAACCGAAGTACCATCGCAGGGGTTATAGGAGGATCGCATGCGGCTCAGGTTCTGGGGCACTCGCGGCTCGATCGCCAAGCCAGGCCCAGCGACCGTCCGCTACGGCGGCAACACCTCGTGCGTCGAGGCCCGCTCGGCCGCCGGGACGCTGCTGGTGCTCGACTGCGGGACGGGCGCCCACGGCCTCGGCCAGGCGCTCGCGGCCGAGCGCACGACACCCTACCGCGGGCACATGCTGATCACCCACACGCACTGGGACCACATCCAGGGCTTCCCGTTCTTCGCTCCGCTGTTCCTGCCCGGCGACGAGTGGGACGTCTACGCGCCGCGCGGGCTGCGCGAGTCGCTGCGCGAAACCCTCGCCGGCCAGATGCAGTACAAGTACTTCCCGGTCAGCCTCGAGCAATTCGAGGCGGTGATCCGCTACCACGACCTCGTCGAGGGCGCGTTCACGATCGGCGACATCCGCGTGACGGCACGCTATCTCAATCACCCGGCGCTCACGCTCGGCTACCGGCTCGAAGTCGACGGCGTGAGCGTCGCGTACGCCACCGACCACGAGCCGCACAGCCGCGGGCTCGCCGACGGCCGCGGTGAGCTGGACGGCGAGGACCGGCGGCACGCGGAGTTCCTCGCCGGCGCCGATCTCGTGATCCACGACAGCCAGTACACGGCGGCGGAGTATGCGACCAAGGCCGGCTGGGGTCACAGCACCGTCGAATCCGTGGTGACCGTGGCGCGCGCGGCGCAAGCGCGACGCCTGGCGCTCTTCCACCACGATCCGATGCGCGACGACGACGCGCTCGACGTCCTGGTCGAGGCCGCGCGCCACATGGCCGGCTCCTCCGTCGAGGTCTTCGCCGCCGCCGAGGGCATGACCGTGGACGTGGTCCCCACCGCGACGCCGCGCGGCGCCACGTCACCGGCGCCGCTCGGCGCCACCACCCGCGTGCCGGCCGACATGCTCGCGCAGACCGTGCTGGTCGGCATCGACGAGCCCACCCTGCGCGGGCGTCTGATCGAGGCGGTGCACGCCGACGGCCTCGGGCTCACCACCGCCACCGACGTCGACACGGTCTTCGAGCAGGCCCGCGTGGCGTCGCCGTCGCTGATCCTGCTGGGGCGCCGGCTCGGCGGGCGCGACGGCCTGGAGGCGGCGCGCGCGCTGCGCAAGGCGGAGGCCTTCACGAAGGACGTGCCGATCGTGCTCGTGGCCGCCCGCGAGGACGAGGCCGACCGCACGGCCGGCGCCGAGGCGGGCGTCACCGACTGGCTCGTGGCACCCTTCTCGATGCTCTACGCGCGCACGCGCATCCGCGCGTGGGCCCTGCGCCAGGCCTGCCGGTGGATCGCCGCGCCCGCGCCCGCCGACGAGCCGGCGCGCGTGCGCGCGCTGCACGCGCGCGGCATCCTCGACACGCCGCCCGAGGAGCGCTTCGATCGCATCACGCGGCTGGCGCGCCGGCTCTTCGACGTTCCCGCCGCGCTGGTGACGCTGGTGGACTCCGAGCGGCAGTGGTTCAAGTCGGCGCCGGGCCTCGAGATCCGCGAGACGCCGCGCGACCTGTCGTTCTGCTCCTACACGATCCACCAGGACACGATGTTCGTCGTGCCCGACGCGCTGACCGACCCGCGCTTCGCCGACAACCCGATGGTCTCCGGCGAGCCGCGCCTGCGCTTCTACGCGGGCCGCCCCGTGCGGATCGACGGCCGTCGCGTGGGAACGCTCTGCGTGGTGGACAGCCGTCCGCGCCAGCTCGGCGACGAGGACCTCCAGGCGCTCGACGACCTCGCCGCCCTGGTCGAGAAGGAGCTCAGCTAGCCCCGGGCGCCGGCCGCGCCCTGAACGCACGAGTTCGGCGACCGTCATGCTAGCGTCGTGCGGGGAGGGCCTGCATGGCGAAGCTGGCGCTACGGGTCAATGGCGGTAACCGCGAGATCGAGGCGGACGATCCCGACGTCCCGCTGCTGTATGTCCTGCGGGACGACCTGGGGCTGACCGGCACCAAGTTCGGCTGCGGCCTCGCCCAGTGCGGCGCCTGCACCGTGCTGGTGGCCGGGCGCGCCGTGCGCTCGTGCACGACGCCGGCGCGCTCGGTGGCCGGGCAGGACGTCGTCACGATCGAGGGCCTCGGCACGCTCGATCGCCTGGACCCCGTGCAGGCGGCGTTCATCGCCGAGCAGGCCGCCCAGTGCGGGTACTGCACGGCCGGCATGGTGATGACCGCGCGCGCCCTGCTCTCGCGCACCCCGCGCCCGAGCGAGGCGCAGGTGCGCGAGGCGCTGGCCGGCAACCTCTGCCGCTGCGGCAGCCACGCGCGCGTCATCCGCGCGGTGATGCGCGCGGCCGCGCAGGGAGGGCGCTGAGATGCTCTCGCGCCGCGCCTTCCTGGCGAGTAGCGGAATGCTGGTGGTTGGCCTGCGGCTCGGCGCGCGCGCCGGCGCGCAGAGCATTCCGGGCGCCGATCGGTTCGTCGGCAAGTCGCTGGCGCCGGACGCCGTCGACTCCTACCTGGCCATCCACGCCGACGAGTCGGTGACCATCTTCGTCGGCAAGGTCGACATCGGCACCGGCGGGCGCATCGCCATGCGCCAGATCGTGGGCGAGGAGCTCGACATCCCGCCCGAGCGGATCGCGATGATCGAGGGCGACACCGCGCTCACGCCCAACCAGGGCGCCACCGCCGGCAGCTACGGCATCGCGCGCGGCGGCACGCAGCTTCGCCAGGCCGCGGCCACCGCGCGGCAGGCGCTCATCGCCCAGGCCGCTCAGCGCCTCAACAAGCCGGTGGCCGAGCTCGACGTCGCCGACGGGGTCGTGCGCTCGAGGGACGCCAGCGTGTCGGTGAGCTACGGCGACCTCATCGGTGATCGCACCTTCAACCTGAAGGTCGATCCCAAGGCCCTGCTGAAGGCGCCCGATCACTTCCGCTTCATCGGCAAGTCGCTGCGGCGTCCCGACATCCCGACCAAGGTGACGGGCCTCCATCGTTACCTGCACGACCTGATCCTGCCGGGGATGCTGCACGCGCGCGTCGTCCGCCCGCCCGCGCTCGGGGCCACGCTGGCCAGCGTGGAGGAGGCGTCGATCAGCGGCATTCCCGGCGCGCGCCTCGTGCGCATCCAGAACTTCCTGGCCGTGGCGGCCGAGCGCGAATGGGACGCGGTGCGCGCCTCGCGGACGCTGCGGGCGACCTGGGTCACCGGCGCCGGGCTGCCGGACGCCGCCACGCAGTTCGACGCCATGCGCGCGAGCCGCGTCGTGCGCGACCAGGACATCGTCAAGAAGGGCGACCTCTCGGCGCTGAGCGCGCCCCCGCCGGGGCTCACGCGCACGCTGACGGCCGAGTACCGCTGGCCGATCCAGACGCACGGCTCCATTGGCCCCTCCTGCGGCGTGGCCGACGTGCAGGCCGATCGCGCCACCATCTGGAGCTCGTCGCAGAACACGCACGGCTTCCAGGCGACGGCCGCGCGGTTCCTCGGTCTCGAGCGCCATCGCGTGCGCGTCATCTACATGGACGGGGCCGGCTCCTACGGCCCGAACGGCGCCGACGACGCGTGCGCGGAAGCCGCGCTGATCTCGAAAGCGCTTGGCAAGCCGGTGCGCGTGCAGTGGAGCCGCCAGGAAGAGCACGGCCTCGACCCCAAGGGGCCCGCGCAGCTCCTCGAGCTGCGCGCGATCCTCGATGCCGAGGGCGGCGTGACGGCGTGGGAGACGCAGGCGTGGCTGCCCATCGCCACCGCGAACCTGCCCAACATCCCGCTGCTCGCGCTCGACGCCGCCGGCCTGCAGCAGACGCCGGGTCGCTCGACCGGCCTCATCTACCAGAACGTCGATCCGCCCTACACGATGCCGAACGTGCACGCCGTCGTGCACTGGATCGCCGACGCCCCGCTGCGCACCTCGGCCATCCGCGCGCCCGGCAAGATCGCCAACACCTTCGCGGTGGAGTCGTTCACCGACGAGATCGCCGCGCTGGTCCGCGTGGATCCCGTGGAGTTCCGCGTGCGCCGCCTCACCAATCCGCGGGCGATCGAGGTGCTCCAGCGCGCGGCCGCCCGCATGGGCTGGCAGGCGCGCCCGTCGCCGCGCCCCGTCGAGCCCAACGCCGCCGTGCTCACGGGCCGCGGCATCGCGTTCGTCCACTACAAGCACGACGAGACGCTGGTGGCGATGGGCATGGAGGTCGCCGTCGAGCGCGCCACCGGCCGCATCCGCGTCACGCGCGTCGTGTGCGCCCACGACTGCGGCCTCATGATCAACCCCGACAACGTCCAGGCCCAGCTCGAGGGCAACATCATCCAGACGCTGTCGCGCGCGCTGCACGAGGAGATCCTCTACGATTCCGACCGCGTCACCACCGTGGACTGGAGCTCCTACCCCATCCTGAAATTCCCCGAGGTCCCCACGCTGGAGTTCGAGCTCATCCAGCGTCTCGACCAGCCGCCGCTCGGCGCCGGCGAAGCGGCCTCCACGCCGGTGGCCGCCGCGCTGGGGAATGCCGTCTTCGACGCGACGGGCGTGCGCTTGAGGGCGGTGCCGTTCCGCGCCGAGCGCGTCAAGGCGGCGCTGGGCGGCTAGCCCCAACGGACGCGTGGGCGCCGCCCATGAGGCGGCGGCGCCCGCGCCGAGCCTCAGAGCCCGGACGGCCGGATCTGGATGTTGCCGTGGTCGAGCGGGAACAGCGGGCGTGGCAGCCCCGTCGCGCAATGCGCGAAGGCGGAGCCCGGGGCGACGCCCGGCGGGCTGGCGAGATCGGGCACGTCGTTCGCTCCCTGGCCGTTGTCCACGAGCGTGATGAAGCCCTCGGCGCCCACCGGGGTGTTGCCTCCTTTGACGTGCTGCACGATGCCGCCGATCCGAGCGATGTTGCCCGTCACCGTGAAGCATACGATCGACACGTGGGCGCTCGTGATGAACTCGCCGGTGGCCGCATTCGTGACGTGATTCTCGAACTCGCCCGAGACGCTGCCATCCCGATGACGGATGGCACTCACCTGGTACTGGAAGCGGATGCCCGTGGCGGCGGTACTGAAGTCGGCGTGTCCGGTCACCGACTCGTCCACGTCCTGGGCGTGCGCCTGGACCACGCCTCGACCGGGCACGATGAACGCAAGCTGGATCAGCAGGGCCAGGACGACGACGGCGAGACGGCTGACGCGTGAGTGCATGGCTCTCTCCTTTACGGTCGAGACGATCGTGGGCTCGCGCCGGAAACTTCGCAAGGAGGGTGCCGGACTCACGCGACGGGATCCCACCGGCTAACTAGCGAGCCACAAACGATTGGCCAGGCGCTGAAGCGGCCGGACGCCCGGTGCAACCAGTGGTTCAGGAATTCGAACCAGTGGTGCAACCAGGCGGGTATGATACGCGTCCCATGCAGTCTGGCTTCGCCGCGCTCCTCGGGGAGAGCCCGGCTCTCGTCGGCCTCCGCCGCGATCTCCAGCAGCTCGTCCATCGCTACGCCACCGCACGCCGCTTGCCGCCGGTGCTGCTGCTCGGCGAGACGGGCACCGGCAAGAGCCTGATCGCCCGCACCCTGCACGAGGCGGGACCGCGCGCCCGCCGGCCGTTCGTGGACGTGGCCTGTCCCGCGATTCCGGAGACGCTGATGGAATCGCAGATGTTCGGCTTCGAGCGCGGGGCCTTCACCGACGCCCGCGAAGCCAGGCCCGGGCTGTTCGCGGCTGCCGATCGCGGCACCATCTTCCTCGACGAGATCGGGCTCCTGCCCGACAACCTGCAGGTCAAGCTGCTGAAAGTCGTCGAAGACCAGGAGCTCCGGCCGCTCGGCGCCACGGCCAGCAAACCGATCGACGTCTGGGTCATTGCCGCGACCAGCGCGGACCTCGAGACGGCGATCCGGAAGCGGCGCTTCCGCGAAGACCTGTACTACCGCCTGGCGGTCGTGACCTTGCATGTGCCGCCCCTGCGCGAGCGCGGCGACGACGTGGTGGCCCTCGCGCGGCACTTGCTGGCGCGCGCCTGCGCGGACTACGAACTGGCGCCCAGGACGTTCACGGCCGAGGCGCTCGCCAGGCTGCGGGCGCATCGCTGGCCCGGCAACATCCGCGAGCTCGGCAACGTGATCGAGCGCGTCGCGTTGCGTGCGGAGGGACCGTCCGTGACGGCTGACGCCCTCGGTCTGCCGGCTGCCCCGAACGGCGGTACTGACGCCGACGCAAGCGAGACGGGCGCCGCCGACGCCACGGCGATATCCGAGCGCGACCGCCTTCTCCAGGCGCTCGCGGCGACCGACCGCAATATCTCGCGGGCCGCGGCGCGCCTGGGACTGACGCGCAATGCCTTTCGCTATCGCCTGCGCAAGCACGGTCTGTACACTGGTCGCGGCGATGCCGCCGCGATGCCCATCGCGCCACCCGCGGCCGAGTCGCCCCGGCCCACGTCGGCGGCGACACGCTGGGAACGTCGCCGTGTAGCCTTCCTTCGTGTCGCGCTGACCTCGCCCGTGGACGACGATGATCACAAGCCAGCGCGGCTCCTGGAGGAGATCAGGCAGAAGGTTCTCGTCTTCGGCGGGACACTCGACGGCATCGGCCCGGCGGCGATCACGGCGGTGTTCGGTCTGGATCTCGTCGAGGATGCGCCGCGGCGCGCGGCCCACGCGGCGCTGGCCATCCGGAAGCTCGGCGCGCGGGCGCGCGAGGTCGATTCACTCGCGCCGGCGCTGACGCTGGCGCTCCACAGCGCGCCCACGCTGCTGGGAAAGGTCGAGGACGAGGTCCACATCGATGGCGACGTCAGGCCCGACATCTGGCAGACGCTCGCCCGGCTCGTCGGACGGGCCACCGATGGCGACATCGTCGTGAGCCCGAGCGCTGCTGCCACGCTGAGCCCGACCTTCCGGCTGATCGAGCTTGCCGGTGACGATGCCGGCGCTCGGCTGCTGCTGGACGTTGAGCGGCGGGCCGCCCCCCGAACGACGGAGACACGCTTCGTCGGCCGTCGTCCTCACGACCCCACCGCTCCGTGAGTGCGGTGATGACGTGCTCCTGATGGCCGATCACTTTGTGCGCCGGTATTGCCGTGAGTATCAGCTGCCGACCAAGACGCTCTCGCATAGCGCCCGAGCCGCGCTCCGGTCGCACGACTGGCCGGGGAATGTTCGCGAGCTCATGAACGTCATGGAGCGGGCCACGATGCTGGCGGGCGATCGAATCGAGCCCGCCGACCTCGGGACTTACATCTGCGAGCGAATGGGCAGCGCGAGGAGCTCTCGCACGCGAGTGAGCGGGCCGCGGTTCCGCCAGTCCTCGTACGTGACGGCCCGGGCGTACCGCAGGTCCTCCTCGAACGCCTGCTCCGGGCGGCGGGCGATAGCCGCGTCATAGAAGGTGGCGTTGACTTCCTCGTTGAGGGCGAACGAGCGGTTGCCGGCCGGCAGCATGGGACCGAACTCCCGCCGGCTGGCTTCCCTGACCCACGGGTGGTCGATGACGGCCGGCACGAGCACGCGACCCGCACGCCGCGGCGCACGGCCCCGAGGATGGTCGCCGACATCCTGGCGTCGGGGACGAAGTACGGGTTCGTGACCTCGATGGATCGGCGCGCCGCTTCGATGGCGAGCAGGAACAGCGTGTAGGCCTCGAAGCTGCCGCCGAGCGGCGAGCTGCTCACGATCTCGGTGGTGACGGCGCCCACCGGTTCGAGGACAGGGAGGGAGGGGGGACCGCCCAGCACGATTCGCCAGCGGCCGGGCTGACGGCCGTTCCCGGCCCACTGCTCGCTGATGCCGAACCCGCCCGTGAAGGCCACGCGACCGTCGGTGCCGGGAAGAACTCGTCCCCGTTCTGGAGGACCTCGACGTGGTTGCTGGGCCGGATCGGCGCGCGCGATGCGGGGCAGCTCGTACCTTCCGGAGGCAAGCGGCGTACCGCCGATGACGATTAAAGAGGGGTCGCGGCCACGGGTTTGGTATCAAAGAGGGGTATGGCTACGGTCGTATCCGCCGTCGAGATGGGTGCCCGCCAGCGGGAGATCTCGGTCTCCGAGTTCTTCACCAAGAATCGCCACCTGCTCGGCTTCGACAATCCGCGCAAGGCGCTGCTGACGTGCGTCAAGGAAGCCGTCGACAACGCGCTCGATGCTTCCGAGGAAGCCGGCATCCTGCCCGA
>QHRW01000046.1 GCA_003220265.1 Candidatus Rokuibacteriota bacterium | reverse complement strand
CGAGCTGATGGAGTCGTTGACAGGGCGCCTCGCGCGGCTGGCCGGGATCGCGGAGAGGCTGGTCGCGGAGACGGACTTCGGCTGCCTCTTCGATCCGCAGCGCCACCTGTTCTCGCTCGGCTACCGCGTCGGCGAGGGCACGCTCGACCCGGGGTGTTACGACCTCCTGGCCTCCGAGGCGTGTCTGACCAGCTTCGTCGCCATCGCGAAGGGCGACGTGCCGGTCTCGCACTGGTTCCGGCTCGGCCGCGCGCTGACCCCGGTCGCGCAGGATTCCGTGCTCGTGTCCTGGTCGGGCTCGATGTTCGAGTACCTCATGCCCGGGCTCGTGCTCCGCGCGCCGGCGGGCAGCCTCCTCGAGCAGACCGCCCGGCTCGTCGTCCGCCGCCAGATCGGCTACGGCGCCGAGCGCGACGTGCCGTGGGGCGTGTCGGAGTCCGGCTACAACGTGCGCGACCTCGAGATGACGTATCAGTACTCGAACTTCGGCGTTCCCGGCCTCGGCCTGCGGCGCGGGCTGAGCGAGGACATCGTCGTCGCGCCCTACGCGACAGGGCTGGCGGCCATGGTCGATCCCGCCGCGGCGATCCGGAACTTCCGGCATCTCGAGGAGGTCGGTGGGCGCGGCGCGTACGGCTTCTACGAAGCTCTCGACTACACGAGCGAACGCCTCCCCGAGGGGAAATCCCTGGTGGTCGTGCGCGCCTACATGGCGCACCACCAGGGCATGCTCCTGGTCGCCATCTCCAATGCCCTGCACGACGGCATCATGCGCGCGCGGTTTCACACCGACCCGAGCGTGCAGGCGACCGAGCTGCTCCTGCAGGAGCGCACGCCGCGCGACGTCGCGGTGGCCCGTCCGCGCGCCGACGAGGTGGCGGCGGCCGCCGGCGAGCGTGAGTTCGTGCCGCCCGTGATCCGGCGATTCACGTCGCCGCACAGCGCCGCGCCGCGGACGCACCTGCTGTCCAACGGCCGCTACGCGGTGATGCTGACCAGCGCGGGCTCGGGGTACAGCCGCTGGCGCGATCTCGCCCTCACGCGGTGGCGGGAAGACGTCACGCGCGACGTCGGGGGGACGTACGTCTTCTTCCGTGACGTGCAGAGCGGCGAGAGCTGGTCGGCCGGCTACCAGCCCAGCGGCCGCGAGCCGGACGGCTACGAGGTCGTCTTCTCCGAGGATCGCGCCCAGATCATCCGGCACGACGGCACCATCACCTCCACGCTCGAGGTGATCGTGTCTCCCGAGGACGACGCCGAGATCCGGCGCGTCTCGCTCACCAACAGCGGCAGCCGGACGCGCGAGATCGACGTGACGTCGTACGCCGAGGTCGTCCTGGCCGAGCAGGCTGCGGACGCGGCGCATCCGGCGTTCTCCAACCTGTTCGTGCAGACGCAGTGCCTTCCCGAGCTCGACCTGCTGCTGGCCAGCCGCCGGCCCCGCGCGCCCGAGGAGAAGGCCGTCTGGCTGGCGCACGTGGTCGTCGTCGAGGGCGAGACGCTGGGCGATCTGCAGTGGGAGACCGACCGCGCCCGGTTCCTCGGGCGAGGCCGGGAGATCCGCCGCGCGGCTGCCGTGAGCGACGGCCTGCCCCTCACCAACACGGTCGGCTCGGTCCTCGATCCGATCGTCAGCCTCCGGCGCCGGATCCGCATCGAGCCCGGGACGACGGTGCGCGTCGCCTTCTCCACGATGGTCGCGCCCACCCGTGAGGTGGCCCTGGACCTCGCCGACAAGTACCGCGACCCGGCCACGTTCGAGCGCGCGGCCACGCTGGCGTGGACCCAGGCCCAGGTGCAGCTCCATCACCTCGGCATCGGCGCCGACGAGGCGCACCTGTTCCAGAGCCTGGCCGGGCGCGTGCTCTACTCCGAGCGGACGTTGCGGCCGTCGGCGGCCGTGCTCAGCCGTCACGCCGGTGGCCCTGCCGCGCTCTGGGCCCACGGCATCTCCGGCGACCTGCCGATCGTCCTCGTGCAGATCGACGAGCCGGAGGACCTCGGGATCGTGCGCCAGCTCTTGCGCGCGCACGAGTACTGGCGGATCAAGCAGCTTGCCGTCGACCTGGTCATCCTCAACGAGCGCGCGCCCTCGTACGTGCAGGACCTCCAGGGATTCCTGGAGACGGCCGTCCGCCGCAGCCAGTCGGCGGCGCCGGCGGACGGGCCGGGACCGCGGGGCAGCGTGTTCATCGTGCGGGCGGACCGCGTGACGGCGCCGCAGCGCGACGTGCTCGAAGCCGCAGCGCGCGCCGTGCTGTCGAGCCGGCACGGCACGCTGGCCGAGCAGATGGCGCGCGCGCATCGCCCCGAGACGGCGGCGTCCGGGCCGCCGCGGCGCCCGGCGGCGGCGAAGCCGGCGCCCGTGGCCCTGGGGCCGCCGCCGGAGCTCGAGCTGTTCAACGGCCTCGGCGGCTTCGGCGCCGAGGGCCGCGAGTACGTCACGATCCTGGCGGGGCGGCAGTGCACGCCGGCGCCCTGGATCAACGTGGTAGCGAACCCGGCCTTCGGCTTCCAGGTGTCCGAGTCGGGCGCGGGCTACACGTGGTCGCTCAACAGCCGCGAGAACCAGCTAACGGCGTGGTCCAACGATCCGGTGAGCGACCCGCCCGGCGAGGCGATCTACGTCCGCGACGACGAGAGCGGCGAGGTGTGGGGCCCGACGGCGTTGCCGATCCGGGTGGAGGGCGCCCGCTACGTGGCCCGGCACGGGCAGGGCTACAGCCGGTTCGAGCACGACTCGCACGGCATCGCGCTCGAGCTGCTGCAGTTCGTGCCGCCGGCGGACCCCGTCAAGGTCTCGCGGCTCACGCTCACCAACCACTCGGGGCGGCCGCGCAAGCTCTCGGTGACGGCCTACGTCGAATGGGTCCTCGGCCCCTCGCGTGCCATCGCCGCGCCGTTCGTCGTCACCGAGATCGAGCCCACGACCGGCGCGCTGCTGGCGCGCAACGCGTGGGGCCGGCACTTCGCCGGCCGGGTGGCGTTCGCCGACCTCGCCGGCGCCCAGACGGCGTGGACCGCCGACCGCGCGGAGTTCCTCGGACGCCACGGCACCCTCGATCGCCCGGCGGCGCTCGAGCGGCGCGAGCGTCTCTCCCGCCGGGCCGGCGCCGGCCTCGATCCGTGCGCCGCGCTGCAGACGGCGGTCGAGCTGCCGCCGGGCGGCCGGGCCGAGGTCGTCGTCTTTCTCGGCGAGGCGGCCACGCGCGAGGACGCCACGGCGCTGATCGTCCGCTATCGCGCGGAGGACCTCGACGGCGCGCTGCGCGCCGTGACCGAGGGCTGGGACACGGTGCTCGGCGCCGTCCAGGTGACCACGCCCGATCGGACGATGGACCTGCTGCTGAACCGCTGGCTGCTCTACCAGACGCTGGCCTGTCGTGTCTGGGCGCGCTCGGCCTTCTACCAGGCCAGCGGGGCCTACGGCTTTCGCGATCAGCTCCAGGACGTGATGGCGCTGGCCGTGTCCCGCCCGGACCTCACGCGCGCGCACCTGCTGCGCGCCGCCGCGCGGCAGTTCGTCGAGGGCGACGTGCAGCACTGGTGGCACGCCGCGGGCGGCCACGGCGTACGCACGCGCATCTCCGACGACCTGCTCTGGCTGCCATACGTCGTCAGCCGCTATCTCGAGGTCAGCGGCGATGCCGGGCTGCTCGAGGAAGCGGTGCCGTTCCTCGAGGGCCCGGTGCTCGCCGCCGGGCAGCCCGAGTCGTACTTCGAGCCGCGCGTCTCCGAGGAGCGCGCCACGCTGTTCGAGCACTGCGCGCGCGCGCTCGATCGCAGCCTGCCGGTGGGCAGCCACGGCCTGCCGCTCATGGGCACCGGCGACTGGAACGACGGCATGAACCGCGTGGGCGCCGCCGGCCAGGGCGAGAGCGTCTGGGTCGCGCAGTTCCTGCACGCGATCCTCGGCGACTGGGGCGCGCTGGCGGAGGCGCGCGGTGAGGGGAAGCGCGCGGAACGGTGGCGGACTCACGCCGTCGCGCTCAAGGACGCCATGGAGCGCGAGGGCTGGGACGGCGACTGGTACCGCCGCGCCTACTTCGACGACGGCACGCCGCTCGGCTCCAAGGGCAACGACGCCTGCCGCATCGACTCGCTCGTGCAGTCGTGGAGCGTCATCTCCGGCGCCGCCGAGCCGGCGCGTGCGCGACGCGCGATGACCGCCGTGGACGATCATCTCGTCCGTCTCGACGCCGGCCTCGTGCTGCTCTTCACGCCGCCCTTCGACGACACGGTGCTGGAGCCCGGCTACATCAAGGGCTACGTGCCCGGCGTGCGCGAGAACGGCGGCCAGTACACGCACGCCGCGGTGTGGGCAGCCATCGCGTTCGCCTCGCTCGGCGACGGCGACCGGGCGGGCGAGCTCTTCGCGCTGCTGAACCCGATCAATCACGCGCGCACGCCCGCCGGCGTCGAGCGCTACAAGGTGGAGCCCTACGTGATCGCCGCCGACGTGTACGCCGAGCCGCCGCACGCCGGCCGTGGCGGATGGACCTGGTACACGGGCTCAGCCGGCTGGATGTATCGCGCCGGCCTGGAGTCGATCCTCGGCTTCCGGCTCCGCGGGGGACGCCTGGTGATCGACCCGTGCATCCCGCGGGCGTGGGAGGGCTTCAGCATCGCGTTCCGCCATCGCCGCACGCGCTACGACATCCGCGTGGAGAATCCGCACAGTGTGTCGCGGGGGGTGGTGGCGGTGGAGGTCGATGGGGTGTTCCTCGGCGGACAGCCAGCCGTCGCGCTCGTCGACGACGGAGGAAGCCACCGGATCCGCGTCGTGCTCGGTTGACCTACGTGAGTGCCGCCTTCGGCGCCAGGCGCATCTGGCGGAGGAACGCGAGGAAGCTCTGACCCTGGCCGGGCCGCACGACGGCGTCGTGGCCGAAGAGGCCGAGAAATCTCCGGGCGCGGTGCCTGGCGGCGTCGCGCTGCGCGTCCTTCAGGCTTTTCACCCAGAACGGACCGCGAGCGAGACAGAAGCGGGAGCGGCACGCCCAGACCGCCGTCGGCGTCGGCGCGGAGAGCTCGGCCCGCATCGTCCAGGCCGTGTCGCGCGGCTGTTTCCCACTCATATCGACCCTCCACGTCCAGGCGAGGCGGCCGCGCTGGGACTCAAGAGTAGCCGAAGTGGCCGACGTGCGTCCGAGAGTTCGGTGTTAGACTGCCGGTGCCCCACCCTGGCCTTCATGACTGACGCGTCAGGCGTCGAGTCCCCGGTGAAGTGGCCTTCCCGAATGACCGTTACCGGAGATTTCTCATGACGTTTTCCGTCCCCGACTATAATCCGTGCGTGCCGATCGATTTCTGGGGTGAGCTGGACGGTGATGTGCTGCGCGTGCTCGCCGACCGCCCCGAGGGACTTTCGTGCGGGGAGATCGGCCACAAGATCGGGGTGTCCGAGGACGGCGTGCGGTCGATCCTGACGATGCTCGCGCAGGAAGGCAAAGTGCGCATGCATGGAGGCACGGTCAATGGAACGCAAAGCTGAGCCCAAGCCCGAGCCCGCCGTTCGCCGGCCTGAGCTGATCGGCAGGGGCAGCGCGGTCGGTTATACGGGCGCGTACCACGAGCCGGGCACCGTGGACATCGTGGAGGTCGTGGCCCTGCAGAACGCGCGAGGGCCGGAGTAGCGCCTAGGGCTGTCGATGTTGCGTCAGGAAGCGGTCGAGGTGATTGGCGAAGCGTTGCCGGTCGCCCTGGCCGAACGGCGCCGGCCCGCCGATGAGCTCGCCGGTCGAGCGTAGCTCCTGCATGAGATTGCGGATGGCCAGCCGCTCGCGGACGTTGTCCTCCGAGTAGAGCTCGCCCCGCGGGTCCAGCGCGTGGGCGCCGCGCGCGATCACCTCGGCCGCGAGCGGGATGTCGGCCGTGATCACGAGATCCCCGGCCGACATCTCCCGCACGATCCAGTGGTCGGCCACGTCGAAGCCCTGCCGCACCCGGACGCTCTTGATGAACGCCGAGGACGGGATGCGCAGGGCTGCGTTGGCGACCAGCGTCGTCACGACCTGCGTGCGCTCGGCGGCCCGGAAGAGGATCTCCTTGATCGCCTGAGGGCACGCATCCGCGTCGACCCAGATCTGCAACCTCAGCGCTTGCGGACGTTGGCCGCCTGCAAACCCTTGGGCCCGCGGGTGACCTCGAACTCGACCTCGTCGCCCTCGGCCAGGCTCTTGAAGCCCTGTGCGGCGATGGCGCTGAAGTGCACGAACACGTCGTCACCGCTCTCCTGCGTGATGAATCCGAAGCCCTTCGCATCGTTGAACCACTTCACTCGTCCCTGTGCCATGATCCCGAACCTTCCTCTGTGGGGCTATGCCCCTGATGTTCCCGCCGAAGCGGGTGGCCTCCACCCGGGGTGGGGCAAATAAAAACGCCGCGCGAGCTGGGTCTCTCGCGCGGCGTCATGTCTCGGTGTTTATCGAACCGAGCGACCGAACAGTGAAACCAGATCCGGACCAGAGTGTCGCACGGTATGAACGCCCAGTCAAAGGACTTCCCGCGACCCGGGCATGTGCTATTAGAAAAGAAACGGACGGCGGGAGGCCGGCCGCGACAGACACAGCAACGGAGTGAACGATGACCCCGACGACCAGCGAGCGCCACGAGTTCCAGGCCGAGGTCCGCCAGCTCCTGGACCTCATGATCCACTCGCTCTACTCGCACAAGGACATCTTCCTGCGCGAGCTCATCTCCAACGCCTCCGACGCGCTCGACAAGCTGCGCTTCGAGGCCCTCACACGGCCCGAGCTACAGCCGCCTGGCGAGCTGGAGATCCGCCTGGAGGCCGAGCCCGACGTCCGCAGCCTGAGCGTGTGGGACAACGGCATCGGCATGAGCCGCGATGAGATCGTGGAGAACATCGGCACCATCGCCCGCTCCGGCACGAAGGAATTCCTGGCGAAGGTGGGCGAGCGACAAGGGCAGGTGCCGCCCGAGCTCATCGGCCAGTTCGGCGTGGGCTTCTACTCGAGCTTCATGGTGGCCGACCGCATCACCCTGCTCACGCGCAAGGCGGGCGAGGCGACCGCCACGCGGTGGGAGTCGTCCGGCGACGGCTACGAGCTGGCCGAGGCCGAGCGTGAGACCGCCGGCACCACGGTGACGCTGCACCTCAAGCCCAAGGACGAAGAGGACGGCCTGCGCGACTACACGGACGCCCACGTCCTGCGCGACATCGTCAAGAAGTACTCCGACTTCGTCGGCTACCCGGTGCGCCTGAAGGGCGAGACGCTCAACTCCATGAAGGCCATCTGGGCGCGGCCGAAGGAGGAGGTGAGCGAGGAGCAGTACCGCGAGTTCTACAAGCACCTCACGCACGACTGGAACGACCCGCTCGAGCACGTGCTGGTGCGCGTGGAGGGCGCCGTGGAGGCGCGCGCGCTGCTCTACATCCCGTCCAAGGCGCCGCTGGACCTCTTCATGCGCGACGCCCATCGCGGCGTGCAGCTCTACGTCAAGCGTGTCTTCATCATGGACGATTGGGAAGCGCTGCTGCCCGCGTGGCTCCGCTTCGTGCGCGGCGTGGTGGCGAGCGACGATCTTTCGCTCAACGTCTCGCGCGAGATCTTGCAGAAGGATCGGCAGATGCAGGCCATCCGCAAGCATCTGGCCCGCCGCCTGCTGGGCGCGCTCAAGGACATGCCGCGGGAGAAGTATCAAACGTTCTGGCCGGAGTTCGGCGCCGTGCTGAAGGAAGGCCTCGTCGGCCTCGATGAGAACCAGGAGCGGATCCTGGAGCTCGTGCTCGCGCCGTCGACGCACGGTGCGCTGACATCGCTCGCCGAGTACGTCGGCCGCATGCAGGAAGGCCAGGACGCGATCTACTACATGACCTCCGCCACCCAGAGTGCCGCCGAGCGCTCGCCGCACCTCGAGGCGTTCCGCGACAAGGGCTTCGAGGTCCTGTTCTTCACGGACCCGGTGGACGAGCTGTGGCTGCGCCTCGATCGCCAGTTTCAGGGCAAGAAGCTGGTGTCGGTGGCCGCCGCCGGCGTGACGCCTGGCGCGGCCGCGGAGGAGGCCCCAGCGGTTGAAGAGTGGCAGGGTTTGCTCGACAAGCTGCGCGCGCTGCTGCAGGACCACGTCAAGGACGTCCGTCTCTCCTCGCGCTTGAAGGAGTCGCCGGCCTGCCTGGTCGGCGAGGCGGGCGATCTCTCGCCGCACCTGCGCGAGCTGTTCAAGCGCTCGGGGCAGGAGATGCCTCTTGCGAAACGCACGCTCGAGCTGAACCCGACGCACCCGGTCATTGCGCGGCTGCGAGAGCTGCACGCGGCGGGGAAGGATGACCCGCGTCTGGCCCTTTATGCCGACCTTCTATACGGACAGGCACTCCTGGCGGAGGGCGGGGTATTGCCGGATCCCGCGGGGTTCAGTCGGCGCTTGGCGGAGCTGATGGTGGCGAGATGAGATCGGCGAGACCGTCGATGACGGCGTCGACGAATGTAGACAGTCCGGAGGTCGCGCTTACAGCGATCGTTACGACAGGAGTACCGTCACTAGCGAGCGACCCGCGTATCGACGCCACTGAGAAGGCGACGAGCCCGGAACGCTGCGCGATCGCCCACGCGCACCAGGTGAAAGGGCCCGACGTCCGCCGCGGCTGCGGCCTCGTACACCTTGCGCCCGGCCCTCGCGACGTCTCGATGATTGAAGCCCATGGCGATCTCCCTACCATGATCACCGCGAGGTCGGCTGCGGCGTCTCCCCGACCTTGAAGATCTTCGCGCCCACGGCCTCCTCCACCCGCGCATTGCGCACGCGGAAGAGGCTGACGCCGTGGATTCGGTCGGTGTGGGGCCCGGCCTCGAAGGCGCCGCGGACCTTGTAGACCCGCAGCGGATCGTAAGAGATCTTGATCCCTTTCGGCGCGTAAACGTAGACCGTCTCGTCCTGCCCGACCGGCACCTCGCAGCAGTAATTGCCCATGGCCGAGACGCGACTGAGCAAGAAGAAGGAGAGGTCGGGGAGGCCGGCCGGAATGATGAAGCCGTGGATCTCGACCTCCTTTCCGTTGAGGGACTTCATCGTCTGGGTCACCTCGAAGTTCGCCCTGATCGACTCGACCAGCTGGGCGAACGTCAGGCGTGGGATCTCGTCGGCGGAGGCCGACTGACCGTACGCCCCCAGACCGAAAGCCGCGGACGCCAAACACAAGCTGGCCGCGAGCGTCACGCGTGCTCGCTCGACCAGCCGTGCGCTACGACAGTGGCGCAAGGTTCTCCGCGACCTCCGTGCGATACGCGAGCACCGCCGGCAGCAGCCCGGCCAGCGCGCCGAGCACGACCGCGCTGGCGAAGACCACGGGCTCCAGCGCGCTCACGACGAAGAGATTCGCGACCGGTCCACCGCGGCCGGCGAGGACGGCCGCGCCAAGGTACGCCACGCCGTGGCCGCCGGCGATCCCGAGCGCGCCGCCGATGACCGCCATCGCACAGGACTCCAGCAGGACGATCCCTAAGATGGTCGCCCGCCGGGCGCCCAGCGCCCGCATCGTCGCGATCTCGCGCTGGCGCTCCAACGTGGCGCTGTACATCGAGACGAACAGGTACAGCACCACGACGAGCCCTACGATGGCCAGGATGATCGCCACGACCTCGTCCACCAGGCTCAGGACGTTGAAGATGTTGAGCAGGACCGCGCTGGGGAAGACTGCCTGGGTGTCCGCGGTGACGTTGAACCCACGGTGCAGGCCCGGCAGATCGGACATGCGCTTGGCCCGCACCAGCACGGCGGTGAGCGGCTTGACCTTCATCTCCCTGGAGATCTCGTTCATCTGCCAGTAGCTCGCCAGCGAGAAGAAGATCGCGCGATCGTCGGCGCTGTTCGTCGGCCGGAGGATCCCGACGACCGTCAGCGGATACTCGGCCATCTCCTCGCCCTCGTGGAACCGATCGCCAACGCGCAAGCCCGTCCGCCGCGCGGCGTCGGCGCCCAGCACGGCCTCGTACGCCGGCTGCTCGGGCGGATCGTCGCGGAAGAACCGTCCCTCGGAGATGGCAAAGGTCTTCCGCCGCCACGGGAACGCCGCGAAGTACGAGCCCGTCGTCGCCACGTAGCGGTAGCCCTGGTACGCATCGCCCATCGCGACGGGCACGGCCACCTCCACGCGCGGATCGTCGCGGAGCTGCCGATAGAGGCTGGCGGAGATGTTGGGCGTCGGGGCGTCCATCCGGAAGACGATGTTCAGCACGAGCTGGGTGGGGCTGCCCTTGGCGCCGACGAGCAGACTGTAGTCGGTCGTGCCCTCGATGAACCCCTGCTGGATCCCCCGGCTGAGGAGCACGCAGGCGATGACCAGGCTGACACCGAGCGCCACCGCGAGCGAGGTCAGCGCGCTGGCGACGAGTCGCCCCCGCAGGTATTTCAGCGCCACCGTGAGAATCGTCACACGCGCTCCGCCACGCTCACGCGGTGCTTGGCGCGATTGATCGCCGTGATGTCGACGACCTGATCTCCGGCCGCCAGCACGGAGCTCTCGTGCGAGACGACCAGCAGGGTCGTGCCGGCCTCGCGGCAGACGCTCAGCAGCTCGTCCAGCACTTCACGCGCCGTGCTGGCATCCAGGCTGGCGCACGGCTCGTCCGCCAGGATCAACGGGGGATGGTTGGCCAGCGCGCGGGCGATCGCGACCCGCTGCTGCTCGCCTCGCGAGAGCTGGTGCGGCTTGTGGGCGAGCCGTGCGCCCAGGCCCAGGCGGGCGAGGATCTCACCGGCGCGCCGGCGCTGCTCGTTCGGGATCGCGCCGGCGAACATCATGGACAGCATCACGTTCTCGAGCGCGGTGAACGCCGAGAGCAGGTTGAACGTCTGGAAGACGTAGCCGATGTGCTTGGCCCGAAACCGGTCGCGCTGCGGCTCGGGCAGCGCGGAGATCTCCGTGTCGTGGACGGCGACCGTTCCCGCCGTCGGCAACGACACGCCGGCGATGAGGTTGAGCAGCGTCGTCTTGCCGGAGCCGCTCGGGCCCGTCAGGACCGTGCAGCGCCCGGCCGGGACCGCCCAGCGCTGGACGTTGAGCGCTTCGAGCGTGCGGCCATTCCCCAGCGGAAACGCCTTCGTCACCCCGTGCAGGGTGACCGCTGCTGACACGCCAGTCATCGGTGTTCACGGCAGGCGGGGCGCCGCGCTCGACGCCCCGCCCGCGATTCCTCGGTTACCGGATGGCGATGGGGTTGATCGGCACGCCGATCCCGCCTCGAAACAGCAGCGGACCGAGGACGAAGAGGAACTCGTACGCCTGGTCCTTGGCGAGATCGTCGAGGTTGAGGATCTCCATGATGTAGGCGCCGCGGTTCCACAGGAAGTCGGTGTGAAGCGGCAGCGCGAGAAAGCCGAACGCCTTGCGCTGATATTTCGGGTCGGGCGGGAATCCCCACTCCACCGCCGCGTTGTCCGACCCGATGGCCACGATGTCCATGTCGTTGAAGAACTTCAAGCTATCGGGACCCACGCCGGGCTGCGGCTGATGCCACTTCGTGTGCGCCGCGTCGAGACGCCCGGAGGCATCCGGCTCGTCCCACGTCTTGCGCCAGCCCGTCCGCACCAGCAGGATGTCGCCCTTCCGGATCTCGACGTTCTGCGCCTTCGCCGTGTTCTGGAGATCCTCCAGCGTGATCCAGTAGTCGCCGGGCAGGGGATCACTCTTCTTGTACTTCGCGACATCCAGCAGCACGCCGCGGCCGACCATGTACTTCACGCTCGCCGCATCGCCGTGCACGGTGCCGGCCGGCTTGGGCGGCGGCATGTTGTTGAAGAGCGAGTTCTCCCGGTAGATGTGCGCGAACGTGTCGAGGTGCGAGCCGGTGTGGTTGTGCATGACGGTGAAGCTGGCCGCGCCCTGATACGTTTTCGGGTCGAACTGCCCCGTCGTCGCCGCCACGCGGTCATAGCCGTCCAGCTCATTGATGACCTGGACGCCGAACCGCGCCGGCCGCACCACGCGCGCGACGTCGCCGTGCAGCTCCTCGCCGAGCTGATAGACCTTCCCTTGCTTCACCAGCCCGGCGGCCCTCGTGATCATCTCCGGGGTGATGACGTTGAGCATCCCCCGCTTGTCCTGCTCGCCCCATCGCCCCCAGTTGCCGCGCTTGCCCCACTTGCCCGGCACCGTCCACGGCGCCGGCTCGCGCGCGAGCTTGTCGTCCAGCGGGTAC
>QHRW01000153.1 GCA_003220265.1 Candidatus Rokuibacteriota bacterium | reverse complement strand
CGGGTTGGCGATGTTCTTGCCCGCGATGTCGGGGGCGGAGCCGTGGACGGGCTCGAACATCGATGGGTACTCCTTCTCGGGGTTGATGTTGCCGCCCGGCGCGATGCCGATGGAGCCGGCGATGGCGGGGCCGAGATCCGAGAGGATGTCGCCGAAGAGGTTGGAGCCGACGACGACGTCGAACCAGTCCGGGTGCTGCACGAAGTGCGCGGTGAGGATGTCGATGTGGTACTGCGCGGTCTTCACCCCGGGGTAGCTTCGGCTCATAGCGGCGAAGCGCTCGTCCCAGTACGGCATGCTGTGGATGATGCCGTTCGACTTGGTGGCGCTGGTCACGTGCTTGCGCCGCTTCAGCGCCTGCTCGAAGGCGAACCGCATCACGCGATCGCAGCCCTTGCGCGTGAAGATGGCCTGCTGGACGGCCATCTCCTCGGGCGCGCCCTTGTAGAGCCGGCCGCCGATCTCGGAGTACTCGCCCTCGTTGTTCTCGCGCACGATCAGCATGTCGATGTCGGCGGGCCCGCGCCCGGCCAGCGGCGAGCGCACGCCCTCCAGCAGCCGCACCGGGCGGAGGTTGATGTACTGGTGGAAGCCGCGACGGATCGGGATGAGCAGCCCCCAGAGCGAGACGTGATCGGGCACGCCGGGGAAGCCCACCGCGCCGAGGAAGATCGACTCGAACTGGCGGAGCTGCTCGAGCCCGTCCTCCGGCATCATGCGCCCGGTCCGCGTGTAGGTCTCGCACGACCAGTCGAACGTCTTCCACTCGAAGTCGAAGCCGAACTTCTTGCCGACGACGTCGAGCACGCGCGCGGCGGCCGGGACGACTTCCTTGCCGATCCCGTCGCCGGGAATGAGCGCGATCTTGTGGCGCATGACGTCTCCTCTCTTGGGGAGGGGAACCCTAGCAGGGTTCCCCTCTTCCCCTCCATTGGCCGGGCGAGTGTATCAGAGGCCCTCGACGTAGTATTCTGCCGGCCCATGAAACGCCTGAGCATTCTCGCCCTCGTCCTGGCGCTCGCCTGCCCCGCGCTGGCGCAGGCGCCGAAGACCGGCGGCACGCTGAACCTCCGGTTGCGCGAGGACCTGCCGCAGGGCTTCGCGATCCACGAGAGTCCCACGATCTCCACGCTGTGGCCGGCCATGCCCTGCTTCAGCAACCTCGTCCTCTTCGATCCGGCGAAGCCGACCCACAGCCCGGAGACGATCATCGGCGAGCTGGCCCAGCGCTGGTCGTGGCAGGACGACTCTCGTAACCTGGTCCTCTTCCTCCGTCGCGACGTCACCTGGCACGACGGCCGGCCGTTCAGCGCCGCCGACGTCGTCTACACGCTCGACCTCGTGCGCGAGACGCGCGACGCCGGCAAGCTCCGCATGAACCCGCGGCGCGACCTCTTCGCCAACGTGGCGTCGGTGGAGGCCGTCGACGCCCACACGGTGGTCATTCGCCTGAAGCGGCCGCAGCCCTCGCTGCTGATGATGCTCGCCTCCGGCTTCATGCCGATCTACGCCGCCCACGTGCCGCCGGCGGCGTACCGCACGGGCTGCATCGGCACCGGCCCGTTCAAGCTCAAGGAGTGGAGGCGGGGCGAGTTCGTCGAGTACGTGAAGAATCCGGACTACTTCGTCAAGGGCCGGCCGTACCTCGACGGCCTGCGCTACACGATCATCCGCGAGCGCGGCACCGCCACCGCGGCGCTGCAGACCGGCCGCGTCGACGTGGCGTTTCCCGGCGACACGCCCAAGTTGATCGCGGACCAGCTCAACCAGGCGTCACCTCGCATCGTGACGACGCCCGTCGGCACGGCCGTCGTCGATCACCTGCTGTTCAACGCGGGCAAGCCTCCGTTCGACAACCCGAAGCTGCGCGAGGCGGTGAGCCGGGCCATCGATCGCCGCGCCTACATCGAGGCGGTGTACCAGGGCGGGGCGGCGATCGGCGGACCGATGGCGCCACGGCCGTACGGCGTGTGGTCACTGGCCGACAGCGACATTCGCGGCCAGCCGGGCTACGGCACGGCGGCCGACGAGAAGGCGCGGGCGCGGGCGCTGCTGGCGGCCGCCGGCTTCAGCGCGTCATCCATGAAGGCCGAGTTCGTGACGCGCAACCTGCCGGGCTTTCTGGAGCTGGCCGCCTTCCTGGCTGGCGAGCTCAAGCGCGTCGGGATCGACGTCGCCGTCAGGCCCATCGACTCGGCGCAGTGGGAGGCGATCAAGGTCCGCGGGGAGTTCCAGCTGGGCGCCGACCGCACGGGCATGGAGCCCGACGATCCGGACGTGACGTTCTACGAGAGCTACGGCTGCGGCTCGCCGCGCAACTACGAGCACTACTGCGACCCGGCGCTGACGAGACTCTTCGATCAGCAGTCACAGGAGGTCGACCCGGCGCGCCGCCTGGCGCTGGTGCAAACGATCCAGCGCCGGCTGGGTGACGCGGTGGTGCGTCCGACGCTCGCCTGGCGCCTCGACTACTTCGCCCGCTGGCCGTACGTGAAGAACCTGACGCCGCACCACTCGATCTATGGCTGGGGCCGGCTTCAGGATACCTGGCTCGACCGCTAGGCTAGCTCACCGGCCTCCGGTCAAGATCGCCAGCACCTGCGGCACCGCCGCCTCCGCGCGCGCCTTCAGCTCGGCCGGCGTGAGGCTGCCGATCGGGTGTGGCACCACCGCGAACGGATAGTGCGGGTTGCCGCAGATGGCCGCCTGCGCTCGCGCGCTCTCCACGAACTGGTCGGTGCAGATCACCGCCGCCGGCACGCCCCGCCGGTCCAACTCGATCCCGTCGTGCAAACTGCACGTGGAGCAGGACCCTCAGTCTCCGATGGCGGTGACCACCGCGTCGCAGTCGCGCGCCAGCCGGTCGAGCACCGCGTCCTCGGCGACGCGGCTGGCGCTCGGCTTCTGCACGACCACGATCTCCCGCAGCCGGTACCGGGCGCCGAGCTGCTCCCGCACCAGCTCGAGGAGCCGATCGCCGTTGACCTTGCCGTTGTGCAGCAGCCCCAGCACCTTGCCGTCGAGATCGGCGACGCGCTTGGCGACGGCGATGCCGGCGCTCTCCTCGGCGCTCACGGTCGGATCGAGAATCTTGATGGTCATCGGATCTCCCTCGTGACGGCGAGCGAGTTTCGGTCGCGACTCCAGGATGGGATGAAGGCCGAGTGGCCGCCGGCCCCGCCGCCGGCGACGACGATGTGAACGTCCTCGGGGCCGTGGCCGCGATGCACCCACTGCGCCTCGTCGCCGGGCTCGACGGCGCCCGCGAGCTTGCCGCCGCGCTTGAGGTCGGCGCGCGTGCGGCGAGCGCGCGCGTACAGCCCCTCGCGAATGCGCGGCTTCGTCCAGCCGTCGCGCGCCAGGATCTGGACGTGCTCGGGCGCCAAAACCACGAACGACTCGCCGGGGCTGAAGCTGCCCAGGCTCGCCATCGTGTCGGCGATGGCCACGATCACGGCCTCGGCGCTCTCGCCGTAATGGCTCAGCACGTTGTGCGGCGCTTCCGCGGCGTACACCGTGACCGCGCTCGCCTCACGCCGGAGCCCGCGATCAACGTGCAGCGGCGTCCACGGGTTTTCTTCCTCGAGCTCGGCGATGCAGTAGGTGTACTTGCCGGGATGGCCCTGCGTCGAGCGATCGAGCAGGCCGGGCTGGGCGCCCAGGCAGTTGAGCGTGACGAGACGGATCGCGCGCCCGATCGTCGCGTTGGCGCGCCAGCCCGGACCGAAGACGTTGCCGCCGGCGTTGAAGCCGAGGCGATGCCGGATGGGGCCGTTGACGACGACCAGCGTGGCCGAGCCGCCCGTGCTCGTGATCGCGCCGTGCAGCGTGAACGCGGGATCGGCCATCGCCTCCAGCGCCGCGAGCAGCACCGGCATGTAGTCGGCCCGGCAGCCGGCCATGACGGCGTTGATCGCGACCTTCTCGGCGGTGATGGAGCGCCGGCGCGTCGCCTCGCGCAGCACGACGTCGCCCGGCTTGCGCCCGGCCGCATCGAGAAACGACTGGACCGCCTCCGCCGTCGCGGGCACGACGGGCAACCCGTCCGTCCAGCCGCGCTCGAAGTACGCCTCGACAGCCTCGGCCCAGCCCGTGACCTCGTGCTCCGCAGCCGTCAGCGCCATGAGCTCCCTCCGTCAGGCCATCCTCGACGGACAGCATACGGCCACGTCATGCTGGTCCGCACGGGAGAGTCGGCGGCGCTGAGAAACGAGCTAGCGCTGGCCGCTTGGACGATCGAGGAAGCGGCGGCCGCAGACGCAGCACTGGTACGGGCGGCGCAGCGGCAGCAGGTGCTCGAAGCCGCGGCGCGGCGTGCGCTCGATGTCCGTGCTGCGGCATGCCGGGCATTGATGCGCCGGGCGCTGGTGCAGCGGCTGCTCGAGCGGCAGCGGCAAGCTCATGGCGGGGCATCATGGCGCCACCCGGCGGCCAAGTCCAGCCGGAAAATCAGCTGCCTGCGAGGCAGGCAACGAACCCGCCAGCAACCGCAACGCCGGAACTATTGTGCCTCGGCCGCCGTGCGATCTATACTGCGCGGATGAAACGACGACTGATCGTGTTGCTCGCGTTGCTACTGGCGCCTGCGGCGGCGGGTGCGCAGTCGACCACACCGACCGCACCGCCTGCACCGCCCTTTCCGTCGACGACGCCGCCGTTTCCGACTTCACCGCCCTTGCTGCCCTCGCCCACGGTGTCCGCCCACCCGGGGGGCTTTCCCTGGGCCATCGGGACAGCGATCCCGCAGGGGCAGCTCCTCCGGTACATGTGGATCGCGCCGCAGACCGTCGTCGTCGACACGATCCTGCCGGTACCCGTCGAGCCTCCAGCCCCGGACGTTACGGCGAACGGGGCCGAGCAGATCCCGGCAAGCGAGGGCGCGCCGCAGTACGCCGTGTGGCGGCAGACCGCCGTCGTGCCGGGTTACTGGGTGCGCCAGACCACCGCCGGCGTCTACTACCCTCAGCGCTGGACGCTGGAGCAGACGGCACCCGGCGCGTATCGCTGGCGATTGCTACCGGCCGAGGTCCGCGCCCGCTAGACTCCCGCCAGCCTCGCCACGACGGGCGCGAACACGTCCATCACGGGCTCGAAGACCACGTAGTAAGAGATCCCCCAGCGCTCGCGGCGCTCGCGCAGGGTCTCGGCGATCTCGTCCACCGTCCCGAGCAAGACGAACGGGCATCGGAGCACGTCCTGCGGCGTCAGCGGCCACTGCCGCGCCAGATCCTCTGCCGCCTTCACCCGATCGTCCGTGACGATCACGCGCTGGATGAGCGCGTTGAGCTCGAGACGCGCGAAGCGCTCGCCCGCGGTCTCGCGGATCCAGCGCAGCCGCTCGTCGGTGCCCTCGGCGGTGAAGCCCGAGAAGTCGCGGCCGGTGCCGCCCTGGCTGAACGTGATGCCGGTGAGCGCGACGATGTCGGCCTCGCATGCCGCGAGCGCCAGGATGTGCCGGCCGTTGCCGCCGATGAGGATGGGCGGATGCGGCTGCTGGCGCGGGCGCGGATGAATGGCGTGGCCCGTCACGTGATAGTGGAGGCCGGCAAAGGTCACCGTCTCGCCGCGCAGCAGGGCCTTGAGAATCGTCACGGCCTCGCCCAGGCGGGCCACGCGAACACCGCCGCGATCGAACGGCACCCCCGCCTGCTCGTACTCCGACTTCATGTAGCCGGCACCCAGGCCGAGCTGCAATCGCCCGTCGGTGAGCAGGTCGATCAGGGCGGCCTCGCGCGCCAGCAGCACCGGGTGGCGGAAGTCGTTGTTGAGTACGAGCGTGCCGACGCGCAAGCGCGTGGTGGCCGCGGCCGCCGCCATGACGGCCGGCATGGGCGAGAACATTTCGGTGAAGTGGTCGGGCACCGTCAGCGTCGAGTAGCCGAGCGCCTCCGCGCGACGGGCCGCCTCGCCCCACGCGGCGCCCGATGTCGCCGTGCGCATGTTGACCCCGAAGCGGAATGGCTGGCCAGGCACCGTCGCCATGCCGGGCTACCGTAGCACGCCGGCCGCGTCGAGCCGCGGCCGCCGGGGTATCATGCGGCGGCGATGATCGGGCTCGACGTGGTGGTCCAGGCGCTGCTGTCCGGACTGTTCATGGGCAGCGTGTACGCGCTCATCGCCATCGGCTTCACGCTGGTCTTCGGCGTCACCGACATCGTGAACTTCGCCCACGGCCATCTCGTCATGGCCGCGATGTTCGTCACGTACTTCCTCTTCAAGACGGCGCACCTCGATCCGTACCTGAGCCTCGTCGTGGTGCTGCCGCTCTTCTTCGGCGTCGGCGCGCTCCTCTACGTGCTGGTCATCCAGCGCATCGTGGAGGCGCCGCACTCGGCGCACATGATGGTGACGCTCGGCCTGCTGCTGGTGTTCGAGAACCTGGCCAACCTGTTCTTCGGCGGCGACCTGCGCGGGATCACCACGAAGTACACGACGTCGTCGTTCGTCATGGGGCCGGTGGCCGTGCCGCTCGCGCGCCTCGGCGCCGCCGTGGTGAGCCTGCTGGCCGTGGCCGTGCTGGGCGTGTTCCTCGCGCGCACGACGCTAGGCAAGGCCATCCGCGCCTCGGCCAACAACCGCGAGGGCGCGGCGCTGGTAGGCGTGAACGTGCCGCGCGTGTACCTGGTGTCCTTCTCGCTGGGGACGATGGCCGCCGCGCTGGCCGGCGCCGTGATCGTGCCCTTCTCGCTGGTGAGCCCGTTCGTGGGCCACGAGTTCATCCTGAAGGCGTTCGTCATCGCCGTGCTGGGCGGCCTCGGTAGCGTGCCGGGGGCATTGGCCGGCGGCCTGCTAATCGGCTTCGTGGAGGCGCTCTCGAGCCTCTACATCTCCGCGTCGCTCGGCAACGCGATCGTGTTCGCCATCCTCATCGCCGTCCTGCTCTACCGGCCGTGGGGCATCTTCGGCCAGGCCAAAGTCTGACCCTGCCATGAAAGGACGGCTCGCGGTTGGCGTGGTGGCGCTCGGTGTCGCGGCCGCCGTGCCGCTGGTGGCCGGCCAGCACTTGCTGACGGCGTTCATCGTGGCGCTGCACGCGGCGTACATGGCCCTGGCGTGGAACGTGGCCGCAGGTTACGCCGGCCAGTTCTCGCTGGGCCACAGCCTCTTCTACGGCATCGGCGCGTACGCCTCCACGATGCTCTATCTCAAGCTCGGGCTGACGCCGTGGGTCGGCATGTTCGCCGGCGCGGCGCTGGCCGGCGTGGTCGGCGTGCTGCTGGCGCTGGGCGTCTATCGCTACAACGTGCGCGGCATCTTCTTCGCGCTCGTCACGCTGGGCGCCGCCGAGGTGGCCAAGGGCCTCGCCGACAACTGGCACTGGATCAAGGGGCCCGTCGGCATTCTGCTGACGATGAAGGCCGCGCCGGCGGAGTTCTTCTTCCTCCGCCGCGAGCCGTACTACTACGTGGCGCTCGCGATGGTCGTGGCCATGGTCGCGATCAGCCTCGTGCTGGAGCGCTCGCGCCTGGGCCAGCACTTCCTGGCCGTGCGCGAGGACGAGGCCGCCGCCGAGGCCTCCGGCGTGGACACCCATCGCGCGAAGACCGTGGCCATCGGGCTCTCGGCCGCGCTCACCGCGTTCGCCGGCTCGTTCTACGCGCAGTTCTATCTCTACGTGTCGCCGGAGACGGTGCTGACGTTCGAGCCGCAGCTCACGATGATGCTGGGCACGATGGTGGGCGGCGCCGGCACCGCGCTGGGTCCCGTGCTGGGCTCCGTCCTCTTCAGCGGGCTCGGCGAGGCGCTGCGCAACCTGCCCTTCGAGAACACGCGCCAGGTCGTCATCGGCAGCAAGCTCGTCTACGCGATTCTCTTGATCGTCATCCTGATCTACCTGCCCGGGGGTCTTATCACGCTGGGGCGGCGGCGCGCATGAGCGCGCTGCTGGCGGTGCGCGGCGTCTCCAAGCGCTTCGGCGGGCTCCAGGCGCTCTCCAACGTGACGTTCGGCGTCGATCACCGCGAGATCGTCGGCATCATCGGCCCCAACGGCGCCGGCAAGACGACGCTCTTCAACGTGATCACCGGCGTGTATGCGCCCGACCTGGGCCGTGTCGAGCTCCGCGGCATGGACGTGACCGGCTGGGCGCCGCACCGCATCTGCCGGCTGGGCGCGGCGCGCACGTTCCAGATCGGCAAGCCCTTCGCCGCGCTCAGCGTGCTGCAAACCGTTCGCATCGGCGCTCTCAACCGCATCGACAGCATGGCCGGCGCCACCGCGCGCGCGCTCGAGGTGCTGGAGCTGGTGGGCCTCGCCGGCAAGCGCGACGACCTCGGCCGCCACCTGACGGTGATCGAGCGCAAGCGCCTGGAGCTGGCCCGCGCGCTGGCCACGGGCCCCGCGCTGCTGCTGCTGGACGAGGTGGCGGCCGGGCTGCGTCCCAACGAGATCCAGGAGATGATCGCGCTCGTGCGCCGCATCGCCGCCGGCGGCGTGAGCGTGCTGATCATCGAGCACGTGCTGGAAGCCGTCATGCGGCTGTCCGCGCGCCGAGGCGTACCTGGGCGAGGCCTACACGCTTGCTTGAAGTCCAGAGCCTCTCGGTGGCGTACGGCGACGTGCGCGTGCTCCACGACGTGAGCCTGCGCGTGGGCCAGGGCCAGATCGTCTCGCTCGTGGGCGCCAACGGCGCCGGCAAGACCACCACGCTGCGCGCCGTCTCCGGCCTGTTGCCGGTTCTCGAGGGCGCGGTGAAATTCGACGGCGAGCCCATCACGGGCCTGGCCCCCTCGCGCATTGTCGAGCGCGGCCTCGCCCACGTGCCCGAGGGCCGGCATCTCTTCACCAACATGACGGTGCACGAGAACCTCGAGATGGGCGCGTATCTGCCGCGCGCCAAGGGCTCGATGGCCGAGACGATGGCGTGGGTGACGGGCCTCTTCCCTCGTCTGGCCGAGCGCCGCACGCAGCTGGCGGGGACGCTCTCGGGCGG
>QHRW01000074.1 GCA_003220265.1 Candidatus Rokuibacteriota bacterium | reverse complement strand
GGTCGCCGCGTGCTCCTCGACGGCGGCCACGAACTTCTCGGGCGCCACGTCGCGGCCGAGGTTGTGCACCTTGAAGCCGGCGCCCTCCAGCATCATCGCCACCAGGTTCTTGCCGATGTCGTGGAGATCGCCCTGGGCGGTGCCGATCACGACCACGCCGTAGTAGTCGCCGCCGGAGGCCGAGGCGGTGATGAGCGGCTTGAGCAGGTCGAGGCCGGCGTACATCGCCCGCGCGGAGAGCAGCACCTGCGGGACGTAGTACTCGTTGCGCCGGAACTTCTCGCCGACGACGTCCATGCCCGGGATGAGTCCCTTGAAGATGAGGTCCTTGGGCTCCATCGAGAGGTCGAGGCCCTCGCGCGTCTTGCGCGCGACGGTGTCCTTGTCACCCAGGATGAGGGCGCGCGCCATGGTCGGATAGTCGAAGGTCTTGGCGCTCACGTGCTCAAGCGAGTTCTAACACACGCCTCGCGGAGCGGCAACCTAACGGGCGTGCGTCGCGACGTAATCGGCCACCACGGGCGCGGTTTCCGCGTCCAGCCCGGTGAACTTCACGCCGGCCAGGCCGTCGCGACGCCACGCGATGATGCCGGCGGCGGTGAGCGGCTTGGGCAGCAGCCCGCCTTCGCAGCGGATCTCCACCTCCGTGCCCGCGGCCCACGTCTCCGGCACGCCGCCCAGCGCCATCCCGCCCTCGCTGATGTCGCGCGTCGTGGCCCGGCACGTCTCGCCCACGCCCACCAGAAGCAGCATGGCGGCCGCCTCCAGCGCCACGCGCGGGTGCTTGCGCAGGCTGCCCGGGAGCACGCCGAAGATCTTCACCGGCTGGCTCTTGCCCTTGACCGTCACCTGGCCGAGCTCGCGCGTCATGAACTCGTTCTTCAGCATCCGGTGCGTGTACTCGCTGACGATGATGCTGACGCCGTACTCCTTGGTGATCGACTCCAGCCGCGCGCCGAGGTTGATGGTGTCGCCGATCGCCGTGTACTCCAGGCGCTGGCGCGAGCCCATGGTGCCCACCACCGCCTCGCCGGTGTTGATGCCGACGCCGTTGCGGATCTGCACGCCGAGCTTCTCCTCCCAGCGGCGGGAGACCTCCAGCGTCTTCTCCTGGAACTCGAGGCCCGTGCGCACGGCCTTCACCGCGTGGTCGGGATCCTCGAAGGGCGCGTTGTAGAGGGCCATGACGCAGTCGCCGATGTACTTGTCGACGGTGCCGCCGTGCCGGAACACGATCTCGGTCATCTCGCTGAGGTACTCGCGCAGCATCTCGGCCACCTGCTCGGGCTCCAGCCGCTCCGACAGCGTGGTGAAGCCGCGGATGTCGGAGAAGAGCACGGTGACGAGGCGCCGGGTGGAGCCGAGGCTGTTGTCGTCGCGGTGGCGCACGACCTCGCGCAGGACCTCGGGCGAGAAGAACTGCGAGAGCCGCCGCTTCTCCCGCTGCTCGCGCACGAAGTTCTCGACCACGGTGGCGCCGTAGCCGAGCAGCAGGCCGAGCGTGCCCGCCATGCCGCGCATCCACGTGTCGAAGTACAGGAAGCCCACGTAGGCGAAGATCGTGAGCACGCACCAGAGCAGCGCGGCGCTGGCCAGCGCGCGCGCGGCGTGCAGGCGGATGACCAGCGCCGCGCCCACCAACGCCCCCGCGGCGGCCAGCACGGTCGAGATCCAGCGCGGCACCTCCTGCACGCGGTTGCCCCGGATGTACGTCTCCAGCACGTTCGCGTGGATCTCCACCCCCGGCATCTGCTCGCTGCCGCGCGCGAAGGCGGTCGGGAACACGTCGTGCAGCACGTCGCTGGTGGGGCCGATCAGGACGATCTTGCCGGTGAAGAAGCCGCGCTCGACCTCCGGCTCCGGCTGACCTTCCCGCACCATGACCTTGTAGTACGGCACCCACGGGAACGTTTGCGGCGGGCCGTTGAAGTTGACGAGCACCGTGTCCCCGCGGGGCAGCGGCGCCGCGCGCAGCCCGGCGCGGGTGGCGAGGCGGTACAGCTGAACGTCGAAGGCGTCCACGACGCGGAGCTGGTCCTTGCCCGCCTCGTCCGGGACGGCCAGGCGCAGCGGCGCCTTGCGCACGTGACCATCGACGTCGTCTTGCACCATCTGGACGGGGGCGACGATCGCGCCCCGCCGGACCGGCGCGACCGGGATGTTCTGGTCCCACTGCACGCCGATGCCCGGTCGATACTCGATCTTGGGCGCGGACCCCAGGACGACGTTGCCGGCCGCCTCCACGGCGGCGCCCAGCGCCTGGTCGTCGTCCGGTCCCATCGAGGAGGGCTCGGGGAACAGCAGGTCGACGCCGATCGCCAGCGGCCTGTCGGCGGCGATGCGGCGGATGACCTCGCCGTGCCATTTGCGCGGGAAGGGCCACTGCTTGTTCAGCTCGAAGAAGGACGGCTCGTCGATGACGACGATCACGATCGGCGCCGTCGGCCGGCGGGCCCCGCGGAACTCGAAGAAGCGCTCGAGCGACCAGTACTCGCGCTCCTCGACCAGCCCCAGCGCCACCAGGACCACCACGGCGACGGCCGCCGCGACTCCCGGGAGATAGCGAAAGGGCACGTATTTTACGAGTGTTCGAGGCCGCCAACTGCCCAGCATTCCCTTAATCTATGCTAGGATCGCTCAACAATGAAGATCCGAGTGCTCGGCGCCTATGGAGCCGAAGGACTCGCTCAGCGCCCCTCCGCATTCCTCGTCAACGACACCATTCTCATCGACGGCGGCACGGTCGGCGGTGCGCTCGCCAGCTCCGAGCAGATCGTCATCGAGCACGCGCTCATCTCGCACTCGCACCTCGATCACATCGCCGGGCTGGCGTTCCTCACCGAGACGCTGGCGCTGTGCGAGGCGCCGAAGCCGCTGACGATCTCCAGCCTGGAACCGGTCGTCAAGGCGCTGCGCACGGCCGTCTTCAACGACACGCTGTGGCCGGACTTCTCGCTGCTGCCGACGCCGCGCAACCCGATCGTCAAGTACCGCACCCTGCTGGAGGAGACCGAGTCTCCGGTGGGCGATCTGTGGGTGACGCCGGTCGCCGTGAACCACACCGTGCCCTGCAGCGGCTTCGTGGTGCACGACGAGACCAGCGGCATCGTCTACTCGGGCGACACCGGCCCCACCGATGCGCTGTGGAAGGCGGCCGGCCGTCTGAAGACCCTGCGGGCCGTGATCCTCGAGTGCGCGTTCCCGAACCGCATGCAGCCGCTGGCCGAAGTGGCCAAGCACATGACGCCGAACCTCATCCGGCGCGAGCTCGACAAGCTACCGGGCGACGTGCCGGTGCTGATCTATCACGTCAAGCCGCAGTTCCACGACGAGATCGGCGAGGAGCTGGGCGAGATCGCCGGCCACCGCATCTCCTTCCTGGAGCAAGACCGCAGCTACGCGTTCTAACCGTCGTCGGGCACGATGACGACGGTATCGCTGCTCGTCTCCACCCGCACGCGATCTCCCACGCGGAAGATCCGGTCGCCGAGGGAGCCCGGCAGCTCGACGCGCACGAACTGATTGGCGCCGATGTCGACCTCGTAGAGGTGGCGGGCGCCCTCGAACACCCGCAGCGTGACGGTGCCCGGCAGGCCGGGCCCGCGCGCCTCCGACGACTCGGTGAGCGACAGCAGCTCGGGCCGCAGCACCAGCAGACTGCGGCTGCCCTTGCCGTAGCTGCCGATGCCGGCCACGGGCACCTGGTGCCCGCCGTCCGTCTCCACCACCACGCCGAGGTCGCGCACCTCCACCACGCGGACGGGCAGGAAGTTGGCGGGACCGAGCGCCTCGGCCACCGCGCGGCTCACCGGGTGCTGGTAGACCTCGAAGGGCTCGCCGACCTGCTGCACACGGCCCCCGTGCAGCACGGCCAGGCGATCGGACAGCGCCAGCGCGTCGGCGGCATCCCGCGTGACGTGGATGGTCGTCACCGCCAGGTCGCGATGCAGCTTGGCCAGCTCGATGCGGAGCGTCTTGCGCGCGAGCGGATCGAGATGGGCGAGCGGCTCGTCGAGCAGCAGCACGCGCGGTTCCACCGCCAGCGCGCGGGCGAGCGCCAGGCGCCGGCGCTCGGCCAGCTCGAGCGCGGGCGGCCGGCGCTCGGCACAATCCGCGAGCCCCAGGCGGCCGAGCACGAGCGCCACGCGGCGCTCGATGTCGACGACGCTCATCCCCTGCTGCTCGAGCCCGAAGGCCACGTGCTCGCGCACCGTCATGTGCCCCCACAGCGCGCCCTCCTGGAAGACATAGCCCGTGGAGCGCCGGCCGGGCGCCAGGCCGGCGATGTCCTGCCCATCGACGACGATGCGGCCGTGGCTCACCGGCATGAAGCCGGCCACGGCCTTCAGCACGTCGGTCTTGCCGGAGTGCGGCGGCCCGAGGAACGTGAAGAACTCGCCGTAGCGGACGTGGACCGAGACGTGATCGAGCCCCGGCGGCGCCCCCCCGCGCGTGCACAACGCCTCCAGGCGAATGTCGACCAGTGCCCGTGTGCTCATGGCTCCTGTACGTGGGGGGCCCCGACATGGCCCCCCACCCTGTGGGCGCGGAGGGCGGCGAGGGGGATGCAGGCGGCGCCGATGAGGGCCAGGGCGACGTAGAGGACGGTGGAGGTGCTGGAGGCCAGCAGGGAGGTGGCCAGCACGGGGCCCACGAACGAGGCGCCGATGCGGGCGGCGTTGATGATGCCGATGGCCTCGCCGCCGGCCGTGTGGGCGATGCGCGCCACGACGATCGGGAACACGGGCGCGATGCAGAGCACCTGCAGGAATCGCAGCACGCCGTACCCCCAGACGCCGTGCGCGACGGCCAGCGCGCCGACCGTCAGCGACGACACGAGCAGCAGTCCCGCCACCAGGCGACGCTCGGGCAGCACCTCGGCCAGCCGCGGGGCGGCCATCGAGCCCAGCGCGGCGGCGGCGCCCGAGGCGAAGATGATCATCCCACCCAGCTCCAGCGTGCGCGCGGCCGGCACGCCGAGCTCGGCCATCACCTGCGGCAGGATCGAGGTGAGGAAGAAGATCTGCGTGGAGGCGCCCAGCACCAGCAGCGAGACGATCACGGTCTCGCGCCAGTAGCCGCGCCGCGCTGAGGCGGCGCGCGGCGCCGCCGGCTCCGACGCGCGCACGCCCAAGTGGACCAGCGCGCCGCAGGCGAACAGGACGAGCGCCCCCAGCAGGAAGGACTCGCGGAAGCCCACGCGGGCGGCGGCGATGGCGCCGCACAGCGGCCCGATCACCTGCCCCACGGTCATCGCCGACTGCATCGCCGCGATCTGGCGCCGCACCTGGCCCGGGTCGTCGGCGCGGCCGGCGCTGATGAACGCAAACGTGGAGGCCGCGCCCATGAAGCCGAGCACCAGCCGGGCCAGGAACATCTCCGGCAGCGTTCGCGCGACCGCCATGCCGAGGAAGGCCGCGCCCTGGAAGTACTGCGTGGCCACGAAGAAGCCCTTGGGATCACGGCGGCCGGCGATGCGGCCCCAGAACGGCGCGGTGGCCACCGTGGCCAGCGGCGAGATGCCGAGGATCCAGCCCGTCCACCTCAGCGTGGAGAAGGCGTCCCACGTGGAGACGCGCTGGATGTGGAACGGCAGGCTCACGTAGACGAACGACCACGCGAAGCTACCGAGGAACATCGCCACCGGGAGCACCTGCGACTCGCGCAGGAAGGCGGCCGATCGGGACGTGCGGGGCATCGACCCGCTGATGGTGGCAGATCGCTCCGCGAGGCGCAACCGCGCGGCGCCGGCGCCGCGCGGCGGCTCAGGCGGCCAGGAGCGCGATGATGGCGTCGGCCCCGATGGGCTTCATCAGGTGACCGTCGAAGCCGGCCGCCGCCGTCGCCTCGCGGTCCTCCGTGCGCCCGTGGCCGGTCAGCGCGATCAGCCGCACGCTGGTGCCGAGCAGCGCGCGCAGGCGGCGGGCCACCTCGAAGCCGTCCAGGCCGGGCAGGCCGAGGTCGATGAAGACCACGTCGGGACGGCTGGCCGCGGCCAGGGCGATGCCGTCGTCGCCGTTGGCGGCGACTCTGACCGACTGCCCTTCCGCCTCGAGCGACATCTGGAGGACCTCGCGGGCGTCGTCGTCGTCCTCGATGATGAGGATGCCCGGCCTCACGAGCGGGCTCCGTCGTGCGTGCGGGCCAGCGTGCCGACCTTGGCGCACAGGGCATCGGGGTCCGGCGGCTTCTGCATGACGTCGTCGAAGCCGGCCCGGCGGACGCCGTCGGCCGGGAAGGGGTGGCCGGTGACGGCCAGGACGGGGATGGGCCGATCCGGGTAGAGCTGGCGGATCTTGGTGATGAGCCAGAAGCCGCTCTGCTGCGGCATGGCCAGATCGCTCACCACCACGTCGAAGCGGCGCGCGGCCAAGGCCGCCAGGGCATCGCTGGCCGTGGCCGCCGTAGAGACGGCGGCACCGGCGACCTCCAGCGTCTCGCGGATGGCGTTGCGCGAGTCCTTGTCGTCTTCAACGACCAGTATCTGGCAGCCGTCGAGCATTCCCGTCCTCGTCATGGGGTGCAACTCGCTGCACATCCCTTGCCCGCGAGGGCCAATTGAATTTAACACCGCGCGGACAGGGGTTTCCCGCCCTGCCCCCCGAGAGCGGGTAGTCGCGGCCCCCCGATTTGGGGGTGTGCGTTATCCCCGCTTGGGAAAAAAATTCCGTCAGCGGCCGGGCTCGCTGCTCTTTGGTCCCCGCGGGTCGACGGTCTCCGGCAGGCATACGTAGAAGGCCGGCGGAACCTCCTGGCCCTTGGTGGCTGCCTCGTCGGCGGAGAGCGCCCGTGCGTCGTGCAGGTCGCCGACGGCGCGCTCGCAATCGGCCCTGCGCTCGAAGGCCACCCGCATCGTGTCGGCCAGCTTCCACTGTCCGACCAGCGCCGGCACCACCCTAGACGCCCTCGACGAGCACGAGATTGCCTTTCGAGGCCTTCAGCCGCATGGCCAGCAGGGGCTTGTACTCCTCCGAGTGATACCAGCGCTTGGCCGCGTCGATGCCCGGGAACTCCAGCAGCACGAGCCGCTTGGGGTGCCAGCTCCCCTCCAGCGTCTCGGACTTGCCGCCGCGCACGACGAACCGACCGCCGTACTCGGCGACGGTGGCCGGCACCGCCTTGCGATACTCCTCGAACGCGGCCGGATCGGTGATCTCGATGTCGACGACGACGAAGGCGGGCATACGGACCTCCTTGTGCGCTTCGTGGAGGTTCGTATGGTAGCCGATCGAGCCGCGGTACGCTGGGGCCGTGGGCGCGATCCCGCCGCAGGTCCTCGAAGAGCTCTTCACGGCGCCGCCGAGCGCGTTCACGAAGGAGCGCAACGCCAGGGCCGCGGCGCTGAAGAAGGCGGGCCGTCACGGCGCCGCCGAGGCCCTCCGGCGGCTGCGCCGGCCGAACGCCAGCCTCTGGGCCACGAATCAGCTAGGCCGCCTGGACGCGAAGCGGCTGGCCGCCTTCATCGACGCCGTGGGCGACTTGCGGCGCACGCAGCTTCGTGACCCTCGCGCGGCGGGTGAAGCGCTCCGCCGTCAGCGGGCCGCGCTCGATGCCCTCCTGGAAGCGGCTGGCAAGCATCTGGCGGACAACGGGCTCAACGCGACTCCGGAGGTCCTGCGGCGGATCTCCAACACGCTGCAGGGCGCAGCCGTCGATCGGCAGCGTACCGACGAGCTACGGCATGGCCGGTTGACCGAAGAGCTGTCTGCGCCGGGATTCGAGGTGTTCGAGGGCGCCAAGCCGGGACCACTGCGCATGGTCCGCGGCGGCAAGGCAGAGACGCCTGCGCACACGGCCGAGCGAACGCAGGCCAGACGTGCCGCGCAGGAAGCCCGTCAGCAGCGCGCGGAGGAAGACCGTCAGCGGCGCTCGCGTGAAGCCGAGGAGGGCGAGCGCGCCGCCCGGGAGCAGCAGGCGGCCGCCGAGCGAGCCCAGAAGGAAGTCGAGGACCTGGCGGGGAAGCTGGCCGAGGCGCGCCGGAGGCTCAGCGAGACACGGCGTGGCGCGAAGGCCGCACGCAAGACCCGGCCCGCGGGCCGGTAGTTACTTGCGGCGCTGGTCCATCGCCATCGCCGCCATGTGGTCCATGTAGACGAGCCGGGGCGGCTTGGGCACCCAGCCGAAGGCGCCGCTCTTCAGGCACTCGTCGGCGATCCGGATCTCGGAATTGGCCGTCACCATGATGACCGGCACGCGCGGATCCGCCTCCTGGAAGAGCTTCAGCACGTGCACACCGCTGGTGCCCGGCATGTTGACGTCGAGGAAGACCACGTCGGGACGCCGCTGGATGAAGCGCGCGACGGCCGCCGCGCTAGACGTCGCCGTGTCGATCGTATAGCGGTCGGCAAAATGCGAGCTCAGCATCTGGAGCAGCTCCGGCTCGTCGTCGACCAGCAGGATGTGCTTCATACGGCCCGCGGCTCGCCCGACCGGAGCGCCGAGTAGATCACCATGGCGACGCGCCGGCGCAGATCTTCCCAGTCGAACGGCTTGTGGATGTAGGCAAACGCACCAAGCGGACGCAGCTCTCTGGCCACCTCGGCATTCTCCGTCGCGATGATGATGGGAATGTTCCAGGCCGCCCGCAGCTCTCTGAAGAGGTCCGCGAGCCGCGGCATCTGCACGTCCAGCAGGATCACCTCCGGCGCGGACCGGCGCACGACCGGCAGCGCGCCCTCGCCCTCGATCGCGCCGTGGGCTTCATAGCCAA
>QHRW01000133.1 GCA_003220265.1 Candidatus Rokuibacteriota bacterium | reverse complement strand
TCAACCGCTGGACGGTGCTGCGCTCGCCCCACGTCGACAAGACGTCACGCGAGCAGTTCGAGATGCGCACGCACAAGCGCCTCCTCGACATCGTGGACCCCACCCCGCAAACCGTGGACTCTCTCATGAAGTTGGATCTTCCCGCTGGCGTGGACGTCGAAATCAAACTGTGAGAACGACCGATGAGAAGTGCCCAGATGCTAGGCGCCGACGCCTTCCCCGACCGAGGCGTACGCCGCGTACGCCGCAGGGAGTGGGAGGCGTCGGCAACGACGCAGATGGGCGCTTATCATCGGGTCGTCGTACCGCGTTGAGGATCGCGTAGATCATGGCTCGCAAAGAGGGTTTGATCGGGCGCAAGGTCGGGATGACCCAGGTGTTCGGGGACGACGGCAACCACGTCCCCGTCACGGTCATCCAGGCGGGCCCCTGCACGGTCGTCGGCGTGCGCACGCGCGAGAGCCACGGCTACGACGCGCTCCAGCTCGGCTTCGAGACGAAGAAGAAGATGTCCAAGCCGGACGCCGGCGTGTTCAAGAAAGCCAACCTGGCGCCGATGCGGGTCGTGCGCGAGATCCGGCTGGAGAAGTCCGAGCAGGTGGCGGGCTACCAGGTGGGCCAAACGCTGACCGCCGAGCTGTTCATCGCCGGCGAGCTGGTGGACGTGGTGGCCGTGACCAAGGGCAAGGGGTTCCAGGGCGGCGTCAAGCGCTTCGGCTGGGCGGGCGGCGATTCCACCCACGGCTCGATGTTCCACCGCGCGCCCGGATCCATCGGCGCCTCGTCCGATCCCTCGCGCGTGTGGCCGGGCCACCGGCTGCCGGGCCGCATGGGCGGCGTGCAGCGCACGGTGCTCAACGTCACCGTGGCCCGCGTGATGCCCGAGCAGAACCTCGTGCTGCTGCGCGGCGCGGTGCCCGGCGCCAACGGCGGACTGGTGATGATCCGCAAGTCGATCAAGACCACCAAGCAGCAGCAGGCGAAAGCGGCGGACAAGAAATAATGCCGACGGTACAGGTCCTGGACGCGACTGGGAAGCAGGCCGGCACGCTCGAGCTTCGGCCCGACGTGTTCGGCGGGGAGGTCAAGGTGCCGCTGCTCCACCAGGCGGTGGTGCGCGAGCTGGCCGACCGCCGCGCCGGCACCCACGACACCAAGGGGCGCAGCGAGGTCTCGGGCGGCGGCAAGAAGCCGTGGAAGCAGAAGGGCACCGGCCGCGCCCGCCAGGGCTCGATCCGCGCCACGCAGTGGAAGGGCGGCGGCAAGCCGTTCGGTCCCACGCCGCGCAGCTACGACAAGGCCATGCCGCGCGAGATGCGGCGCGAGGCGCTGCGCGAGGCCGTGGGCGCCGCCATCGCGGACGGCCGGCTGCGCGTCGTGGAGAGCCTGGCCAGCGACGGCAAGACCAAGGCGCTGGTGGCCAACCTCGAGCAGCTCGGACTTCAGGAGCTGCCCACCGTCGTCGTGGTCGCCACCCTGGGCGAGCCGCTCCGGCGCGCCGCGCACAACGTGCCGTGGGAGCGCGGCGCGCTGAAGGCGCTCGAGGAGGCGCTGGCGTCATGAGGGATGCGCGGGAGGTCCTCATCCGGCCGCTCATGACCGAGAAGACGATGCAGCAGAAGGAAGTGCTGAACACGGTCGCCTTCAAGGTGCGTCCCGACGCCAACAAGGTGGAGATCCGGGCCGCCGTCGAGCGCGTGTTCAACGTGAAGGTGACGGCCGTCCGCACCGCGTCCTACGAGGGCAAGCTGAAGCGCATGGGCCGCTTCGCGGGCCGTCGCGCCGACTGGAAGAAGGCGGTAGTGACGCTGGCGCCCGGCCACAAGATCGACCTCGTCGAGGGAGCCTGAGGCCATGGGCATCCGTACCGTCAAGCCCACGTCGCCGGCGCGGCGCTATCTCACGTACGTCACGTACGAGGAGATCACCAAGACCGAGCCGGAGAAGAGCCTGCTCGTGCCCAAGCGGCGCACCAACGGCCGCAACGGCTACGGGCGCATCACCGTGCGCCACCGGGGCGGCGGGGCCAAGCGCATGCTGCGTGACGTCGATTTCCGGCGCGACAAGACCGGCATCCCGGCGCGGGTGGCGGGGATCGAGTACGATCCCAACCGCTCCGCGCACCTGGCGCTGCTGCACTACCGCGACGGCGAGAAGCGCTACATCATCGCGCCGCACGGCCTCAAGGTGGGCGACGTCCTCATGTCGGGGCCGCAGGCCGACATCGTGACCGGCAACGCGCTGCCGATCCGCAACATCCCGGTCGGCACGCTCGTGCACAACGTCGAGCTGCAGCCGGGGCGCGGCGCCCAGATGTGTCGCAGCGCGGGCACCCAGGCCCAGCTGCTGGCCAAGGAAGGCGACCGCGCCACGCTGCGGCTGCCCTCGGGTGAGGTGCGGCTGGTCGCCCTCGAGTGCATGGCCACCGTGGGGCAGGTCGGCAACCTCGATCACGAGAACGTGTCGGTCGGCAAGGCCGGGCGCGTGCGCTGGAAGGGCTTCCGGCCCACGGTGCGCGGCACGGTCATGAACCCGGTCGATCACCCGATGGGCGGCGGCGAGGGCAAGGGCAAGGGCAATCACCCGATGACGCCGTGGGGCAAGCCCACCAAGGGCTACAAGACGCGCCGGGGCGCCCGGCCCAGCGACGCCTACATCGTCACGCGCCGGAAGAAATAGGAGCCGCACGAGCATGGGACGCTCGCTCAAGAAGGGCCCGTACATCGACGAGAAGCTTTACGGGCGCATCGAGGAGCTCAACCGCACCCGCCAGAAGAAGGTGCTGAAGACGTGGTCGCGGCGCTCCACGATCGCCCCCGAGTTCGTCGGCCACACGCTGGCCGTGCACAACGGCAAGAAGTTCATCCCCGTCTACGTGACCGAGAACATGGTGGGCCACAAGCTCGGCGAGTTCGCGCTCTCGCGCACGTTCAAGGCGCACGGCCAGGCCGAGAAGGCCGCCGCCACGCCGACCGGGAAATCCTGATGATCACCACGGCGCGCGCGCGGTTCGTGCGGGTGTCCGCCCGCAAGGCGCGGCTGGTCCTCGACCAGATCCGCGGCAAGGCGGTGGGCGACGCCCTGGCCACGCTCGAGTTCACGCCGCGCGCGGCCGCCCGGCTCATCGAGAAGGTGCTGCGCTCGGCCGTGGCCAACGCCGAGCACAACCACCAGGTGCGCAACCTCGACGACCTGCGCGTGGTGCGGGCGATCGCCGACGGCGGGCCGTCCATGAAGCGCGTGCAGCCGCGCGCCATGGGCCGCGCGTTCTTCATCAAGCACCGCACCAGCCACCTCACCATCGCGGTGAGCGACGAGGCCAACGGCGGCCGGCCGCCGCTGACGCGGCCGCGCCACTGGCGCGTGCGTGAGCCGATCCCGGCGCCGGCTGCGACCGCCGCCCCGGCGCTGGCCCCGGCCGCCCGCGCGGCCAAGGCGCCGGCCCGGCGCGCGCCGGCGGCGCGTGGCAAGCGCACCAGCACGAGCAAGGGCAAGGAGAAGAAATAGGCGATGGGCCAGAAGACGCATCCGATCGGCTTCCGCCTCGGCACCATGCCGCAGTTCACGTGGCGCTCGCGCTGGTTCGCGACGAAGAACTACGCGGACCTGCTCCACGAGGACGTGAAGATCCGGCGGTTCATCAAGGACCAGCTCTACCACGCCGGCATCGCGCGCATCGACATCGAGCGCTCGGCCAACCGCGCCCGCATCACCATCTTCACGGCGCGGCCCGGCATCATCATCGGCCGCAAGGGCTCGGAGGTGGAGAAGCTCAAGAACGAGCTGCAGACGCGCACGGGCAAGGAGATCTACCTCAACATCGAGGAGGTCATCCATCCCGAGCTCGACGCCCAGCTCGTGGCCGAGAACGTGGCGCTCCAGCTCCAGAAGCGCGTGGCGTTCCGGCGCGCCATGAAGAAGGCCGTGACCTCCGCGCTGCGGCTCGGCGCCGACGGCATCCGCATCGCCTGCGCGGGCCGGCTGGGCGGCGGTGAGATCGCGCGCCGCGAGTGGTACCGCGACGGCCGCGTGCCGCTCCACACGCTGCGGGCCGACATCGACTACGGCCTGGCCACGGCCCACACCACGTACGGGACCATCGGCGTGAAGGTGTGGATCTTCAAGGGCGAGGTGCTTCGCGCCGCGCCGGCGGAGGCGTGAGCAACGTCTCATGCTGATGCCCAAGCGCGTCAAGTACCGCAAGGCCCAGCGTGGCAACATGCGCGGCAAGGCGTACCGGGGCTCCACGCTGTCCTTCGGCGAGTACGGGCTCAAAGCGCTGGAGCCCGGCTGGGTCACCAACCGCCAGATCGAGGCGGCCCGGGTGGCGCTGACGCGCAGCCTCAAGCGCGGCGGCAAGGTGTGGATCCGCGTGTTCCCCGACAAGCCGGTCACGAAGAAGCCGGCCGAGACGCGCATGGGCAAGGGCAAGGGCAACCCCGAGGAGTGGGTGGCGGTGGTCAAGCCCGGCCGCATCCTCTACGAGATGGAGGGCGTGCCCGAGGCCGACGCGCGCGAGGCGTTCCGCACGGCCGCCAACAAGATCGGCATCACCACCAAGTTCGTGATGCGGACGAGAACTTTATGAAGGCGGCCAAGTGGCGCGAGATGTCGGAGGACGAGGTGACGCAGAAGGCGCGCGAGCTGTCGGAGGAAATCTTCAACCTTCGCTTCCAGCTCACGATGGGCGTGGCCAAGAACCCCTCGCGCATCGGCGTCGCCCGCCGCGACCTGGCCCGGGCCTACACGATCATCCGCGAGCGGGGCGGTGCGCCGGCCGCCGTGGCGGCGGCCGCCCAGCCGGTGGCTACCGCGGTCGCGGAGCCGGCGCCGAAGGCGGCCCAGGTCAAAAAGACGGCCAAGCCCGCCAAGGCGACGAAGCGAAGGGATAGGCCGTGGGCGAGCGCAAGACACGCGAGGGCGTCGTGGTGAGCGACGCCATGCAGAAGACGCGGGTGGTGCGGATCGAGCGGGTGTACCGCCATCCCCAGTACCAGCGGGTCATCCGCATGTCCAAGAAGCTGAAGGCGCACGACGAGGAGAACGCCAGCCACGTGGGCGACCGGGTGCTGATCGAGGAGACGCGGCCGATCTCCAAGGAGAAGCGCTGGCGCGTCCGTGAAGTGCTCAACCGGGCGGTCCGCACATGATTCAGCCGCGCTCGATGCTGGACGTGGCCGACAACTCCGGCGCCAAGAAGGTGCAGTGCATCCGGGTCATGGGCGGCGCCAACAAGCGCTACGCCTCGCTCGGAGACACCGTCATCGTGGCCATCAAGGAGGCGTCGCCCGACGGCACCGTCAAGAAGGGCGAGGTCGCGCGCGCCGTGGTGGTGCGCACGGTGAAGGAGGTCCGCCGCCGCGACGGCTCCTACATCCGCTTCGACCGGAACGCCGTCGTGCTGATCAAGCCCGACGAGAACCCGGTCGGCACGCGTATCTTCGGGCCGGTGGCCCGCGAGCTGCGCGAGCGGCAATTCACCAAGATCATCTCGCTGGCACCCGAGGTCATCTGATGCAGGCGATCCACGTGCGACGGGGCGACACGGTCGGCGTCATCACCGGCCGCGAGCGCGGCAAGCGCGGCAAGGTGCTGCGCGTTCTCACCGACAAGGGACGGGTCGTGGTCGAGCACGTCAACATGCTCAAGCGTCACCAGCGCCCGACCCAGAAGCTGCGGCAGGGCGGCATCATCGAGCGGGAGGGTCCGCTGGCGCTGTCCAACGTGCTGCCCATCTGCGCCCGCTGCGACAAGCCGTCGCGGACGGGGATCAAGACGCTGGCCGACGGCCGCAAGATCCGCATCTGCAAGCGGTGCGGCGAAGCCATCGACAAGGGTTAGACAGACATGGCCAAGCCAGGCGAGACCCCCGCACCGAAGGCCCCGGCCGGCGGCAAGCCGGCGCCGCGCCCGCAGCAGCCGGGCCGTGGCAAGGGCGCTCCGGCACCCGACACCACGATCGCCAAGACGCGCCCCAAGGGCACCGGCGAGACGAAGCCGCGCCTGAAGGAGCACTTCATCCGCACGGCGGCGCCCGCGCTCATGAAGGAGCGCGGCTACACCAACGTGTGGCAGGTGCCGCGTCTGCACAAGATCGTCATCAACATGGGCGTCGGTGAGGGCCGCGACAACGCCAAGGTGCTCGACTTCGCCACCGCCGATCTCCAGCTCATCGCCGGCCAGAAGCCCGTCGTCACCAAGGCCAAGAAGTCGATCGCGAACTTCAAGCTGCGCGAGGGGGTGCCGATCGGGGCCAAGGTGACGCTGCGGGCCGCCCGCATGTACGAGTTCCTCGACCGGCTCATGAACGTCGCGCTGCCGCGCGTGCGTGACTTCAAGGGCGTGCCCCCCAAGGGTTTCGACGGCCGCGGCAACTACGCGCTGGGGCTGCGCGAGCAGCTCATCTTCCCGGAGATCGTCTACGACAAGATCGACAAGGTCCGCGGCATGGACATCATCATCGTGACGACGGCGCGGACGGACGAGGAAGCCAAGGCGCTCCTCGGGCAGCTCGGCATGCCGTTCAGGGAGTCCTAGACCATATGGCCAAGACCGCGCTCATCATGAAATCGCTGGGGCCCGCCAAGTTCTCGACCCGCCGCTACAGCCGCTGCCGGCTCTGCGGGCGCCCCCGCGGCTATCTCAGGAAGTTCCGGATGTGCCGCCTGTGCTTCCGGGAGCTCGCCCTCAAGGGCGAGGTGCCCGGCATCGTGAAGGCGAGCTGGTAGGCCATGCGCAGCGATCCCATCGCCGACCTGCTGACCCGCATCCGCAACGCCAGCAACGCCGAGCACGAGAAGGTCGACATCCCGTCCTCCCGGCTCAAGGTGCGCATCGCCGAGCTGCTGAAGGACGAGGGCTTCATCAAGAACTTCCGGGTGCTCGACGACAGCAAGCAGAACACGCTGCGCGTCTATCTCAAGTACGGCACCGGCAACGAGAGGATGATCTCCGGCCTCGTGCGCGTCTCCACGCCGGGGCGCCGCGTGTACGTCACCCACGACAAGATTCCCTCGATCCTGGCCGGGATGGGCGTCGCCCTGCTCTCGACCTCGCGCGGCGTGTTCACCGACCGCGAGGCGCGCAAGCAGAAGGTCGGCGGCGAAGTCCTCGCCTACGTGTGGTAGGGGAGAGCGACATGTCGCGCATCGGCAAGCAGCCCATCAAGATCCCGCAGGGCGTGAAGATCCAGGTGGAGGGCGCCACCGTGCGCGCCGAGGGCCCCAAGGGCAAGCTGGCCCAGCCCGTTCCGGCCGGCCTCGTCCCCAAGATGGTGGACGGCACCGTGGTGATCGAGCGCGGCAGCGACGAGCGCCAGGTGCGCGCGCTGCACGGCCTGGCCCGCGCGCTGGTCGCCAACATGGTGCACGGGGTGAAGGACGGCTTCGAGCGCAAGCTGGAGATCATCGGCATCGGCTACCGCGCCCAGATGCAGGGCAAGGCCATCCAGCTCGCGCTCGGCTACTCGCACCCCATCGTGTTCCCGCTGCCCGAGGGCATCACCGCCGAGATCGACAAGCAGACGGCCATCACGCTGCGCGGGGCCGACAAGGCGCTGCTGGGACAGACGGCGGCCAGGCTGCGGGCGCTGCGCAAGCCCGATCCCTACAAGGGCAAGGGTATCCGCTACGCGGGCGAGGTCGTGCGGCGCAAGGTCGGCAAGAAGGCGGGCGCGAAATGATCATCACGGACAAGCGGGGCCCGCGCGACAAGCGGCACTACCGGCTGCGGCGCTGGGTGCGCGGCACCACGGGCAAGCCGCGGCTGGCCGTCTTCCGCAGCCTCAACCACATCTACGCCCAGCTCGTGGACGACGAGACGGGGCGCACGCTGGCCGCCGCCGACAGCCGCAGCAAGGAGTTCCGCACGGCGAATCCGAAGGGCGGCAACGTCGCCGCCGCCAAGGCGGTCGGCACGCTGCTGGCGCAGCGGGCCAAGGCCGCGGGCGTGCAGACGGTCGTCTTCGACCGCGGCGGCTACAAGTATCACGGCCGGGTGAAGGCGCTCGCGGATGCCGCGCGCGCCGGCGGCCTGGCCTTTTGATCGGCCCTGACGCTGGCGGCGGTGTGGCTCACAAAACAATCAGGAGAAACTGAGTGGCGGAAGCGAAGATCGATCCCAACGTGCTGGAGCTGAACGATCGCGTCGTCTCCATCAACCGGGTGGCCAAGGTCGTCAAGGGCGGGCGGCGGTTCTCGTTCACGGCGCTCGTCGTCGTGGGCGACGGCCGCGGCCACGTCGGCGTCGGCCTCGGCAAGGCCCACGAGGTCCCGGAGGCGATCCGCAAGGCGGTCGAGCACGCCAAGAAGGATCTGATCTTCGTCGCGCTCAAGGAGACGACGATCCCGTTCGAGATCACCGGGCACTTCGGAGCCGGCCGCGTGTTTCTCAAGCCGGCCGTCCAGGGCACCGGTGTCATCGCGGGCGGCGCCGTGCGTCCCGTGCTGGAGGCGGCCGGGATCCAGGACATCCTGACGAAGACACTGGGCACGAACAACCCGCACAACGTGCTGAAGGCGACGATCGACGCGCTCCGGCGCATCAAGCGGCTGCAAGACCTGCACGCCGCGAGGCGCCGTGGCAGCGACGGCAACCTGGCGGAGGAGACGGTCGGTGCCAAGCAAGAAGCTTAAGGTCTCCCTGCGGAAGTCCATCATCGGCCTCAGCCCCAAGCAGGAGGCGACCGTGAAGGCGCTCGGCCTGCGGCGGATGCATCAGACGGTCACGCACGAGGACACGCCACAGGTGCGCGCGATGATCGCCAAGGTGCCGCACATGCTCGAGGTGAGCCATGAAGCTTGAGGACCTGCGTCCCGCGCCGGGCTCGGTGAAGCGCCGCAAGCGCGTCGGCCGCGGACCGTCGTCGGGCCACGGCAAGACGTCCACCAAGGGCCAGAAGGGCCAGAAGTCGCGCTCGGGCGGCGGCGCCTCCCCCGGCTTCGAGGGCGGCCAGATGCCGCTCTACCGGCGCATCCCCAAGCGCGGTTTCCTGCCCCACGGCGGCAAGACGGAGTACGCCGTGGTCAACCTCAAGGCGCTGAGCGCGTTCCCCTCGGGCGCCACCGTCGATCCCGACGCGCTGGTGACGGCAGGCCTCATCAAGCGGGGCGAGCGCGACCGCGTGAAGCTGCTGGGAGACGGCGATGTGCCGCACGCGCTCACCGTGCGCGTGCAGGCGATCAGCGAGTCGGCCAAGGCCAAGATCGAGGCACAGGGCGGACGTGTGGAAATGCTTACGGACAAGGAGGGGAAGAGGGGAACCCTCCCAGGGTCCCCCTCCCCAACGGACGGGAAGAGGGGAACCCTGCGAGGGTCCCCCTCCCCAACGGCGGCGGCCTCGTGATCGAGAGCCTGCAGTCGTTCCAGAACATCTTCAAGATCCCGGAGCTCAAGCGCCGGGTCCTGATCACGGCGCTGCTGCTGTTCGCCTACCGGGTGGGCGCCCACGTGCCGACGCCGGGCATCGACGGCCACGCGCTCGCCCAGTTCTTCGACCAGGTGCAGGGCACGCTGCTCGGCATGGTCGACCTCTTCTCGGGCGGCAATCTCCGGCGGCTGTCGATCTTCGCGCTCGGCATCATGCCGTACATCTCGGCCTCGATCATCCTGCAGCTCCTGACCGTCGTCATCCCGGCCCTGGAGCGGCTGGCCAAGGAGGGCGAGGCCGGGCGCAAGAAGATCACGCAGTACACGCGCTACGGCACGGTGGCGCTCTCGCTCGTGCAGTCGCTCGGGATCGCCATCGGCCTCGAGAGCATGCGCAGCCCCACGGGCCTCTCGATCGTGCCGTATCCGGGCTGGGGCTTCCGGCTGCTCACGATGATCACGCTCACCGCCGGCACCGCGCTCATCATGTGGCTCGGCGAGCAGATCTCCGAGAAGGGCATCGGCAACGGCATCTCGCTGATCATCTTCGCCGGCATCGTGGTGCGCCTGCCCTCGGCCATCACCGCCTCCTACACGCTGATCTCCACCGGCGAGCTCAAGCTCTTCGTGTTCGTCGCCATCATCGCGATCATGGTGGGGGTGACGGCGGCGGTCGTCCTCATGCAGGAGGGCCAGCGCAAGATTCCCGTGCAGTACGCCAAGCGGGTGGTGGGCCGGCGCGTCTACGGCGGCCAGTCCACGCACATCCCCCTGCGCATCAACACGGCCGGCGTCATTCCCGTGATCTTCGCCTCCTCGCTGATCCTGTTCCCGGCCACCCTCACGCGCTTCATGCCCTACGGCTGGATGCAGGGGATCGCCGACGCGCTGAGCCCCGGCCACATGCCCTACACGTTCCTCTACATGGGCCTCATCGTCTTCTTCGCCTACTTCTACACGGCCATCGTCTTCAACCCCGTGGACCTCGCCGACAACATGAAGAAGTACGGCGGCTTCATCCCGGGCGTGCGCCCCGGCAAGAAGACGGCCGAGTACATCGACCACGTGCTGACCCGCATCACGCTGCCCGGCGCCCTCTTCCTGGCGGTGATCTCCGTGCTCCCGGATCTGCTCATCCGCTGGTTCAACGTCCCGTTCTACTTCGGCGGCACCAGCCTGCTGATCGTGGTCGGCGTGGCGCTGGACACCGTGCGCCAGATGGAGTCGCACCTGCTCATGCGCAACTACGAGGGGTTCCTCAAGCGCTCGAAGTCGCGCTCGGGCTCCTTCGCGCGGAGCTGAAGCGGGTGAGGCTGATCTTCCTCGGGCCTCCCGGCGCCGGCAAGGGCACGCAGGCGAAGGCCCTCGCGCAGGAGTGGGGGGTGCCGCAGATCGCCACCGGCGAGATGCTGCGCGAGGCGGTGAAGGCCGGCACTCCGCTCGGCCGCGAGGCCGGGCGCATCATGGAGAGCGGCGCGCTGGTGCCGGACGAGGTCATGGTGGGATTGATCGCCGAACGGCTGCGCCAGCCGGACGCCGCGCGCGGGTTCATCCTGGACGGCTTCCCGCGCACGATCGCCCAGGCCGAGGCGCTGAATCACTTGCTGAAGGACCTGGGCCAGGCCCTCGACGCCGTCGTGTACTTCGACGTGGCCGAGCCCGAGCTGCTGCGTCGCCTCACCGGGCGTCGTCTCTGCCGGCAATGCCAGACGGCCTTCCACCTGGTGTCGGCGCCGCCCCAGCGTGCGGGCATCTGCGACCGCTGCGGCGGCGAGCTCTACCAGCGCGACGACGACAGCGAAGCCACGGTGCGCCATCGGCTCGACGTCTACGCGCGGCAGACCGCCCCGCTGCTCGACTACTACCGTGGGCGTGGCCTGCTGTCGAGCGTGAAGGCCGAGGGCAGCGTGCCCTCGATCGCCGCCGCCATCCGGCGCGCCGCCACGGAGGCGCGATGATCGAGCTCAAGTCGGCCCGCGAGATCGGCCTCATGCGGCGGGGCGGCCACATCCTGTCCGAGGTGATGGACCGGCTGCGCACGAGCGTGAAGCCGGGCATGTCCACGCTGGAGATCGACACCGACGTCGAGGAGTTCATCCGGGCGCGCGGTGCCGTCCCCGCCTTCAAGGGCTACCGGGGATTCCCGGCCACCGTGTGTATTTCGATCAATGAAGAAGTCGTCCATGGAATTCCGTCCGCGCACCGCCACGTCAAGGAGGGGGACATCGTCGGCCTGGACCTGGGGTGTATCGTGGAGGGGTATTACGCGGACTGCGCGTTCACCCTCGCTGTCGGCGACGTGCCGCCCCGGGTGCATGAGCTGCTCGACGTCACCCGGGAGAGCCTCGAGAAGGGGATCACGGAGTGCCGGCCCGGCCGGCGCCTCTCGGACGTCTCGCACGCCATCCAGACGCACGTGGAGCGGCACGGCTTTGCCGTCGTGCGCGCCTTCGTGGGGCACGGCATCGGCCGCGCGCTGCACGAGGAGCCGCAGGTGCCGAACTTCGGCGATCCCGGGCGGGGCCCGCAGCTCCGGCCCGGCATGGTGCTGGCGATCGAGCCGATGGTGACGATGGGCAGCTGGGAGGTCAAGATCCTGGACGACGGCTGGACGGCGGTGACGCGTGACGGGAGCCTGGCCGCGCACTTCGAGCACACGATCGCCGTGACCGACAGCGGACCCGAAGTGCTGACCAGCAAGACCGGCGGCTCGGCCCGGGCCGCCTGAAAGCGCGAATGCCCAAAGAAGACGCGATCGAAGTCGAGGGGACCGTGGTGGAGCCGCTGCCGAACGCGATGTTCCGCGTCGAGCTGGAGAGCGGCCATCGAGTGCTGGCGCACGTGAGCGGCAAGATGCGGATGAACTTCATCCGGATCCTGCCGGGTGACCGGGTGAAAGTCGAGCTGTCGCCCTACGACCTCACGCGCGGCCGCATCACATATCGGTTCAAGTAGGAAGCAGGATCAGGAGGGGAAGAGGGGAACCCCCGAGGGTGCCCCTACCCAAAAAGCATGAAAGTGAGACCGTCGGTCAAGACGCGCTGCGAGCATTGCAAGGTGATTCGCCGATCCGGCGTCGTGCGGATCATCTGCAAGAACCCGCGGCACAAGCAACGTCAAGGGTGAACGGAGAGACCTATGGCGCGAGTGGCGGGAGTCGATTTGCCGAGAGAGAAGCGCGGTGAGGTGGCGGTCACTTATATCTACGGGATCGGGCGCTCGACGGCCACGCGGATCCTGTCGAAGGCCAACGTGGATCCGGCCAAGAAGGTGAAGGCCTGGAATGACGACGAGACCGCGCGCATCCGCGAGCTCATCGAGCGCGAGCTGAAGGTCGAGGGCGACCTGCGGCGCGAGATCTCGATGAACGTCAAGCGGCTCATGGACATCGGCGCCTACCGCGGCATCCGCCACCGCAAGGGCCTGCCCGTGCGCGGCCAGCGCACTCACACGAACGCGCGCACCCGCAAGGGGCCGCGCAAGGGCGTCATGGTCAAGAAGAAGCCGGCGGCCGCGGCCACGCCCGCGCCGGCGGCCGCCGCGCCCAAGAAGGCATAGGAGCAACAACGCATGGCAGAGCCTGTCAAGCCCGCTCCCCGCAAGAAGGGTGGCAAGAAGCGCGAGCGCCGCGAGGTCCGCACCGGCATCGCTCACGTGCAGGCCACGTTCAACAACACGATCGTGACGCTCACCGACAAGGGCGGCAACGTCGTGTCGTGGTCCAGCGCCGGCAGCGCCGGCTTCAAGGGCTCACGCAAGTCGACCCCCTTCGCGGCCCAGACGGCGGCCGAGACCGCCGCCCGCAAGGCCATGGAGTTCGGGCTGAAGCAGATCGAGGTGTTCGTGCGGGGACCCGGGGCCGGCCGCGAGGCGGCCATCCGCTCCCTGCAGGCGGTCGGGCTGGAGATCACCGCCATCCGTGACGTCACGCCGATCCCGCACGACGGCTGCCGGCCGCCGAAGCGGCGGCGGGTGTAGGAGGCGGCTCATGGCCCGTTACGCCGACGCCAAGTGCCGTCTCTGCCGCCGCGAGGGCATGAAGCTCTTCCTCAAGGGCGCCCGCTGCTTCACCGACAAGTGCGCGATCGAGCGCCGGAACTATCCGCCGGGCATGCACGGTCTCAACCGCGGCAAGCTCACGCCCTATGGCGTGCAGCTGCGCGAGAAGCAGAAGGCCAAGCGCATCTACGGCGTGCTGGAGAGCCAGTTCCGCAAGTACTTCCAGTGGGCCGAGAGCCAGAAGGGCGTGACCGGCGAGAACCTGCTGCGCCTGCTCGAGCTGCGCCTGGACAACGTCGTCTACCGCCTGGGCTTCGCCGCCTCCCGCCGCGAGTCGCGGCAGATGGTGGCG
>QHRW01000090.1 GCA_003220265.1 Candidatus Rokuibacteriota bacterium | reverse complement strand
GGACTCGGTCCGGACGCGGGTACGCTCCTCCTTGCGCTCGACCACCACACTGACCGGCGTGCACGCGGTGGAGGCGCAGCCCTCGACGAGCAGGGCGGCGGCGAGCAGGGGGGTGAGGCGCATCGGGAATCAGTTTCTCACGGCGATGCCCGCTTGACATCGGCCGCGTTTGAGCCGACAGTGACGCGCACCATGCCAGCCAGCGTGAGGGCGCCGCGTGTGTACGAGCAGATCGTGGCTCACATCGAACGCGCGATCTACGAGGGACGGCTGCGGCAGGGTCAGAAGCTGCCGCCCGAGCGCCAGCTCGCCCGTGATCTCAAGGCGAGCCGCGTCGCCGTCCGCGAGGCGCTGCGCACGCTCGAGCTGCGCGGCCTCGTCGAGGTGCGCCAGGGCTCGACGGGCGGCTACTTCGTGCGCGAAGCGGACGACCGCCCGCTCGTGCGCGACTTCGCCACGCTCTTCCGCCTGGGCCGCGTCTCGCGCGCACAGCTCATCGAGGCGCGCCGGCTCATCGAGCCCGAGGTGGCCTTCCTGGCCGCGCAGCGGGCGACCGACTCCGACCTCAAGCACCTGCTGGCGGCCGTCGAGCAGCGCGACACCGAGGCCGCGTCCGCCGGCGACCCGCGGCGCTTCGACCTCGAGTTCCACCGCCTGCTGTCGGACGCCGCCCGCAATCCGGTGCACGCCGTGATCACGCACGCGCTGATGGCGCTGGAGGCCGAGGTGATCGTGCCGCAGGTGCAGATGACGGGCGCCGACAGCGCCGAGGTGAACGCCGCCCACCGGCGCATCCTGGAGGCCGTCAGCGCGCGCAAGGCCGGCGAGGCGCGCGTGATCATGGCCGCGCACATCGAAGAGGTGCAGGCGAGCCTGGACCGGAGCGCCGCCTCCGCGTAGATTCGGGGGCGGGATGAAGACCCTCCTCCGCAACATCGGGCTCCTCGTCAGCGGCGACCTCCGCCGCCCCGTTCTCGACGCCGACTCCCTCGTGCTGCGCGACGGCGTGATCACCGGCGTCGGTCGCGCGCTCGACGAGGACGCCGACACCGTCATCGACTGCCGGGGCACCACCGTGATGCCCGGCCTCATCGACTCGCACGTCCATCCGGTCTTCGGCGACTTCACGCCGCGACAGCGCACGATGGACTTCCTGGACTCCGGCATGAACGGCGGCGTCACCACCGCGATCTCCGCGGGCGAGGTGCACCTGCCCGGCCGACCCAAGGACATCGTGGGCCTCAAGGCGCTCGCCATCGTCGCCGCGAAGGCGTACGCGAGCTTCCGGCCCGGCGGCGTGAAGGTCGAGGCGGGCGCGCCGATCCTCGAGCTGGGGCTCACCGAGGCGGACTTCAAGGAGATGGCGGCGGCCGGCGTGAAGCTGGTAGGCGAGATTGGCCTCGGCTCGGTGAAGACCGGCAAGGACGCCGCCCCGATGGTGCGCTGGGCCAAGGCGCACGGCATGACGGTGACGATCCACACCGGCGGGCCGTCCATCGCCGGCTCCAGCCCGATCGACGCCGACGTCGTGCTCGAAGCGCAGCCGCACGTGGTCGGTCACATCAACGGCGGCACCACCTCGATGTCGCCGGCCGAGATCGACCGCCTGGTGGCGACCGACATGGCGCTCGAGATCGTCCAGTGCGGCAACGCGCGCACGGCGCTGCACACGCTGCGGAGGGCGCGCGAGGCGCGGGCCACCGAGCGCATCATCGTCGGCAACGACGCGCCCTCCGGCACCGGCGTGATCCCGCTCGGCGTCCTGCGCACGCTCAGCCTGCTCGCCGCGCTGGGCGAGCTGCCGCCGGCCGAGGCCGTCGCCTGCGCCACCGGCAACACCGCGCGCGTCTACCGCCTCAACCGCGGCCTCGTCGCCGAGGGCCGCGAGGCGGACCTGGTCGTGTGCGACGCGCCGGCCGGCTCCGTCGCGCGCGATGCGATGAGCGCGCTGAGCGCGGGCGATCTGCCGGGGATCTCGATGGTGCTCATCGACGGCAAGATCACGCTCGGGCGCAGCCGCAACACGCCGCCGGCCGCGCGCGCCGCCGAGGTCGTGAAAGGCGCCGGGCCCGCCGGCGCCGGCCACTAGCCCCGTGCGCATCAAGCCGTTCCGCGGGTATCGCTACGGCATCGGCCGTGAATACGATCTGACCAAGGTGGTGGCGCCGCCGTACGACCAGATCAGCCCCGAGACCCAGGAGCAGCTGTACGCCATGAGCCCGGACAACGTCGTGCGCGTGTCCTATCCGCGCGACGCGCCGCCGTCCGGCGAGACGGCCGACAAGTATCTGCGCGCGCACGAGACGCTGGACCGCTGGCTCGCCGAGGGCACGTGGGCCCGCGAGGAGTGGCCGGCGATCTATCCCTACACGCAGACCTACCGCGCCGGCGGCTCCGAGGTGACGCGCACCGGCTTCGTCGCGCTGGGCGAGGTGACCGACTACGCGCGCGGCGTCGTGCTGCCGCACGAGCGCACGCACGCCGGCCCCAAGCAGGACCGCATGCGGCATCTCGAGACGACCGGGGCCGACCTCGGCCTCCTCTTCATGCTGACCGCGGATCCCCAGGGGCTGCTGCGCGAGGCGACGGCCGGCAGCGGCGCGCCGATCGCCGAGGCGCGTGACCTCCGCGGCGAGCTGCACCGCCTGTGGCGCATCACCGACACGACGACGATCGAGCGGGTGCAAACGCTGATGGCGGCGGCGAAGGTGATCATCGCCGACGGCCATCACCGCTACGAGACGGCGGTGGAATACCGGCGGCGCCACCCGGCCGCCGAGGACAAGCTGATGGCGTTCTTCACGCTGGAGGCGCCGGGCCTGACGATCTTTCCCAACCATCGCCTCGTGCACCACGTGCGCGACTTCTCGCTGGCCCGGCTGCTGGACGGCGCGCGCCGCTGGTTCGACGTGACGCGGCTGGACGATCCCGGGGCCTTCACCGCGACGCCGTCGCGGCTGGCCGTGGTGGCGGGCCCCGAGGCCGCCGTGCTCACGCTGCGCCCGCAGGCGGCGGGGACGATCGGGTGGCCGCCGGGCACCTCGCCCGCGTGGCGCGCGCTCGCCGTCTCGGTGCTCCACGAGGGACTGCTGCGCCCGCTGCTCGACATCGACGACGCCAAGCTCGACGCGCGCACGCACGTGGACTACACCGCCGACCAGGACGAGGCCGTGCGCGGGGCACGCGAGGGGCGCTACCAGGCCGCCTTCCTCATCGCCCCGACGACGCCGGAGGAGCTGCAGGCGGTCGTCCGCGGCGGCGAGGTGCTGCCGCAGAAATCGACGCACTTCTATCCCAAGCTGCTCGACGGGCTCGTCTTCCACCGCCTCGAGGCGTGACGGGGGAACGGCAACCATGGTGAAGCTGCGCAAGATGGTGACGGTGGTGGAAGAGATCCTCAGCGACGGCGGCCGCGAGGCCAAGCGGCCCGTGCGCAAGGCGGCCGCGGTGGCCGTGCTCGAGAACCCGTTCGCCGGACGCTTCGTGGACGACCTCACGCCGCTGATCGACGCCGGCGAGGAGCTGGGGGCGCTGCTGGCCAAGAAGGCCACCGAGGCGCTCGGCGCGCCGGCCGAGTCGTTCGGCAAGGCGGCCATCGTCGGCGAAGCGGGCGAGTACGAGCACGCCGCCGCGCTGCTGCATCCCAAGCTCGGCGCGCCGCTGCGGGCGGCCGTGGGCGGCGGCAAGGCCATCATCCCCTCGGCCAAGAAGCTGGGCGGGCCCGGCACCGGCATCGACGTGCCGCTGCACTTCAAGGATGCCGCGTTCGTGCGCACCCACTACGATGCGATGGAAGTCCGCCTGCCCGACGCGCCGCGCGCCCACGAGATCGTGCTCGTCGTCGTCGTCACGGACGGCGGCCGCCCGCATCCGCGCATCGGCGGGCTCACCAAGGACGAAGCGAAGAAAGAGGACGGGCTCCGCTAGAGCCCAGGAAGGTTGGCATGACGCCGCAGGACGTGCTGCTCGTCGTGGATGTGCAGAATGGCTTCGTACCCGGGGGCAACCTGCCGGTGAAGGAAGGGGACCAGATCGTGCCGCTCATCAACCGCCTCGCCAGGGCGTTCGAGCACGTCGTGCTCACGCAGGACTGGCATACGCCCGGCCACATCTCGTTCGCCTCCAGCCACCCGGGCAAGAAGCCGTTCGAGACGGTGTCGCTGCCGTATGGCACGCAGGTGCTGTGGCCCGATCACTGCGTGCAGGGCACGGCCGACGCCAACCTCCATCCGGCGCTCGACATCCCGCACGCCGAGCTGATCATCCGCAAGGGCTACCGCAAGCACATCGACTCCTACTCGGCGTTCAACGAGGCCGACGGCACGACGCCGACGGGGCTCAGCGGCTATCTCAAGGACCGCGGCCTCAGGAAGGTCTACCTGGTGGGCCTGGCCACCGACTTCTGTGTGGCGTGGTCGGCGCTCGACGCGCGCAAGGCCGGCTTCGAGGCGGCGGTGATCGAGGACGCCACGCGCGGCATCGACGCCGGCGGCTCGCTGGCGAAGAGCTGGCGGGACATGACGGGCGCCGGCGTGCAGCGGCTGCAATCGTCCGCCATCAAAGTTCCGGCGGCTTGACCATGCGTCACGGACTCCGGATCCCCAGCTTCGCGCTCGGTCCGAAGACCGCGAAGCTGGACGCGATGGGCGAGTACTTGCGGCGCGCGGAGAGCCTCGGGTTCGACTCCGCGGTGACGATCGATCACCTGCTGCTCACGCCGCCGGCCTACGCCTGCACGTGGCTGGAGGCGATGACGACGCTGGCCGCGCTGGCCGGCGTCACCCGCTCGATCAAGCTCGGCACCATGGTGCTCGTGCTGCCGCTGCGCAATCCCGCCTACTTCGCCAAGGAGTGGGCGACGCTGGACGTGCTCTCGAATGGCCGCACGATCCTCGGGCTCGGCGTGGGCTGGCACGAGGACGAGTTCGCGCTGATGGGCGTGCCCTACCGCGAGCGCGGGCCGCGCACGAGCGAGGCCATCGAGGCGATCAAGGCGTTGTGGGCCGGCGACGACGTCACGTTCGACGGCAAGTACTATCGCTTTCAGCATCTGACGATCGATCCGAAGCCGCTGCAGCTCCCGCACCCGCCGATCTGGATCGGCGGCGGCACCCAGCCCTCGGAGAAGGTGTACGGGCAGACGGTGCCGGACATCACGCCGGTGCTCAAGCGCATCGCGAAGTACGCCGACACGTGGGTGCCGCACTCGTCCTCCACGCCCGAGCAGGTGAAGGGGGACTGGGAGCGCGTGCAGACGTTCGCGCGCGAGTACGGGCGGGATCCCGCGCGCATCGGGCGCGTCTACTCGAACTTCGTGTGGGTGCTCAAGCCGGGCGAGAAGCCGGAGTCGGCGGCGCCGAAGTTCAAGGTCTACTCCGGCATGGACCTGGACTACTGGAAGACGTATTACCTGCTGGGCACCGCCCAGGAAATCGCCGACCGCATCAGCGCGCGCATCGCGGCGCTGGACGGCGGCGTCGATCAGATCGTGCTCAATCCCCTCGACTGGAGCCTCGAGCAGCTCGAGCTCATCGCGGGCGAGGTGCTCACGAAGGTCCAGCGCTGAGCGCCCCCATCCGCTACACCGGCGAGCGCGTGAAGCGGCTGGAGGACCCGCGGCTGCTTCGGGGGCGCGGCCGCTACCTGGACGACGTGGTCCTGCCGCGTCTGCTCGCCGTCGCCTTCGTGCGCAGCCCCCACGCCCACGCGGGCCTCGCCGCCATCGAGGCCTCGGCCGCGCGCGCCATGCCGGGCGTCGCCGCCGTGATCACCGCCGCCGAGCTGCGCGGGCTCGTGCGGCCGCTGGCGCCGCGGCTGGCCGGCCCCGGGTTCACGCCGAGCGCGTGGCCGGCGCTGGCCGAGCGCGCGGTGCAGTTCTGCGGCGAGGCCGTCGCCGCCGTGGTCGCCGACTCGCCGTACGCCGCCGCCGACGCGTGCGAGGGCGTGCGCGTCGAATACGAGCCGAGGCCGGCGGTGACGGACATCGACGGCGCGCTCGCCGCGGAGCGTGTCGTCTTCCGCCGGGCCTACCGTCACGGCGACGTGGACGCGGTCTTCGCGGCCGCGCCCATCCAGCTCCGTGAGCGGTTCACGCACGGGCGCTGCGTGGCCGCGCCGCTCGAGCCGCGCGGCGTGCTGGCCGACTGGGACGGCGAGACGCTCACCGTCTGGTCCTCCACCCAGATCCCCTCCGCGCTCCGCTCGACGCTGGCGGCGAGCCTCGGCCTCCAGGAGACCCACGTGCGCGTCATCGCCCCCGACGTGGGCGGCGGCTTCGGGCTCAAGACGCACGTCTTCCCCGAGGAGCTGGCGGTGGCCGCGCTGGCGCGTCTCGTCGGCCGCCCGGTGAAATGGATCGAGACGCGCCGCGAGCAGCTCCTCGCGGGCGCCCACGCGCGGGAGCAGCGGATGGACGTCGAGGTGGCGGCCGACCCGAGCGGCCTCGTGCGCGGGCTGCGTGCGCGGGTGGTCGCGGACGCCGGCGCGTATCACATCTATCCGCTCACGGCCGCGCTGGAGCCGCTCGGCAGCGCCGCGATCCTGCCCGGTCCCTACCGCGCCGAGGTCTACGAGTACGAGGCGGTCGCCGTGCGGACGAACAAGCCGCCGCTGGGCGCCTACCGTGGCGTCGGCATGACGATGGGCGCCTTCGTGATGGAGCGCGTGCTCGACCTGCTGGCCGAGCGGCTCGCGCTCGATCCCGCCGAGGTGCGCCGGCGGAATTTCATTCCACGTGAGGCTTACCCGTTCGTCTCCGCCAGCGGCCTGACGTACGACAGCGGCGATTTTCCCAAGGCGCTCGAGCAGGCGCTGGCCCTGGCCGACTACGACGCGCTCCGGCGCGAGCAGGCGCAGGCGCGGGCGGCCGGCCGCCTGCTCGGCATCGGCGTGGCCTGCTACACCGAGTACACCGGGATGGGCTCGGACGTTTTCCGCCGGCGCGGCATGCACGACGTCCGCGGCGTCGAGTCGGCGACGGTGACGATGGAGCCCGACGGCGGCGTGCGCTGCGCCACGAGCTTTCCCTCGCAGGGCCAGGGCCACGCGACGACCATCGCGCAGGTCATCGCCGACCGCCTCGGCGTGGCCCTCGAGCGCGTCCGCCTCGCCCCCGCCGACACCGCGGTGGCGCCGGCCGGCAGTGGCACCTTCGGCAGTCGCGGGGCGGTCTCGATCGGCGGCACCGTCGCCGTGGCCGCCGACCAGGTGCGCGCGCGCCTGCAAGTGCTGGCCGGCCACCTGCTCGAGGCCGGCGTCGAGGACGTCGTGCTCGAGGGCGAGCGCGCGTACGTGCGCGGACTGCCCGATCGCGCGGTGGCCATCGCGGAGCTGGCCCGCCTGGCCTATTCGCCGCCGTGCGGCGGATTGCCGGCCGCGCTCGGGCCGGGATTGTCCGCCACCGTGTACTTCGATCCGCCGGGCCCGACGTTCTCGGGCGCCGTGCACGTGGCCGTCGTGGAGGTCGATCCCGCCACCGGCCGCGTGCGCGTCGCGCGCTACGTCGTGGTGGAGGACTGCGGGCCCGTCGTGAACCCGACGATCGTGGAGGGCCAGGTGCACGGCGCCGTCGCGCAGGGACTCGGCGAAGCGCTGCAGGAGACGCTCGCGTACGACGAGGACGGCCAGCTGCTCACCGGCACGCTGATGGACTACGCGCTGCCGAAGGCCGACGACGTCCCCGCCTTCGAGATCGGTCACCTCGAGACGCCGTCGCCGATCATGCCGGGCGGCGTGAAGGGGATGGGCGAGGGCGGCACCATCGGCGCGCCGGCGGCCGTCGCCAACGCCGTCGCCGACGCCGTGCGCGCGCACGGCGTGCGGATCACCGCGCTGCCGATCCGGCCGGAGACGCTGCGTGCAGTATCATCGCAGGGATGACCCGTGCGCTCGATCTGATCCGGCGCCTCGAGGACAACGTCGCGCGCGCGCTGGTGGGCAAGCCCGAGGCGATCCGGCTGGCGGTGATCGGCCTCCTGGCGCGCGGCCACCTCCTGATCGAGGACGTGCCCGGTGTGGGCAAGACGACGCTGGCCGCCGCGCTGGCGCGCTCCATCGGCGCCGGCTTCCAGCGCATCCAGTTCACCTCCGACATGCTGCCGTCCGACATCCTGGGCGTGACCGTCTACCAGCCCGATCGCGGCGAGTTCGTCTTCAAGCCGGGGCCGCTGTTCACCAACGTGGTCCTCGCCGACGAGATCAACCGCACGACGCCGAAGACGCAGTCGAGCCTGCTCGAGGCCATGAACGAGACGCAGGTCTCGCTCGATCACTCGACCTATCCGCTGCCGCGGCCGTTCATGGTGCTGGCCACGCAGAACCCGCTCGAGTACGAAGGCACGCACGCGCTGCCCGAGTCGCAGCTCGACCGCTTCCTTCTCCGCATCCGCATCGGCTACCCGGGCGCGGCCGACGAGAAGTCGATCCTGCGCGGCGGCGGCGCCACGTCGCCGGAGGCGCTGACCGCAGTGCTGTCCATCGCGGACGTGCTCGGGCTTCAGGAAGACGTCGAGCGCGTGCGCGTGGAAGACTCCGTGCTCGATTACTTGATGGCGCTGGTGGCGGCGACGCGCGCGGCGCCGCAGCTTCGCCTGGGCGTGAGCCCGCGGGGCTCGCTCGCGCTGCTGCGCGCGGCGCAGGCGCGCGCGCTGGCCGACGGCCGCGACTTCCTCGTGCCGGACGACCTCAAGGCGCTGGCCGTCCCCGCGCTGGCCCATCGCGTGCTGCTGCGCGGCACGCCGGGTGCCGAGGCGGACGCCGACGCCCTCGTCGCCGCGCTCCGCGACGCGGTGCCGGTGCCGCGGTGAGCGTGCGCGGTCTGCTCGACGCGCTGGTCCGCAGCCCGGCGCCGCGCCCCACGCGCGACGGCTGGTGGTGCCTGGGCGCCGCCCTCGGCCTCGGCTTCGCCGCGATGAACACGGGCAACAACCTGCTCTACCTGATGACGTCGCTGCTGCTGGCGCTCGTCATCGTGTCCGGCATCCTGTCCGAGCAGTCACGGCGGCGCCTGCGGCTCGGCGCGATCGTGCCCGAGGAGCTCTACGCCGGCCGCCCCGCGCTGCTCGCCGCACGCCTGGAGAACTGCAAGCGCTGGCTGCCGTCGCACTCGCTGACGCTGGAGACGGGCGGCCCGCGGCTCTACGTCGCCCGGCTGGCCGCCGGCGAGACGCGGCTGCTCACGTGGGAGGCCACGTTGCCGCGGCGCGGCCGCCGCCGGCTGCCGGGCGTGCGGATCACCACGCGCTTTCCCTTCGGCCTCTTCCTGAAATCGAGCCGGCTGCTGCTGGACCACGAGGTCGTCGTGTTCCCGGCCGTCGAGCCGCTCGACGCGGCCGCGCGGCAGCGGCTGGCGGCAGGCGGCGCGCGGCCGGTGCACCGCCGCGGGCGCGGCCACGAGCTCTACAACCTGCGCGAGTATCGCGCCGGCGACGATCGCCACCTGATCCACTGGCGCAGCAGCGCCAAGACCGGCGCGCTGATGGTGCGCGAGCTGGAGGCGGAGACCACGCTCGACACGCGAATCGTGCTGCGCGGCGACGGCGCCGACGACGCGCGCCGGCTGGAGGCCGCGCTCTCCGAAGCCGCCTCGCTCGCCGCGCATCTGGTCGGCACGGGCGCCGCCGTGGAGCTGGTCGGGCCCGGCCTGCACGTGCAGGCCGGGCGCGGGCGCGCCCACCTGCGCCGCCTGCTCACCGCCCTCGCCCTCTACGAGCCCGCGCCGGGGACCCGCCCACCCCACGTGCCCGCGCGGCCGGGCTTCGGCGAGATCGAGGTCGCGCTCGGATGACGCTGCCGGCCGCGGCCGCGCTGACGGTGGCCCTCTACGTGCTCGTGGCCGACGGCATCGCCGCGCTCGTCCTCGGTGGCCTGCTCGGGCTTCCCGGCGCCGTCGTGCTCGGCGCGCTCGCGCTCGGCTCGTGGTGGCAGGAGGCGCTGCGCCGTCGGCTGGCCGTGGTGCCGCGTCTCGGCACCGCGCTCGTCGCGCTGGCCGCGCTCGGCGTGGCGCTCGAGATCGCCGTGCTGGCGCCGCCCATGCTGGATGCGTTCACGCACCTGCTGGTCTTCTTGCTGCTGCTCAAGCTCTACACGCGGCGCACGCTGCGCGACGCCCGCGACATCACGTTCCTGGCCTTCTTCATGCTGGTGGCGGTGTCGCCGGTGACGACCAGCGTCGGCTTTCTCGCGCTCTTCGTGGTGTTCCTCGTGGCGGGAACGTGGCTGCTGATGCTGCGCCACCTGCTGATCGAAGCCGAGGGCGCCGCCGGCGGGACCCCCGCGCTGCGCGTCCGCCGGGACCTGCTCGGGCTCTCGCTGGCCGCCTCCGCGGCGACGCTGCTCATCGCGGGCGGGATGTTCGTGCTCATCCCGCGCGTCGGCCAGGCGGCCCTGCCGCTGCGGCCGCAGGTCTCGCGGATGATCTCCGGCTTCTCGGATCGCGTCGAGCTAGGCGCGTTCGGCGAGATCGAGGCCGACGCGACCGTGGTCATGCGCGTGCACGTGAAGGACTGGACTGCCGGGCAGGGACGGCCCGAGCTGCTGTCGGCCCTGCGCTGGCGCGGGATGGCGCTCGACGCCTTCGACGGCCGCGCGTGGACCGTGAGCCGGACCACGCTGCGGCTCACGCTGCGCCGCCACTTCGCGGTGCCGTTCGCGGTCCACCAGTATTACGGCGGCCCCGTGCTGACGCAGGAGATCTACCTGGAGCCGATCGGCAGCGAGATGATCTTCGGCGCCCCGCGCGTGCTGCGGGTGCACGGGCGCTCCGACTTCATCACCATCGACGACCTCGGCAACATCGCGGTACCGGTGCCGTCCGCTCGCCTGAACTACACGGTGGAGTCGGAGCCGGAGGCCGACGATCCGCGCGAGGCGGACGTGGCCGACGCGCGGGTGGCGCCCGAGGCGCGCTGGCTCGCGCGCTACACGCAGCTGCCGCCGCAGGCGCCCCGCGTGGTCGAGCTGGCCCGGGAGGTGACGGCCGGCAGCGCGGATCGCTACGAGGCGGCGGCGCGGCTCACGGCGTGGCTCAGCCGGAACCTGCGCTACACGCGCGCGCTCCAGCGCATGACCGACCTGCCGCCGGTGGAGGAGTTCCTGTTCGTGCAGCGCGCGGGCAACTGCGAGTACTTCGCCGCCGCCCTCGCCGTGATGCTGCGCTCGCTCGGCATCCCGGCCCGCGTGGTCAACGGCTTCCAGCGGGGCGAGTGGAATCCGTATGGCAATTACTTCATCGTGCGCCTGCGCGACGCCCACTCCTGGGTGGAGGCCTACGTGACGGGCGCCGGCTGGATCAGCCTCGATCCCTCGCCCCGCGGGGCCGCGGAGGTGGCGGCGCCGGCCACGCCCACGACGCTCTGGCTCGACGCGCTCCGCCTGTCCTGGTACCGCTACGTGGTGAGCTGGAGCCTGCACGATCAGCTCGCGGCCGCCGAGGGCGTGCGGCGCGCGACGTCGTCGTGGAGCGCCATGGCGCTGCGCGCGCCCGACTGGCGCTCGGTGCCGCGCCTGGCGCTGGCGGCGCTGGCCCTGGCCATCGCGCTGCTCGTCCTGGCGCGCCGCCGCCGCACCACGGGCACCGCCGCGAGGCATGCCGTGCCGCGCTTCTACGCGCGCGCCCTGCGCGCGCTGGCCCGTCGCGGGCTCACGCCGGCCGTCGGCGAGACGGCGCGCGAGTTCGCGCGCCGCGCGGACACCGGCGCGCCGCTGCAGCGGCTGACCGGCGCCTACGAGCGCGTGCGCTTCGGCGGCGCCGCGCTCACCGCCGACGAAGCCGCGGAGCTCGAGACGTGCGTCGCCACGCTCGAGCGGCCTGGCGGCTGATGCACGCCGGCCATCTTTCGACGCGCGCGGCCGACCGCGCGAGGAAGGTCTGATCCATGGGAGTCCGTGACCTCGAGATCGCCCGGGCCGTCAAGCTGCGTCCCATCCAGGAGATCGCCGAGACGCTGGGGCTCGGGCTCGACGACCTCGAGCTCTACGGCCGCTTCAAGGCCAAGGTGCGCTGGGAGGCCATCGCGCGCGCGAGCGGCCGGCCCGACGGCGCGCTGGTGCTGGTCACCGCGATGACACCGACGCCGGCCGGCGAGGGCAAGTCGACCACGACGGTGGGGCTGGCGGATGGCTTCCGCAAGCTGGGGCGCCGGGCCATCGTCGCCCTGCGCGAGCCGTCGCTGGGGCCGGTGTTCGGCGTCAAGGGCGGCGCCGCCGGCGGCGGGTACGCCCAGCTCGCGCCCATGGAGGACATCAACCTCCACTTCACGGGCGACATGCACGCGATCGGCGCCGCTCACAACCTGCTGGCGGCGATGCTCGACAATCACCTGGCCCAGGGCAACGCGCTCGGCCTCGACGCCCGGCGCATCCTGTGGAAGCGCGTCATCGACATGAACGACCGCGCGCTCCGCAATATCGTGCTGGGCCTGGGCGGCACGGCGCACGGCGTGCCGCGCGAGGGCGGCTTCGAGATCACCGTGGCCTCCGAGGTGATGGCCATCCTCTGCCTCGCCCGCGACCTGGCCGACTTCAAGGCGCGCGTCGAGCGCATCATCGTGGCCGAGACGCCGGCGGGCGACCTGGTAGAGGCGCGCGCGCTCAAGGCGGCGGGCGCCATGGCCGTCCTCATGAAGGACGCCATCAAGCCCAACCTGGTGCAGACGCTGGAAGGCACGCCGGCCTTCGTGCACGGCGGCCCCTTCGGCAACATCGCCCACGGCTGCAACAGCCTCATCGCCACGCGCCTGGCCCTGAAGCTCGGCGACATCGTGGTGACCGAGGCCGGCTTCGCCAGCGATCTCGGCGCCGAGAAGTTCGTGGACATCAAGGCGCGCACCGGCGGCCTCACGCCCTCGGCCGCCGTGATCGTGGCCACGGTCCGCGCGCTCAAGCTGCACGGCGGCGTGGCGCTGGCCGACCTTGGGCGCGAGGACGTGGCGGCCGTGCGGCGCGGCACCGACAACCTCGCCAAGCACGTCGAGAACGTGCGCGCGTTCGGTCTCACGCCCGTCGTCGCGCTGAACCATTTCAGCACCGACACCGACGCCGAGGTGGCGGCGGTGATGGAGGAGTGCCGCGGCTGGGACGTGCGCGCCGCCGTCGCGCGCGGCTGGGAGCGCGGAGGCGCCGGCATGACCGACCTCGCCTCGGCCGTGCTGGAGGCGATGGCCACCGCCACGCCCGGCGCCTTCCGCCAGCTCTATCCGCTGGAGGCGCCGCTCGAGCGCAAGATCGAGACGATCGTGACGCAGCTCTACGGCGGCGACGGCGTTCGCTTCGCCCCGCCCGCGGCCGCCAAGCTCGCGCGCTGGCAGACGCTGGGCTACGGCAACCTTCCCGTGTGCATGGCCAAGACGCAGAACTCGCTCTCCGACGACGCGAAGAAGCTCGGGCGGCCCCGCGGCTTCACGGTGACCGTGCGCGACGCCAAGCTGGCGGCGGGCGCCGGGTTCGTCGTGGCCTACGCGGGCGACATCCTCACGATGCCGGGACTGCCGAAGGCCCCGGGCGCCGAGACGATGGACGTGGATGCCGACGGCAACGTGGTGGGCCTGTTCTAGACCGCGAGCCGCCGCCGGAGGATCAGTCCTCCGCCGGCGAGGAACGTCTTGACCAGCGCCAGCAACAGGAACGGGCTCTCCATCACCGTGACGAGCGGCCCCGGCAACCGCGCGGTGTGGTCGATCGCCACGAACGGCGGCAGGCGACCCCAGTTGACGTAGGAGTACGCGTAGAACTGGTCGTTCGGCACGCCCGTCTCGGCCAGGGCCTGCCGGCGGTGCAAGTAGACGAACTCCTTGAACTCCGTCGTGGAGTTCACCGAATCGACGAGGTACGTCCGGCCGCCGAGCTGGTAGGCGACGGCGACGTGGAAATAATCGTCGGGATTGGCCCGCAGATAGATCCGCCGCGCGTCGATGCCGACACTTCGGAGCATCAAGACCATCACGCGTGCGGCATCCCCGCAATGCCCTTCGCCCGTGATCCACGTCTCGAGGGCGGGGGACCGCAGAACGGGCAACGGCCGATCTCCCGGCGACACCCGGGCCTGGACGTCGTGCACGATCGCCTCGACACGGTCGTGATCGCCGGCGGCGTGCCGCGCGGCCTCGGCGGCCTCCACCCGGAGGACCTGTCGCTCGACCAGGTGCGTCGCGAAATCGACGGCGGCCCACGCCGCCAGCGCGAGGCCGAGCAGGAGGAGGGCGCCGCGAGTGATGGGCCTGCTCTTACGCCTTCTCGCTGGAGTCGGGGCGGGTGACCACGCCGTTGATGCGCCAGCGGCCGCTCTCGTTGACCATCTCGTAGACGGCCTCGACGGCGCGGCCGTTGACGCCGCGGACGCGGACGAACAGGTAGAGCTCGCTGGCATCCCCGCGCTTGCTGCCGTCGATCGAGGCCGAGACCGAGCGCGCGATCTCCGGGTAGCCGCCGCGCACCATCGCCTCGAAGCGCGCGGTGTCGAACATATCGTGGATCGTGCGCGAGGCGAAGGTGAACGCCGTCTCGAAGTCGTCGTGCCGGAAGGCCTCGAGCTGCTGCATCACGATGCGCCCGGCGTCCTCGACGTCGGGATCGCGCTGGGCGCGCCCGGTGCCGGCGAGCAGGAGCGAGGCGACCACCGCCGACAGCAGCACCGCTGACGCCGCGCGGGTCATGCCGCTACTTTACCGCGATCGACGCGGCTGATAGTATCCCTCGCCGTGCGCGTGACGTTGCTCGGCACCGGCTCGCCGCCGCCCAATCCGAAGCGGCGATCGACCTCGGCCACCTGCTGATCACGCGCTGGATCGTGGGCCAGAACGCGCCGCTGGCGGTCTACGGCCCGGCCGGCACGCGCCGGCAGATCGACAAGCTGCTCGACTATCTCCACTGGCCTGTGGCCGTCGGGGAGGATCTTCAGGAGGTCTGAAGCGGGCTCCGCGCCTGGATGTTTTCTGACCGTCGGTATTTCCCCCGACTACGGACTGGCCAGACCTCCTCACGGCGACCCAGTAATTTGCTCGAATTGTCTGGTACATGCAGGACACCTTTCGTTTGGCCCCGCCCTTGCTCCAAGCCCCGTCCGTGCTCACTCAAACGATCCGCTCAAGCGTCGGAAGGCTCGGTAACCAGCGCGGCGTCGCCCTGCCGATGGCGATGATGATGCTCGTCGTACTCACCTCGCTGATGGTGGCGTTCGCGGTGCTCGCCAAGACCGAGCCGTCAATCGCGGCCAACCAGCTCCGGACGGCGCAGGCGCTGCGCCTGGCCGACTCCGGCCTGCAGCGCGCGCTGTGGGCGCTGACGAACTCGACCGATCCCACAGGCCACGGCGCCAACCTGACCGCGATGGCGCACGACGGGACCCCGGTCGCCGGCGCGTACGATGGGACCCAGTTCATCGCCATCGGCAATGGCGGGTTCACGGTGAAGATCACCTGGGAGCCCGGCAACGCCAAGTTCGAGCGCACGGTGACTGCGGTCGGCTGGCTGCCCTCCAAGGACGCCAACACCATGAACTCGCACCGTAAGATCCAGGCGGTGGTGCAGATGGGCCAGATCACGCCGCTCGATCCGCCGTGCGTGCTGTGCGTGGTGGGCGAGGCCGACGTCAATGGCAGCGCCGCCCTCTTCAACACCGCCACTGGCGGGTGCTCCGGCACCAATCCGCCCACGTATGCCGTCCAGACGGTGCAGCCCCTCTCCTACAACGCGCACCCGAGCTTCCTGGGTTACGGCACCACCGGCGACGCCGCGGTCCACCAGGGCGCGGATCCGAGCGAGTTCAAGTATCCGGCGGCGATCCTGCAGAAGATCAAGCAGATCGCGCAGGCCAACGGCACGTATTACACGGGCAACCGCACTAGCCTGCCGCCGGACGGGATCATCTACATCGATACCACCGACGGCACGCCGTTCTCCGACAGCACGCCGCCCGGCCACGAGGGCAGCCTGACCCTGACCGGCAACACGGTATTCAACGGCATCGTGGTCGTGAACGGGTCGGTGAACATCAGCGGGACGCCCATCATCAACGGCATGATCTACTCGCTCAACGACCTCAGCGTGAGCGGCAACGTGTTGGTCAACGGCGCCATGATCTCCGAGAACCGTCGTGACACGTCGTCGACCAACGTGGACACGGACTTCGCCGGCAACGTCACGCTCAACTACAACTGCGGCAACATCCGCGGCCTCCCCTTCGTGTCCACCAACTGGGTGGTGAAGGACGGCGCGTACCTGGAGCAGGAAGGCGCCAACTAAGCCCGGCAGTTGACCGGCGCCATCCGGCGATAGTACGGTGCGGCGGATGTCCCACGGACTCTCGCGCGGCCTCACCAACTACGGCGACCGCGACTTCGCGCTCTACCTGCGCCGCTCGTTCGCGCGCTCGATGGGCTACTCCGCGGCGGCGCTGGCGCGGCCCATCGTCGGGATCGCCGATTCCGGCAGCGGCTTCAACAACTGCCATCGCCACTTCCCCGAGCTGCTGGACGCGGTACGCCGCGGCGTGCTCTCGGCGGGCGGGCTGCCGATCGACTTTCCGACGATCTCGCTGGGCGAGGTGTTCCTCGAGCCGACCAGCATGCTCTACCGCAACCTCATGTCCATGGACGTCGAGGAGATGATCCGCGCGCAGCCGATGGACGCGGTGGTCCTGGTGGGCGGCTGCGACAAGACGGTGCCGGCCCAGCTCATGGGCGCGGCCTCCGCCGGCGTGCCCGCCGTGCAGCTCGTGGCCGGTCCCATGATGGCCGGCCACCATCACGGCGAGCGCCTGGGCGCCTGCACGGACTGCCGGCGCTTCTGGGCCAAGTACCGGGCGGGCCAGATCAGCAAGGACGAGATCGAGGGGATCGAGGGCAACCTCGCGACGACGGCGGGCACGTGCGCGGTGATGGGAACGGCCAGCACGATGGCCTGCATCGCGGAGACGCTGGGCATGGCGCTGCCCGGGACCGCCGCCATTCCGGCCGTGCACGCCGATCGATTGCGCGCGGCGGAGGCCACGGGGGAGACGGCGGTCACGTTGGCGCGAAACCGCCTGACGCCGGATCGCATCCTCACGGCCGCCGCCTTCGAGAACGCGGTGCGCGTGCTGCTGGCCATCGGCGGCTCGACGAACGCCATCATCCATCTCACCGCCGTGGCCGGGCGTCTCGGCGTTCCCATCGACCTCGCCGCCGTCAATCGGCTGAGCGACGAGACGCCCGTGCTCGTCGATCTCAAGCCCTCCGGCCAGCACTACATGGAGGACTTCTTCGCGGCGGGCGGGCTCGGCGCCGTCCTGCGCGAGCTGCGCGATCGGCTGCATCTCGACTGCCTGACGGTGACGGGCGAGACGCTCGGCGCCCGGCTCGACAGCGACGATGCCTGGGTCGACCGTGCGGTCATTCGCAGCGCGCGCGAGCCGTTCCAGGCGGTGGGCGGCCTGGTGGCGCTGTTCGGCTCGCTGGCGCCGGGCGGCGCCATCCTCAAGCGCTCGGCTGCCGACGCGCGCCTGTTCGAGGGCGAAGCGCGCGCCGTGGTGTTCGACTCGCTGGAAGACCTGGCCGCGCGCATCGACGATCCCGCGCTCGACGTGACGCCGGCCGATTTCCTGGTGCTCAAGAACGCCGGCCCCAAGGGCGCGCCCGGCATGCCGGAGGCCGGCTACCTGCCGATCCCCACGAAGCTGTCGCGCGCGGGCGTGACGGACATGGTGCGGATCTCGGACGCGCGCATGAGCGGCACCGCGTTCGGCACCATCGTGCTGCACGTCACGCCGGAGGCCGCTGCCGGCGGTCCCCTCGGCGCCGTCCGCACGGGCGATCGGATCCGGCTCTCGGTCAAGAACCGCCGCCTGGACGTCCTGGTCGAGCCGAGCGAACTCGCCCGGCGCGCGGCCGGGGCCCGCCCCGTCACCGCGCCGCCGCGGGGGTACCGCCGTCTCTACGCCGAGCACGTGCTCCAGGCGGACCAGGGATGCGACTTCGACTTCCTGCGGGCGGACGGACGGCGCTAGGGAAGGTCGAAGAGCAGCGCCTCGGCGTCCTGCTCGCCGGTCAGCATCACCGCTCCCTCGCCGCTGATCGCGGCGCCGTCGCCGTGCGCCAGCCGCTCGGGACCCACCATGAGCGCCCCGCGCGTGACCTGCACCCACGCGTGGCGTCCCGGCGCCAGGCGGTGCACCACCTCACGCCCGGCCTCGAGCCGCGTGGCGTACACCCGCGCGTCCTGGTGGATCGTGACGGAGCCCTCGGCGCCGTCGGGCGAGGCGACCAGGCGCAGCCGGTCACGCTTGTCGGCATCGCCGAAGGCCTTCAGATCTGGAGGAAGTGCACCGGCTCGGTCGGCGAGCCGTTGAATTCGCTGTGGCGAACGCCGGTGCCCGCGCTCATGCGCTGCACGTCGCCCGGCCGGATCACCGAGCCGGTGCCGAGACTGTCGCGGTGCTCGAGCGCCCCCTCCAGCACGTAGGAGACGATCTCCATGTCGCGGTGGCCGTGGGTGGGGAAGCCCTGGCCGGGCGCTACCGTGTCCTCGTTGATGACGCGCAGCACCCGGAAGCCCATGAAGCGCGGGTCGTAGTAGTCCGAGAACGAGAAGGTGTGCCAGGTGTCGAGCCAGCCGTGATCGCCGTGCCCCCGTTCCTTCGCGCGCCGCACCTGGATCGCCATACCCGTTAGACTGCCCCTCGCTACCACAGGATTCCCCCTTTCGGGGTAGGGAACTGGAACGGTAGAACCGGGCAGAAACTGCACGGGACCTTCACCCGTTTCAAAGCCAGGCGGCGCAGGTTAGAATTGCCTCCCATGGGTTTACGGACACCCCGGCTGTGGCAGGGCTCTTGCTTGAGCGAGGGAGTAATGCAAATCGTGCATCGCGCCATGGGCTACTGGAAGCGGCGGGGGGCGACTCGTCCCCGTTACGCCCTGGCCCTGGCGGGTGGCGGCGTCATCGGCGGGATGTACGAGGTCGGCGCCATGACGGCCCTCGAAGGGCGCTTGAACGGCGCGGGCCGCGGCTTCGACGTCTACGTGGGCTGCAGCGCTGGCTCGGTGGTGGCCGCCCTGCTGGCCAGCGGTGTCAGGGCGAGCGAGATCTATCACATCCTCGACGAGGACCTGGACGACCCCCTCAACATGCGCCGCGGAGTGCTGTTCGCGGATGGGGCGTTCCGCCTGGCGTGCACCCGGTTCGGCCGGTTCATGTGGGCGATCGGCAAGCACGTGATCCGGGGCGGCCGCTGCCTGCCAGACGTTCTGGCCAAGGCCGAGCGAGAGCTGCCGGCCGGCTTCTTCACCCTGGCTGCGCTCGAGCGGTTCATCCGGTTGGGCCTGGCCTCCCGCGGTCACGGCAATGCCTTCAGCGACCTGCCGCGCCCGCTGCTGATCCCGGCCGTGGACTTGAACACGGCCGAGCGCGTGGTCTTCGGCGCGGGCGACCTGGCCTCCGTGCCCATCAGCGACGCGGTGGCGGCCTCGTCCGCCATCCCGGGCTTCTTCGATCCCTACACGATCAACGGGCGCGACTACATGGACGGCGGCGTCGGCTTCTGCGGGCACGCGGATCTCGCCGCCGGCACGGGCGCGGACGTCGTGTTCGTGGTGAACCCGCTGGTGCCCAACCGCACCAGCGACGGCACCGGGTCGATGCGGCTGCGCGGCATGTACACGATCATGGAGCAGGCCAGCCGGATCTACAGCCAGAACCTGCTGCACCTGGGTCTGGCCACGCTGGCCGTGAAGTTCCCGCACACGACGTTCCACCTGCTGCAGCCGCCGCAGAACACCGAGCTCCCGTTCGGGCCCTCGATGGGGTTCGAGGCCAGTCGCGCCGCGCTGCGCTTCGGGTACGCCTCCACCAAGCTCTGGCTGGACGAGCAGGGCGCCGCGCTCGTTCGAAGCATGAGCGAGTCGCAGGCGGCCGAGCCGCCCGCCAAGGCCGCCGCCGCCCGCCTGATCGGCTAGCCTAGCTCTTCGCCTCCGCCGCGGCCCGCCGTTGCACTGCGCCCAGGCCGTCGTAGGCGGCGTACTTGTAGACGTCGCTCAGGGAGGGATAGTTGAAGACCGTGTTCACGAACATGTCGATGGTGCACTCGGTCTGCAGCGCGATGAGGCCGATGTGGATCAGCTCGGCGGCGTTCACGCCGATGAGGTGGACGCCGAGCAGCAGCTTGTCGGGGTAGCGGAACACCAGCTTGATCTCCCCGCCGAGGTCGCCGCTGATCTGCCCGCGCGCGTTGGTCCGGTAGAACGACCGCCCGATGCAGTAGTCGATCTTCTTCTGCTTGCAGGTCTCCTCCGTCTCCCCGGCCATCGAGATCTCCGGGATCGTGTAGACGGCCAGCGGGAAGATCGGCGCCACGCGCGTCTTGTACTTCGGCAGGTCGAAGGCCTGCACCATCGCCACGCGCGCCTGCTCCATCGAGGTCGAGGCCAGGGCCGGAAAGCCGATGACGTCGCCGGCCGCGTAGATGTGCCGCACCGAGGTCTGGTAGGTCTCGTTCACCGTGATCAGCCCGCGCTCGTTGACGGCCAGCCCCGCGCGGTCGATGCCGAGCGTGCGCACGTTGGCGACGCGGCCGGCCGCCACCAGGAGCTGATCTACCATGATGCTGGCGCCGCTCTTGAGCTCGAGCCGGATGCCGTCGGGCTCGGGGAGGTACCGGCTGACGCTTTCCTTCAGCCGGAGGTCCACGCCGAGCAGCCCCATCTGCGTCTTGAGCTGCTCGGCCACCTCGGCGTCGAGGAAGCCCAGCAGCCGGTCGCGGCCGTCGATCAGCGAGGTCTTGATGCCGAGCGCGGCGAAGATCGTCGTGTACTCGCAGCCGATCACGCCGGCCCCGATCACCGCCATGCTGCGCGGCAGGTTGCGCATCTCGAGGATCTCGTCGCTGTCGTGCACGCGCGGGTCGTCGAACGGCACGTCCTTGGGCCGCGTGGGCACCGAGCCCGTCGCCACCAGGATGACGTCGCCGGTGAGCAGGCGATCGGGCTCGTTCTCGCGCGTGACGCGCACGGTGTGCGGATCCTCGAAGGCGGCCTGGCCGTGAAAGAGCTGGATCTTGTGGCGCACGATGTTCTCGGTGACCACCTGGCGGAGCGAGCGGACGACCTCCTGCTCGCGGTACATGAAGTCCTTCACCGTGAGGTGCGTCTTCACCTGGTAGTCGACGCCGTAGAGGCCGTGCTGGCCGAGGCCGGAGAAGTAGAGCGCCGTCTCGCGCAGCGTCTTGGACGGCACGGTGCCGGTGTTGATGCCGGCGCCGCCCGGATGCGGCGCGCGCTCGACGAGCGCCACGCGCTTGCCGAAGTAGGCGGCTTGGGCCGCGCCTTTCTCGCCGGCGGGGCCGGCGCCGATGACGATCAGATCGTAGTGGTCCATGACCGGGCTACCGTATGACGACCGCGCGGCCGAGGCAAGCGCTCAGCGCCGGCCGCCGGCCAGCCGGCGCGCCTCCGGCAGCCCGCGCAGCCGCGCCATCGCCGCCACGCCGAGGAACGGCCCCACCGCCAGCGACGCGAACGCCCACCGCCAGCCGACGGCGGCGGCGACGGGCGGGATCAGCCAGATGCTGAGCGTCGTCAGCGCGAAGCCCACGCAGGTCTGCGTGGTGAGCGCCGTGCCCACGTAGGCGGGCGGCGACAGCTCGGTGACGGCGGTCGAGAACTGCGCGGAATCGGCGATGACCGTCACGCCCCACACGACGGCCAGCAGCAGCGTGGCGGCCGGCACGCCGCCAAACGTCGCGCCGATCAGCAGCGCGCAGGCGCCGCTCGCCGCCATGGCCAGCATCGTCAGCGTCGTGCGCCCCCAGCGATCGGAGACGACGCCGCCGAGCCAGCAGCCGAGGGCACCGAGCGCGATGACCACGAACGTGGCCCCGCTGGCGTTGAGGCCGAGATAGTCGCCGCCGCCGCGCGCGCGCAGGCTCTCGGCCAGGAACACGCCGATCCACGCCCACATCGCGTAGAGCTCCCACATGTGGCCGAAGTAGCCGAAGCAGGCCAGCCGCGGGCCGCGCTCGCGGAAGATGGCGGCGGCCATGCGCAGGTCGAAGCGCGCCGGCGGAAACGCGTATGGCCCCTCGCGGACGAAGAGATGCGTGAGCACGGCAGCGAGGACGGCAAGCGCGGAGGCGACCAGCAGCGTGTGCCGCCAGGGCAGATCGGTGAGCCCGCGGATCAGGTGCGGCGTGGCCGAGCCGACCGTCAGCGCACCGACGAGGATGCCGATGGCGAGCCCGCGGCCCTCGCGGAACCACGTGGCCATGATCTTCATGGCGGGCGGATAGGCGCCGGCCATCGCCACGCCCGTCAGGAACCGCAGCGCCAGCGCGGTCGGGAGCCGATCGACGGCCAGCGCCAGCCACGCGTTCGCGGCGGCGCCGAGCACGATGCCGGCGAGCATCACGCGGCGCGCCGGCCACACGTCGGGCAGGTTGGCGAGCGCGGCGCCGAGCGTGCCCGCGATGAAGCCGAGCTGGACGGCGATGGTGAGGCCGGCGCTGCCAGCGTCGCCCAGCGACCACTCGCGCCGGAGCGCCGGCAGGACGGCGGAGGCCGAGAACCAGAGCGACAGCGCCAGTAGCTCGGCCACCGAGAGGACGGCGAGCTGCCGCCAGCGCTCCGCCAACGGGACGCTTACTCGATGACCTTGCGCTCGCGCAGCCCCGCGATGTCGCCCGCGCCGAGGCCGAGGTCCTTCAGGATCGCCTCGGTGTGCTCGCCGCTCAGCGGCGCCGCCGTGCGGATGGTGCCCGGCGTGTCGGAGAGCTTGATGGCGATCCCGAACTGGCGCACGCGCCCGTGGGTGGGATGCTCGACGTCCACGATCATCTGGCGATGGTTGATCTGCGGGTCCTGCACCATCTCCTCGACGTCGTACACCTTGCCCACGCAGACGTCGTGCTTGACCAGGAAGTCGTACCACTCGTCGCGGTCGCGCGTCTTGATGATGGCCTCGATCGCCTCGCGGGCGGCGGCCTCCTCGGCGTTGGCCGCGCGCACGAACTGGTCGGGCTGGCGCGCGAAGCGCGTGTACTCCGGGTGCCCGATGGCCTTGCAGAAGTTCTCCCAGAGCCACGGCTCCGTGCACCCGATGGTCAGCAGCTTGGCGTCGCGCGTCTCGTAGATCGCGTAGTAGGGATAGGACCCGCCCAGGAAGCCCTCGCCGCGGCGCGGCGCCACGCCGTCCGAGAAGAAGAAGCGCATGTTGGGGGTGGCGGCCAGCAGCGACAGCGTGGTGTCGAGGTAGGACACGTCCACGTGCTGGCCGCGGCCGGTGCGCTCGCGCGCGAAGAGCGCGAGCACGATGCCCAGCGCGCCGTGCAGGCTGGCGCCCGCGTAGTCGGCCACCAGGTTGAGCGGGATCACCGGCTTCTTGCTGCCGGCCTCCCCGATCAGGTTGAGCACGCCGGCCAGCGAGAGGTAGTTCATGTCGTGGGCCGGATAGTTCTTGTAGGGGCCGTCCTGGCCGAAGCCGGAGAGCGAGCAGTAGATCAGCCGAGAATTCGTCGCGCGCAGCGCCTCGTAGCCGGCGCCCAGGCGGTCCATGACGCCCGGGCGGAAGCCCTCGATGATCACGTCGGCCGACTTGGCGAGCTTGCGGAAGATCTCCTGGCCCTCGGACGCCTTCATGTTGAGCGCCATCGAGCGCTTGTTGCGGTTGACGAAGGCGTGGATCGTCTGGCGCACCCAGCGCTCGTCGTGCTTGCGCTCGGGCTCGGGCGTCTCGATCTTGAGCACGTCGGCGCCCATGTCGGCCATGATCATCCCCGGCATCTCCGCCGGCGGCACGCGTGCGAGCTCCAGCACCTTGATTCCGTCGAGCACACCCATGTCCACTCTCTCTTGGGAGGGGGCACCCTGGGAGGGTTCCCCCGTTCCCCTCCGAACGGGAAATTTACTCGCGCGTCGTGGCCAGGCGCGAGGTGAGCGCGCGAATGTCGGGAACCTCCTCGAGGTGCGCGAGCTGCTCGGCCACGCCCTCGGCCTCGTCCGCGCCCAGCACCGGCGCCGCGCAGCCGAGGAACTTCGCGCGAAGCTGGGCGTCGGTGAGCGGCTGGTCGGGATGGCCGGAGGCCCCGCGCGCGGGCGACTCCAGCGTGCGGCCGTCGCGCAGGCGCACGGTCACGCGGCTCCACGCGTGCTGCTCGAGCCCATCGGGCAGCGAGGGGTCCACCACCATGCGCACACGGCCCATCAGGGCGCGCGTGCCGGCGTCGGTGGCGCCGTCCTCGAAGGAGGCGATGGCGACGCGGCCGGTGGCGAGCGCCGCGGCCGCGCAGAACTGCATGGAGAACTTGCGCTCGAGCCCGGTCGTGGGCGCGTTGTGCCGGAGCACCTCGGGCACGACGTGGTTGACGCCGACCTCGACGTCGGCCACCTGCTCCGGGTGCAGCCCGTGCGCACTGCGCAGGGCCAGCAGCGCGTCGATCGCGGAATGCGTGAGCGCACACGACGGGTATGGCTTCACCGCGATGCCGGAGGCGAGGATCTGCCAGCGGCTGCCCAGCTCGTCGAACGTGCCGCCGGCAAGCTTCGCCTGGCTGAACGCGTTGGCATAGCCCTGCGTGCCGTCGAGCGCCGCGTCGGAGGCCGTGAAGCCCTCGCGCGCGAGCATCGCGGCGAACACGCCGTTGCGCGCGGCGTGGCCGGCGTGGAACGGCTTGGCCATCGAGCCGAAGTTCTCCTTGAGGCCGGAGGCGAGCGAGGCGGCCACGCCGAGCGCGTGCCGCGTCTGCCCGGCGTCGAGCCCGAGGAGCTTCGCAGCCGCCGCCGCGCAGCCGAGCGTGCCGATGGTGGACGTCGCGTGCCAACCGCGCGTGTAGTGATCCGGATTGAACGCCAGGCCGAGCGCGGCGGACACCTCGAAGCCGATGAGGTACGCGAGGACGACCGCGCCGCCGTCGGCCATCTCCGCCTCGCCGGCCGCGAGCGCGGCCGCCAGCAGCGGCGCGCTCGGGTGGCCCATCAGCGCAAAGTTCGTGTCGTCGAAGTCGTGCGCGTGACCGGCCGTGCCGTTGGCCAGCGCGGCCCACGTCGGCGCCGTGCGGAGCGAGGTGCCGACGACCGTGCAGAGCGGCGTGCTCCCCTCGGCGCGCACGACTGCGCGGACGCTGGCGGCAGCAGGCTCCGCGGCGCCGGCGAGCATGACGCCCAGCGTGTCGAGCGCGGCGCGGCGCACCTGGGTGATCGCCCCGTCCGGACACTCGCGCAGCGTGGTCTTGACGACGAACTCGGCGAGGCGGGCGGTGGCCGTCATGGCCGCACGATAGCGGACGCCCTCGGCGGTTGCAAGGCGACCGGGCGTACAATCCCCGCCGGGAGGTCATCACCGTGCCAGCCACCAGCAATCGCCGCATCCTGCTCAAGAACCGTCCCGCCGGCGACCCCAGGCCGAGCGATTTCGAAATTTCCGAGGCCCCGATTCCGAGGCCGAGCGACGGCGAGATCCTGTGCCGCACGCTGTGGCTCTCGCTCGATCCCTACATGCGCGGGCGCATGAAGGACGTGAAGTCGTACGCGGCGCCGGTGGAGATCGGCGGCGTGATGGTCGGCGGCACGGTGAGCGAGGTCGTCGAGTCGAATCATCCCGGCTTCAAGGCCGGCGACTTCGTGCTGGGCTACGGCGGCTGGCAGACGCATCACGTGGCGCGCGCCGCGGCCAAGCCGGGACCGTTCGGTCCGCTGAAGCTCGATCCGAAGGCGGCGCCGATCTCCACGGCGCTCGGCGTCCTCGGCATGCCGGGCATGACGGCGTACGTCGGGCTGCTCGATATCGGCCAGCCCAAGCCGGGAGAGACGGTGGTCGTGTCCGCCGCCGCCGGCGCCGTGGGCTCCGCGGTCGGCCAGCTCGCACGGATCAAGGGTGCGCGCGCGATCGGCGTGGCGGGATCGCCCGAGAAGTGCGACTACGTCGTGAAGGAGCTCGGCTTCGACGCGTGCGTGAGCTATCGCTCGCCGGATCTCGGCGGGGCGCTCAAGGAGGCGTGTCCGAAGGGCATCGACGTGTACTTCGACAACGTCGGGGGTGACGTCCTCAACGCCGTCATGCCCCAGCTGAACCCGTTCGCGCGCATCCCGCTCTGCGGCCACATCGCGCAGTACAGCGCCACCGAGCTGCCGCCGGGCCCGAACCTCGGCGTCGTGGTCGGCATGCGCGTGAAGATCCAGGGCTTCATCGTGAGCGACCACGCGGATCGCCTCGGCGACTTCCTGCGCGAGGCGAGCGCGTGGGTGCGCGACGGCCGCCTGAAATATCACGAGGACGTTGCGGACGGGCTGGAGAACGCCCCGCAGGCGTTCATTGGCCTGCTCCGCGGCAAGAACCTCGGTAAGCAGCTCGTGAGGGTGGCGCCCGACCCGACCCGCTGAGGCTTGTGCGTAGGCTCAACGCGTGTATAGTATGACGGCATGGCCGTGGAGTACCGCGAGGAGCCCTGCCGCTCGGCGCTGAACCGCGTGCAGGGGATGGGATTCAAGTGGTCGCTGAATCCCTACATGGGCTGCGTCCACCGCTGCACGTTCTGCTACGTCCGCGCGTTCGAGAAGCGCGCCGACCGCCCGTCCGATGCGCGCTACGGCACCTCCATCCGGGTGAAGGTGAACGTCGCCCAGGTGCTCGCGCGCGAGCTCGCGCGGCCGGGCTGGAAGCGCGAGTCGGTGGCCGTCGGCGCCGCCACCGATCCGTATCAGCCGGCCGAGGGCAAGTATCGGCTCACGCGCGGCTGCATCCAGGCCTTCGCGGCGGCGCGCAATCCGTTCAGCCTCATCACGCGCGGGCCGATGATCGTGCGCGACATCGACGTGCTCCAGCACGCGGCCACGCGCGCGGAGGTCGACATCACCTTTTCAGTTCCCACGCTTGACGCGGACATCTGGCGGAAGACCGAGCCCGGCACGGCGCCGCCGCGCCAGCGGCTGCGCGCGCTGCGGCTTCTGGTGGACGCAGGCATCGACGTCGGCGTCGGCATGGCGCCCATCCTGCCGGGCCTGTCCGACGATCCGGCGCTGCTGGCGGAGGTCGTGCGCGCGGCGCGGGACGCGGGCGCGACCGGCGTGTGGTGCAACATCCTCTACCTGCGTCCCGGCACGCGCGAGCATTTCCTGGACAACCTCGCCCGCGACTGGCCCGCGCTGCTGCCGCGCTACGAGGAGATCTATCGCCGTGGCCCGTATCCGGAGCGCGCGGAGTCCGAGCCCCTCAAGGCGCGCGTGGCCGCCCTGCGCCGCGAGCTCGACGTGGCCGATCGCCGCGCGCGGCCGCTGGAGCCGCCGCCCGCGCCCGAGCAGCTCGCGCTCGCGATTCAGTGACCGACGCCGCTCAGAGGGATCTCGCGAAGTCCCGGGACCTTGAGGGCACTCGGGGCGAAGCGGCCGCCCACCGCCACCCCGCCCGGCAGCGGGCCGTAGAGCTCGATCCCGATGGACGCGATCGCGGACGACGTCGGGTCGAGCTTCACGGAGACGATCGCCAGGATGGGCCCGCTGTTCTCGGAGAGATCGGGCAGCGGCTCACGGTCGATCGGGACGTCGGGGTACAGCCGGCGCATCGCCCGCTGATGCACGTCGCCGTGATACCACTCGACGAGCGCGCGCTTGCCCTCGAACCAGGCGAAGATGACGCGGCGGCCGCTCGACGTCTGTCCTGTCTCGACGCCGAGGCACCCGGGCGCCTGTCGCAGCGCATTGATCACGCTGGAAAAGCCGGACGTCGGCGTCTGGCCGCTGACCTGGGCCGCCCATCCGCACACCAGCGTGAGGACGATACTGACGAGTCCCGCGCGCGACATCAGCGTCATCGGTGGCCTCCTCTGGTCGCGGTCATCCTCCCGCCTGTGTCGGGCCTCCTGCTGAGCAATCGGACGAACGGCGCCTGGAGGTACACGAAGGGTCGGCCGCGGGGGCCGAAGCGCGGGAATCAGTCGTATGAGAACGTCGACACTAGGCGGCGACGCGCCGCTCGGATATCATCGCGCCATCATCCAGACTGAGTTCCTGCACGAGACGGTTCGCCGCATCTGGGGCTACGATCGCTTTCTCCCGCTTCAAGAAGATGCCATCGCCTGCGTGCTCGACGGCCGCGACTCGCTCGTCGTGCTTCCGACCGGCGGCGGCAAGTCGCTCTGCTACCAGGCGCCCGCCGCGCACCTTCGCCGGCTCGCCATCGTGGTCTCGCCGCTTATCGCGTTGATGAAGGACCAGGTCGACGGCCTGCGCCAGGCCGGCGTACCGGCCGCTGTGCTCAACAGCAGCCAGACACCGGCCGAGCGTGCCAGTGTGATGCGCGCGGTGGCGGGCGGCGGCATCCAGCTGCTCTACCTGGCGCCCGAGCGCCTGGTGATGGACGGCTTCCTCGAGCGCTTGCAGCGCGCCGCGCCGGCGTTCGTGGCCGTGGACGAGGCGCACTGCATCAGCCAGTGGGGCCACGACTTCCGCCCGGAATATCGCCAGCTCCGCGCGCTCCGCGAGGCCTTGCCCGGCGTGAACGTCCATGCCTACACGGCGACGGCCACGCCGCAGGTGCGCGGCGACATCGTGGACGAGCTGCGCCTGAAGGAGCCGAAAGTCCTCGTCGGCTCGTTCGATCGCCCGAACCTGATCTACCGGGTGCGGCCGCGCGCAGATCGGCTGGCGCAGGTCGTCGCCGCCATCCAGCGTCATCGCGACCAGGCCGGCATCGTCTATTGCATCCGCCGCAGCGAGGTCGAAGAGCTGACCACCGCGCTCACGCGTCGTGGCCTGCGCGCGGTCCGCTATCACGCGGGGCTCGCCGACGAGGAGCGCCGCGCCAACCAGGACGCGTTCGTGAACGAGCGGGCCGACATCGTGGTCGCCACCGTGGCCTTCGGCATGGGCATCGACCGCTCCAACGTGCGCTACGTCATCCACACCGGCATGCCGAAGTCGCTGGAGCACTATCAGCAGGAGGCAGGCCGTGCCGGGCGCGACGGCCTCGAGGCGGAGTGCCTGCTGCTGCACAGCGGGGCCGACTACGGGATGTGGAAATCGATCATGGCGCCGATGGGCGGCGAGGCCCCGCCCGGCGCGCTGCGCAAGCTGGGTGAGATGTACGCCTTCTGCCAGGACGCCGTCTGCCGCCATCGCGCACTGGTGACCTACTTCGGCCAGCCTTACGAGCGCGCCACGTGCGGCGCGTGCGACGTCTGCCTGGGCGAGACGGTGCAGGGCGGCGACACGGCGGACGTGGCGGGGAAGATCCTCAACGCCGTGGGCGAGCTGCGCGGGCGCTTTGGCGCCACCCACGTCGCCGACGTGCTCGCCGGCGCCGCCACCGGCCGCATCGCGCAGCTTGGCCACGGCCGGCTCGCCGCGTACGCCACGCTGCGCGGCGAGAAGAAGACGCAGGTGCGCGCGTGGATCGACCAGCTCCTCGCGCACGGCCTGCTGGCGCGCACCGACGACGAGTACCCGACCGTGACGCTCACCGAGCAGGGCCGCGCCGTGCTGCGCGGCGAGGGGGCCGCGCCCATGCTCAGCAGCGCCGGCGCCGTGCGGGCCACCGCTGCGGATGCGGCGCCGTCCAGCGAGCGCGACACAACCCCGCCGGGTGGCGATCCCGGCGCCTACGATCGGCGTGCTGTTCGAGGCGCTGCGCGGCCTGCGGCGTTCGATCGCCGAGGAGCGCGGCGTGCCGCCCTATCTCGTCTTCAGCGATGCTTCGCTGCGCGACATGGCCCGCCTCAAGCCGCGCTCACGCGCCGCGCTGCTGGAGGTCAAGGGCGTGGGTGAGTGGAAATCGGAGACCTTCGGCGAGCGCTTCCTGGCGGTGATTCGCGCGCAGGCCTAAGCGGGAGAGAGGCACTGCGTCAGAAAAGCCGCCGGCGCCGGTCCCGCGTTTCCCGCTACAGGGAGTTGCACGAAACCATCTCGGGGCAAAATTTTTCCTATGAGGAAATTCGCCGAATCGCTCGGGAGATAGTGGCCCACCCCAGCAGACGGCAACGATGAGCACTGCCGCGCTGAAGAACGACTTTCGAGCGGCCGTCTCCCGGTTGGAGGGGAAGCGGTGTTGGAGCGTCTTGGCGGGGAGTGGCACGGGGTCGCATTTCATCCTCGACCTTGGGGAGAAAGTGCCGCGCGACTGTCGTATCGAAAATCCCACCTTGACCGAAGTACAACGGACGTTTCGGGGGGAACTCTCATTATTCGTCGAATGCGCATGGCGTTTGGATTCTAAGAGCAGCGTGATTTGTGGATGGGGCGATTCCAACGGACCAAACGGAGATCTCGTTCGTGGGCTGCAATTGTCATGTGGACGACGCGTGACTCGCGTATCGCTGCGGCATCCCGCTCAGGATCTGGAGGTGTGCTTTGGCGACCTCGTCTTGAGGGTCTTCTGTGATCAGACATCGCCGCTTAGTCATGGATCGAACTACTCGATTGACTCTTGGCGCTCTCCACGCCCCTCTCTCTGGAAGGGGTTGAAGTTTGTGGTCGAGGCGCGGGGCCGAACCCATAAGGAGCGCATCACTCGAGTGAGGTCGAAACGGAATCCGGTTCGGTCGCTGCCTCGGGGGTGAATTGCTCGCCGAGAGGAAGTGGACGCCGCCGGCGGCAAGTCCTATCCCGGGCGGGCGATGTAGCGGCCGCGGGGCGGTCCGGCAGCACGCCCGTTCTCCCACGCAAGGCGGCCGCGCAAGAACGTCGCGGTGACCTGGCCCGTCATCTCCTGGCCTTCAAAGGGCGAGTAGCCCTGCGCCGACGGTGATTCCGCCGCACGCACGGTGAACCGACGATCAGGATCGAGGAGCGCGAGGTCGGCGTCGAGACCGACGGCGATGTCGCCCTTGTGCGTGAGGCCGTAGCGCTGCGCGGGATTCAGCGCCAGCAGCTCGGCCATGCGGTTGAGCGCGAGCCCGCGCTTGCCGCCCTCGCTGAAGACGCCTGACAGCAAATACTCGGTGCCACCGAAGCCCGACTTGGCGAGCCATATGTCGCCGCGGCCCCGGGGCCCAGCCCCCTTCACTTCCTCGGCGCAGCAGGCGTGGTCGCTCACGATCCAGTCCACGCGACCCTCGAGCACCATCTGCCAGAGGAACTCCACGTCTGCGCGCGGCCGGATGGGCGGGTTGACCTTCGCATAGGCGGCCGTCGGCGCGTCCACGTCGAGCAGCAGGTGGCCCACGGTGATCTCGCGCTTGAAGCTCACGTGCGGAAATACGCGGGCCATCGTGAGCGCCGCCTCCAGCGCCTTCCGCGAAGACAGATGGAGCAGGTTCACGTTCTGGCTCTCGGCCTCGCTGGCCAGGTAGGCGGCGATCCACACGGCGAGGCCTTCGCTGTGCGGCGGGCGCGCGGCGCTGTAGGCGCGCAGCCCCGAGAGCGAGCGATCCTTCGCGACGAGGCGCGTGTAGGCGTTGAGGATGTCGGCCAGCTCGCAGTGCAGGCTCACGCTCACGTGGGCCGCCAGCGCGGGGTGCGCGCGCTGGATGCGGCCGGCCTCGCGCAGGATGAACTCGAAGTGGGCGAGGTCGTAATGATCCTCGGGGCCGATCATCAGGAAGCGCCGCTGCTCGTCCTGCCCGGCCTGGCCATGCAGGCCATAGCCGCCGTAGAACATGAAGATCTTGAACGACGGCACGCCGTGCCGCGTGGCCAGCGCCTCCATCTCGCCCACGTGCGAGGCGGCGATGGGCGCCAGGTGGTAGGCGTAGTCGCAGTGGTAGCGGCCCTCGGACAGGCGCAGGACCTCCGGGAAGAAGTCGGCCCAGGCGCCGCCGCGGTTCAGGTAGTACTGGCCCGTGCGGAAGTACGTCAGCATCGTCGTCACGCCGCCGCTCAGCGCCGCCCGGCTCTCGCTGACGGCATCGCCCGCGAGCGGCCCGTAGATGCCCACGTGCGTGTGCGCGTCCACGATGCCGGGAAACCCGAGGAGGCCGCGCGCGTCGTACACCTCGGCCGCCTCGCCCGCGGGGATGTCGGGCGCGATGCGCGCGAAGCGGCCGTCCTTGACGCCGACGTCCAGCGTGGGCACGTCGGCCTGGCGCGGGCGCACGACGCGCACGCGCTTGATGAGGAGATCGAGCGCAGGGGTCACGGGCGCCGGCGGGCCTTGAACCGCTGGATGCGGCCGCGCCACGGCCAGCCCGACTGATCGTGCGCTTCCTCGACGTCCGTGAAGTCGCCGCTCGTGTAGCGGCCGATGACCGCGCGCCAGAACGCCTGCGCGGGAAGATTGCTGGCGAGCTGCGTGACCTCCCACGGCCCCGGCGTCAGGTCGAGGAGCTGCGTGGCCGCCCGCGCGCCCACGCCCTGGCGGCGGAACTTGCGCAGCACGAAGAACTCGCTGATCTCCCAGGTGCCGGCGCCGGCATGCTCGGCCTGATCGCGAATCAGCGCGAAGCCGGCCAGCGCGGCGTCCGCCCTGATGAAGAACGCGCGGCGGCCGGGCTCCGTCCAGAAGCGCTCGATCTTCTCGGCGTTCCCGTAGAGCCCCTCGGTGCTGATGTTCCAGCCGTCGATGGTGCCGAGGTCGTACAGGTAGAGCTGCATGAGCCGCCGGAGGACCGGCACGGCCTCCGGACCGGCTTCCTCCAGCGTGACGTTCACGCGCGGCGCACCGGCGGGCGGCGTGGGTGTGTCTGACATGGCGACGGAGCCGCCGCGTAGTATATGCGGCGGTCGGGCGGGAGGCGAGACATGGCGGAGCATACGGCGCCGACAGGCTGGACCGAGGAAGCGTCGCAGGCGTTCATCGACGACGGCGCGGTGTTCGTGCCCTCGCGCGACGAGCAGATCGCCACGCTCGTCCGGCTGATCCCCGCGCGTGCCGACGAGGTCTTCGCGGTGGTGGAGCTGGGCGCGGGCGCCGGCGTGCTGGCCCGCGCCGTGCTGGAAGCGTTTCCGCGCTGTCGCTACGTCGCCCTCGACGGGTCGGCCGCGATGCGCGCGCGCCTGACCGAAGCGCTGGCGCGGTACCAGGCGCGCGTCGAGGTGGGCGCCTTCGAGCTGGTCGAGCGCCGGTGGCGCGCGGCTCTACCTTCCCCGCTGCGCTGCGTGCTCGCCTCGCTGGTCGTGCATCATCTCTCCGGCGCCGGCAAGCGGCGGCTCTTCGCGGATCTCGCGCGGCGCCTGGAGCCCGGCGGCGCGCTGCTGCTGGCCGACGTGGTGGAGCCGACGGGCCCGGCCGCGCGCGAGGCCTTCGCGCTGCAGTGGGACGACGCCGCGCGCGCCCAGAGCCTGGCGCTCACCGGCGGGCTGACCGCGTTCGAGCGCTTCACGCGCGACGGCTGGAATTTCTATCGCGGCACGCCCGATCCCTACGATCAGCCCTCGCGGCTCGACGAGCAGCTTCGCTGGCTGCGCGAGGCCGGCTTCGCCACCGTGGACTGCTTCTGGATGCGCGCCGGCCACGCCGTTTTTGGAGCTTGGCGGCCCCGACACGGCCCCCAAACCCCCAACGCTCGTCGCGTCCCGGCAAAGCCGGGACGCGCCTCGAAGCCGGGGCGCGCCTCGAAGCCGGGGCGCGCCTCGACTACTTCGCGTCGTGGAAGATGACGCCGAGCGTGTAGCGCTCGCCGCGAAGCAGGCGGCTCACGCCGTGGCGCATCGAGGCGCGATACCAGCCGCGCGCGCCCTGCAGCGGACGATGACGGGTCGGGAAGATCACGATCTCGCCCTGCTCGGTGGCGATCGCCTCGCCGCGTGACTGGGCGCGCGGACGCTGCTCTACCAACAGGAAGTCGCCACCCTCGTAGTCCACGCCGCGCCGGCTGAGGAAGCACGTGAGCTGCAGCGGGAAGACGACGTCGCCGTAGAGATCCTGATGCAGGCAGTTGTAGCCGCCCGTCTCGTAGTGGAGCAGCAGCGGCGTGGGCTTCGTCTGTCCGCGCTTGTGGCAGACGGCCAGCAGTTCGGCCAGCGTGGTGGGATGGAGCGTGGCGGTGTCCAGCGCCGCCTCGAACTGGTTCGCGATGGCGGCCAGCGGCGGATACGCGGCCTCGCGCAGCGCCTGCACCAGCGGCGGCAGCGGTGCGGCGAAGTACTTGTACTCGCCCACGCCGAAGCGGAAGCGCGCCATGTCCACGCGGCTGCGAAAGCGCGCCTCGTCCGCGTACATGGCGACCATCTCGCCACACTCGTCCGCCGTCAGCACCGGCGGGGTCCTGGCATAGCCGACGTCCCACAGCGAGCGCTCGATGGCGCTCCAGTCCAGATCGGCCAGGCGGGCCGCGATGTCAGCCATCGCCTCTGTTATACGGCCGACCGCGGGAAAAGGAGGGGAAGAGGGGAACCCTCCGAGGGTGCCCCTACCTAAACGGAGGGGAAGAGGGGAACCCTCCGAGGGTGCCCCTGCCTATCGATAGGCGTCGGGCGCCTGGACGACCGTTTTCCAGAACTCCGGGTCGTGGCCGGGGAAGAGGCGGGCGCCCACCAGGCGAGCCACGGTCTTGAGCTTCTTGAGCGCGTGCAGCGCCAGCGTGGGATTCCACACCACGCCCGGCACGCGCTCCTTCTCGGCGTGTTCCATCCAGTAGCACGCGTCGCCGGTGAGCAGGACCGGGCCGGAGTGCGGCAAATCGACCAGCAGTGACTGGTGGCCGGGCGTGTGGCCGTCCGTCCGCAAGATGGTGAGGCCGGGCGCCAGCTCGGTGTCGCCGTCGAGCAGCCGCCAGCGGTAGCCGGGCAGCTCGAAGTTCTTCTTGTAGTAGAAGGGCTCGAAGAACGAGGCCGGGTAGTGCGCGTACGAGTACTCGTCGCGCTGCACGATCAGCTCGGACTTCGGGAAGAGCTGGGCGCCACCGGCGTGGTCGTAGTGCAGGTGCGAGAGCACGACGAGATCGACGTTGTGGTGGTCGAGGCCGAGGGCGTCGAGGCGGTGCACCAGGAGATCCTCGTCGGTGAAGCGCGCGAACGGGTCGTTGCGCATGAGGCCCGGCACCGCGCGCGGCGACACGCCGGTGTCGAAGAGCACGTAGCCGTCGGTGGTCTTGATCAGCCAGCAGGCGATGGGGATCTGCGTGACCTTCTCGGCGTACTCGCCATAGAAGAGCAGCGACCGCGGGGCGCCCATGAAGCCGTTCTGCAGCGCGTAGAGCGCCTCGACCGCCATGTCCCGGAAATTCTAGCACGCGCCCCGCTAGGCCCACCCCACGCGCAGCAAGCGCAGCAGGCCCATGAAGACGATCACGTGCAGCACCCAGCCGATGAGACAGATGACGACCGCGCGGCCGGTGGAGCGCAGGTCGAGCGCCTGGCGGACGGCGACCACCATGGTGACGAGCATCCAGATCGTGATGACCATGAAGATCAGGCCGCCCAGCACGGGAATCACGCCGAGCACGCGCAGCAGCCCCGGCGAGGCGGAGAAGCCGATGGTGCGCATGAGCTCCGCCGTGTCGGCGCTCGTCTGGGCCTCGGGCAGGACCTTGGTGCCGATCAGCCAGACCAGCCACGCCCACACGAGCCACGAGATGATGCTGGCCAGCGCGCCGCCGAGGAGCCCGCCCAGGCCTATCTGGTAGCCGCTGCCGATGCCGGCGGCGACCGCTGCCAGCACGACGATGGCGAGCGCCTGGCCCATGGCGCCGCGGTCGGCTTCGACTTCTTCGTAGGCCTGCACGTCCAGCTTGGCGGCGCCGATCATGCGCTCGACGAAGGTCATGGGCGGCATCATAGCCCGGCCGTGGCGTAGAATGCCGCCATGGACTTCGCGCTGACCGAACAGCAGGAGTTGATCCGCAAGGAGGTCTCGGCGCTGGCCCGCTCGTTTCCGCCGGAGTACTGGCTGGAGAAGGACACCAAGGCCGAGTATCCGTTCGAGTTCGTGAAGGCCTTCGCCCAGGCGGGCTGGCTGGGCGTGATCATCCCCGAGGAGTATGGCGGCTCCGGCCTCGGCGTCACCGAAGCCTCGCTGATGCTGCACGACATCGCCGCCTCGGGCGCCGGCACCAGCGGCTGCTCGCCGATCCACTTCTACTGCTTCCCACCCATGCCGGTGATCAAGCACGGCTCGGAGACGCTCAAGCGCAAGTACCTGCCGCGCATTGCCACCGGCGAGATCGTGATGTCGTTCGGCGTCACCGAGCCCAACGCGGGCACGGACACCTCGCGCATCCAGACGCGCGCGGAGGCCAAGGGCGACCGCTTCATCGTCAACGGGCGCAAGGTGTGGAACACCAACGCCCAGAACGCCACGCACACGCTGCTGCTGGCCCGCACGGCGCCGCGCGATCCGGCCAAGCCCTTCAAGGGGCTGACGCTCTTCTTCACGGAGTTCGATCGCACGAAGATCACCGTGCGGGTCATCGAGAAGCTCGGGCGCGCGGCGGTGGACAGCAACGAGATCTACATCGACGGCCTCGAGATCCCCATGGAGAACGTGGTGGGCGAGGTCGGCTCGGGCTTCTATCACCTGCTGGACTCGCTCAACCCCGAGCGCGTGATGACGGGCATCGAGGCGGTGGGCATCGGGCGCGCGGCGCTGGCCCGCGCGGTGGACTACGCCAAGGAGCGCATCGTCTTCGACCGGCCGATCGGCCAGAACCAGGCGGTCGCCCACCCGCTGGCCATGGCGTGGGCCAAGCTGGAGACGGCCGAGCTCATGTGCCTCAAGGCCGCGTGGCTGTTCGATCACGGCCAGCCGTGCGGCGCGGAGTCCAATGCCGCCAAGCTGATCGCGGCCGAGGCCGGCTTCGAGGCGTGCGACGCGGCGCTGCAGACGCACGGCGGCTACGGCTACGCCAAGGAGTTCCACGTCGAGCGGCTGTGGCGCGAGGTGCGCCTCTACAAGATCGCGCCGGTCTCGCAGCAGATGGTCCTCAACCACATCAGCGAGCACGTGCTGCACCTGCCGAAGAGCTACTGAGCGGGCGGAATCCGGGCGCGCACGGCGGCCGCGCGACCGTCCATGACGAAGGCCTCGCCCCGTCGATGCAGCGCCCGCAGCACGCGGGCGTACGACTCCATGATGTCGGCCAGGTCGACGAGCGAAAACTTCGGGTGCGCGTCGGCGATGGCCAGCGCGCGCCCGTAGAGCGGCTCCGCGTCGGCGTCGGCATTCGTCAGCTCGGCCAGCATGGCTCGCTCGACGAGCACGAACGCCAGCTCCATATACAGGGGGCCTCTCCGCCGCTCGATGATGGCGATCGCCCGGCTCAGCTTCTCGTCGGCCTCGCGGTGACGTCCTCGCCACCAGTCGACCCACGCCAGCAACCGCAAGGTGGTGGCGAGGTCGAGGCTCTCCTCGAACCCCTCGCGAATGGCGAGGCCCCGCCGCAGCAGCGGCTCGGCTTCGGCGTGGCGGCCGGTATCGAGGTAGGTGCGGCCCAGGACCTGGAGCGCCAGCGCGGCATCCAGCGACTCGCGGCCGAAACGGCGTTCGACGAGACCGAGGAACCGCCGCGCCGTGCCCTCGGCCTCCACGTACTTGCCGAGCTTGCGGCCGCTCTCCGCCAGCCCCAGCAGGATCGCCCCCAGTCGCAGATCGTCGCACGCCGATGACTGCTCGCACGTGGCAAGGGCGCGGGCGTAGGCGGACTCGGCGTCGCCGAGACGGCCGTCTTCGTAGGCGAGGTCGCCGATCTTCAGGAGCGTGAACGAGAGACTGTTGGCATCGGGCTGTGCCTGTCGGTCCAGGAGGGCCAGGGTCCGCCGCTGCAGTCGCTCCGCCTCCGCCTTGTCGCCCTGTGCCGACCGCGTCAGCGCCAGGCCGCTGGCCGCGTGGGCCACGAGCACGTGCTCGGGTCCCAGCGAAGCCTCCGCCAGCGCGAGCGCGCGGCGCTCGAAGGCTTCGGCCTCGGCGTACCGCTGCTGCTGGTGAACGGCATGGCCGAGGTTCACAAGAAGCATCGCCAGATCAAAGGGCTCCGGCTGCTGATGAGCCTCCAGAAGCGCCAAGGATTGACGGAAGTAGAGCTCGGCGTCGGCGTAGCGTCCGCGGTCGCGTCGTAGCTCGCCCATCTCGTTGAGGACGGCGATCGGCTCGAGCGGCGGCGAGGCCGATTGAGCGATCTTGAGGGCCCGCCCCAGTGTGCGCTCGGCGTCGGCGTCACGGGCCGTCATGCGATACGTCCGCGCGAGGCGGACGAGACTTGCCGCCAGCGCGGGGTGCGACGAGCCGACGATGGATTCTTGCACGGCCAGCATGCGGACCATGGCCGCTTCGGCGTCCGCGTAGCGCTGGGCGGACCAGTACAGGTCGCCCAGCGCCCGCAGCGTGGCAAACAGCGCGTCGGGATTGCTACCCGGCGCCTCGGCTTCGCGCAGCGCCGCGCGCAGCAGGCCTTCGGCGTCGGCGCGGCGGCCCGCGGCCGCGGCGGTCGTGGCGGACTCCATGTAGCGCTTCCAGATCAGCGACTGGGCGGCGGCGGGCCCGACGGCGGCGCCGAGGGCGAGCGCGACGAGGATGAGACTGAGGGCTGGCGGGAAGCGCCGAACCGTCCTAGCATCGTCGGCAGCGATGGCGGCCACGGCCTCTCCTTGCCGGGAAGTGCCACGGGGCGGATCGACCCGCACGATACGGTCGCGCGGTCGCGCCCGTCAAGGCGCGGTCGTGCTCGTCGTGCTGTTCCTCTGCGCGCTGCCGGCGGCCGCGCAGGTGGCCCCCTGGGAGGACGCGATGGCCGCCGCGTCGGCGGCGTGGCGCGCCGGACGCTTCGCCGACGCCGAACGCGCGCTCCTGATCGCCGAGCGGGAGGTGACCACGGTCACCCCCAACGAGATCCGCCGTGCCGAGACCCTGGAGATGCTGGCCCGCGTCTACCGCGCGCAGTCCCGTGGCGTCGACGCGCGGCGAACGGCGTTCGAAAGCTTCCGGATCCTGCATCGCCTGAATCATCCGCGGCTCGTCAGCGTGGCTCTCCTGCTGGCCGATCTCATGGGCGACGACGCCCTTTACGAGGACGCCCGCAAGCTCCTCACCGAGGTCGTGCAGCTGCTCGAACGAGCGCTGCCGAGCTCGCGCTTCGAGCTGGCCGGGGCGCTGGAGCGGCTTGCCCGGACCTACGGCGTGCAAGGCCGCAACGCCGACGCCGAGCCGCTGCTGACCCGCGCGCTCGCGCTGGCCGAGCCCAAGTCACCGCCGCTGGCGGGCATCCTCGAGAGCCTGGCCATCATCTATCGCGGGCAGGATCGCGAGGCCGACGCCGAGGCGCTCCTGCGCCGGGCGCTGGCCGCGCGCGAGGCGGACTTCGGCGTCGATCATCCCGCCACCGTGCGAAGCCTCACCCTGCTGGGCGGCCTCGCGCTCGATCGGGTGCAGTTCGGCGAAGCCGAGACGCTGCACCGGCGCGCGCTGGCGATCCGCGAGAAGGTCTACGGCCCCGACCATCCGGAGGTCGCGGTCAGCCTCAGCGCCCTCGGCGCGCTCGAGCGCGACCGCGGGCACTTTGCCGCCGCCGAGCGTCTGTACCGGCGGGCGCTGGACATCCGTGAACAGAAGCTCGGGCCCGAGCATCCCGAGGTGGCCAGCACCATGCAGAGCCTCAGCGGCTTGCGCCTGCACCAGCGCCAGTATCTCGAGGCCGAGGCGCTGGCCCAGGGCGCGCTCGCGATCCGGGAGAAGAAGCTCGAGCCCGAGAGCGACGCGGTCGCGGCCGCACTGAACGTGCTGGCCAACGCGTACCTGCGCCAGAAGCGCTATGCCGAGGCCGAATCGCTCTCGGCGCGCGCCGTGACCATCCGCGAGAAGCTGGGCGGAGCCGACCACCGGGCGCTGGCCGCTTCGCTCGACACGCACGCCGAGATCCTGACCGGGCAGGGACGGTACGCGGAGGCGGAGGCGTACGGCAAGCGGGCCCTGGCCATCGTCGAGCGCGGCCGCGGCCCCTCGCATCCCCGCCGGGCGGTCATGCTGACCACGCTGGCCACGAACTACCGCGACTGGGGCCGCCATGCGGAGGCCGAGGCGCTCTACGAGCGCGCGCTCGACATCCGTCAGCGCGCCCTCGGCGCCGAGCATCCGCTGGTGGCGGATACCCTGGAAGCCCAGGCGGTACTGCTGCGCAAGACCGGCCGCGAGTCCGAGGCGGCGGCCGGAGAAGCCCGGGTGCGCGCGATCCGCGCGGCGCTCGAGGGAAAGTGATGGAGGGCCGGGCCATGGACAAGACAGGCATCGCGTGGAAGGTCGCGCTGGCGTTTCTGCTGGGGGCGGCGGTGGTGTTCGCGGCACCCGTCATGGGCGCGCACGCGTGGGCGGCCGACGACAATCCCATCGCCGGCCTCAAGGAAGCCAAGGTCGCCTTCGACATCACGGCCGGCGAGCCCGGCCGCATGCTGAACATCCTCAACACGATCGACGAGACGCGCGAGGGCTTCGTCAAGCACGGCGTCACGCCGCGCTTCGTGCTGGCCTTCCGCGGCCCGGCCTCGCTGCTGACCCAGACCGACCTCTCGCGTCTCAAGCCGGAAGACCGCGACGCCGCCGCCAAGGTGGCCGCCAAGCTGAAACAACTGCGCGGCGCCGCCGGCATCGAGCGGCTGGATCAGTGCAGCATCGCCATGCGCGGCCAGAAGGTGGACAAGGCCCAGGTGAGCCCCGACGTGACGGTCGTGGAGAACGGCTGGATCACGCTGGTCGGCTACCAGGCGAAGGGCTACGCGTACATCGCGCCGTAGTCGCGCGACGCAGCGCTACGGCACGCGAATGGCGTGGTAGTCGCCCACGGGGTTGCCCGGCATCGCGCTGAGCCGAGCCGGTAACGGTACGGCCCGCAGCGGCGGCTCGCGGAGATAGAAGCGGAGATCCCGCACGCCGTACAACCGGTCGCCGCTCAGCAACGTAAAGTCGAACCTCAGGTCGTTGCCGGCGAAGAAGGTCTCGAGTGTGCCCTCCTCGAGCGGGACGAAGAACGTGCCGCGGGCGCCGAAGCGGGGGGCATACGAGAGGAGCACGGCGCCGGTCGAGGCGTTCTGACCGAGCCCGTGGAAGCTGGCCGGTATGCGAAATGCCTCGCGGGCGCGCTCGGCGGCGGGATCCCAGGCCACCAGGCTGCCGATCGGCCGGACGTCGGTGCGAAACGCATCGCCGAGCAGGACCAGGCGCTCGCCGGCCGGCGCGGGGCGTGCGCGGCGCGCATCGACGAGCTGCGCAGGCGCCTCGGGCACGCCACCCCGACGCATCGTCACGCTGAAGGCTTCGTAGTCGCTGTCGTTCGCGCAGAACCCCGCGACGCAGACATAGTTCCAGCGCCGAGTGACGAGCTGGACCTCGCCGGCCTTGAATTCGGCCAGTCCGGAGCGGGCCAGGGCGTCATGGATCTCCGGCCGGAACCAGCCCGACACCGACAGGGCCTGGTCGCCCGTCACGACCTCCAGGCTGGCGCTCTCGCCGGGACTCGAACGTGGCGCGAGGCTGGGCGCGTCCACGAGCTCGTCGATGCGACCGGCGAGCGGGCCGCCGGCGTAGGTGGTGATCGCCTGCCGATACAGCGCCGGCCACTGGTCCTGCCCGAAACCTCCGCCGGCCCACGGCGGACCCTCGTCGGCGCGACGTGAGGTGATCGTGACGATGGGCGCGGCGGTCGCCGCCATGACCGTGCCGGCGCCGAGGTCGACGAGCGCCCAGATCGTCGTCGCGTCCTCGGGAAAGTGTGCCTCGAAGGGCAGACTTCGCGCGACGAACGGCTGCCCGGCCGTGTCGAGACGGAACCACGGGACCTCGATCGGCTCGAGCCCGGGGGCGGTGAGGAAGATCGCCGCCAGGCCGAGGATCCGCCCGTCGCGGTCGGCGGCGACGTCCACGAGGTCCCAGGCGTACGGGACGTCGGCGTCGCCGATGTCGAGGTTGTGGTCGGCGTCGAGCGTGATCGGCAGCGGGGCGGCGAAGGCGAGCGTCTGCGCGTGGATCGTCTCGAAGACGAGCGGGGTGCGAGTCAGCGAGACGCTCGTGTACGCGTTGAGCGGCGTCGTCCACTCCGTCGCCAGGTCCTGGCGCCAGCGGCCGATCTGTTGCCGGTACTCGATCGTCTGGTCGAGCACGATCGTCGTCACCAGCGGCGCCGTCGCGAACGTCAGCGACGCCGACGCCAGCGGCTGCAGCATCACGGTGAGCGGCGTGCCATCGGTCACGGGCTCGACGGACTCGGGCCGGCGGACGATCTCGAACGTGGCCGCGAAGCCCGGCGGATCGAGCCCGAGCCGCGTGCGCGCCACCAGCACGTTGTCGGCATCCCCCCACTTCACGTCGTCGTAGAGATCCGTCGAGAGGGGAAGATCGAAGACACCGGTCGGCGTGCGCAGCCGCCAGCGCGCGCCGTCGGCGAAGACTTCCTCGACACGGACGCCGCCCAGGACCTTGCCGATCACGGCGCCCTTGAAGTCGTCGCGCGCTCGCTCGAGCCCGAGTGTGCCCGCGTAGACGGCGACCAGCCGCTCGGTGTCCTCCGGCACCCGAAAGCGCGCCGAGATCACCGGCGCGCCCGGCGCCACGCCGATCACGGACGTGGGCTCCAGCGGCGTCGCCGGGCCCCGCTCGCCCGTCATTCGATCGGCGTGCAGCGTGAGCGTGCCCTCGTGCAGCGGCTCGGGCGACTCGTTGGTGCCGACGACCCGCACGACGGACGGATCGACGGGATCCGGCACGAGATCGACGGCCAGGCGCCCGCGAAAGAAGTAGTCGAGCAGCTCGGCCGAGTAGCCGACCGCCCGCGGGATGAGCTGGCGCGCGTAGTCCTCGTGCACCCGTTCGTCGAGCGTCCACAGCACGCTCGGTGGCGCCACGTCCTGCACCGCCCCCAGGCTATGCGCCAGCGCGGCCTCCGCCACGAAGTGAATGACCTCGACGGTCGACGCGCCACGCACGACCTTGGGCGCATACCGGCGGAAGGTCCCGCCGGCCCTCGCCTCGATGAAGGGATCGCCGAGGTCGAGGAGGGTGGGACGAGCGTGGAACACGAAGATCGTGTCCCGGCTCACGAAATTGGGATGGGTCAGCTCCGCGATGCCGAACTCGTGCGGACCGAGCAGCGAGGGCACACGACCTTCGACGCTGAGCTGCTCGGTGTCGATGAGCCCCGCGATCGGAATCGGCGCATCGGGATTTTCCGAGTGGAACACGAGGCGCAGAGGGCGCTTGGGCGGAAGCGCGAGGAGCTGGTCGAACTGCGCTCGCCGATTGTCGAAGGTGTCCTGGATCCAGTCCTCGTACCAGTCGGAGTTCAGCGGATAGAAGCGGTTGTTGCCCAGCGGCACCCACAGATGCATATCGTTCCTGGCGTGAGCGGGGACCGTCGCATCCTGGATGAAGTGCGCGACGTGCCCCAGGGCCCGGAAGGTATCGGCGAGGGCGCCCTCACGCTCGGCGGGCGTCCGCGCCGTGAGCGCGGCGAGGAACCGCTGCCTCGCGAACGGCCAGCTCCACGTCCCGCCGCCCTTCGGTCCTTCCTGGAAGACCTGCTGGCTCCGCAGGATCGACGACATGCCGAGCTGCATGCTCGGGTTCGTCGTGTCGATCGTGAGACCGGCCAAGTCCCACGACGCCAGGGGATTGTGGAAGTGATGGCGCACGCGCCAGAACGGCCGGTCCTCCTCGCCGGCGCCCTCGCGGATCCACCCGGCGGCAGACAATTCTGCCCCGCCCGCGCGCAGGAGAGACCTCCTTCCGTCAGGCAAAGCAAGGTCCCGGATCAAGACGTCGTGCAGCCCGAACGCCGCCTCAGCGGCCCGCTGGCCGATCTCGCGATGGGTGGGCACGTCATACGCATGGAGTGACGCAGGTGGGACCAACATCAGGACGGCCGCGAGAAGGGCGCGCTTCATCATGCCTCGATTCCTATCGGCGTGGCCGAAGGCCGAGGGTGACGCGTTCGTGGCTGTATGCCGCCAGGGTCTTCGGGATTTTTGTCCTTGGGACCTCCATGGCGGGGAGCATTCGATCGAGCACATGAAGCCGCTCGTCGCGCGTCTTCGCGCGTGGCATCACGATGACCGCGCCGTGCTGAGCGAATTGCGCCCAGTTGGCTTCCGACCTCTGCCTCGCGGCAACTGCGTCCTCGGCAAACGGGGCGGGTGTTCCCTGGAACCACCACTGCCCGTAGCCAGGCTTGAAGATCGTGACGATCGGTCCAATGATCTTCTCGAACGGGTGGCGGCTCGAGACATCACGCGCGGGGATGATGAACCGGCCGTCGGCGTCGCTCACGACCTCGTCGACGTCGTGGTAGTTCCGATCGGGATGCGGCCAGCCGAACGTTCGCTTGTCCCAGAGCGCGAGGACGACAGCGCCCTCCAGCGGTTGCCCCGTCTCGGCGTCCACGAGCTGGGCACGCCACGGGCCGGAGATCGGCGTGGGTCGCAGCCACCACATGGCGACGGCGGCGAGCGCGAGGACGACCACGCCGGTGAGCCAATAGCGCTTACGGATCGTCGCCATCAGAAGGCCTCCACGCGCCAGACGCCATCGCCGTCGATGGCGAATCGGATCTCGAAGGATTTGAGCACACCGTCGTCGGTGCGGCGCATCTCGTAGATGGCGGAGGCGTTGCGGACCTGGATGGGCGTGAGATCGGTCAGGATGGTGTCGATGACCGGCAGGCTCGCGCCCAGCAGGCGGAAAGCGGCCTCGTAGTCGGCCCGCCGGCGGGCGACGATGTGACTGACGCCGGCCGCGACGTCGCCGCGGCGAAGCGCGTCTCGCATCGCGCCCCATCTTGCACGAAGCTGACCGTCGAGCCCAGCGGGGTCGAAGACGCGCACGACGGCGCGTGCGCTGCGGGGCGTTCCCGCGGCATCCGTCGTGATGGCTCGCGCGACGTACGTGCCCGGGCGCGTGTACGTCACGACGTGAGCGTCGAGCGCCTCGCCGGTGAAGTCCATCACGCCATCGCCATCGGCATCGAGCTCGACGCGGCCGCCGGCCGACTCGCGGGCGAGCGAGAAGCGGACGCTCAGGGGAGCCACGCCGCTCCATGGACTGGCCATCAGCGTCGCGGCGGCCGCGTCGGCGACGGTGATCGGGAGCATGGCTCGTCCGCTTCGGCCATCGACGGCGACGGCCGTGGCCAGGATCGAGGTGCTGTCCGGGTCGATTTCCGCGACGGCCGTGAACGTGGCGCCGTCGAGCCATCCGGGAAGACCGTTGACCGTGACACCGATCTCGCCGTCGGCCGGCTCGACCAAGCCGCGCACGAGGACGATGCCGGCCGGCACGACCGCCCCCGACGGCGGCTCGACGATCGTGACGGCCAGCGTGCGGCCGGCGATGGAGAAGGCCAGCGCGGCGGGCGTCGCATCCTCGTTACCGGCGCGATCGCGGGCCTTCGCCTCGATGCGATGCGCTCCCGTGGTCAGGCCGGCGACCGTGACGTCGACCGTGCGCGAAAACGGCGACCAGGCGCCGGCATCGACGCGCCACGCGAACTCCAGCTCGCCGCTCGGCGTGAGGTTGTCACTGCCCGCGAAGGTAAACCGTAACGCGCCGGCCGTGTCCTGGGGCCCGGCGATCTCCGTCTGGGGCGGCGTGTTGTCCACGGTGACCGTGCGCGTGACACTCGTCACGTTGCCCGCGCGGTCAGTCGCACTCGCCGCCAGCGTGTAGACGCCGTCCGGGCCGGACGCGGAGTTCCACTCGGCGCCGGCCAGCGCGCTTGCAGCCGGCAACGGCGGCGCCACCATCGCGGCCAGGTGCCGGCCGTTTGCCAGCAGATCCAGCGTCGCGACCTCGGCGCCGGCGTCGGCGGCCGTCGCGCGAATCGCCACCGACCCCCTGACGAGAGCGCCGCTCGGCGGAGAGTCGAGGGCGAGTGTGGGAGGGGTGGCGTCGTGCACGACGACGACGTGGACCACGGGTGACGTGAGACCGGCGCCGTCGTGGCCGATGGCGCGGACGGCGAGCCGATTGATGGCATTCCGGGCCAGCGGCAACGTCAGCGCGAATGCGCCAGCCTCGCCCGCGAAAACCTGGGCGGTCGTGTCGCCCGTGGCGGCCTCGACGCGCGCGTCGGCTTCCGCCTGGCCCGACACGACGACGCTGGGCTCCTTCGTCCACTCGGGCACGCGCCCGAGCGCGGGGGCGCGCGGCGCGAGAAATCGCACGACGCGCCCCGCCTTGCTCTCGGCCAGGTACAGGTTGCCGTCGTGGTCGAACGCGAGGCCCTGCGGCTCATCGGCGCCGCCGGCGAAGACATCCGTCGTTGCCGTATCGCCGAGCCGCGCGATGACGCCGATCAGATGCTCGTCGGAGGGCGTCACGCGATGGCTGCTGACGAAGACGTGGCCCGCCAGATCGACGGCGACCCCGACCGGCTTTCTCACCGTCTCGTCGCCCACCACCGCGGCCGGCTCGGCGCTGGCCAGCGGCACGCGGAGGACCGAATCGTGATCTCCCGGTTGCCGCCCTCGCGTCGCGACGTACAGGACGCCGTCACGGACCGCGACGCCTTCGGGATCTCGAAGGCCCTGCAGAATGAGGGCGGGGCGTGCCCCACCGTGGAGCGCGAGCACGACGCCGGGGCGGCCGTCGTCGTCGCCGTGCTCCGCGCCGCGCCGCCGAGCCGAGACGTAGATGGTGCCGTCGGCGCCCAGCGCGAGCCAGCGCGGCGATTCGAGACCGCTCGCGATGACGCCGATCGTGCCGCGCGGGCCGACCTCGACGATGCGGCCGGCGGCTTCCTCCGCGACCAGGACACGGCCGGTGTCGTCGAACGCGATGCCGACGGGCCCGCGGAGACCGGTGGCCACGACGCGCGCCGTGCCCGAGCGCTCCACGCGGAGCACCCGCCCGCGCGAGTAGTCCGTCACCCAGGCACGGCCCTCCGCATCGACGGCGATGCCGCGGAGATCGCCGAGACCCTGCGCCCAGATTTCCACCGGCGCCCTGGCGGTCAGCGTATGGGGAATCGGCGTGGCAGCCGGCGTGAGGATCGGCGCGATCGAGAGGACGAGGTGAACAAGCATGCGCGCGGGGACGCGCAAGAACGAGTCCACTCCAGGCCATCGCGAGACAGCCGTGACGACGCGGACTTAGCGAGAGTGGCTCGCACGCGGCGAGAAGGGCTGCACGACCCGGCGGGCACTGCGCCCCGCGCTCGGGGCACACGACGACGAGGGGCGGCCGAGCGGGCCGAAACCCGCCCGGCCGCCCGGGTGGAACCTAATGCATGCGCTTGTCGTCGTACCCCGCGGAGCCCTTGATGCGGGCGTCGCTGCCGGGGATGTACTGCTTCTCCAGCTCCTGGAAGTGGCTCACGCGCGCCATCACGTGGTGGCTCTCGGTCGGGTGGCCGTCCTTGGTCTTCTCGAGACGCCACTGGGCCTGCTCCTGGTCCTTCACCAACTCCTCCATGGCGTTCCACACCGCGTACATGCCGGCGTGGGCGGCGAAGAGGGTGATGAAGATGAACTTGTAACCCAGCTCACCGAGCTCCTTGAACGTGAACGGGTTCTGGTCCTTGTGCCACTTGAACGACGAGGAGTAGTTGAAGGCCAGGGGCAGGTTCGGATGCGTCTCGCGCATCGCCCTGGCGAAGGCCTCGGCGGGGGCGCGGTCGGGGCTCGACAGCTCGGGCCACACCAGGTCCACGCCGGCATCGGCGTAGGCGCGGCCGCGGCGGATGGCTTCCTCGAGACTGCCGCCCACGGCGCCGAAGGCGTCCGTGCGAGCGATGATGACGAAGTCTGGGTTCAGGCGGTTGCGCGTGTCCACGGCCGCGCGGTACTTCCCGACGGCCTCGTCCTGGCTCACGATCACCTTGCCGGCGATGTGGCCGCAGCGCTTGGGGAACACCTGGTCCTCGATGTGGATGCCGGCCACGCCGCTCCGCACGTACTCCTGCACCGTGCGGATCGTCGACAGCGCGTTGCCGTAGCCGTCGTCGGCGTCGGCGATGACGGGGATCTCGACGGCGCCGGCCACCAGCGCGCCGATCCGGGCCACCTCGGTCTGGGTCAGGAAGCCCATGTCGGGCCAGCCGTTGGCCAGGGCCATCGAGTAGCCGCTGAGATAGATGGACTTCATGCCGACCTTCTCGGCGATCTGGGCGTCCAGGGGCGAGTAGACCCCGCCCGTGAACAGGTAGGGCTCGGTACGAAGCAGGTCGCGGAACTGCTTGCCGGGGTTGCGCATGGGGGATCGATCTCCTAGGCGGCCGGGCGCGCCAGCGCAGAGGTCTGCGCGCACCAGCGGCAGAATGTCGTCGCGTCGAACTCGACGCTGCAGGAGCGGCAGGTGGCGGTTCCGCACTCGTGGCAGTGGGTGCGTCCGGCCGGCTGCTCCACGGTCATGCCGCAGTCACAGTGAGACATCGTCGTTCTCCTTCTTCCCCTGGTTTGGTGCAGAGCTTCAGTGCAGATCGAATGGGCTGCCGGACCGCACCGTCCGCGTCTCCAGCAGATCGGCGGCGCAGGCCGAGCAGTAGCTGGCCGACTCGAGCGAAATGGCGCACGTCGCGCACAGCGCGGCGCCGCAGTCCTGGCAGCCGAAGCTGTGAAAATGATTTCCCACCTGGGTCCCGCATCCACACTGGCCTGGCATTGCTCGATCCTCCTTGATCGCTGATCAACGCCCCCTGTAGTTGCACTCACTGTGCCTGCGGAGGCGCCGGCGAGCCAACTCAATCTTTTTATCGGGCCGATAAACTTTCTCTTTCAGAAAGATCTTTCACAGTGGGTATAATCGGATCGAATCAGGGCGACGCCGGACATAAAGGAGTCTTTGGAGTGGAGATTCCCCAGGTCGAAGCCTTCCTCGCCGTCGGCACCTTCGGCGGCTTCCGCCGGGCCGCCGACGCGCTGCACGTCACCCAGCCCGCCATCAGCGCGCGCATCAAGGCGCTGGAAGGCTCGCTGGGCGTGTCGCTCTTCGACCGCGGCAAGACGGGCATGGCCCTGTCGGCGGCCGGCCGCGCGCTGCGCCCGCACGCCGAGCAGCTCCTGCACGCCGTGGCCCTCGCGCGCCAGGCCGTGCACGACCTGCGGCCCTCCTCGAGCGGCGGCGCCATCACCATCGCCGCCGCGCTGTCGATCTGCACCTATCTCTTGCCCGACGTCCTCAAGCGCTTCCAGGCCGCGCATCCCAAGACGCTCATCACCGTGCGCTCGGGCCACTCGAAGGAAGTGCTGGCGATGGTGCTGGCCGGCGAGGCCGAGATGGGCCTGGCCCGCTCGCTTCATCACCCCGAGGTGGAGACGGTCAGCCTCCGCGACGACCCGCTGGTGCTGGTGGGCACGTCCTCATCGCCGATGGCTCGCGCCGGCAAGGCGCGCCTGGAGGAAGTGGCCGCCCAGGCGCTGATCCTCTTCGACCGCGGCTCCAGCGACTGGACGCTCTCGCACGGCCTCTTCCGGCGCGCGGGGCTCGTGCCCAACGTGGTGCTGGAGGTCGAGTCGATCGAGGCGGCCAAGCGGATGGTCGAGCGGGGGATCGGGCTGGCGTTCCTGCCGCAGATTGCGGTCGTGCACGAGATCCGCCGCCGGCGGCTGCTGGCCATCACCGTGCGCGACGCCGAGCCGCTCAGCCGCAGCCTGGACCTGATCCACCCGCGCCAGCGTCCGCTCAGCGCCGAGGGGCAGGGGCTGCTCAAGACGCTGCGGGCGGCGGTCGCGGACGCGGCGCCACCGGCGGCCGGCCGGCGTCTGCTCAAGCGCCGCGGCGGCGTCTAGCGGCCCGGCGCGCGGAGCGCCCGCTCCGCGCTAGTTCGCGACCGTCAGCGTGATCGATGCACTGCCGGTGTTCCCGACGCTGTCCCCGACGCTCACCGTGGCCGTCCGCGAGCCATTGTCGGTGGCCGTCGTCGGCCACGGCAGCGAGATGGGGCCGTTGGTCGTGGTCTGGGTGCTGGTGATGTTGCGTCCGCCGACGCTCAGCGTGACGGTCCGGTTGCCGACGGCCGCGCCCTCGAGCCAGACGGTGAACCACACCGTGCCCTTCACGATGGCGCCGCTCGCGGGCTCGGTGATGAAGACCTTGACCGTTCCGCCGGCTGACGGGCTGATCGTGAAGGTCAGCGCGTTGGAGGTCTGGCCGTCGGCGTTGCGCACCGTGACCGATGCCGAGCCCGCGGCCGCGACGTCCGAGGCCGGGATGCTCGCGGTCACGCGCGTGGCGCTGACCAGCGTGGTGGTGCGGACGGCGCCGTTCCACTGCACGGTGGCGCCGGCGGTGAAGTTGGTGCCGTCGGCGGTGAGCGTGAACGCGGCGGCGCCCGCGGAGGCGCTGCTCGGGCTCAGCGCCGTCAGGGTGGGCCCCGGCGCGGTGCCGCCGGCCGCCCAGCTCACCTGCGCGACGGCGTCGCCGCCCCGCTCGTAGTATTCCACCTTGACCTCGTGCTCGCCGCCCGTCACGGCCCGCGTCGCGGTGTATGTCGTGGCGGGCTGATCGTGCCACTGGTCGATGATGGCCACGCCATCGAGGAAGACGCGCACGCCGTCGTCGGCGCGGGCAGTGAAGGTGAAGGTGCCCGCGGCGAAGGTGAAGCGACCGGTCCAGCGGGCCGAGAAGTTGTCGACGGGCAGGCCGGCCGGGCCGCCGGCGCCGTAGTCGTAGTTGATCGCCATCTCGCACGCGGTGCGGGTGGCCGGGGGCGTCAGCGCAATGTTGCTGAAGTACTCGGCGAGGAACTGGCCGCTCGGGCAGCCGCCGGCCGCCGTGATCGCGAAGGTCAGCGCGTTCGAGGCCCGGCCGTCGGGGTTCCGCACGGTGATCGTTGCGGATCCCGCCGCCGCGACGTCGGCGGCCGGGATGGCGGCGGTGACACGCGTGGCGCTCACGAAGCTGGTTGTGCGCGCGGCGCCGTTCCACAGCACGGTGGCGCCGGACACGAAGTTGCCGCCGTCCGCGGTGAGGGTGAAGCCCGCACCGCCCGCCGTGGTGGACGCGGGCGTGAGCGTCGCCAGCGTCGGCGGCGCTGAGCCGCCGGTGACCGTGAACGTCAGGGCGTTGGTGACGGAATTGTCGGGATTGCGTAGCGTCACCGGGATGGCACCGGCCGTCGCGATGTCCGCGCTCGAGATACTCGCGCTGACCCCGCCGGCGCTGAGGAACGTGGTCGGGCGTGGCGCGCCGTTCCACAGCACGGTGGCGCCGTCCCGGAAATCGCCTCCATCCACGACGAGCGTGAAGGCCGGCCCCCCCGCGGCGGCGCTCGACGGGCTGAGGGCGATCAGCGTGGGCGCGCTGGGGCCGCCGATGCTGGTCCAGCTCACCTGCGCGACGGCATCGCCGCCGCGCTCGTAGTACTCGACCTTCACCTCGTGCTGACTCGCCGTGACCGCGCGGCGGACCGTGTAGGTGGTCGCGGGCTGGTCCTTCCACTGGTCGATGACGGCGACGCCGTCGAGGAACACGCGGATGCCGTCGTCGGCGCGGGCCGCGAACGTCTCGTCACCACCCCGGAAGCTGAACGTGCCCGTCCAGCGCACTGAGAAGTTGTCGACGGGCAGGCCCGGGGGGCCGCCGGCCCCGTAATCGTTGTTGATCGCCGCCGCGTCCTCGCACTGCGTTCGCACGGCGGGCGGCGTCAGCGTGACATTGTTGAAGTACTCCGCCCGGAATTCGCCGAGCCGACAGGCGCTACCGGGCGCCGTAATGGAGTACGTCTGGGCGATGGAGACCTGCGAATCCGGATTGCGCATGGACACTTGCGCACTGCCGGCCACGGCGATGTCGGACGCGGGAATGCTGGCGGTCAGCCGCGTCGGGCTCTGGACCGTCGTCGAGCGCGGCGCGCCGTTCCAGAGCAGCGTGGCGCCGGCGACGAAGTTGTCCCCCTCGCCGCTGAGCACGAAGGCCGGCCCGCCGGCCGTGGCGCTGCTCGGCGTCAGCAGTCCGAGCCGCGGCGCCGGCAAGGTCCCGCCGGTCCAGCTCACCTGCACGACGGCATCGCCACCGCGCTCGTAGTACTCGACCTTCACCTGGTGCAGGCCACCGGTGACGTTCACGGTGGTGGTGTAGGTGGTGGCCGGCTGATCGTGCCACTGGTCGATGATGGCCACGCCGTCGAGGAAGACGCGGACGCCGTCGTCGGCCCGTGCCGTGAACGTGGCCGGGCCGCCGGCGAAGGAGAACGTGCCCGTCCAGCGCACGGAGAAGTTGTCGACGGGCAGCCCCGTCGGGCCGCCGGCGCCGTACACGTTGTTGATCGTCTCCTCGCAGGCCGTCTGTGTGGCGGGTGGCGTCAGGGTCACGTTGCTGAAGTACTGGGCGAAGAAGCGACCGGTTGGACAGCTCTCCGCCGGCGTCGTGATCCGGAAGCTGGCTGCGTTGGAGGTCCGGCCGTCGACAAACACCGCCGTGATGGTGGCGGTGCCCGCCGTCGCGACGTCGGCGGCGGAAATGCTTGCGCCGAGGCCGCCGTTCTCTCGGAAAAACGTCGTCGCGCGCGGCGTGCCGTTCCAGTGAACGACGCTGCCGCCGAGGCCGGCGCCTTCGACAAATAGCGTGAAGGCGGGGTTCCCGGCAGGCACGCTCTGCGGCGTGATCAGGGTGATCACCGGCGACTGCTGGACGTTGACGAGGCGGGCGTTGGAATTCTGGACGTCGCCCGTGCGCACGGAGACCCACGCGAACTCGCCGAACTCGATATCGTCGGCCGGGATGGCGGCGGTGAGGCGAGAGGCATCGACGAAGGTCGTCGGCCGCGCCTCGCCGTTCCAGAACACGGTGGTGCCCGGGTCGAAGAACTGGCCGGTGACGGTCAGCGTGAAGCCAGGACCACCGGACCACACCTGCTCAGGGCTCAGGCCGGAGACGATCGGCTCCCCGGAGCCCATCGCCCGCCAGTCGACGTTGATCAAGGCGTTGCCGGTGAGCTCGACGTACTCGAGCTTCACCTCGTGCTCGCCGGCCGTCATCGTCCGCGTGAAGCGCGCGAGGCCGCCCGGCGTGCCGGCGTCGGCGATGACGACACCGTCGACGGAGAGCCGCACGGCCTCGTCCCAAGAGAGCAGCCGGAACGTGTAATCGCCCGCCGCGAAGGGGAAACGGCCGGTCCAGCGCACCGAGAAATTGTCGACCGGCAGCCCGGCGGGGCCTCCCGTTCCGTAGAAGTTGTTGATAGGGGGCGGCCAGAGGTTGGGCGAGGGAATCAGGCACTCGGTCCGCGTGGCCGGCGGGGTCAACGTGGCGTTGCTGAAGTACTCGACGTAGTACTGCCGGTTCGGGCACGCCGTGGGCGACGTGATAGTGAACGTCAGGGTGTTGGTCACACGGCCGTCGGGGTTGCGGACGGTGACGGTGACCAGCGCCGCGGCAATGATGTCGGCGGCCCCGATGCCGGCCGTGACTTGTGCGGCGTTGATGAACGTCGTGGGGCGCGGGGCGCCGTTCCACAGCACGGTGGCGCCGGCGCCAAACCCGGCGCCGTCGATTGTCACCGTGAAGGCCGCACCGCCGGCGGCCGCGTTCGCCGGCGTCAGGGTCGTCGAGCTCGGCCCGCTGCCGGTCCCCAGCAGCCGGTCGAGCGCCGCGTCGAGGCGGGGGCTGGGCTTGGTCACGGTGCCGTCGGGCCGCGTGTCGGTGACCGGCACACCCGTCGCCTGCAGCGCCGTGACCAGATCCGTCACCGAGGCGGCCGGCATTGCTTGGCGGAGGACCGCCATGATCCCGGCGACGTGGGGCGCGGCCATCGAGGTGCCGCTGGCGGCCTGGAAGAGACCGAGCGGCACCGACGACACGATGGCGCTGCCCGGCGCGAAGAACGTCATGAATGGGGCGGCGCTGGTGAAGGATTCGACCGTATTGCTCTTGGACGTGGCACCGACGCTGATCGTGGATGAGATGCATGCCGGGCGGCTCAAGGCGTCCCTGGTGCCGGAGTTGCCCGCGGCGACGACGGTCGGGATGCCGACCGAGCGCAGGTTGTCGACGGCGGCCTTGAGGACGTCGTCGTCGCAGTTCGAGGTGAAGAGCCCGGCGCCCAGGCTCATGTTCACGGCGGCGAAGTTGATCGTGCTGCGCTGGGCATAGATGCGCTCCAGCGCCGCCAGGATGTCGGAGTCGAGCGCGCCGATGCACGGCGGAACGAGCTCCCCGCAGTTGAACCCGCTGAAGACGGCATAGGATGCCAGCTGCGCGCCACGCGCGACGCCGGAGAACCAGACGCCCCCGCTGGTCGCGCTGCCGGCGGCGATGCCGGCTACGTGGGTGGCGTGCTCGCACTGGTTCAGCGGACACATGACGCCCGTGCCCGGCCCCTGCTCCTGCTCGAACCCGTGCGGACAGAGGACGAAGGTGCCCGAGGAGAAGCATGCCTCGTCCACGACCTTGTTGCGCAGGAAGTAGTGGGTCGGCTGGATGCCCGTGTCGATGACTGCGATCACGGTGCCAGTGCCGTCGAAGCCGCGAGCCCAGGCGCGGTCGGCCTGCAGGAGCGGGCCGCTCTCGGACAGGAGGGGGTACGAGATCTTGTCTTCGACCACTCGGACGACGTCGAAGAGGGAGGCCTGCAGCGCCGTCAGGCCGCTGGGCCCGACCTCGAGCGCGAGGAAGGGGACCGTACTGAACCGATGGACCACGCGGTGATCACTGCCGGCCATCCGGGCCAGCACGCGACCCTGGCCGCTCTGGATCTCCGCGCGTTGGTTGGCCACCGCGGCGGCCGAGGACAGCGTGCCTTCGGGCACGTGGGCGCCGGACGGTGTCCGCACCTCGACGATGACCCTGGACCAGCCGTGTCTTTGGACTTGCTCCTGGACGGCCTGGGCAATGGGAGCCGAGCTCGACAGGTCGACGGCAGCGGGAGCCGTGCCCAGTGTTGCGACGAGGACGAGGAGGACAGTGAGCCCGGCCGGCATGACGAACCGCTTCATCTACTGCTCCCAGGCGGACGAATCGGTCTCACGGGCCGGCCCCGGCCCCGACGGCATGATTTGCAGGCGCGACGCCAACCTCGGGATCCCGGCGCCGGCGCATATTTTCGCGTCGTGGGCGCGCGGGCCGACCGCGGGAGGACTGCAACGGCATAATCAGCGTAGAACTTTTAGGTTCGAGCCGGCGGCCGCGATCGCGGGCTCGAGTTCGCGCTCGGCCAGCAGGCTGGCGATCGAGGCCAGCGCGAGGCCGACGAGCACGACCATCACGCGTCGGCATAGACGTTTTGCCCGACCAGAATGCTGATCTCGATGTGATCCCGCACGCTGACCAGCCGCAGGTGCCCGGTCGGGTTGTTGACGTAGAGCATCCGGGTGGCGGTTGCCGTAGCCCCGCTGGCGTCGGTGGCCGTCACGCTGATGGTGTGCGGGCCATTGGCGAAGCCCGTCGTGGCCCAGTCGATACTGAACACGTATCCACTGATGTCGGTGGCGGCCGCGTTCGGAACAATGACGCCGCTCACGCTGGCACCCTCGGGCGGATCCGTGACGGTCACGGTGAGGGCCAGCGCCGGGGCCGGCAGGAGCAGCAGTAGGGCCGGGACCATGGCCAAGCGGACGGTCTGTCTCATGGTCACTCCCGCTCAGTTCGCCACGGTCAGCCTGATCGACGCGCGGCCGGTGGCGCTCGCGCTGTCACTCACTGTCACGGTCGCCGTGCGCGCGCCGTTGTCGGCCGCTGTCGTCGGCCACGCCAGCGAGACGGGGCCGTTGCTCGTCGTCGGCGTGCTGGTGATGGTCTTGCCATCGACGCTGAGCGTGTAGGTCTTGGACCCGGCCGCCGCGCCTTCGATCCAGACCGTGAACCACGCCGTGCCGTTGACGGTGGCGCCGTCGGCGGGGGCGGTGATGAAGACCTTCAACGTGCCGCTGCCGTTGATCGTGAAGGTCAGCGCGCTCGATGTCTGGCCGTCCGGGTTGCGCACGGTCACCGAGGCGGTACTGGCCACCGCGACGTCGCTGGCCGGAATGGCCGCCTTCAACTGTGTCGTGCTCACGAACGTCGTGGGCCGCGTCGCGTTGTTCCACAGCACCGTGGCGCCGGTCGCGAAGTTGGTGCCGAAGAGGTCCATCGTGAAGCCCGCGGCGCCGGCGGCCGCGTTGTTCGGCGTCAGCGATGTCAGCGTCGGAGCCGGTGTGCCTCCGCTCCAGCTCACCTTGGCGACGGCGTCGCCGCCGCGCTCGTAATACTCCACCTTGACCTCGTGAAGTCCGGCGGTGATCACGCGCGTGGCCGTGTACGTGGTGGCCGGCTGATCGTGCCACTGGTCGATGATCAGGCTGCCGTCGAGGAAGACGCGGATGCCGTCGTCGGCGGTGGCCGTGAACGTCACGCTGCCGCCGGCGAACGAGAAGCGCCCGGTCCAGCGGACGGAGAAGTTGTCCACGGGCAGCCCGGCGGGCCCGCCGGCGCCCCAGTCGTTGGTGATCCCGGTCTCGCAGGCGGTGCGCGTGGCGGGCGGCGTGAGGCTGATGTTGCT
>QHRW01000114.1 GCA_003220265.1 Candidatus Rokuibacteriota bacterium | reverse complement strand
AGACCATCGGACTGCGCCGGCAAAGCCGGCGCTCGAAAGCGGTGGGGCCTTACCGTCTTTCCCAGGCAGCGCGCAGGCCGGCGGCGACGGACTCGGGCGCGGTCTCGTTGACGAAGATGCCGCCGAGGCGATTGACGCGCTCGGGCTGGGCCACGATCTCGAGGTGCCAGTGGTAGTCGTCGCGGATCGTCGCCCAGTCGCCCTGCAGGATGCGCGAGCGAAGGTTGGGGGCGGTGTGCACGTTCATCTCGTAGCCGGGATCGTCGAAGGCCCGGTGGATCGCCGCGAACGTGTCGACCAGCAAGCGGGCCAGGTCGCGCGCGGACTCCGCGCTCAACGAGTCCTCGTAGGAACACGCGTGCTGGCGGGGCACGATCCACACCTCGATGGGCGCGCGCGCGGCGTACGGCACCACCGCGGCGAAGCGCGGCGTGAGCTTCACGATGCGCTCCTCGGCGGCGATCTCCTGGCGCAGAATGTCGCAGTAGAGGCAGCGGCGCTTGTACTGATAGTACTCGCGCGCCTCGCGCAGCTCGCGCCGCGTCTCGTCGAACACGATGGGAATGGCCGTCACCCGCGTGTACGGGTGGTGTAGCGCCACGCCGGGCTTGCGATGCCGGCGCGAGATCAAGATGTCGCGGATCTGGCCGTCGCGCTTGAGGTCGAGCAGCCGGTCGCGGTACATCCACAGCACCGCCTCCATCTGCTCGGACGACATCGTGGCCGGCGTGTCGTCGTGGCGCGGCGACTCGATGATGAGCTCGCTGGCCCCGCGCGGCGTGATCATGTCGAACATGCCGACGCCCTCGCGGGCCAGCTCCCACTCGATGCGGAAGTAGGCGTCGGCCTCCGGCACCACCCGCACCGTCCAGTCGGGGCTGTTGGCGGGCGAGCCGTCCTTGCGATACGCGGAGATCTCGCCGCCCGACATCGACTCCGCGCCCGGGCAGTACGGACACGGCCCCTCGATCAGGGGCTGGGCCTTGGGCCGGATGAGCACCCACTGACCGCGGGTCGGATCCTTGCGAAGCTCGTCCACGAGACTAGTCTTTGATCTGACTCTTGAGCTTCCTCAGATGCTGGCGGGCGACGTCCACCCAGTCCTTTTCCGAGGGCAGCTGCGAGGCGAGCGTGATGTAGCGCTCCCACTGGGCGACGGCTTCCTTGGGATCCACCTTCTCGTAGACGAGCGCCAGGTTGTACATGGCGCCGGTGTGCTTGCCGTCGAGATCGATCACCCGCTTGTACTCTTCCATCGCCTCCTTGTAGAGGCCCTTGTCCTCGTACACCTCGCCGAGTCCCATGCGCGCCTCGACGGCGGTGGGATCGAGATCGATCGCCTTCTTGTACGACGTCACCGACTCGTAGTAGAGGCCCTTCTCGGCGTAGTAGATCTTGCCGAGGCTCATGTGCACGCGCGGGTTGATCGGGTTGAACGCGAGCGCCTTCGTGTAGGCCCCGATGGCGCCATCCACGTCGCCCTTGGCGGCCTTAGCCTCGCCGAGCCCCACCCACGCCTCGCCGTAGAACGGCCGGAGCTGGATGGCCTTGTCGTAGGCCTCGACGGCCTGCTCGAACAGTCGCCGCGGGGCGGCCAGGAAGAGGTCGCCGAGCGCCTTGTAGGGCTCGGGGTACTGCGGATCGAGCTGGGTGGAGGCGCGGAACTGCGCGGCCGCCTTCCAGCGGTTGCCGAGCTCCTGGTGCACGGTGCCGAGCGTGTACTGCGCCACGACGAAGTTGGGGTCGGCCTCGATCGCGCGCGCGAGCAGGTCGACCGCCGCCTCGTTGCCCTCCTGCCCCGGCTTCTGGCTCACCGCCATCTGGGCGCGCGCAAACAGCTCGAAGGCCTTGAGCGAGCGCGTCGGCAGCGAGGCCTTGTCCATCCGCCGGGCCTCGGCCTCGGTGAGCGTCAGCTTCATCGTGCGCGCGTAGACGGCGGGCAGCGGCGCCAGACGCGTAAGCAGGTCCGCCTCGGGCACCGTGAGCGGCTCCAGGGCGACAGGCTCGCTCGACGGGCTCTTCAGCTCGAGCAGCTTGGGCTGGATGACGTAGTCGGTGCCCTTGCGCTCGATGCGGCCGAACAGGGCGGCGTCCACGTGCAGCGTGCGCGCGGTCTGGACGACGACCGGCTCACCCCACGCCTCGACGCGGCCGACGCTGCGCATGCGCGCGCGATCGACCTGCACGAAGGCGGCGTGCTGGGCCAGGCCCAGCGCCAGGATCTCCTCGATGCCCTCGCCCAGCCAGTGCTCCTCGCGATCGAGCGCGCTGGCGTCGAAGGGCACGATCATCACGGCGCGGGGCTTGGTCGCGGCGTCCGCGCCACTCCAGGCCAACACCGCCAACGCTGCGAGCACGAGCGTCCACCGTCCAGAGCGTCCGGGGTCACGCATCATGTGCCCTCCTGCGTCTCCACGCCCGCCTCGCGGGAGCGACGCCACTTGAATCGCAGCAGCGCGCCGCCCAGGCGGGAGAAACCGCCCGGTCCGAGACGCCGCAGCGCCACGTCGGGTATCAGCAGGAACGCTGCGAGACCGACGAGCCAGGGCCAGATCTCCACGGCGATGCGCGACTGACGGCGCCCCTTGAGAAACGCCTCACGGGGCGCTTCCAGCGCGCCGCCGCCCGTCAGCTCGGCGAGCTCGCGGAGCAGCGTCTCGTCCACGCCGAGATCACGCAACTCCTGAGCATACGGTACCACCAGACCCGCGAGCTGCGAGCCGATCACGCGCTCCCCCTTCCGCTGTGCCATGCCGACGAGGTAGACCCCTTCGTCGGGGGCCGGGAAGCGGCCGCGGTACCGGCCCGGCCCCACCTGCTCCAGGTCGAGGACGCTCCGCTCGCGGTTGGGTGCGACCACGCCCACCTGGGAATCCAGGAAGTTGATGAAGTCGCCCTTGGCGTCCACGGCGTCCACCAGCACCTCGCCGGTGGTGTCGATGCGCTGCACGGAGGCCGTGGTCTCGCTGCGCGAGCCGCTGCGCAGCGTCCAGCGCGTCATCTGCGCCCAGAACTTGTTGAAGTCGCGCCAGCGCAGCCAGAGCACGGCCCACTTGGCCTTGGCGTCGGAGGTGAAGGCGGCCGCGCGGCCGAGGCCGAACCGCCAGGTGGCCAGCACCGGGTCCTCCTGGTGGCTCATCAGCACCATCTCGGCGGTCGGCTTGAGCGAGGTGGCCACGTAGCCGCCCAGCGGCGGCACGTTCTTCCAGTCGATCTCCTGCATCGCCTCGTGGGCGGGCGACGTGAGCTGGGGCTTGAACGGCTGCTCGATCAGCGAGGCCTTGGAGGCGAGCTGTGTCTCCAGCGTGAAGATGCGCGGGATGGTCTGCGAGTCCTCGGTGTAGTAGAAGCGGCCCTTGCCCCACTTGGCGATGTCCACCATGAGCTGGACGTCGGCGTCCTTGCCGATGGCCACCGTGGAGACCGTGATCTTGTCCTTGGACATCCGGCGGAGCAGCCCCTGGAAATCTCCGCGGGTCATCTGGCCGTCCGAGAGGAAGATCACGTGCTTGAGCAGGGCCGGGCGCTCGAAGAGCACCGCGTACGACTCCTTCAGCGCCGGATAGCCGTCGGTGCCGCCGCCCGCCTTGATGGTGGCGATGGCGTGGTGGATGGCGGACTTGTCCTTGGCCGGCCGCACGACCGAGTCCCAGATGAACTCGGTGTCCCACGACATCACGCCGACCTCGTTGCGCTCGTCGAGCAGGTCCACCACGAGGTGGGCGGCTTCCTTGGCGAGGTCGAGCTTGGTGATCTTCTCGTCGGTCGACATGGCCATCGAGCCCGAGCGATCGATGGAGAGCACGACGGCCAGGCTCGGGATCTCGACCTTCTGCTTCACCTCCATGGTGACCGGCAGCGCTTCCTCGATCGGCGTGCGGTAATAGCCGCCGAGCCCGAAGCTCTCCTCGCCGCCCACCATCATGAGGCCGCCGCCGTAGTCGCGGACGTAATCGCGGATCTGCGTCATCTGCGGCCGTGTCAGCTTGAGCGACGACACGTTGGAGAGCACGACGCCGTCGTACTTCTGCAGGCCCGCGAGGTTCCTTGTCGGCCAGCAGCACCTGCGGGCGGCCGCGCACGACGACGGTGCCGACGGCGCGGTTGTTCTCCTCGATCGTGTCGCCCTCGACCTCGATGGCCGCCTGATAGACGTGGATGCCGGACTGGTCCAGCGCCTGTCGGTACGCGAAGACGTTCTTGCCTGCCGAGAACCGCACGATCTGCGAGCCGAGGAACTCCCCGTTGCGGAAGAGCGAGACGCGCCCTTGCGTGTCCTTGTGGCTCCACGCCACCACCTTGGCCTGGAACGGCTCGCCGTACTTCACCTCCTGCGGCAGCACCATCGACTCGGCGACGACTTCCTGCGTGAAGGTCAGCGGCGCTGCCACATAGTAGACGTCGGCGCCGGCGTTCTTGGCGGCCTGCGCGCCGGCCAGCGCGTTGCCCGCGTTCTGGCGGCCGTCGGTCAGCATGACGATGCGGTTGGCGTGACCGGGCGGCAGCGTGGCCAGCGCGAGCTGGATCGCCTGGAAGATGTTGGTGCCGCGGCCGCCCACCTGGGCCCGCGGCCGATCGACCGTCGGGCGGTTGGACAGCGGCTGATCGACCACTGCCTCCTCGCCGAACACGATCACGCTGTGGCGATCGCCGCTGCGCAGCCCGCGCACCGACTCGGCGATGAAGCGGTAGGAGCGCTCGCGCGCGGCCAGGCTCACGCTGTCGGACATGTCGAGCAGGAAGACGACGTTCTGCCGGTCGACCCAGCGCGGCAGCGCGGGCCGGGCCAGCGTGAGCGCGAGGATGACCACCAGGGCGCCGCGTGTGGCCAGCGCCCAGCGATCGCCGGGGCCGCTCGGTAGCGCCAGCCGCCCGCCGCTCTGCCGCCGCCAGTAGAGGAAGCCCTCCAGCAGGAGGAGCAGCAGCGCGACCACGACGAACAGCGGCCACAGCTCGCGCTGCACCGGCAGGGGCGCCGCGGCGGCGGGGCCGGGGCCGCTCGAGGCCGGCAGCGGGCGCGGCGCCAGGTTCGACTCGTCGGCGTCCATGAGGTTGACGGCCACGCGCAGGTCGCCGCGGGCCGTGGACAGCGTGTAGAGGCCGACCTCGTCGGTCTCGGTGAAGCTGATGGCGCCGCGCGTGATCGGTGCCTGCACGGTATGTCCGCTCGGCGTGGTCACGGTGGCCGACGTCACGCCGTGCGCCACCGGCAGCAGGATCGGCTGTCCGGCCGCCACCTGCAGGCTCGACTGGTCGAGCGCGGCCGGATGCAGCCAGCGCAGCGTGTTGGACAGGATCAGCGGAAACGCCACGCGCAGCGGGAAGTCCGACTTGAACAGGTCGAAGCCGATGATGATCGCCTTGCGGTCGGGCTCCTCCAGCGCATAGATGAGCGGCCCCCCCACAGCCTCCACCAGCGCGCGCCCCGCCGACAGCGGCCGCATCCGCATGGCGTCCTCGATGGCGACCTTGGCGAACTCCACGTGCCGCATCACGGGGTGGTTGCGATCCCAGTCCATGATGGTCGGCTGCTCGATGCGGCCCAGGATCTCGATCGGCACGTCGGGCGGCACGGTGTTGACGAACACGAAGCGCCCGGCCCCCGCGCGCGAGGGCGACGTCGAGTCGACGACGACGACGTCGGCGTCGCCCATCCCGCCCTGGTACTGGTCGGGCGTCTTCACCTCGAGCGCCACCTGGGGGTCGGTTCTCAGGACTTTCTCGAGGAAGAGGTTGCCGGGGCTGACGAGCGTCACCGCGATCTTGCGCGGCGGCGGCAGCACTGCCCACGCCACGTTGTCGCTGTCGAGATCGTCCTTGATGTGCAGGCGCGCGGCCACCGCGCCGCCGCCGTTGTGCGAGAACGGCAGCACGACCGAGCGCCGCACGCTGGGCTCCATCGTGACCGACTTCTCCGCCAGCGCGCGGCCGTCGACCTCCAGCGAGAAGTCGAACGTCTGCGGCTCCGGCGTGTAGTTCACGAGCGAGACGAACGCCTGGTACTCGAAGGAGTTCGCGTAGCTCTTGCGCACGGAGAGGTTCGTGATGCCGACGTTCTGGCTGCGCCGGCCGATGCCGATCCAGTGCACACGGGGATCGGTGGTCTCCGCCGAGCTGGCCAGCGTGTAGGCGCCGTCGGTGAAGACGTGGATCTCCGCGCGCGGGTCGGCGCCCACCAGCGCGCGCGCCGTGCGCACGGCCTCCGGCAGCCGGTTGGGCAGGTCGCGCGCGTGGGCGGCACGGATGGCCGCCAGCGCACGGTCGTGGTCGCGCGAGAGCGCGGCCGACACCGTGGGCTGCACCCCGGCCTCGATCACCATCACCTCGGCCGCCTCGCCCAGGCGGCGCACGAGCTGGACCGCTTCGCCGCGAGCGACGTCGAAGCGCGACGGCGAGACGTCGTGCGCCTTCATCGAGGCGGAGAGGTCGAGGACGACCACCACCTTGCGTGCGCCCTGGCCCATCACCGTGGCCACCGGCCGCGCCATCGCCAGCGTGAGCGCCAGCAGCGCGAGGATCTGGAGGATCAGCAGCGGGTCGCGCTGCAGCCGCTGGAAGAAGGTCGACGCCTCACGGTCGCGCAGGATCGCCTCCCACAGCAGGAGGCTCGACACCCGCCGCTCGCGGCGGCGGACCTTGAGGAAGTAGAGCAGGACCAGCGGCAGCGACAACCCGAAGATCGCGAAGGCCAGCGGGGAGAGGAAGCTCATCCGAGGATCCGCCCGCGCAGCTGCGCGACCACGAAGGCCTCCACCGGCGTGTCGGTGATGACGCGGTGGTAGCCGATCTCGTGGGTCCGGCAGAACGTCTCCGCGCGCTCCAGGAAGGCGCGCAGGCGGTCACGGTAGTCGCGCAGCGCCTCGCCGTCCACGGTGAGGTCGCGCAGCTCGCCCGTCTCGCTGTCGATGAGCCGCAGGTCACCACCCATGGTGGGATTCATCTCCTCGGGGTCGAGCAGGTGCACGACGTGCACGTCGAACCGCCGCTCGAGCAACGCCCGGATGCCACGCTCGTATCCCGCCGTGTCGAGCAGGTCGGAGACGAGGATGACGAGGCCCGGCTCGCGCACGCGCTGCGCGTAGTTGGCCAGGCCGTCGTCGAGGCGCGTCCCGCCGGCCGGCTCGATCTTGGCCAGGAAATCCATCAGCGGCAGCACGTGCCCGCGCCCGCGCGTCGGCGGAAACCCCTCGGCCACGCGCTCGCGGAGGACGCCGAGGCCGACGCGCTCGAAGTTGACGAGCCCCACGAAGCCGAGCGCGGCCGCCAGGCGCACGCCGTAGTGGAGCTTCGACGGCGCGCCGAAGCCCATCGAGGCGGAGGCATCCACGAGGAGGTGCAGGCAGAGGTCCTCCTCGTCCACGAACAGCTTCACGTGCAGGCGGTCGAGGCGGCCGTAGATGTTCCAGTCCACGTAACGGAGGTCGTCGCCGTGGCCGTAGGCGCGGTAGTCGGCGAACTCCACGCTATGGCCGCGCCGCGGGCTGCGCCGCTCGCCCTTGATGCTGCCGCGGAAGGTCCGCCGGGAGAGCAGCGACAGGCGTTCGAGCTGAGCGAGGAACTCGGGCGTGAAGAAGCTCGCGCGCGTCGCCGTCGTGGGCACCGGGCTATCTTTCGTCCAGCGCCTGGAAGTAATCCTTGATCTGCGAGTGGAGGTCGCGCGGCACCGATTCGCGCGCGATCGCGTCCTCCATCATCTTGCGGTACTGGCCGATGACGCCCAGGTACTGCAGGCGCGAGCCCATCTGGCCGCCCCGCCCGGTGAGGTTGGTGTCGTAGCCTTCCTTGCGCCCGCGCCGCGTCTCGCCCTCGACGCCGACGTCGTAGGGGCTGGAGCGCAGCCGGCCGGTGGCCTCGCCCTTCGGCGATCCGCTCCGGCCCTTGCCCGGCAGCAGGCCCTCGCCCTCGCCGAAGTCCTGGTCCTCCGGGCCGCCGCCCTCGCCGCCGCCGCGCCGGTCGCGATTGGCGCCGCCGCGGCCCGACTCGCGTCCGCCCTTGAGCCCCTTGCCGGAGCGGTCGGCCTCGTCCTGCGCGCGCATCTTGTCGAGCGCCTTCTGCATCGCCTGCATCGCGCGGTCGGTGTTGCCGCCCTCGAGGGCTTCCATGCCCTCGGCGGCGTCGCCCTGCCAGTTGCCGCCCTTGCGACCGAGCCGCTCCATCTCCTCGAGGAGTTCCTTGAGCTTCTGCGGCGAGATGTCGGGACGCAGCCCGCTCTGCAGCGCCTTCGACTTGCGGTACACCATCTTGTACTGGCTCGCCGTGAAGTCACTCTGCAGATCGGGCAGCCGGTCGGCCTGCTCGAGGAGCTTCAGCCGCTCGTCACCCTTCTTGAGGAAGCTCTGGAAGTCCGGCCGCTGCGAGGACAGCGAGGTGTCCTTGAAGATCGCCGACAGGTCGCCGCTCATGGCGCCACCGGTGCCCCCGGCGCGCGTGGCGAAGTCCCTCTCCTCGAACGACGGCGACTTGAGCTTGTCCTTGGCCAGCGGCTTGGCCTTGTCGTCCATCAAGGGCCCCTCGGCACGCGACTCGGGCTGCTCGTCCTGGCCCGAGGCGGAAAAATCCGGCAGCCGGCCCGAGGGCAGCGGCACCGCGGGCGCCAGCGCGAGCACCAGGACGAGCGCGAGCGGCAGCGGCAGGAATCGGCCGTCGCGCGGGATCACGCGGCGGGCGGCCACGCGCGATTCGAGCCGCTCGACGTGCGCGATGGCGTCCGCGACGAGCGCGTCGACCATCGGCGTGCGATCGGGACGCGCGGCCCACTCGAGCGCGGTGGCGACGCGGTCCTCGAGGCCCCACGCGCGATCGGCCAGCCGCGCGGCATCCGCCCACGGCGTGCGCCGCAGCGCGCCCCAGAGCGCGCCGCCCAGCGTTCCCGCGGCCAGCACGCCCGCCGCCAGCGGCAGCGCCAGCGCGCCGAGCGGCTGCTTGAAAAGGAGGCAGACGGCGGCGGCGATGCTCGCCCAGAAGGCACCGCGCAGGGCGAAGTGTTCGATCCGACGGCGCCGCACCTGGGCGGCCACGCGCCGGATGAGCCGATCGAGCGTCTCCGGATGCGCCATGAACCCCTCCCGGGTCAGCGGAGAAACGATTCCTTGCCCTGGACGGCGACGGCTTCGGCGCTCTCCACGATCTGGGCGACGAGGCTGTCGATGTCGATGCCCTCGGCCTCGCCCTCGAAGTTGAGGATGATGCGATGGCGCAGCGCCGGCGCCGCCAGCGTGCGCAGATCGTCCACGCTCACGTTGAAGCGGCCCTCGGCGAGCGCGCGCACCTTGGCCGCCAGCACGAGCCCTTGGGCGCCGCGCGGGCTGGCGCCGTAGCGCACGAAGCGGCGCGCCACGTCGGGCGCGTGCTCCCACAGCGGATGCGTCGCCATGATGATCGTCGAGGCGAGATCGCGCACGTGCGCGGCGATCGGCACCTCGCGGATGAGCTCGCGGAAGGCCATCACCTTGGCGCCGCTCATCACGCGATCGACGGCCACCGTGCGCGCCTGCGTGGTGCGATCGATGATCGCGTTCAGCTCCTCGAGCGCCGGATAGCGCACGCGCAGCTTGAGCAGGAACCGGTCGAGCTGGGCCTCGGGCAGCGGATAGGTGCCCTCCATCTCGATGGGATTCTGCGTGGCCAGCACGAAGAAGGGGCCCGGCAGCGGCCGCGACACGCCGCCCACCGTCACCGACGCCTCCTGCATGCCCTCCAGCAGCGCCGACTGCGTCTTGGGCGTGGCGCGATTGATCTCATCGGCGAGCAGGATGTGCGCGAAGATCGGCCCCTGCTGGAACTGGAAGTGCTTCCGGCCGTCGGAGTCCTCCACGATGATGTTGGTGCCGATGATATCGGCCGGCATCAGGTCCGGCGTGAACTGGATTCTCGAGAAGGACAATTCCAACCCTTCCGCGAGCGTCTTGATCAACAGCGTCTTGCCCAGCCCGGGCACGCCTTCCAGCAGCACGTGACCGCCCGCGAACATGCCGATGAGGACGTGGTTGATGATCTCGCGGTGCCCGACGATGACTTTCTCGACCTCGGTACGCAGCGCCTCGAACGAGGTAACAAAGTCCTGTACGCGGGCGTCCTGGGTCATCGGGACTCCTCTCTGCTGACAATGTCGACGCGGCGAGCACTCGAGCCGAAACGGTGGGTCATTCCGCCGCCATTATACGACCCCCGCAAGCGGCTGCCAGAGGGCCTCAACAGGCGCTCGATCATCGCGCCCGGCGGGGTGCAATCACCGAGCCATTCATGCCGATTTCGTACGGCCGGCGGCGCGGCGCTCAGGCGGATGCCACCTCGACCAGGTCGCGATAGACCGCGACGTAGCCGTCGAGCTCGCGTGCCGGCGGGTACTCGCGCTCCACACGCGCACGGCCGGCGCGGCCGAAGTGTGCGCGCAGCGCCGGATCGTGGACGAGTCGCTCGGTATTCGCGCGCAGGCGCTCGGGACTGTCGAACAGCAGCCCCGTGACGCCGTCCTCGATGAGCGCCCGGTTGCCCGGGATGTCGGACGCGAGCACGGCGCGCCCGCACGTCAACGCCTCCAGCACGGAGTTGGCCATGCCGCCCTCCGAGATCGAGCAGTTGAGCACGACGTCCGCTTGCGCCAGCAGCGACGCCATCTGCGCGTGCGGGACCGCGCCCAGGTGGCGCGCCCACGGCCGCGTCGCCAGGGCGTCCGCGAGCGCGGCGCCCTCCTCCGGATCGAGGATCGGTCCCGCGTAGGCCAGGCGCAGGCGCGGGTCCGCCGCGGCCAGCGCGTCGAGCGGCGCCAGCGGCATCCGCGGCGCCTTGACCTCGCGGATGCCGGCCGGGAACACGATCAGCACGCGGTCGGCGGGCAACGGCCACGCCGCGTCGAGGTCGAAGGGCACGGCGTCGTCGAAGCGAACCGCCTGAGGAACGACCACGAAGCGGCGGCGCACGTCGGGCAGCGCAGCGGCCACGCGCTCGACGATGGAGTCGTGAAACGCGGTGACGGTGGCGGCGCCCTCGAGGACACGCCGCACGGTGGCGGCCCGGTCGGGATCGAAGAGATCGTGGTTGGCGTCGGTGCCGGTCAGCGTCACGACCAGCGGGACCTCGAGCCGCCGGGCCAGCCGTAGCGCCAGCGGCCCCACGCGGAACGCGTGAAAGGCGTGGATCAGCGCCGGCCGCTCGGCCTCGACCTCACGGGCGATGGCGGACTCGGACGTGCTGGAACCGTCCCAGACGCGGGCGTCGAGGCCGCGCTCGCGCAGCCCCCGCACGACGCGGCTCACCGTGATGGCGTTGCCCCGAACGGACGGGGCCGCGAACGGCGTCAGGACGGCCAACCGGTACATAGGTCGAGGATACGCTCCTGGGGCCTCCAGGAGGGCCAAATGGGGCCGTTCCGAATCGAGGGCACGCGATCGCGCATCCATCTATAATGAGTGCCAATGTCAGGCTGCAGTTCCGGGGGCCCCCACGAGATCGAGTGCCGGCAGATCGCCGAGCTCCTCGGCGACTACCTGGACGGCACCCTCCCCTCGGGCACGCGCGACCTGATCGACTTCCACATCGATGGCTGTCCCCCGTGCGTGGCGTTCATCAACACGTACCGAGGCACGGTGGACGCCACCCGAAAATTGGCGGACGTGCCCATTCCCTCCGAGTTGAAGAAGCGCCTCCTGGCAGTCCTGAAGAGCGACCAAGCCCCCAACAAGCAGCGCTAAGCAACTCGGAGGGGGCCTCGACGGCCCCCTTCGAGCCTCCCCCAGAACAGGATTGCGCCGGCTGAGCCGGCGCTTGAACGCGTGTGTTCTAGCCGGTGAGTTCTTTGGATGTGATCGTGTATTTGAAGCTGGGGGGGTCGAGGCTGTCTTTGCGCTCGTTGGCGGTCTCGGCTTGCGGGTACATGAGGAACGGGATGGGCCTGGCGTCCGACGCGCCGGGCAGCTTCACGTCGTGGGCGTAGTTGTAGGCGAGCCAGTTCATTTCCCACGCGCCGAATAGCTTGGCGCGTGCCTTCGTCACCTGGGGATCGGTCAGCGGGATGCTGCCGCCCGGCTTTTCCTCCAGCACGACCTTGCGAACGTCGGCCGGATCGACCGGCACCCAGCCGTAACCGGTCAGGTAGACCTCGGCGCGGCAGTGCTGCGCCTTGCTGATGTCGCCGCTCTTGCCGAGGCTCTTGAACTCCGCCGAGTCCGCCACGCGCACGCCGTAGACGTCGCGCGCGGGCAGGCTCGCCGAGCGCGCGAGCCCGACATAGAGCGCGTTGAGGTCGGCGCACTTGCCGCCGAGGTATCGCGTCTCCAGCATCGTCCGGATGTCGCCCAGCCCGCAGCCCTTCACCTTCGGATCGCGGAAGGTGTTGTCCACGATCCACTCGTAGATCGCCCGCGCCTTGCCGACCTCCGTCGTCTCGCCCTTGACGATCTGCTGCGACGTCTCGAGCACGATCCCGGAGGTGGGGATGAGCTGCGTGGGCTCCAGGAACTTCTTGAGCGTCGCCGCGTCTTCCTGCCTGGCGCCGCCGGCCGGGGGCTTGCTGACGTCGACGACGCGATCGCGCGTGGAGAAGCGGCTGACGATCTCGAGCAGCGGCGCCTTCTCCGACGCCGGCCACTCCGCGTAGACGAAGCCGGCATCGTAGCGCTCGTCACGCTGCAGCTTGGCGGTGCCGGCGTTGCCCTTCCAGCTATCGCCGAGCCGCTTGAAGTAGTCGGTGTCGGTCATGAGCGGCACGGGCACCCATACGCGCGTGACGCCCGACAGCGCCGCCGGCTCGACCCGCGTTACGACCTCGAACGTGCGCCACTTCGCCTCGACGGCGTGCGCGAGTCGCGCGAGGCGCGGAAGCCCCGCGGTGAGCAGTCCGGCCGAGAGCCCGACACCATGCTTCAGGAACGTGCGCCGCTTCATGCGATCCCCCTGATCCAGCGAAGGCTGCGAGTTGCGATCCCCGCGCAGCGTACGGAGATTCAGGGGGAATACAAATCGGTAGGCACGATAGATCCCCCGCGATCCATCGCCGCCCGCCGATGCGGGGTCGGCCCGTCAGGCGCGGAGGCGGATCACGGGCTCGGCGACGACCTCGCCGATCTCCCAGCAGCGCTCGCCCGAGGCGCCGAACGCCGGCACGACGCCCTGGGCGCGGTCACGGGCGATGGAGAACAGCAGCCCGCCGGACGTCTCGGCCTCCGCCAGGATGGAGACCAGCGTGGGCGGCACCGTGGGGTCGATCTCGAGCCGGGCTCCCAGCACGTGATCGACGTGGCGCCGGTTGCGCTTCATCCCACCGCTGAAGCGACCGGCCTCGGCCAGCGCCAGCGCGCCGGGCAGCAGCGGCAGCCGGCTCGCCGTGAGCGCGATGCCGGCGCCGGAGGCGGCGATCATCTCGGTCGCGTGGCCGAGCAGGCCGAAGCCCGTGATGTCGGTGGCGCCCGTCGCGCCGTGCTCGCGCGCCACGCGCGCCGCCACGCGGTTGAGTCGCAGCATGCTCGCTACGGCCTCGTCGACGACCTCCGGCGGCGCCGCCTCGTCCTTGGCGGCCGTGGTGACGACGCCGGTCCCGAGCGGCTTGGAGAGGAACAGGCGATCGCCCGGCCGCAAGCCGCCCTTGATGAAGATGCGCTCGGGGTGGACACGCCCGGTCACGCAGAGCCCGTACTTCGGCTCGGGATCGATGACCGTGTGGCCGCCGGCCACCACGCCGCCGGCCTCCGCCACTTTCTCCGCGCCGCCGCGAAAGACCTCGGCGATGACCTTCTTGTCGAAGTCGCGCGGGAAGCCGGCGACGGCAAGCGCGAACAGCACCTCGCCGCCCATCGCGTAGACGTCGGACATGGCGTTCACCGCGGCCACCGCGCCCCAGGTCCACGGGTCGTCCACGACGGGCGGGAAGAAGTCGACCGTCTCGACGATCGCCAGGTCGTCGGTCAGCCGATAGACCGCCGCGTCGTCCGCAGCGCCGAGGCCGACGAGCAGGTTGCGCTCGGTCTCGGCGGACAGCCCGGTCGGCCGCTTGAGCCCGGCCAGCACCTCCTGGAGATCTCCAGGAGCCATCTTGGACGCTCAGCCCGCACAGGCGGCATACGACGTCAAGCGAATGCGCTCCCGGCTGTCCATGGCGTGATCTTACGACTTACGACGAGCGGTCGGTCGGCTGGGATTCGACGAAGGCCAGGAAGGCCTGGGCCAGCGGTGAGCGGCTGCGATCGCGATGGGTGACGATGTGGAAGGCGCGCGAGACGTTGAGGTTGCTCACCTTGACGCACGCCAGCAGCCCCGCGCGGCACTCGTCCTCCACCGCGCGGTGGGAGACGAACGACAGGCCGAGCCCGGCCCGCACGGCCTGCTTCACGGCCTGGGTGGACGCGATCTCGCCGACCACGTGGAAGGCCGTCAGCTCGAGCCCGACTTCTTTCAGGGCCTGCTCGAGCGTCTCGCGTGAGCCGGAGCCCCGCTCGCGCAGGATCAGCGGCTCGCGCTTGACGTCCTCGACGGTGACCGTCTTGCGCGCCACCCAGGGATGCTCGGGCGGCACGACCAGCACGAGATCGTCGGCCATGAGCTGCCGCGTCTCGAGCGTCCGCGAGGCCGGCAGGGCGCCGACGACGCCGACCTCCACGTGACCCTGCTCGACCCACTCCTGCACCTGGCGGCTGGCGCCGATGCGCAGCGAGATGGAGACGTCGGGGTACTTTCCGCGGAACGCCCCGATGAGGGCGGGCAGCACGTACTCGCCGGGGATGGTCGAGCCGCCCAGCACGAGCTCACCGCTGACGCGCCCCTGGAACTGCTCGATGGCCTGTCGGGCCTCGCGCGACAGCGTCAGCAGCCGGCGCGCGTAGCCGAGCAGCAGGGTGCCGGCCTTGGTCGGCGTGGTACCGCGCCCGAGCCGGTCGAGGAGCTGCACCCCCAGCTCGTCCTCGAGCGCGCGCACGTGCTCGGAGACGGTGGGCTGGGTCAGGAAGAGGGCGTCGGCCGCGCGGGAAAAGCTACCGAGCTCGGCAACCTTGAGGAAGATCTCGAGGCGGCGAAGATCCACTCGGGACGATCAATGGCAGCCGCAGCCGCCCCCGCCGCAACAGCCGCCGCCGCTCGGCATCGAGGAGGCGACGAACCCACCGTCGCTCTTCAGCCCGAACACCGAGAGCTTCCGCGTGATGTCGGCGCTGGCGCAGGCGGGGCAGGCCACCTTCGTGGCGGCGCCGGGCACGTACTTCTCGAAGTCCTTGTCGCAGGCCCGGCACCGGTACTCGTAGATCGGCATCGACGATTGGCCTCCTATTGGCCGCCCCGCTGCACGTAGCTCTTGACGAACTCCTCGGCGTTCTCCTCGAGGATGTCGTCGATCTCGTCAAGGAGCTTGTCGATGTCCTCCTTGATCTTCTTGCCCTTCTTCTGCAGCTCGGGGTTCGCGGCGGCGCCGTCGCCGCCACCTTCGTTGGGTTTCGTGGGCCGCGTCTCTTTCTTCTTCTGCTCAGCCATGTGGCCCTCCATCGGGACACCAGGGGCGTCCACGAGTGACCGTTGCCGCTTCAATTCTAACTGATGGGGCCGACCCCGCAATATGTTTCAGGGCCCGGGGGCGCGGAAGTGCTTGCTCAGGCTCAAGGTCTGGTGCTGGTACGACGAGCCGAGCCCCACACCATAGACACGGGCCGGCCGGCTCCGCAGCCGCTCGAACCACACCTTGAACGAGATCTGGCCATCGTAGACCAGAAACGGTACCTCGCGCGCCCGTACCTCCATAACAACCTTGGTGCCAAGCACGCTCCCGTCGCCGAAGCCGAAGCCCGGATCGAAGAACCCCGCGTAATGTGTACGAATCTCCCCCGCGCCCGCATCGTACACGACCATCTCGGCGGCGTAGTCGGGCGGCACGCGGATGCGCTCTTTAGAAACGAGGATGTAGAAACGGTTGGCTTCCAGGATGTAGGCGTCGCGGCCCGGCCGCTTGATCGGCTCCCAGAACTCCGCGGGGTCATAGTGCCCGACGCGGGTCAGGTCGACGGCGGGCGGATTGGGATGCGCCCGGTAGCCGACGATGCCGCCCGTCGTCCGCCCCGAGAGGTCCACGCCCATGCAGAGGCCGTCGTTGAACACGGCGCGCTCGAGCGGGACGGGCCGGTCGTCGTCGTCGTAAAGCAGGGGCGAGCCGGCGTAGAGGTCGCGCAGCGCGGTGTCGGGCGCGGCGCTCTCGCCCACGAGCAGCCGGAGCTGGTTGAGCGAGGCGCCCGCGTGCACGCGCACGGGAAACGACTGCGGCGAGACTTCGAGGTAGAGGCCGCCGCGGTAACCCGCGGCGATCTCGTCGAAGCGCGGCGTGCGATCGGTGATCACGCGCGTGAAGATGTCGAGCCGTCCCGTCGTGCTCTTGGGATTCGAGCGCCCGCGCATCCCCGGCGGCAGCGCGAGCGACTCCTGCAGCGGCACGAGATAGACGGAGCCGCGCTGCAGCGTGGCGCCCTCGGCGAGCGAGAGCCGGTCGATCACGAGGTCGCCGTCGCCGGCGTCGAGGCGATCCTGCACGCTCTCGCGATAGGGCAGGAAGCTGGCGCGGAGCTGATAGGCGACGGACCCCAGCCGCAGGTCGAGACTGGCGGGCTGGAACTGCGCGTCGGCGAGCGGCGCGCGGGCGCTGATCCAGCCCCCCTCGACGGCGGCGCGCAGCTCGTGGTCGGGCAGCACACCTGTTGGGAGGGGAACCCTCGCAGGGTTCCCCTCGACATCTCTTGGGAGGGGAACCCTCGCAGGGTTCCCCTCGACCCCTCCGGTCAGCATTCAGCCCCTCGGGTCATCGTCGTTCTCTCCGGTTACCATCGGGCGCTCTCGGGCGTCAAGGCGTGCGGCGGTGGGCCAGCCAGAAGCAGGCGGAGCCGCATGCGCAGAAGACGATCGAGGCGATGAACGCGATGCGGTAGGAGCCGCTCACGTCGTGCACGACGCCGCCGAACCAGGGGCCGATGGCGCCGGCCAGGCCGTTGCCGAGATTGAGCACGCCGTAGATCACGCCGAAGCGGCGGCCCGCGAACCGCTCGCTGGCGATGGCGGTGATGATCGGCCCGCGCGCGCCGAAGCCGAGGCCGAAGAGCACGGCGAAGACGATCAGCCAACCCGCGCCGGGGATCGCCTCCAGCGCCAGCAGCGCCGCCGCGCCGCCCGCCGTGCAGCCGTACGACAGCGTCGCGGCCAGCGGCCCGCCGAGCCGGTCGGCCAGAACCCCGAAGCCCGCGCGTCCGACCGTGGACATGAGGCCCATCGAGCCGTAGGCCGTGGCCGCCAGCATCGGCGGGTAGCCCTGATCGACCGCGAACGCCACGGCGTGCGTGGCGACGGGAAAGACGGCGAGCGGCGTGAAGAAGTAGGCGGCGAAGAGCGCCCAGAACGCGCGCGAGCGCAGGGCGTCCCTCAGCGTGGCGTCTGGCCGCGCCGGTGTCGCCGTGGTCGCCGCGCCGGCGAGCCGCGCGCGGTCCGTCGCAGGCGCCTCGCGCGGCGCGGGATCGCGGATGCCCCACAGCACGAGCGGGAGCAGCACGACGAGCGCGGCGAGACCGAGGATGAGGCTGGCCGTGCGCCAGCCCGTGGCCGCGATGAGCCATTGCGTGACGGGGCCGATGACGAACACGCCGAAGCCCATGCCCGAGAACGCCACGCCCGCCATGCGCCCGCGGCGCGCCTGGAACCAGCGCGAGAGCAGCAGGCCCATCGGCACCCAGCCGAGCGCGACGAGGCCGAGCGCGCCGAGCACGCCCGTGTAGAGGTAGAGATGCCACGGCGCCTGGATGGTCGAGGCCAGGGCGGAGGCGGAGGCGAGCAGGAGCACGCCGGTGATGATCATCGGGCGCGGGCCGAAGCGATCGGCCAGCACGCCGGCGAGCGGCGCGAACAGTCCCTGCACGATGGCCGAGACCGACATCGCGCCGGCCGTGAGCCCGCGCGACCAGCGGAACTCCTGGATCAGCGGGACGAAGAAGATGGAGAAGGAGAAGAACAGCCCGTAGGCGACCGCGAGCGTGATCCACACGACCACGACCAACCGCCGCGCGTTCGTCACGCGCGCGTGCTCACGGCTCCCTCGGTGTCCACGGCGAAGGCGCGGGCGCGACCGCCGATTCCGGCGGCGGTGAGCGCGCCTTCCATCGCGCGCGCGACGCGGTCGGCGTCGCCGCTCACGGCGGCCAGCACCGAGGGCCCGGCACCGGACAGCACGCAGCCGAGGGCGCCCGCCCCGCGCGCGGCGTCGACCACGGACGGCAGCCAGGGGAACAGCCGGCGCCGGTACGGCTGGTGCAGCCGATCGTCGAGCGCCCCCGCGATGGCATCCGCGCGCCCCGACTGCAGCCCGGCCAGCAACAACGCGACGCGCTGCACGTTGAAGACCGCATCGGCGCGCGGCACGGAGTCCGGGAGGACGGCACGCGCCTCGGCCGTGGCGCTGGTCACCTCGGGCACGAGGACGATCCAGCGCAGCGACGCCGGCACCGGCAGCGAGACGGTGGCGATGCGCCCCTCGCCGAGCGCGCAGGACACGGTGAGGCCGCCGTAGAGGGCGGCGGCGACGTTGTCGGGGTGGCCCTCGGCCCGCGCGGCCAGGGCGAGGATGGCGTCGCGCGAGAGCGGCCCGCCCAGCAGCGCGTTGCCGGCGACGAGACCGCCGACCCAGGCCGCCGCGCTCGAGCCGAGCCCGCGCGAGGCCGGGATGCGGTTCACGCACGTGAGCGCGACGCCCTTGAACGCACGCGCGGCGGCCTCGTAGGCCTGGCGCACGCCGCGCGCCACGACGTTGTCGGCGCCCGCCGGCAGCTCGCGAGCCCCCTCGCCTTCCAGGGTCACGGTGACGCGGTCGGCCTCCGTCGCCTGGACCTCGTTGTGGAGCGCCAGCGCGAGACCGAGCGTGTCGAAGCCGGGACCGAGATTGGCGGAGGTGGCGGGAACGCGGACGTGAACGCGCAACGGCGCGCTCAGAGGCGCTTCAGGAGCCACTCCGGGGTGAGCGAGATCGCCCAGGAGTTGAGGATCACGTACCAGTTCAGCAGCACGAGCACGCCCACGGCCACCAGCAGCACGCCGGCGCCGCGCTCGACCACGGGAATGAACGGGCGGTAGCGCTTGAAGAAGCGAAGGAAGGCGCCGAGCGCGAACGCCGAGAGCAGGAACGGCACGCCGAGCCCCGCCGAGTACGCGATGAGCAGGCCGATCCCGCGCTGCACGGTCTCGGCGGTGCCGGCCAGCGAGAGGATCGCGCCCAGGATCGGTCCCACGCACGGCGTCCAGCCGATGGCGAAGGTGACGCCGACCAGGAACGTGCCCACGTAGCCGGCCGGCTTCTCGCGAAGCTGGTACTGCTGCGTGCGGCTCAAGAACCCCACGTTGAGGAAGCCGGCGATGTAGAGCCCGAAGACGATGATGAGCAGGCCGCCGATGCGGCGAATCCAGTCGCGGTACTCGAACAGGAGCTGGCCGGCCGCGCTGAACGAGGCGCCGAGGGCCACGAAGACGACGGAAAAGCCGAGCACGAACGTGACCGCGTGCAGCAGCACGCGGCGCCGGGCCGCCGCAGTGAGGTCGGTGGAGAGATCGGCCACCGACATGCCGGTGATGAACGACAGGTAGGACGGGAACAGCGGGAGCACGCACGGCGAGAGGAACGAGAAGAGGCCGGCGCTGAAAGCGACGACGACGCCGAGCGAGCCCGCCATCAGCGGAGCATGCCTTCCACGAGCGCGTGCGCAGCCTCGTTGTCCCAGTGGCGCGGGCCGATGGCCAGCGCCGCCAGGTTCCCGTCACGCCCGACGATGAAGCTCGAGGGCAGCGCGCGCACGCCATAGGTGCTGGCCAGGTCCATCTTGGGATCGACGCCGATCGGCATCGTGAGCTTGTGCTCGTTGACGAAGGGCGTGACCTTCTTGGGATCGGCATCGACCGAGATGGCCACCAGCGTGAAGCCGGCGTCCTTGTGCTTGCGGTAGAGCCGCTCCATCGCGGGCATCTCTTCCAGGCACGGCGGGCACCACGTGGCCCAGAAGTTGACCATCACGACCTTGCCGCGCTGGTCGGCCAGCCGGAACGTGGCGCCGCCCGGCGTCGGCACCGTGAAATCGTCGGCCAGCTTCTGCCGCGCGGGCTTGATGAGATCGAGCTCCTTGATCGCCTCGGCCAGGGGCAGCCGCGCGCGGCCCGCGCCCACCGCGGCGCTGGGGGCCGGCGTCGCCGGCGGCGGATCACTCGTCGCACGCGCGGGCTCGCGGCTCACCTTCGGCGCGTCCGGCGGCGCCGTGGACGACGGCGGCGGCCCGGCGATGAACAAGGCGACCCCGACGGCGGTGAGCACGAGGGCGAGCATGATCAGGACGGACGGCAGCGGTCGCATTGAATCATGCGCAGTATAACCCTATATTGAGCCACCTCCGATGAAGCCCACGCGCGCGCGGCCCCTGACCATCGTCGCCGACGACCTCACCGGCGCCTGCGACACCGGCGCGCTCTTCGCGGCGCGGGCGCCGGTGCCCGTCAGCGTGTGGCCGCGGCGCGCCGCCGCCGACGCGGTCGTGCGCGTCGTCGACACGGAGAGCCGCGCGCTGAGCGGGCCCGACGCCGCCGAGCGCATGGCCACCGTCGCCGCCGGCGGCCGCGCCCGGCACTGGTTCAAGAAGATCGACTCCACGCTGCGCGGGCCCGTCGGCGCCGAGGTGGACGCCCTCATGCGCGCGACGGGCGTCACCACCGCCATCGTGTGCCCGGCCTTTCCCGCGCAACGGCGCGTCGTGCTCGATCGCGTGCTGCTCGTGGGCGGCGCGCCCGTGGCCGAGACGCCGATCGCCCGCGATCCGCACTTCCCCGCCGGCGGCTCGAGCGTGGTCGAGCTGCTCCGCCCGCAGCTCGATCGCGCGCTCGCCTGGATTCCCATCGACCAGCTCCGCACCGGCGCCGAGGCGCTCACGGCGCGCGTGCGGCGCCTGGCCGGCACGGCGATCGTCGCCGACGCGGAAACCGACGCGGACCTCGACGCGCTGGTCGAGGCGGCGCTGGCCGTGACGCCGCAGCCCCTGCTCGTGGGCTCGGCCGGGCTCGGGCGCGCGCTCGCCTCCCGGCTCGGGCTCCTCGCCGACCGCGCGGAGGTGCCAGCGGGCCCGCGCTGGCTCGTGGTGGCCGGCAGCATCCATCCCGCCACGCGCCGGCAGGTCAAGGAAGCGCGCGCGGCCGGCCTCACCGTCGTGGCCACGGCCGAGCGCGCCAGCGGCGACCGGGGCGAGGCCATCGCGCGGGTGGTCGAGCAGGCGGTGGCCGCCATCGAGCGCGAGAAGTGGGATCTCGTCGTCGTCACCGGCGGCGAGACGGCGGTCGCGCTGTGGGCGGCGCTCGGCGCCGATCGCGTGGAGGTCGTCGGCGCGCCCGCGCCCGGCCTGGCGCTCGGCCACCTTCGCCTGCCCGGCCGCGAGCCGCTCGCCGTCCTCACCAAGGCCGGGGGCTTCGGACCCCCCGACCTCATCGTGTCGCTCCAGAAGAAGGAGACCGTCGCGTGAAGCAGCCGGTGCTCGGAGTGACGATGGGCGATCCCGCCGGCGTAGGCCCGGAGATCATCGCGCGCGCCGCCGCCGAGCCGGCCGTGCGGGCCACCGCGCGCCCCGTGGTGATCGGCGCCGCCGCCGCGATGCGGGAGGCGCTCGCGCTCGTCGGCAGCCGCCTCGCGCTGCACGCCGTGCGGCGCGTGGCCGACTGCCGCTGGGCCGACGGCACGCTGGAAGTGCTCGACCTCGGCAACGTGGACATGGCCGCGCTGCCGCGCTGCGAGGTCAGCGCCGCCGCCGGCCGCGCGGCTTACGAGTACATCGAGCGCGCCATCACGCTGGCCAAGGCCGGCGAGATCCACGCGATCGTCACCGCGCCCGTCAACAAGGAGGCGCTGGCCGCCGCCGGCGTCCAGCACTCCGGCCACACGGAGATCCTGGCCCAGCTCACCGACACGCGCGACTTCGCCATGCTCCTCATGGGCAAGGAGCTGAAGGTCATCCACGTGACGACCCACGTGGCGCTGCGCCGCGTGCCCGAGCTGGTCACGCGCGAGCGCGTGCTGCGCACGATCCGGCTGGCCCAGCGCACGCTCACGGACCTCGGGCGGGCGCACGGCCGCATCGCCGTGTGCGGCCTCAACCCGCATGCGGGCGAGGACGGGCTCTTCGGCGACGAGGAGAAGACGCAGATCATTCCCGCCATCGAGGCCGCGCGCGCCGAGGGCATGTCGGTCGCGGGGCCGCTGCCGGCCGACACCCTGTTCTCCCGGGCGCGCGGGGGCGAGTTCGATATCGTCGTCGCGATGTATCACGACCAGGGCCACATCCCGGTGAAGACGCTCGGCTTCGAGTACGACGAGGCCAGCAAGAAGTGGACGGGGCTCTCGGGCGTGAACGTCACGGTGGGGCTGCCGTTCCTGCGCGTCTCGGTCGATCACGGCACCGCGTTCGATCGCGCGTGGAAGGGCATCGCCAATCACGAGTCCATGGTGGAGGCGCTCGACGTGGCCACCACGATGCTGGAGGCACGCGCATGATGGACGAGGCTGAGGCGATCCGGGCGCTGGCGCGGGACGTGAAGGCCGGACGGACGAGCCGCCGGCGCTTCGTGCAGACGATGGTCGGCCTCGGCCTCACGGCGCCGATGGCGGCCCAGATGCTGACGGCCGCCGGCGTGGCCGCGCAGCCGAAGCCCGCCGTGTTCGCGCCCACCAGGCGGGGCGGCGGCGGTCATCTCAAGACGCTCTGGTGGCAGGCGCCCACGCTGCTCAACCCGCACTTCGCCACCGGGACCAAGGACGCGGACGCCGCACGGATCTTCTACGAGCCGCTGGCCGGCTTCGACCCCGACGGCAACCTCACGCCGATCCTCGCCGCGGAGGCCCCCAGCGTCGGCGCCGGCACGCTCGCCAAGGACCTGACGTGGGTGACGTGGCGGCTGAAGAAGAACGTCACGTGGCACGACGGCAAGCCGTTCACGGCCGACGACGTCGTGTTCACCTACGAATTCGTCGCCGACCCGGCCACCGCCGCCGTCACCAGCGGTGCCTATCGCGAGATCAGCCGCATCGAGAAGGTCGACAGCCACACCGTGAAGCTCACCTTCACCAAGCCGCAGCCGTTCTGGTCGGACGCCTTCTGCGGCAACCGCGGCATGATCATTCCCAAGCACCAGTTCGACGCCTACCGCGGCGCCAGGTCGCGCGAGGCGCCGGCCAACCTCAAGCCGGTCGGCACCGGGCCCTTCAAGTGCTCGGACTTCAAGCCGGGCGACATCGTGAAAGGCGAGATCCATGCCGCCTATCACGTCGCCAACCGGCCGTTCTTCGACACCATGGAGATGAAGGGCGGCGGCGACGCCACCTCGGCGGCGCGCGCGGTGCTGCAGACGGGCGAGTACGACTACGCCTGGAACATGCAGGTGGAGGACGACATCCTGCGCCGCCTCGAGCAGGGCGGCAAGGGCCGCGTGAACATCTGGCCGACGGGGAACCCCGAGCACATCCAGTGCAACTTCAGCGATCCGTGGACGGAGGTCGAGGGCGAGCGCTCGCATCCGAAGAGCACGCACCCGTTCCTGTCCGACCTCGCCGTGCGCCAGGCGCTGAACCTGCTGGTCGATCGGGCCGCCGTGCAGGAGCAGATCTACGGCCGCCAGGGCCAGACGTCCGCGAACTTCCTCAACGCGCCGTCGCGCTACTTCTCGAAGAACACGCGCTGGGAGTTCAACGTGGACAAGGCCAACGCGGTCCTCGACGCGGCCGGCTGGAAGCGCGGCGCCGACGGCGTCCGCGCCAAGGACGGCAAGCGCCTCAAGATGCTCTACCAGAGCTCGATCAACGCGCCCCGGCAGAAGAACCAGCAGATCGTCAAGCAGGCGGCGGCCAGGGCCGGCATCGAGCTGGAGCTGAAGTCGGTGGTGGCTTCGGTGTTCTTCAGCTCGGACGCGGCCAACCCCGACACCTACGCGCACTTCTCTGCCGACCTGCAAATGTACAACACGACGATGACCGCCCCCGACGCCCAGTACTTCATGAACCAGTTCTGCTCGTGGGAGGCGGCCTCGAAGGCCAACAAGTACCAGGGGCGCAACGCGACCCGCTGGCGCAACGAGGAGTACGACCGCGCCTACCAGGCGGCCGACAGCGAGGTGGACCCGGTCAAGCGCGCAGCGCTCTTCATCAAGATGAACGACCTCGTGATCCAGCACGTCGTGGTCATCCCCGTGTTGTGGCGCAACGGCGTGTCGGCCTCCGCGTTGAAGCTCGCGGGGATGGACCTGAACGGCTGGGACTCCACGTTCTGGCACCTGCCCTACTGGTACCGAGCTTGAGGTGGTAGTGTCTCGCCAGGAGGACGTTTCCATGGACGAGCGTGAGCTGAGAACACTGATCGACGACGTCAAGCGCGGCCGCTTGAGCCGCCGGCGCTTCGTCCAGACGATGGTCGGGCTCGGGCTGACCGCGCCCCTGGCGGGCCAGATGCTGGCCTCGGCCGGCGTGGCGCAGGCCCAGACGAAGCCGGCCGCGTACAAGCCCTCCAAGCGGGGCGGCGGCGGCGCGCTGCGGACGCTGTGGTGGCAAGGCTCGACGCTCCTCAACCCGCACTTCGCCGTGGGCACCAAGGACCAGGACGGCTCGCGCATCTTCTACGAGCCGCTGGCCGTGTGGGACCCCGAGGGCAACCTGGTGCCGGTGCTCGCCGCCGAGATCCCGAGCGTGCAGAACGGCGCCGTGACCAAGGACGGCAAGTCGGTCACCTGGAAGCTCAAGAAGAACGTGCAGTGGCACGACGGCAAGCCGTTCACCGCCGACGACGTCGTCTTCAACTGGGAGTACGCCGCCGACCCCGCCACCGCGGCCACGACCAACGGCACCTACAAGGACCTCAAGATCGACAAGGTCGACAGCCACACCGTGAAGGTCACGTTCGCCAAGCCCACTCCGTTCTGGGCGGACGCCTTCGTCGGCGTGCGCGGGATGATCATTCCCAAGCACCTGTTCGAGCCGTTCAAGGGCGCCAAGTCGCGGGAGGCGCCGGCCAACCTGAAGCCGGTCGGCACCGGGCCCTACCGGTACGTGGACTTCAAGCCGCAGGACGTCGTGCGCGGCGAGCTCAACCCGGGCTATCACATGCCCAATCGGCCCTTCTTCGACACGATCGAGATGAAGGGCGGCGGCGATGCGACCTCGGCGGCGCGCGCGGTCATCCAGACCGGCGAGGTCGACTTCGCGTGGAACCTCCAGGTCGAGGACGAGCTGCTCAAGCGGATGGAGCAGGGCGGCAAGGGCAAGGCCGACATCACGCCGGGCGGCAACATCGAGCACATCCAGCTCAACAACACCGATCCGTGGAAAGAGGTCGACGGCGAGCGCTCGAGCGTCAAGACGAAGCACCCGTTCCTCGCCGACCCCGCGGTGCGGCAGGCCCTCAACCTCCTGGTCGATCGCGCCTCGGTGCAGGAGCAGATCTACGGGCGTACCGGCATCGCCACCGCCAACTTCCTGAACGAGCCGAAGCGGTTCTACTCACGCAACACGAAGTACGAGTTCAACGTCGACAAGGCCAACCAGATCCTGGAATCGGCCGGCTGGAAGAAGGGCGCCGACGGCATCCGGGCCAAGGACGGCGTCAAGCTCAAGCTGGTGTACCAGACGTCGATCAACTCGCTCCGCCAGAAGACGCAGGCTATCGTCAAGCAGGCGGCCGCCAAGGCGGGCATCGAGATGGAGCTGAAGTCGGTGACGGCGGCGGTCTACTTCTCGTCCGACGTGGCCAATCCCGACACCTACACGCACTTCTACACCGACATCCAGATGTACACGACGACCATGACGCAGCCGGATCCCGAGGTGTTCATGAGCCAGTTCGCGTCGTGGGAAGTGGCGAGCAAGGACAACAAGTGGCAGCTGCGCAACATCACGCGCTGGCGCAACGAGGAGTACGACAAGCTCTTCCGCTCGGCCGAGACCGAGCTCGATCCCGTCAAGCGCGGCGCGCTGTTCATCAAGATGAACGACGTCGTGATCCAGAACATCGTGGTCATCCCGGTGGTGCTGCGGCCGGCAGTCGCCGCCATCTCCAATCGCCTCAAGGGGGCCGAGCAGAGCGGCTGGGACTCGAACTTCTGGAACCTCGAGAACTGGTACCGCGAGGGCTAGCCGACGGTCGGGGCCGGGCCCGCGGGCCCGGCCCCAGCCTCCGATGTTCAAGTACGTCATCCGCCGCCTGCTGATCGCCGTGCCGGTCCTGGCCGGCATCAGCCTCGTCCTCTTCACGATCCTGGCCCTGGCCCCGGGCGACCCGTTCGAGGAGCTCGCCACCAATCCCAACGTGCCGCGCGAGGTGGCGCAGGCGCTGCGCAAGCAGTTCGGTCTCGACGATCCCGTGATGGTCCGCTACGTGCGCTGGTTCGGCTCGATGGCGCAGGGCGACTGGGGCTTTTCCTTCGTCAGCCGCGTGAACGTCTCGACGCTGATCCTCCAGAGGCTGCCCACCAGCCTCTTCGTCCTCGGCACCGCTCAGCTCCTCGGCATCCTGATCGCGCTGCCCATCGGCACGCTGTCCGCCGTCCGTCCCTACTCGCTCTTCGACCAGGTGGCGACGACGCTCGCCTTCGTGGGCTTCTCGCTGCCCACGTTCTTCACCGGCATCCTGTTCATCCTGTTCTTCTCGATCTACCTCGACTGGCTGCCCTTCATCTATCGCGCCGACATCGGCGCGGCGGGCTGGCGCTGGTGGTGGGAGCACGCGCGCCAGGCCATCATGCCGGTGGCCGTGCTGGGACTCTTCCAGGGCGCCGCGCTCACGCGCTTCGTGCGCTCGGCCGTGCTCGAGGTGATCCGCCTCGACTACATCAACACCGCGCGCGCCAAGGGGCTCTCCGAGCGCGTCACCGTCGTCAAGCACGCCGTCCGCAACGCGCTGATTCCAGTGGTGACGCTGGTCGCGCTGCAGATTCCCACGATCTTCACGGGCGCCGTCATCACCGAGCAGATCTTCCGGGTCCCCGGCATCGGCTCGCTGCTCATCAGCTCGATCCTCGCCAACGACACGCCGGTGATCATGGCCATCACGTTCGTGTTCTCGGGCCTGGTCGTCCTCTTCAACCTGCTGGCCGACATCCTCTACGGATGGCTCGACCCCCGGATCACCTACCGCTGATGGCCAGCCGCGCGCCCACGCTCGCCGCCGACCTGTCGCTGCGCGGGCGCCCGGCCGCGCGCTCGCTGTGGTCGGAGGCGTTCCGCCGCTTCCGCCGCCATCGCCTGGCCGCCTTCGGCGCCGTGGTGCTGGTCTTCATGGTCGCGGCCGTGCTGGTCGGCCCCTTCGTCTACCGCGTCCCCATCGACGAGATCGACTTTAAGGCCAAGCTGCAGGGGCCGTCGTGGGCACATCCGCTGGGCACCGACGACCTCGGCCAGGACCTGCTGGCCCGCATCCTCTACGGCGGCCGCATCTCGCTCGCGGTCGGCATCGCGGCCATGCTGATCGCGGTGACGATCGGCGTCAGCGTGGGCGCCGCCGCCGGCCACTTCGGAGGCACCACGGACCACACCCTGATGCGGCTGACCGATCTCTTCCTCTCGCTGCCCCAGCTTCCCCTGCTGCTGTTGATCGTCTACCTGTTCCGCGACGCGCTGAAGAAGGTGCTCGGTCCCGAAGCCGGCATCTTCATCATGATCGTGGTGGTCATCGGAGGCCTGCGCTGGATGCCGGTGGCGCGGCTGGTGCGCGCCCAGTTCCTCTCGCTGCGCGAGAAGGAGTTCGTGGAGGCCGCGCGCAGCCTGGGGGCGCCGGCGCTGCGCCAGGTGGCCCGCCACATCCTGCCGAACGCGCTCGGCCCCGTGATCGTGGCCGGCACCATCGACGTGGCGGCGGCCATCATCGCGGAGTCGTCGCTGTCGTTTTTGGGCCTCGGCTTCCCGCCCGACATCCCTACCTGGGGGCGCATCCTCTTCGACGCCAAGGACAATCTCGACTTCGCGCCGCACTGGGCGGTCTTCCCGGGGACGGCGATCTTCCTGACCGTGCTCTCGATCAACTACATCGGGGACGGGCTCCGAGACGCGCTCGACCCACGGAAGGTGCTCGGACAGTGAAGGATCTCTGCTGGACGCCCGCCACCGAGCTGGTCGCCCTCATCCGCCGCCGCAAGGTCTCGCCGCTCGACGTCACCCGCGCCGTGCTGGAGCGCATCGAGCGCGTGAACCCGCCGCTCAACGCGTACTGCACGGTGGCGGCCGAGCAAGCGCTGGCGGCCGCGACGAAGGCGACGGCGGTCATGGGCAAGAAGACCGCCACGCTGGGTCCGCTCCACGGCGTGCCGGTCTCCATCAAGGACCTGGCGCCGACGAAGGGCATCCGGACGACGTGGGGCTCGAAGATCTTCGAGCATCACGTGCCTGAGCAGGACGGCCTCGTCGTCGAGCGGCTGAAGGCGGCGGGCGCCATCGTGATCGGCAAGACCAACACGCCGGAGTTCGGCGCCGGCGCCAACACGTTCAACGCGGTGTTCGGGCCCACGCGCAACCCGTGGAATCTCGCGCTCACGTGCGGCGGCTCCACCGGCGGCGGGGCGGTCGCGCTGGCCACCGGCATGGGGCCGCTCGCGCAGGGCTCCGATCTCGGCGGCTCGCTGCGGCTGCCGGCCGCGTTCTGCGGCGTCGTCGGCTTCCGCACCTCGCCGGGCTGCGTCCCCGTGTGGCCGCGCGCCAGCGCCTGGGACACGTACAGCGTCGAGGGCCCGATGGCGCGCACCGTCGGCGACACCGCGCTGATGCTGACGGCGATCGCCGGCCTCGATCCGCGCGTGCCGATCTCCTACCCCGTCGATCCGCGCGCGCTCCTGGCCGCGGTGAAGCAGCCGAGCCTCAAGGGCCTGCGCATCGCGTGGGGCGGTGACCTCGGCATCACGCCCCTCGACCGCGAGGTGAAGCGGGTAGCGGAGGCCACGCTGGCCGCGTTCCGCAAGCTGGGCGCGCGCGTGGAGGAGGCCCACCCGAATTTCGACGAGGTGGACGAGATCGTCCGCACGAGCCGTGGCCTCTCGATGGTGGCGCGCCACGAGGACAAGCTGCCGCAGTGGCGGCCGCTGATGCAGGAGAACCTCGTCCGGAACATCGAGCAGGGCCTGGCGCTGCGCGCCTCCGAGATCGCCAGCGGCGAGCGGCTGCGCACGCAGCTCTTCCACCGCGTGCGCGAGTTCATGGAGCGCTACGACCTCATCCTCACGCCGACGGCCGCCGTGCCGCCCTTCCCGCTCGAGCAGCGCTCGGGGCCGCCGTCGATCAACGGCGTGCCGATGAAGCACTACATCCAGTGGGCGCTGCTCACCTACGCCTTCACCGTCATCGGCTCCCCGGCGATCTCCGTGCCCGCCGGCCTGACGAAAGAAGGTCTACCCGTGGGCCTGCAGATCGCCGGCCGGTGGCGCGACGAGGTGACGGTGCTGCGCGCCGCCGCCGCCTTCGAGCAGGCGCAGCCCTGGGACCACCTCCGGCCTGTTTGACATGGGGGCCCCGAGATGGCCCCCAAACCCCCAGACGTTCGAAGCGCCCCGGCGCAGCCGTGGCGCTTCTCTGTTGACTTCGAGCGGGTCCGACACGGCGGCCCCATCACTGCGTCGCGTGAATGCGGCCGTCCACGACAGGCGCGATGGTGCCGGCGGCGGTGATGGCTTCGAGGAGGACGTCGGCGAGGATGGGGCCGCTGGCGGCGTCGGTCAGCACGCGCGCGTCGCGGAAGGACGTGAAGCCGTCGCCGCCGCGCACGAGGTACTCCACGACGGCGGCGGTGTAGCGGCGCTCGGGATCGAGCGGCGCGTCGCCGACCTTTGCGGTCACGATGCGGCTGCCGGCCGCGCGTGAGGGGTCGAACGTCAGCGCAATGCCCCCGATCTGCAGGAAGCCGCCGCCCTCCCGGTCGCGCTGGGCCAGGCCGTGCTCGAGCGCCTCGCGGAGCTGGCGGCCCGTGACCTCCAGCACCACCACGACGTTGCCGAAGGGCAGCAGGCTGGCCACGTCGCGGCGGGTCAGCGGCCCCGGCTGGACGACGCGGTCCGAGCGAATGCCGCCGCCGTTGAGCATGGCGACGTCGGTCTTCAGCCGGGCCCGCATGGCATCGGCCACGAAGTCGCCGAGATTGGTCTCCTGCGTCCTCAGCGGCGCCCGCCGCGCCTCCAGCGGCGTCGTCGTGCGGCCGACGACGACGTCCAGCTCGCGGCCGAGCCGCTCGGCGTAGGCGGCCACCACCTTCGCCACGTCGGGATCGGGCTCGATGCGCGCCGAGACCTCGCGGAAGCTCCACGAGCGTTCGCGCAGGTGGCCGTCGGAGCCGAACCAGAGATCCACCTGGACGACGTAGCGCGCGTCGGAGCCCGCCTTGGTGATGAGCGTCTTGCCCTCTTCGGCCACCAGCGGCTCGTGCTCGTGGCCGCCGAGGACCACGTCGACGTCGACGCCGGGCGCCGCCGCCAGCGCGCGATCGGCGGCCAGGTGCTGATGGGTCACGGCCACCACGAGCTGGGCGCCGCCCTTGCGCATATCGCCGCTCACCATCCGCGCCACCGCGATCGGGTCGCGGAACTCGACATCCGCGCCCGGGTTGGACGTCCTGGCCGTCTCCGGCGTGGTGAGGCCGAACACGCCGAGACGGACGCCGGCCACCGTGAGGGTGACGTCCGGCCGCGCGCCACCGAAGGGCTGGCCCGAGCGGCGGTCGAGCACGTTGGCCGACACCCACGTGAAGGTCGACTCGCGCATCCGCTCGCGCAGGAGCGCCGGGCCGAAGTCGAACTCGTGGTTGCCGAACGTCGCCAGGTCGAGCCCCACGGCGTTGAGCCCGGCGATCATCTGCTCGCCGCGCAGCACCATCGAGGCGACGGAGGGCGAGATCGTGTCGCCCGCCAGTGCCACCAGCGTGGCCGGGTTCTCGCGCCGCACGCGCTTGATCAGCGTGGCGAGCCGCGCGAAGCCGCCGCGGCGTCCATCGTCGACGGCATCCAGCGTGTAGACGTCGTTCACCTGCAGGAGCGTGATGCGAGCCTCGGGCGCCGCGATCCCCAGCGGGCGCAGCGGCGCCGCGCAGGCGGCCAGCAGCAGGAGGACGGCGAGGACGAGCCGCGCGGGCCGCATCACCCCGCCAGCGTTGCGAGGAACGCGGCCGTGCGCGGGGCCGCGTTGCGTGCCGCCGGATCGGCGCACAGGCGCTGGAGGTCCTCCGGCGTGTCCACGTCGAACCAGCGGGGCAACAGGAGCGCGCTGAGACCGAGGTCACGCGCGCGCGCCAGCGTGGCGGCGCGCGTCTCGCTCGTGGACCACGGGATGCCGTCGAAGAGCTTCGGCCGGCGTCGATCGAGGCCGACGAGATAGTAGCCGCCGTCGTCACTCGGCCCGATGACGAGGTCGGCGCCGCCGTGCGCGAGGACGGCGGCGGCCTGGGCGACGTACGTCATCGGCAGCGTCGGGCTGTCGGAGTCGAGCGCCACGACGGCGATGTGGCCGTCCTCGAACAGGTCGTCGAAGACGCCGGTCAGCCGCCCGGTCAGGCCGTCGCCGCGCTGGGCGAGCAGGTCGACGCCGGGCGGCGCGAGCGCGGCCATCTGGTCGGCGGCCTCCGGCGGCGAGAACGCGACGACCCGCCTGATGAAGCTCGGCAGCGCGGCGAGCCCGTCGAGGCGATCGAGCAAGAAGCAGCGGTAGAGCTCGGTCGCGCGCTCGGGGCCGAGCGCGGCGTGCAGCCGTGACTTGACCGGCGCCGCGCCCGGCACCTTGGCCATGACGGCGACCGCGGGCGGCCGCGTCACGCTGCTCGGGTGCGCCAGAAGTGATCGGGCCGGCGCGCGAGGCGCTCGGCCAGGAACCGGCCGGCCCGCTCGGCGTCACCGGCGCGGAACGCGGCCTCGAACAGCGTGTCGTGGAAGACGTCGCGCTGGGCGCGGCTGCCGCCCAGCTCGACGATGCGAGGGCGCAGCGGCTCGAGCCGCGCGACGGTGCGCGCGTAGTCACCGGCGGCAAACGCCTGCAGGCCGTCCAGCAGCGGCACCAGCACGTCGCCCACCAGGCCGCTCGGGTCCTTGGGCGCGCGCTCGCGCACCATGGCCAGGTGCTTCTCGGCGCCGGGAACGTCACCGCCCGCCGAGAGCGCCATCGTCACGTGCGCCACGTGGAAGGGCAGGCCCATCCGGTTCATGCGCTCGCGCCCGATGGCGACGAACGGCGTCCAGCGCGCGCCCATCGGTTGGCCGGCCAGCTCCATTCGCCAGAGGAGCGAGATGGAATCGTGCAGGTCGCCGGGGATCGAGGAGGGCGCCCGCTCGAAGACGGTGCGCGAGATGGTGGCGGCGCGCGCGTACTCGCCGCGCGCGAAGTGCAGCAGCGCCAGGTGCCAGAGCAGGTGGTTGCGGAACCAGTTGAGGCCGCGGCACGGGTGGATGGCCGGCGGCAGGCGCGTGACGCCGGTGTCGAAGTCGGCCGACTCGTAGAGCGCATGCGCGAGGGCGTGCACCGCCCAGGCGTCGCGCGGATTGAGCGCCAGCGCGGCATCTGCCGTGCGGATGGCCTCGGCGCAGCGGTCCGCCTCCTCCAGCGCGAACGCGTGGGTGCCGAGCACGAACGAGTCGCCCGGATAGTGCGGGAGCAGGCTCTCGGTCAGCTCGAGCATCTGCGGAAAGCGCCCCAGCCAGAAGTAGACGTAGTAGAGCCGCTGGAAGACCATCACGTCGCGCGGGTACGTGGCGAGGTGCGCGCGCATCGCCGCGACCGCATCGTCCGGCCTGGCGGAGATCCACAGCGCGATCGCCTCCACGTGGCTGCGCTCGCGCGCGGACAGCGTGGCGGCGGCGGCGCGCGCCGCCTCGATCGCCTGCTTCGCTTCGACGAAGCGCTCCTCGAGGAAGAGGCAGATGGCCGCGCCGGCGTGGGCCAGCGCGAGGCCGGGATCGGCGGCGGCGGCCGCGCGGAAGAGCGCGAGCGCGTCGGCTTCCCAGCCCAGCAGCGAGCGGACCGCGCGATCATACGTGGCGAGGGCGTCGGCGGACGCGGTGGTGACGGGCAGGCCGTACGCGTCACGGCGCATGGCGCTCATGCTAGCAGGCGGCGCCGAGCTCGAGGAGGGAGGCCAGGTACTCCACCGCCCGTCGCTCGGCCCACGAGCGCGTGCGCCACGGCAGGCCCTCCACGAAGCCGACGTGGCCGCCGTGCGGGACGAAGTCCGTCTGCACGCACTCAGGCAACGTCGTCACGTCGGGCAGGCTCGTCGCGGGGATGAACGGATCGTCGAGCGCGTTGATGAGCAGCGTCGGCCGGCGGATGCGCGCGAGATACGGACCGCTGCTCGCGCGCGTCCAGTAGTCGACCTCGTCGGCGAAGCCGTGCAGCGGCGCCGTCACCGCGCGGTCGTAGGCGGTGAACGTCCGTGCGCGCAGGGCCGCCTCGAGGTCGACGAAGCCGGGATACGCGAGCGCCTTGGCGCGGGTCTTGGCATGGAAGCTGCGCATGAAGCTCGCCGTGTAGACGGCCTTCTGGAAGCCCTGATCCATGACCCGCGCGCAGGCTTCCAGGTCGAAGGGGACCGAGATGGCCACCGCCGCCCGCAGCACCTTCGGCGCCGCGTCACCGTGCTCGCCCAGCCACTTGAGCAGGACGTTGCCGCCGATCGAGATGCCGACCGCGCCCACGCGCACGTCCGGCTCGCGGTCGGCGAGCACGCGCAGCACCCAGTCGAGGTCGCCGGTGTCGCCGGAGTGATAGAAGCGGGCGAGACGGTTCATCTCGCCGCTGCAGGAGCGGAACCACAGCACGATCGCGCGCCAGCCGCGGGCGCGCGCGAGGTTGAAGAGCCCGGCGACGTAGTGTGAGCGGCCGGTGCCCTCGAGCCCGTGGAGCACGAGGAGCACCGGCGCGCCCGGCCGGCCCGGGAGACAGTCGAGATCGACGAAGTCGCCGTCCGGCGTGACGAGGCGCTCGCGCGTCACGCCGCGCAGCGACCGCCGCCGGACGACGGCCCACAGCGTCTGCAGGTGGCGGTTGCGACACCACCAGGGCGATGCGTACGGCGTACGCGCTATTCCTGGCCCGTCATCAACAGCTTGACGACTTCGGGCACGATCTCACGGGCGCGCTGATCGAGCTGCGCCTCGGTGAGATTGGCGATCGGGTGCGGCATCGCCAGGTACTTGTAGTGGGGCTGGCCCCACTGCTCGGCCATGGCCCGGCCGGTCTTGTCGAACACGTCCGTGATGATCGACGCCGAGGGCTTGCCGTGCTTCTCCAGCAGGATTCCGTCGAGCACACTGCCCGACGAGCACGACCCTCAATCGCCGATGCCGGCCACCACCAGATCGGCCCACTGCTCCATCTGGGCGACGATCTCGGGGTGCGCCGGCACGCTGGCGTTGTGCTTGCGGTACATCCGGCACTCGGCGGCGCCGTACTCTTCTTTGAGGATGTTGCCGATCCGCACGAGCAGGTTGTCGGAGTTGAACTTCGTGTTGTCGATCAGCGCGACGCGCTTGCCGCTGAGCGAGCTCGGCCGCGGGGCCCACGCGATGGTCTGCGTGGCCGCCTCGGTGGTGGGATCCAGGATCTCCATCACTTGACCTCCTTTGGGTGGGGGCACCCTAGCAGGGTTCCCCCCTTCCCCTCCTAATTCCGTATTTCTTTCGTGACAGCGGAGGAGGACTTGGCGCTGCCCCAGCCGGGGATGAAGCAGGAGAACGCGCCGGCGCGTCCGCCCGCCGCCACGATCAGGATGTTTTCCAGCTCGGTGAGCGGGCGCATCTTCTGCTCGTCGCCCTGCGCGACGTCGCCCGTCATCCGCCCGGTGCGCTTGAGGTGCGCGTGCGAGTTCTGCGTGTGATCGAAGAGGAACTGGCGGATGCGCTTCTTGTCCCAGCCGTCGGCGGCGATCGTGCGCATGTGCTCGCCGGCCAGGACGACGACGTAGGTGGACTGGCCCATGACCTGGCCGGAAATGCGCATGTTGTCGGCCAGCGTCGTCAGCACGCCCTCGGCCGTGTTGGAGAGCTGGTTGTAGAACTGGTTGGGCGCGTCGGAGGCGACGACGGTCACCGTGGACTGCTCGGCGCGGAAGCCGCGCTCCACGTGCAGCGGTGTCCACGGGCTCTCCGCCTCGTTCTCCGCGATGACGTAGGAGAGCTTGCCGGGATGGCCCAGCGTGCCCCGATCGAGCAAGCCCGGCCGCGAGCCGCACACGTTGCGCATCACCAGCCGCACGGCGCGACCGATCGTGAGGTTGGCGCGCCAGCCGGGCCCGAACAGGTTGTCGCCCGCGTTGATGTCGAGCGTGCGCGCGACAGGCCCGTTGACGATCATCAGCACGCCGGCGCCGCCGGTCGAGGTGCCGGGGCCGTGGTAGCTCCAGCGCGGGTCGGCGATGCCCTCGACGGCGGCGGCGACCACCGGCAGGTACTCCGGCCGGCAGCCGGCCATGACGGCGTTGATCGCCACCTTCTCGGCCGTGATCACCACGGCGCGGTCGCGGATGACGCCGATCTGGTGGTCCGGCGGAAGGTGCGCCGCCTCCAGCATGGCGCGCACGCGCGCCTCGGTGGGCGGCACGACGGGAAGGCCGTCGGACCAGCCCCTGTCGTACGCCATCTCGATGGCATCCGCCTCGTCGCGGACGGTGAGCCGCTTGGACGTCAACGTGGCCATGCGGGGCCTCCCTGGATTGCTCCGTCACGCTATCACCGGGCTACCAGGCACGCAACCGGCCGACGCTTGACCCGTAGAGTCGTGCACCCTATTCTGAGCGGACGCTGAGAGAGGCGACGACATGCAGTGTTCGCGGTGCCAACACGAGAATGCGTCCGGCGCGAAGTTCTGCGGCGAATGCGGTGGCCGGCTCGAGGCTGCCTGCCCGTCGTGTCAGACCGTCAATCCGCCCACGAACAAGTTCTGCCAGGAGTGCGGCGCCGCGCTGACCACCGCCGGCACGCCGGCGCCGGCCGGTGAGACGCGCTTCACTTCGCCCGACGCGTACACGCCGACGCATCTCGCGCGCAAGATCCTCACCGCGCGCTCGTCGCTGGCCGGCGAGCGCAAGAAGGTCACCGTCCTCTTCGCCGACCTGAAGGGCTCGCTCGAGCTGCTGGCCGACCGTGATCCGGAGGACGCGCGCGCGCTGCTCGACGCCGTCCTCGAGCGGATGATGGAGGCAGTCCACCGCTACGAGGGCACCGTCAACCAGGTGATGGGCGACGGGATCATGGCGCTGTTCGGCGCGCCGGTGGCCCACGAGGACCATGCGGTGCGCGCCTGCTACGCGGCGCTGCGGATGCATCGCTCGGTGGGCCGCTACGCCGACGAGCTGCGCCGCCGCCAGGGCCTCGACGTGCAGATCCGTGTCGGCATCAACTCCGGCGACGTCGTCGTGCGCTCGATCGGCAGCGACCTCAACGTGGACTACAGCGCGGTGGGCCAGACGACGCACCTGGCCGCGCGCATGGAGCAGCTCGCGCGGCCGGGCACCACGATGATCACGGACGCCACCCGGCGGCTCGCCGATCGCTACGTCGACGTCGAGGGTCACGGCCCGGTACCGATCAAGGGCATGAAGCAGCCGGTGGAGGTCTTCGAGCTGAAGGGCGCCGCGCCCGCCTCGCGCGTGCAGAGCACGGCGGGCGCCCTCACGCGCTTCCTGGGCCGCGAGGACGAGCTGCGCAGCCTCGAGCGGTTGCTCGAGCACGCGGCAGGCGGCGAGGGCCAGGTGGTGGGCGTGGCCGGCGAGGCCGGCATCGGCAAGTCGCGCCTGGTGTGGGAGTTCACGCGCTCCACGCGTGCGCAGGCGTGGCTCTTGATGGAAGCGACGGCGGTGGCCTTCGCCAAGGCGACGCCGTACGCGCCGATCACGGCCATGCTGACGGCGTACTTCCAGGTGGAGAGCGCCGACGACGCGACCAAGATCCGCGCCAAGGTGACCGCGCGGCTCCTCGAGCTCGATCCCGCCCTGCACTGGGCCATCGCGCCGATCCTGTCGCTCGGCAACATCCCCGCCGACGACCCCGAGTACGAGGCGCTGGAGCCGGCCGAGCGGCGGCGGCGCATCTTCGGCGCCGTCACGCGCATCGTGCTGCGCGAGAGCGAGCGACAGCCCGTGCTGCTCGTCGTGGAGAACGCGCACTGGGCCGACTCCGAGACGGCCGCCCTCGTCGAGACGCTGGTGGACGAGATCCGCAACGCACGCGTGCTGCTGCTGGCCAGCTACCGCACGGAGTATCGCCCCGTCTGGCGCGAGCAGCCGCACTGCACGGAGATCCGGCTGAGCCCGCTGTCCGCCCGGAGCGCGGAGGCGCTCATCGGCGAGTTCCTCGGGCCCACGCTCGAGCTGCAGCCGCTGACGCGCCTGCTCGTCGAGCGCACCGGCGGCAACGCGCTCTTCGTCGAGGAGAGCGTACGCTCGCTGATCGAGAACGAGGTGCTGGTGGGGGATCGCGGCGCCTACCGCCTGGCCAAGCCGCTTTCCACCATCCAGATCCCCGACCGCGTGCAGTCCGTGCTGGCCGCGCGCATCGACCGGCTGCCCGAGGAGCGCAAGAGCTTCCTGCAGGCGGGCGCCGTCATCGGCAAGGACCTGCCCTTCTCGCTCTTGCAGGCCGTGGCCGGCGTGCCGGTCGATCAGCTCCTCGGCAACCTCGCCGATCTCGAGGAGGCGCAGTTTCTCCAGACCACCAGCCTCTACCCGGATCTCGCCTACTCGTTCCGCCATGCGCTCACCCACGACGTCGTGTACTCGACGCTGCTCAAGGAGCAGCGGCGCAACCTGCACGCGCGCATCGTGGACGCGCTGGAAGCGCTCTATCCCGATCGCCGGGCCGAGCACGTGGAGCGCCTGGCGCATCACGCCCTCGGCGCCGAGCTCTGGTTCGAGGCGGTCGGCTACCTGCGCGAGGCGGCGGCCAAGGCGGTGGCGCGCTCGGCCAACCGCGAGGCGGTGGCATTCCTGGAGCAGGCGCTCGCGGCGCTCGCCCACATTCCGGAGACCAGCCAGACCTTCGGCTACGCCATCGACGTGCGGCTCGACATGCGTCCGCCGCTCCTGCAGCTTGGCCGCTTGGACGAGATCCGTGCGCTGTCCGAGGACGCCGCACGCATGGCCCAGCAGATCGGCGACGAGGCGCGGCAGGCGCGCGCCTACGCCTACCTGATCAACTATCACTACCTGCGCGGCGAGCCGGCGGCGGCGCTCGAGTACGGCGAGCGCTGCCTGACGATCGCCGAGCGGCTGGGCGATCGCGTGCTCGTCTCCGTCGCGCGGCGCTACATGGGCCACGCCTATCACGCGCAGGGGCAGGGCCGGCAGGCCGTGCGCGCGCTGCAGGACAACGCCGACGCGCTCGCGGGCGAGGTGGAGCGGGAGCCGACGACGGCCGCCGTGATCGCCTACGTCTCCACGTGCGCGTGGCTCGCTTTCACGCTGGCCGATCTCGGCGACTTCGACGAGGCCGAGATCTGGGCCGACCGCGCGCGGGCCGAGGCCGAGGCGCGCCGCCATCCCTACAGCGAGGCCATCGCGCTCACGCTCTCCGGCCAGGTCGCCGCGCTGCGCGGGCAGCTCGAGCGCGCGGTGGCGCCGCTGGGCCGCGCGCTCACGATCTGCCGCGACAGCAACCTGACCGTGTGGCAGGCGATCCCCGCTGCGCTGCTCGGCCAGTGCCTGGTCACGCTCGACCGCAAGGAGGACGGGCTCTCGCTGCTCGAGGAGGGCGTGCGCCTGTCCGACGAGCTGGGCGTCAAGGCGTACCTCGCCCGCTGGGCCACGCTGCTGGGCGAGGGCTTCCTGACGACGGGCGACGTGCGGCGCGCCGTCGAGATCGGCGAGCGCGCGCTCGGGCTGGCCCGTGCCCACGGCGAGCGTGGCCACGAGGCCGCCGCGCTGCGCCTCCTCGCCGACACCGCCGCCGCCGAGCAGCCGCCGCGGCTGGACATCGCCGTGGAGCGCTACGCCGCCGCGGTGGCGATCGCGGAGGAGCTCGGTCTGCGCCCGCTGCTGGCGCGCAGCCATCTAGGTCTCGGCCAGATCCACCGCCGCGCCGGCCGGCCGCTGGAGGCCGAGGAGCACCTGGCCACCGCGGTCGTGCTCTTCTCCGACCTGGGCATGTGGACGTGGCTCGATCGCTCCGAGCCCGACCTGCGCGCGCTCGGCCACCTGGTGATCGTGGCGCGCCCGCAGGTCAACCTCTACGAGTACCTGCGCCAGAAGTTCGCCGACGATCCCAACGTGCAGGTGGTCCTCGACCGCCGCTACGACGGCACCGACGCCAGGCAACGCACCGCCGACCGCCGCCAGCTGGCGATCGACCAGGCCCTGCGCGCGCGGGGGCTGGCCGTGGTTATCCAGCGGTGAGCGTCAGGCGCGTCGTCTTCGCCAGCTGGCTCGTCGTGCTGACCGGGTGCGCTTCCACGACGCCCACGCGGCCGGCCGTTGCGACCGCTGGCGCGCTCACACAGCTCTGCGCGCTCGACGCGCTTCTCTGGAGCCACGGCTTCGTCCCGCGCGCGAGCGCTCAGCAGTGCGTCACGATTCTGGACTCGGTGAAGATGGGGAACGACTAGCGGCATACCGGCTGCACGGCAGGGGCCTGCTCCCGGCGAACGCTACCAGGTCGTCGTGCACGTCGACGCGGCGGTGCTCTCCGATCCCGATCGGCGACCACGTTTCCGCGGAAACGTCCCGCCGGCTGGCGTTGCGAACTGCCAGCGTCCCGGCGACTCATAGCGCCGTGAGCCACTCGCGGATCCCCAGGGTGGCGGCCGCCGGGTGTTCGAGCGTCGGCAAATGGCCGGAGTCCTCGACGACGACGATGCGCGCGCTCGGCAGACCGGCAGCGTACGCCTCGGCGCGCTCGGGCGGCGAGAAGCGGTCGTGGCGGCCCCACAAGAAGAGCGTGGGGACGCCGAGCGTCTTGAAGACGGCCGAGCGATCGGCGCGCGTGATGACCGCTTCGTTCTGGCGCAGGAAGACCTCCACTCCCGCCCGCAGCGCCATGGTGCGCAGCGTGGCGAGCGCTTCGGAGCCGCGCGAGCCCGCGCGATGGATGCACCGCTCGGCGAGCTCGTCCACGACGCGCGCGAACTCGCCCCTGCGCGCACGCTCGCTCAGCCCGCGGGCGCCGGCTGGATCGCTGTGGGCGGCGGCATTGGTCCCCGTCAGCCAGAATCCGACGACGCGTTCGGGCGCCGTCGCGAGCACCTCGAGGGCGAGGTTGCCGCCGGCGGACGTGCCGCCGAGCGCGAAGCGCGGCGGCGCCTGGGCCAGCACGACTTGCGCGCTCTTGGCCAGGCTCGACTCGCTGGCCACGATCACGCGGGCGTCGGCGATGTCGCCCAGCGCGTCGATCTGCGCGCGATAGAGGTCCCCGTCGCAGAGCAGCGCCGGCAGCAGCACGAGCGGAACGCGAGCCGCCACCTCAGTCCTCGATCGCCACCGTCACCGAGCGCGTGGCTCCGAACGTCGGAATCACCGAGGAGTGCTTGCCGGGGCCGCCGGCCACGATCACCACGAGGTCGTCCGGGCTCACGCACCACGGCACGTCGGCACCCGGCGGCCGGCCCACGAAGCGCTCGGGCGCGATGACGGCGAAGCGCGCGAGGTTCTCGGCGCTGAAGCGGTCGAGCGGCACGCGCGCGCTCTGCCAGAGCCGCTGCTTGAACTCCGCCTTCGACCAGCCGGAGCCAGCGATCGTGGCGGCGTGCTCGGGGCCGAGGACGACCACCGGCTGACCGCCGAGATAGACGTTGTTGCTGCCGGTCGTGGCCGCGGTGCCGGCCAGCGCCAGCAGCAGCGCCTCCGCCGTCGTCGAGCCGTGGTCGTTGACGTTGTGCGGCGCCTCGGCGCCGGCGACGGTGACCGTGCTCGTCGTCGCCGAAAACCCGCGCTCGACGTGCAGCGGGGCCCACGGCGAGACCGCCTCGTTCTCCGCCAGGCAGTAGCTGAACTTGCCGGGATGGCCGAGCGTCGCCCGGTCCTCGAGGCCCGGCCGCGCGCCGCCCACGTTCTGCAGGATCAGCCGCACCGCGCGGCCGATGACGGCGTTGGCGCGATGCCCGTTGCCGAGCGCGTTGGCGCCGCCGCCGATGGAGAGCCGTGCGGCGATCGGGCCATTGACGATCAGCAGCGGCGTGCACGGGTGCGTCGTGGTCTGGATCGCGTTGAGGTTGAAGGCGGGATCGGCCAGCGCGCGCACGGCGGCCACGATCACCGGCAGGTGCTCGGGCCCGGCGCCGGCCAGCGCCGCGTTGATCGCGATCGCCTCGAGCGTCGCGCGGCCGTCGAGCGGCGCCAGCGTGGCGATCACGCTTGCGCGATCGCGCCGCCCCAGCAGGCGGGCCACGCGCTCGGCCGTCGGCGGCAGCACCGGCAGCCCGTCCGACCACCGCTGCTCCATCGCCCACGCCTGGAACGCGTCGAGGTCGTCGGGCGCCTCCACGGTGACGGCGCCCAGCGTCGCCACCTGCGACGCCGGCCGCGCCGGGTCACGCGTGAGCGCGGCCAGCACCTCGTCGACGATCGCCTCGGCCTTGCCGCCGACGATCTTGGGATCGACGCCGCCGATCGGGTGCGGCACCGTCGCCACCGCGAGGTGCGGCAGCCCGTACTTGAGCGCGGCGGCGCGGGCCAGCGAGATGAACGCGTCGGTCCCCAGCACGACGGCGGGAATGCCCCGCCCTTCCAGCATCGCGGCGTCGTGGATACTCCACGACGTGCACGACCCTCAGTCGGCGGATCCCGTCAGGACGACGTCGGCGGCGCCGGCGATCTCGTCGATCATCAGCGCCGGGTGCGAGGCGCCCGGCTTCTGCCAGCGTGTGATCGTCGCGCCGGACACGCGCTCGGCCAGTCGCTCGGCCACGCGGCCGAGCAGCACGTCGGCGTTCGGCTTGGAGTTGTCGAGCACGCCGATGCGCAGGCCGGCCAGGCTGGGCCGGCGGCGCGCGAGCGGCTTGATCGTGTCGGACGTGGCGCCCAGCGGGCTCAGGACGTTCATGGGGCGCATCTTACTCCTTGGCGCCGGCGCCGCGCAGGACGGCGATCACCTCGTCGGACTCGCGCGCGAGGGCCAGGCCCAGCGCGGTCTTGCCGGCGAAGCCCGGCGCGCCGCTGCCGCGGATGGTGAGATCGGCGCGCGCGCCGACCAGGATCCGCACGACCTCCGCATGGCCCGCAGCCACCGCGAGCATCAGCGCGGTCAGGCTGAACTTGGCGGCCACGTCGAGGTCGGCGCCCCGCTCGACGAGCAGCCGCACCACGGCGGCGTGGCCGCCCTGCGCGGCCAGCATGAGGCCGGTCTGGTGATAGCGATCGCGCGCGTTCACGTCGCTGCCGCTGTCGAGCAGCGCGCGAAGCCGCTCGACGTCGCCGTAGCGGGCGGCGCCGCGAAACGCCGGCGTCATCGCACGCGCACGACGATCGCCGCCGCCGCCGCCAGCGCCACCGTCACTCCAGCAGCGACGAACGCCTCCGCCGCGGCCGGCCCGAGGCCCACCGCCACGCGGCGCACCGCGAAGAGCTGGGCGAGGGCGAGGACACCGGCGACGACCCCAAGCGTGCGCGAGAGAAACGCGAAGCCGCCGGCCGCGCCCTGCTGAGCGGTGACGAAGGCGCCCATGATCTGCGCCATGTTCGTCACCTGGAAGAGCCCGACACCGAAGCCCGCCGCCAGCAGCGCGAGGCCCACGATGACCAGCGACGTGGTGGGATCCGCGCGGCTCAGCAGCAGCAGCCCCACGGCCTCCACGGCGAGCCCGGCCACCAGGGGGCCGCGCACGCCGGCGCGGTCGGCCAGCCACCCGGCCACCGGCGCGGCCAGCGTCGTGCCGACCGGCGTCAGCGTGAAGAGCAGCCCGGCGTCGAACACCGACAGCCCGCGCGAGGCGACGAGATAGAACGGCGCGAGCAGCCAGATGGCGAAGATGCCGGCGTTGGCGACGAACGACTGGGCGCCGGCCAGGAGCACGGGCGCGCGCAGGACGTCGCGCGCGGCCACCAGCCGGGCCGCGGGCTCCGCGGCGGCGCCCGGCAGCGCGCAGAGCGCCCACGCGAGCGCCCCCAGCGCGAGCGGAAGCCGGAGCAGAAAGATCGAGCGCCAGCCGAACACACCGACCAGCAGGCCGGCGAGCAGCGGCCCCGCGCTGAAGCCGAGGCCGATGCCGGCATTGAGGAAGCCGAGCGCGCGGCCGCGCGTGGCCGGCGTGGCGCTCAGCGTGACGATGCCCGGCACGGTCCCGTACACGCAGCCGCCGCCGAGCCCCTGCACCACCCGCGCCAGCAGCAGCCAGCCGAACGTCGGCGCCAGCGTGGCCAGGAGGAACGCCGCCGCGCTCAGCGCCAGGCCCGCGCGAAACACGCGGCCGTGGCCCACGCGATCCGCGAGCGCGCCCGCCACGAACGAGGTGATCGCGTAGGAGAAGACGTAGCCGACGATCACCCAGCGCACGCGCTCGGGGGGAATCGCGAACGCGACCGTCATGGCCGGGAAGGCGACGTTGACCGTGGAATCGAGCGAGACCACGAACGCGCCCGTCGCCGCGATCCACCGAGTCACCGGGGTATGATATCGCCCATGCCGCTCGAGCCCGGCGCCGTCCACGAGATTTCCCGCACGGTCACGCCCGACGTCACGGCCGATGCGATGGGCAACCGCGGCGTGAACGTCTTCGCCACGCCCCACGTCATCGGGCTGCTGGAGAATGCCGCCGCCAACCTGATCATCCCGACGCTGCCGCCGGGCGCCTCCACGGTCGGCACCATGATCGAGATGCGCCATCTCGCGGCCACGCCGGTCGGCATGATGGTGCGCGCGAAGGCGACGCTGCTGGAGACCGACGGCCGGCGCTTTCTCTTCCAGGTGGAGGCGTGGGACGCCAAGGAGAAGATCGCCGAGGGCCGGCACGAGCGCTTCGTCGTGCCCAACCTCGCAAAGTTCCTGGAGCGTGCGATGAAGAAAGGTCAGGGCTGATGCCGATCCAGCTGAACAAGGCGCTCATCGGTCGCGAGCTCCAACCATTCGTCGTGACGATCGAGCGCGGCAAGATCAAGGAGTTCGCCCGGGCGATCGGCGATGCGAACCCCTTGTACCTGGACGACCGCGCCGGCCAGGCGTCCGAATGGGGCGACATCGTCGCCCCGCCCACGTTCATGACCACCTTCCGGGATGCCGCCGGCGACAACACCGACTTCCTGCGCGAGCTGGGCACCGACATCTCGCGGCTGCTCCACGGCGAGCAAGAGTTCGAGCTGCATCGTCCGCTGCGCCCCGGCGACACCCTCCTGTGCCGCTCGCGGATCGTGGACATCTACGAGAAGACGGGCCGCAGCGGGCCGATGGGATTCGTGGTGCGCGAGACCGTCGCCACCGACAAGACGGGCGAGATCGCCGGTGCGATGCGACACATCACGGTGGTGCGGCTATGAAGTACTCGCGGACCTACGCCGAGGACGTCAAGGTGGGCGACGAGCTGCCCCCGCTGGTCAAGGGCCCCATCCAGCAGATCCAGCTCACGCGCTACGCCGGGGCCTCCGGCGACTTCAACCCGATCCACCAGGACCACGAGTTCGCCAAGGCGGCCGGCATGGACGACGTCTTCGCCCACGGCATGCTCTCGATGGGCTTCGTGGCCCAGTGTGTGACCGACTGGGCCGGCCCCGCCGCCGTGCGCAAGCTCGGCGTGCGCTTCGCGGCCATCGTACGTCTGAAGGACACGGTCACCTGCCGCGGCCGCGTGCTCGGCAAGTCCAGCAAGGACGACGTCCACCTGGTCGAGCTGGAGATCTGGGCCGAGAACCAGCGCGGCGAGAAAGTCGTCACCGGCAAGGCCACGGTCGCCCTGCCCTCGCGCGACGGCTAGCTGTCCCCGATCCGGGCTACCCAGAACGACAGACCGAGGCTCTCGAAGATCGCCCGCGCGGCCGTCGCGTGCTCCTTGGCGACCGCCGGCCGACCGAGACGCGCCGCCACCATCGCCGACGTCGCGTGGCAGTGGCCCAGCTCCGGTGGCGTCTCGAGCTTGGACGCCACGGCGACGGCCTCCTCCGCGCGTTGCCACGCCGCGGCCGGTTGTCCATCGCTCAGGAGCAGCTCGGCCTCCACGCGAAGGAGCGGGGCACGATACCCGGTGGCCTCGCGCTCCGCCGCCGCTCGCGCGCCGTCGGCCAGCACCCGCCGCGCATCGGCGGGCCGACCGGCCATCAGGTAGGCCGCGGCGGCCACGGTGCCGTACCGGGTCCACTGCAGGACGGCGCCCACCGGCCGCTCGAGCGCGTGCTCGAGATATTCCAGCGCGCGCGCACCGTGGCCGCCCAGCCCGGTCGCCCACGCGAGGTAGATCCCGTTGGCGCACGTGCCGTGCACGAGATCGTGCTCTTCCGAGATCGCCAGGCCGCGCTCGAGATACGGCACCGCCGCGTCCGGCTCACCCGCGAGAAGCAGGGTGTAGCCGATGAAGGCGTTGGCGATCGAGAGACTCGACGGATGGCGAATCTCCGTCGCCATCCTGAGCGCCTCCATCGCCGAGCGGCGCGCGGCCTCGAAGCGGCCCAGGCCGGCCAGGACTTCCGAGCGCCAGCCACAGAGGCTCACGAAGATGGGATAGACGAGACCTGGATCGTCGTGGCTGTCGGCGGCGAACAGCGCGACGCCGGCGTCGAACTCCGCGACGGCCTCGGCCAGCCGTCCAAGATCGCGGCAGGCGACGGCCCCGATGAAGCGCGCATAGCTGCGCGTCCGCAGATCGCCGGCGTCAGCACGCGCCGCCGCCTCGCGCGCGCGCTCGAGCGCGGAATGGAGGGTGCCCGGAATCGCGGCGGCCAGGGCGATCGCCTGCGCCTGGCGCACCTGCACGCGGGCCAGCCGCGGCCCATCGTCGAGCTCGCGCGCGAGGGCCTCGACCTTGCTCCCCAGCTCGCCCAGCCCCTCGTTGTGGCCGGTCGAGATCCGCGTGGACCACAGCTCCAGATAGGCATCGAGCTGGAGGTGACGGTCGAGGCCCTCGCCCAGATGGGTCATCGCCTGGATGCTCTGCTCGTAGAACGCCATCGCGCTCGTGTAGCGCGCCTCGCCGTGGGCCCGGGCACCCGCGCGATAGAGGTGCGAGGCGGCCGCGACCCACACCTCACCGCGGACGGCATGGTGCGCCAGCACCTCGACGTTGGCCGGTGTCGCCCCACCCCTGCGCGCCTCGAGCGCGGCGAGGACCGCGGCGTGCAGCACGCGCCGGCGCTCGCGCAGCAGGCTCTGGTAGGCGACCTCGAGCGTGAGCGCGTGCTTGAACGTGTACTCGAGCTCGGGGAAGAGGCTCGTCTCGTAGAGGAACTCGGCGGCCTGCAGCTGCGTGAGACCGCGGCGGAGGTCGACCGCGCTCATGCCGGCGACGGTCTCCAGCAGCGGATACAGCACGGTCTTGCCGATCACCGCGGCCGACTGCAGCAGGTCCTTCACCGGCCGCGGCAAGCGGTCGATGCGGGCGGCGAGCATCGCCTGGACGGTGGCGGGCACCTGGATGGTATCGAGCGCTCTCACGAGCCGGAACGAGCCGCGGGCGCCAGCCACGACGCCGGTCTCCACCAGGGTGCGCACGCTCTCCTCGAGAAAGAACGGGTTGCCCTCGGTCCGCTCGATCAGCAGCCGCTTGAGCGGCTCCAGCGGTCGGCCGGGGCCGATGAGGGCGTCGAGCAAGGCCGCCGCGCCCTCGGCCGCGAGCGGATCGATCCGCAGCTGCGTGTAGTACGTCTTGCCGCCCCAGCCGTGCTGATACTCGGGACGATAGTTGACCAGCTGCAGTATGCGCGCCGTCGGCAAGCTCTCGACGAGGCTGTCGAGGAGCGACTGCGTCTCGCTGTCGATCCAGTGCAGGTCCTCGAACACGAGGACGACGGGCTGCACCTGGCTCTCGCGCAACACGAGATGCTTGATGGCGTCGAGCGTGCGTTGCCGCCGCTCGGCCGCGCCCAGCGCCTCCCACGCGCGATCGGAGACCGGCACCCCCAGCAGCGACAACAGGGCGGGCAGCGCGCCGCCAAGGTTTTCGTCCAGCGTGAGCAGCTTGCCGGTGACCTTCTCCTGCATCGCGCGTGGCTCGTCGTGATGGTCGATCCTGAAATACGCGCGTAGCAGGTCGATGACCGGCAGGAAGGCCGTCGCGCGGCCGTACGACACCGACGTCGACTCGAGCACGAGGCAGCCGTCGACGAGGGGTGAATGCGTGAACTCCCAGTAGAGGCGCGACTTCCCCACGCCGGGCTCGCCCACCACGCCCACCAGCTGGCCGGCGCCGCCGCGCGCGCGGTCGAGGCTGACGGCGAGCTGGTGGAGCTCGGGATCCCGGCCGACGAACCGCGTGAGGCCGCGCGCCGCCGCCGCGTGCAGCCGCGAGCGGATCGGCGAGGCTCCGGTCACCTCGTGGACCTCCAGCGGCGCCTCGAGTCCCTTGACCGGCCGCGGACCGAGCGAGCGCGTGAGCACGTAGCCCTCGACCAGGGCCAGGGTGTCCGACGGCATCAGGATCGATCCGGGCATCGCCATCTGCTCCATGCGCGCGGCCAGGTGCGTGGTCTGCCCCACCGCCGTGTAGTCCATGTGCAGGTCGTTCCCGATCGAGCGGACGACCACTTCACCGGCGTTGAGGCCGACGCGGATGTGCACGGGCACGGCGAGGGTCCGGTGCAGCTCCTCGGCGTAGTCCGCGACGCGGGCCTGCATCCGAAGCGCCGCGAAGCACGCGCGCACCGCGTGGTCCTCGTGCGCGATGGGCGCTCCGAAGAGGGCCATGATCCCGTCGCCCATGACCTGGTTGACAGTGCCCTCGTAGTGATGGATCGCTTCCATCATCCGCTCGAGCACGCCGTCGAGGATGCGCCGGGCGTCCTCGGCGTCGCGGTCGGCCAGCAGCTCCATCGAGCCTTTCAGGTCGGCGAAGAGCACGGTCACCTGCTTGCGCTCGCCCTGCAGCGCGCCGCGCGAGCCGAGGATCTTCTCGGCGATGTGCTTGGGGGTGTAGTCGGCGGGCGAGACGAACCGCGTCTCCGCGGCCGGCGCCGGTGTCCCCACCGGGTGCGCGCACTCGGGACAGAACTTCGCCTGCGGCGGCAGGCGCGTCCGGCACCGTGCGCAGTCCAGCGCCATCGGCGCGCCGCACTCGGCGCAGAACTTCGCGCCCGCCGGGCTCTCGTGCCGGCACCGCGCACACTCCATCACGCCCCTCCGGTCCGTGCACGCTAGCACCCTGACGGCGCGCTTGACAACCACGGGGGAAGCTCGCAGAGTCGGCTACCGCGGAGGGAGACGAGCCATGGCCGACCAGATCACCGCCCAGGGCGTCCATCATTTCCGCCTGACGGTCAGCGACGTCGACCGGGCCGTACGGTTCTACACCGGCGTGCTGGGGTTCAAGAAGCTGATGGACCTCAACCCGGGTGCGTTTCTGAGCAACGGCAGCGTCGGGCTCGGCATCGGGCCCCACCCGTTTCCGGACCGCGCGCTCAAGGGCGACCGCTTCGACGAGAACCGGATTGGCCTCGACCACCTGAGCTTTGCCGTGTCGTCGCGCCGGGCGCTCGACGACGCGGTGCGTGTGCTGGACACGCACGGCGTGGCGCACAGCGAGATCCGGGACCTCGGAGAGGCATTCGGGATCTGCATCCTCGTCTTCCGGGATCCCGACAACGTGCAGCTCGAGCTGAGCGGCCCTCGCGCGTAGCGCCTCAGCCGCGCGGCATCACGCCGCGCGCGGCTACCCACTCGCGCAAGGCGTCCCGCGTGGAGGGAAAGGCCAGCGTCTCCCACGGGATGTCCTCCAGCCGCACCCACTCCACCCGGTCGTTCTCCGCGCAGGGCGTCAGCGTGCCGCCGGTGACGCGCGCGCGGTAGACGATGATCACCGGCGAGCCGGGATACGAGTAGACGTTGAGCAGGCCGGTGACCTCCACGGTGAGGCCCGTCTCCTCCAGCGTCTCGCGCACGGCGGCGTCGGTGACGCTCTCGCCGAAGTCCACGAAACCGCCCGGAAACGTCCACAGCCCGTGGCCGGGGTGGATCGAGCGGCGCGTGAGCAGCACGCGGCCGTTCTGCTCGGGAATGGTGCCGGCCACGACCTTGGGGTTGAGATAGAAGACGAACTTGCACGCCGGGCACACCGACTGCTCCCGCTGGTCGGGCGCCACCGGCGCGCGTGTCAGGGTCGTCGCGCACAGCGGGCAGAACCGCATGGTCGCGGGCGAGAGAATGCGCTGGCCGTCGTCGCTCACACGGTGCAGTCTAAACCATGGCTGTCTTGACACCTTCGGCGAGCCGGTGTTACAAGGCGGGTGCTCGCCGTCAGCGTTAAGCCGTACGAGTGAGGAGGCCTCACATGCGCCGTCGCCTGCCGATCATCGTCGTCGCCGCCGTGCTCACGCTCTCCGCCGCGCTCGCCGCCGTCAGCTTCGGCCAGTCGGGCGAGTACAAGATCGGCGTGCTGGAGCCGCTCACCGGGCCGCTGGCCGGCGAGGGCAAGCGGCACATGGAAGGCTTCGAGATCGTCCGCGACATGATCAACGAGCGCGGCGGCGTGATGGGCAAGAAGCTCGTGTTCGCCGTGGCCGACGTGCCGGATCCCACCTCCGCGTCGACCGAGGCCAACCGGCTCATCACGCGCGAAGGCGTGAAGATCGTGACCGGCACGTTCTCGTCGCGGCTGTGCGGCGCCGCCAGCGAGGCGGCGGCGCGCCACAACGTCATCTACTGGGAGACGTCGTGCGTCGATCCGCGCTTCAACAAGCGCGGCCTCAAGAACGTCTACCGTACCGAGATCGACGCCACCGGGTTCGGCTGGTACAACATCGAGTTCATCGTCAAGCACCTGGCCCCGCGCTTCAACCTCAAGCCCAGCCAGCTCAAGATCGCCTTCGTCTCGGAGGACTCCTCGTACGGCCAGGGCGTGACCGAATCCGCGCTGGCGCGCGCCAAGGAGCTCGGGCTGCAGGTGGTGACGCCGACGCCCGAGTACTACAACTTCCAGACGATCAACGACATGACGCCGATCATCGTGAAGCTCAAGCAGCTCAATCCCGACGTCGTCCACCACATCGCCTACACCAACGACGCCCCGCTGTTCTGGCGGCAGGCGCGTGAGCAGAACTTCCAGTTCAAGGCGCTCGTGCACGCCGGCGCCACCGGCTATGGCGGCAGCGACTTCGGCAAGGCCATGGGCAACGACGGCAACGGCGTGTTCGCGCTGCTGGAGCCGGGGCCGGGCTTCAAGCTGGACTCGCTCAAGCCCGAGGGGCAGAAGATCGAGAAGGAGTTTCGCGACGCCGTGCAGAAGCGCACGGGCTCCTATCCGTTCGGCGCCCACCAGCTCGCCGGCGGCGGCCTGTGGCTGCTCAAGCTCGTGCTCGACAAGTCGCAGAGCGACGACCCCGAGAAGTTCCGCTCGGCCGTCATGTCGATGGACCTGCCGGTGGGCACCATGATCAACGGCTGGGGCGTGAAGTTCTCGGAGACCGGCCAGAACTCCAACGACCGCGTGCAGCACTACATGCTGCAGTGGCAGAACGGCCAGCTCGTCACCGTGTGGCCGGAGGAGTTCACGACGAACCGCGCGAAGTGGATCCCGCTCGGCGCCTGGGACGCGCGCAAATAGACGTCTTCGCGCAGCTCGGAGTCTCCACCATCCTGCTCGGGGGCATCTATGCCCTCATCGCGGTGGGGCTCACCCTCATCTTCGGCATCATGCGCGTCGTGAACTTCGCCCACGGCGAGTTCCTCATGCTCGGCATGTACCTGGGCTTCTGGGCGTTCACGCTGCTCTCGATGGATCCATGGTTCGTGCTCTTCGTCTCCATCCCCCTCTTCTTCGGCATCGGCGTCCTCACCTACGTGCTGGTCATGAAGGGCGTCATCCACGCCTCGCACAACGTGCAGATCTTCACGACGGTGGGGCTGTCCACCGCGCTGCAGAACACGGCGCTGGTACTGTGGTCGGGCGACTTCCACACCGTGCGGCCGTGGCACGCCCTCCGCCCGATCCGCATGCTCGGCACCGCCTTCAACCTCTCGCAGGTGGTGGCCTTCGTCATCGCCCTCACGCTGACGGTGCTGCTGTTCGCGTTCATGCGCTTCACGCACACCGGCCGCGTCATGCGCGCGACCGCCCAGGATCGCGACGCCGCCATCCTGATGGGCATCGACACCGACCGCGTCTACCGGATCACCTTCGCGCTCGGCATCGCCGCCGTCGGCGCGGCCGGCGTCCTCGTGTCGCCGCTCTACGCCGTGTACCCGACGGCGGGGCTGCAGTTCGTCCTCCTCTCCTACGTCGTGGTCGTGCTCGGGGGCCTCGGCGACATGGTGGGCGCGCTCATCGGCAGCCTCATCGTGGCGGCGGTGGAGGTGGCCGGCTCCTACTGGTTCGGCACCGCCTGGAAGGAGATCTTCTACTTCCTGCTCTTCATCGGGGTCCTCGTCTTCCGCCCGGCCGGCCTCTTCGGGCAGCGCGGCGCCGAGAACCTCGGCGTGTGATGGCGCGCGCGCTCGCGCGCCACTGGGGCGCGCTCGTGGTCTTCGGCGCGGCGGCGCTGGTCCCCATCGTCGTGCGCGACGCGTACTTCCTGGACAGCCTCGTGCTGATCTTGCTGTGGGGCGCGCTCTCGGCGGCGTGGAACGTGGCGGGCGGCTATGCCGGCCAGGTCTCGATCGGGCACGCCTCCTTCTTCGGCATCGGGGCCTACTCGGCCGCGCTGCTCGGCGCGCGCTGGCAGCAGTCGCCGTGGCTCGGCATGCTCGTCGGCATCGCGCTCTCGCTGGCCGCCGGCGCCGCCATCGGCTACCTGTCCAACCGGCTCAAGGGCCCGTACTTCGCGCTGTCGACGATCGCCTTCTCGCAGGTGCTGCTCATCGTGGCCAGCCGCTGGCGCGCGTTCACCTCCGGCTCCGAGGGCATCCCCGTCCCCTTCCGGCCGGGCTTCGCCACGCTCGGCCTCGGCCACGTGGCGTGGGTGTACCTGGCGCTCGCCGTGGCCGTGCTCTACTGGGGCATCCAGGTGTGGCTCGAGCACTCGCGCTTCGGCTATCGCCTGGCCGGCGTGCGCGAGGACGAGGACGCCGCGCAGGCGCTCGGCATCCCCGCGCGCCGGCTCAAGGTGATCGCGGTGACGGCGAGCGCCGCGCTCACCAGCGTGTGCGGCACGCTGTGGGCGCAGTACGTGGGCTTCGTGGATCCCTTCTACGTCTTCTCCGTCGATCTCTCGGTGCGGTTCGCGCTCAACACGATCATCGGCGGCATGGGCACGGCGCTCGGCCCGTTCCTGGGCTCGATCCTCATCACCTCGCTCGAGACCTACCTGCGCGCCACGCTCTCCGGCGTGAAGTCGGGCTTCACCGGCATCTACCTGATCGTGTACGGCGTGGTGCTGATCCTCGTGGTGCGCTTCGTCCCCGACGGGCTGGCCGGGGTGGCCGGCCGCCTGCGCGCGCGCCGCGCCCGGGCCCACGCGTGAGCGCGACGGCCCTGCTGAGCCTCGAGCGCGTCACCAAGCGCTTCGGCGGCCTCACCGCCGTGCGCGAGGTGAGCGTGGAGGTGCGGGCCGGCGACCTGCTCGGCATCATCGGGCCCAACGGCGCCGGCAAGACCACGCTCTTCAACGTGATCGCCGGCTACTATCGCGCCGACGAGGGCCGCGTGGTCTTCGACGGCCACGACATCACCGGGCGGCCCGCCCACGCCATCGCCGGCCTCGGCCTCACGCGCACGTTCCAGATCGTGAAGCCGTTCGGCAACCTCTCCGTGCTCGACAACGTGATGATCGGCGCCCTCACGCGTCTGGCGTCAACGCGCGAGGCGCGCGCCGAGGCCGAGCGGGTGATCGCGGTGTGCGGCCTCGGCCCCCACGCCGTCGCCCGCGCGCGAGCCCTGCCGCTGGGCTTGCGCAAGCGGCTGGAGGTCGCGCGCGCGCTGGCCACGCGGCCGCGGCTGCTGCTGCTGGACGAGGTGATGGCCGGCCTCAACCCGACCGAGCTGGGCGGGATGATCGACCTCGTGCGGCGGCTGCACGCCGACGGCCTCACGCTGGTCGTCATCGAGCACATCATGGCCGCCATGATGCGGCTGGCCCAGCGGATCGTGATGCTGCACCACGGCGAGAAGATCGCCGAGGGCACGCCGCGCGAGATCGCCTCGGACCGCCGCGTGATCGACGCCTACCTCGGCGAGGAGTTCGTGCTTGCTGAGGCTTGAGGGGATCGACGCCTTCTACGGCGATCTGCAGGCCCTCTACGACGTCTCGCTGGAGGTCGAGCAGGGCCGCGTGTTCGCGCTGGTGGGCGCCAACGCGGCCGGCAAGTCCACCACGCTGCGCGTGATCTCGGGCCTCGTCACGCCGCGGCGCGGCCGCGTCGTGCTCGACGGCCAGGACCTCACCACGGTGCCGGCCCACGCGCGGGTAGATCTCGGCGTCGTGCAGGTGCCGGAGGGCCGCCGCCTGTTCCCGTTCATGAGCGTGACCGAGAACCTGCTGCTCGGCGCCCACACACCGCGTGCGCGGGCGGAGCGCGACGCCACGCTGAAGTACGTCTACACGCTGTTCCCCGTGCTCGCGGAGCGGCGCGGGCAGCTCGCCGGCTCGCTCTCCGGCGGCGAGCAGCAGATGTGCGCGATCGGCCGCGCGCTCATGGCCCGCCCCCGCGTGCTGATGCTGGACGAGCCGACGCTGGGATTGGCGCCCGTGCTGGTCAAGCGCATCTTCGACACGGTGCGCACGATCAACGCCGACGGCATGACGATCATGCTCGTCGAGCAGAACGTCCGCCAGGCGCTCACGCTCGCCCAGCGCGCGGCCGTGCTGGAGTCCGGCCATCTTGTGCTGCACGGCCAGGGCGCCGCGCTGCTGGCCGACGAGCGGCTCAAGCGCGCCTACCTGGGGATGTGAGGCCCGCGCGGCTCAACGGGCCGGCGCCGGCCTGATCGTGACGGTGGCAGTCCGCAGCGCCGGATTGGCGTTCAGCGTGGCGCCGCCGCCGGGATTGCTCAGCGTCACCTGCGCGGTTCGGGTCGCTGGTGGAGCGGCGCGTGTGAGCGTTGGCATCGGGATCGTCACGCTCCGCTGACCCGGCCCGAACGTGAGCCGAGCGGCCTCGAGCGTGAAGTCGACGCCGGCCTGGGCCGTCCCGCCGGTGACCGCGAAGTCGACGCTCACGTCGCCCGCAAGGTTGCTCCCGGTACGGGTCACCGTCAGTGTCGCCGTCGTCCCTTCCACCACCCCGACCGTCACCGGGCTGAACTGGATCGTTCCCCCCTGGTCGTCGTCCCGGATCGTCAGGATCGTCGTCGCCGGGACGCCGACGGTGCCGACGCTGGGAGCGCCGAGCGTGAGGTGGGCCGTGCGAGGACCATTCACGCGCGTGTCGCCCGTCGTGCTGACCTTCACCGTCCGCGTCGTCTGACCGACGCCGAACGTGACGCGCGCGGTCTCGAGCGAAAAATCGCACGGCTCCGCCGGGCACGGCACCGCCGATCCTCCGGCGACACCGATATCGACGCTGACCGGGCTGCCCAGGCCTCTCGCACGGCTCAGCGTCACCGTCACCGTTCCGCCTTCAGCGACCGTCACCGCGGGCGTCGCGAACCGCACGACGGGCTGGTCGTCGTCGACGATCGTGAGCGTCGCCGTGCCGGGCACGCCGACGCTGCCGCCGGCGCTCGGGTCGAGCAGCAGGAGGTTGATCGTGCGGTCGACGTCGGCGAGCTGGTTGTTGCGGATGGGCACGGCAACGGTCTGCCGCGTCTGGCCCGCCGCGAACGTCAGCGTTCGCGCCACCTCGGTGTAGTCCCGGCCCGGCTGCGCCGAGCCCGCGCTGGTCTGGAACCGGACCGTGATGCCGCCCGCCAGCCTGGTACCGGTGCGGGTCACTGTGATCGCCGCGCTGCCTGCGTTCTCGTTGACGGTGAACACGTCGGCGGCGAACTGGAACGTGCCGGCCGTGTCGTCATCCTCGATCGTCAAGCGCCCGATGCTCGGCTCGCCGAGCACGGCGCCGCCGGTAGGCGCGCCCAGCGTCAGCCGGATGGTTCTCGCGGCGCGCACGACGTTGTTGTCCTTGATCGTGACTGGGAACGTCCGCGACGTCACCCCGGGCCCGAAGGTCAACGTGCCGGAGGCCGGCGTGAAGTCGGTGCCCGTCGCGGTCTCCCCGACCGCACTGTAGCGCACCGTCACGCCGCCGCCGAGCTTCATGCCCGCGCGGGTGACCGTGATCAGCGCGGTGCGCGCCCCCTCGGAGACCGTGAAGACGCCGCCGGCGTCGAACTGGATGACGCCGCCCGCCTCGTCGTCGCGGATCGCCACCACTGCGGTGCGCTGGGCGCCGAGGGTGGCACCCCGGACAGCCGACAGCGTGAGCCGTACCGTCCGCGACCCGTTCGCCAGTGCATCGTCGAAGACGTACACGCCAGCGGTCTGCACCGTCTCACCGGGCGCGAACGTCAGCTTCGCGCTCATGGGCCAGTAGTCTTTCCCGGCTCGCGCGCTGCCGTCGCTGGCCGTCACAGTAACCTCGGAGAAGCCGCTGACATCGCCGGCGCGCGTGACGGTTGCCCATGCGTCGTTACGGTCCTCGCCGGCGCTGTACGTCGGGGCGCTGAAGGCGATGACCGGCACCGACGTGCCGGCGAACGACGCGGTGACGACCGGCGCCGAGGCGAAGTCGACCTGACACTCGGTGATGATCTCCGTGCGACGACAGTCCCCAGACCAGCCGCCGAACGCGAAGCCCGGATCCGGGGTGGCGCGCAAGGTCACCAACGTCCCGTAGTCGTACACCGCGGAACAGGTGGGGCCGCAGTCGATACCAGGCGGCATGCTGCGGACGGTACCGGTGCCCACGCCGGCGCGCGCGGCCGTGACCACGCGGCGCGGGAGGGGAGACACGACCCGGTTATTGCTGGTATCGGGATCGTTCGCCGTCGGGCTGTTCACCGTCGCCGCCCACTGGTACGTCGCGTACTCGTTACGGGCCACGGCCGTCACCCCGGCGGTGGCACCGCGAGGGAGACTCCCCAGATCACAGAGGATGATCTTGTCCGCGGCCCACGCCGTCTGCCGGCACGTTCCCTGGCTGGGCGTCAGCGACTCGATCTCTGCCTCGTAGCCGGTCGTGATCTGGACGGTGACGTTACCGGCGTCATCCGGGCCGTCGTTCGCGGCGACAGTCGTGTAGGTGACGAACGGCAGCCCATTCGGCGGCGTCCGGCCGAAAACGGCGTCCATGGTTACCCGAAGATCGGCGGACGCGGCGCTCTCCGCCAGCTTGGCGATGAACGCGCGGTGGCCTCGCATCTCCATCGGCCCCTGGAGCGGAAAGTCATACGACGTCGCCCACCCCGTGACGTAGACGTTGCCGGCCGGATCGAGTGCGATTCCGCTGCCCTCGTCGTTGCCAAAGCCGCCGAGGCGGACGGAATAGCCGAACCGCCCGGCCGGGTCGACCTTGAGCACGAACGCGTCGTAGTTCCAGCCGGCGGCGTGCCGCAAGTGCGTCGGCACGAGCGTGGCGGTCTCGCCGACAACGTAGGCATTCCCGCGCGCGTCCACCGCGATGCCGCGGCCGGCGAACACGCCGTCGAGATACGCCGAGTACACGAGGTCGGTGCCGGCGGCGTTCAGCTTCGTGATGAACCCGTAGCTGCCGAACGGATCGACGCCGGACGGCGGAGCGATGAGGGCATTGACCGTCGGAAAGTCCGTCGACTTCGTCCCGCCGGTCACGTAGGCATGCCCGCCGGCATCCACAGCGACGGCGAGCGGCCGGTCGAAGTCGGTGGCGCCGCCGAGGTACGTCGAATACACGAGCGCCGAGCCCTCCGGATTCAGCTTGGACACGAAGCCGTCGTCGCACCAGCCATACGCATTGGCCGCACACACCGGCTGGAACGCGCCCGCCGTGATCGGAAAGTCGTTCACCTGCGTCTGCTGCCACGTGTAGGTCGCGCCCACGACGTAGGCGCTGCCGTCGGCGTCCACGGCGATGCCCAGCGCGAAGTCGACGCCGCCGCCGCCGAGGTACGTCGAGTACACCGGCGCCGAGCCGGTCGGGTCCAGCTTGATGACGAAGGCGTCCTGGACGCCGCCGAACGCCGGCTGGGCGGCGCCGGCCGTCGTCGGAAAGCTCGGGGAGATGGTGGACCCCGTGACGTAGGCGTGGCCCAGCCGATCGACCGCGATCCCGCGGGCGTACGTCGGCGCGATGAAGAGGCCGTTCATGCCGCCCATCAGGTAGGTCGAGTACTCCAACGACGTGCCGTCGGGGCTCAGCTTGCTGACGAAGGCCGCTTGACACGAAAACCCGGGGCGCGTGCACGAGGGCTGGAATGCGCCCGTCGTGGTCGGAAAGTCGTCCGACTCCGTGGTGCCGGCAACGTACACGTGCCCGCCGGCGTCCACCGCGATGGCGTACCCGATGTCCCGGTGATGGCCGCCCAGGTAGGTCGCATACACGAGAGCGGCCCCGGACGGGTTTAGCTTGGCCACGAACGCGTCGGGGACGATCCCGATCTCGTCGCACCTGCCGTTGTTGCCGCACGTGCTGTCGAAAGCGCGGTCGCTCACCGGAAAGTCCGCCGAGACGGTCTCGCCGGTGATATACGCGCTGCCAGTGCCGTCGACGGCGATGGCCCATGCGACGTCCCACACGCCGAACCCGCTGCCGCCCACGTACGTGGAGTAGACCAGCACGGGATCGATCACGAGTGGGAACCCGGCCTGGCGGGGGCCAACGTGAAAGCCGATCCGTCGCGGGCCTTTGACCACGTAGTGTCCGGCGACGTCGTGCTTGATGCCCTCGATTTCCTGATAGAGCGTCGGCCGGCCAAAGCGCACGGGCGCCCCCGCGACGTGCAGCACGAGCTCTCCGGCCTCGTCGAGCTCGAGGTCGTCGACGCCGTCGAACTCGATGGTGATGACGCCGGGGTCGACGCCGGGCGCGACGATGAAGTCGTGCTCCAGCCGCCGCTGGTCGCCATAGTAGACGAGGTCCACGCCCGGGTAGACGTCGGCATAGCGCACGCGCGCGTAGGTCGACACGCCGTGACGCCAGCGCGACGGGTCGTTGCCCCGAAGATAGCTCACCGTGCCCGGCAACCGGTCCAGGCCGACACCGTGCGGCGGCGGGTTCGCGTTCTCGAGGCGCATCCGCACAACCTGCGGCGAATGGCGGAATCGAATGGTCGCGGCCGCAGGCGTCAGCCGCACGCTGTAGCCCGGCCCTCGGGCGACGAACTCGCCGGGGGCGGCCGGCTCATCGGAGCTCGGCTCGAACTGCAGGGGCAAGCGACCGTAGGCCGCCAGGTTCGGCTCGGCTGCGGTGGCGCCGGCCGCGGCGATGACCAGGGCTCCGACCACGGCAACGAAGAAGGCGAATCGCACCGCCATCGTTCCTTCCGCCTGACGGTGAGCGCAAATGCCGAGCCAGGCCGCCGGCGCGGCAGTGAGCGCGCGCGCAGACCGCGTTTCTTCGAGGGCTTCGGCGTTCCACCCGCCACGGACCTATAGAGGATATTTCCCACCATGGCCAGCCGAGGGGAAGCGCGGTGGGTAATCGGCTGCGCGGACCGCTACGCCGCCGCCCGGCTGGTCAGGCGGCCGCTCGACCCTCGACGGCGATGCGCTCGATGAAGTCGACGAAGGGCTTGAAGGGGTCGAAGCCGAGCACGCGGGGCGCGTCGGCCACGAAGTTGGACGTGGCGTTCACGTCGTAGAAGTAGCGCTGGCCGTCGGCGCGGCTCACCAGGTACTCCACGCCGCCGACGTCGATGGAGGCCGCGCGCGTGAGCGCGATGGCCTGCGCGACGGCGTCGGCCGGCGGCTCGAAGCGCGTGACCTCGAGCGTGCCCGAGGCATCGACCGGGCAGGCGCCGGCCACGGGCGTCGGCGCCGGTACCTGGCAGACGTCCGCCGGGCAGAGATTGAAGCTGGCCGCGCCGCGCACGATGCGGATGGCGTAGAGATAGCGCCCGTCCAGCACCTCGATGCGCACGATCGCGTCGCCCTCCGCCTCGAGGAACTCCTGCAGCAGCGCCGTGCCGTCGGGGCCGAGCGCCAGCGCGGGCAGCGCCGCTTCCAGCTCACCGCGCGTGTCGAAGCGCACGATGCCGGCGCCGGAGCCGCCGACGTTGGGCTTCACCACCACCGGGAAGCGAAACCCGTCGAGCGCCTTCAGCGCCTGGTCGGAATGGTTGAACACGACCGTCCGTGGATAGCGGACGCCGAGGCGCTCGAAGAGGTCGGCCTGCAGCGCTTTCGACTTCTCGAAGCGATAGGCCGCCACGGGATTGATGACCGGGATGCCGAGCGCCTCGTAGTGGTTCAGGAGGGCCTCGGCATAGAAGAGCACGCTGCCATGACCTCGCCGGTGCGACGACGGGCTGGAGCGGTTGACGACCACGGAATAGCGCGGCCGACGGTCCCGTGGGTCATATGCGTGGTTCGAGTGGTCGATCTTCTCGAATGGCAGCCGGCGGCTCTCGAGTTCGGCGATCAGCCGGCTCGACCACTCGGGGTGCTCGTCCACGATGGCGATTGGCGCGGAAATCCTGGTCGTCATGTCGAATCACCATTTCCGATCGGCATGACGGTATTTAACCCGAACTGCGCCGCCGATGCAAGGCCTCCGGCTAGTTCCGCGGCCCTGCGAGGGCTTCGGCTTCGTCGAACTCGTTGGCGGCCAGACCTTTGAGGCCGGTGCGGTCGTACACGTGCCCCAGCAGCAGGTGCAGCGTCGGCTCTTCCGGGTCAGCGGCGATGGCGGTCACGAGCTCGCGGCGGGCGTCGGCGTAGAGCGTTTCCTGGAAGAGCAGGCCGGCGCGCATGAGGCTGAGCGTGGCGGGCGGATAGCCCTTGGCGGCGGCGGGCGTCAGCGAGGCCAGCGCGTCCTTCACGCGCTGGGCGTCGGCGGCCGGGGCGACGTCGAACGAGGCGCGCTGCACGCCGTGCTCGCGGGTCTCCAGCTCCCACGTGTAGCGCGCACCGGGGCCGAGCGCGGGCGCGCCGGCGGGATAGCCCAGCGGACGGCGGTCGAGCTCGGACTGCTCCCACAGCACGGCGCCCTGCGGCCCCAGCAGCCGCACGCGATATTTCAGGCGATCGGAGCCCGCCCACTCGAAGTTGAGGGCGCCGGGCAGCACGCGGCTGTCGCGCGGCGCCAGGATCACCGGCGGCTGCGCGCGCACGCTGCGCACGGACAGCGACTGGTACGTCTTCTCGCGCTGCTGGCCGAGCAGGAAGGTGGTGACGTTGCCGATCACGGTCTTCGCGCGATCGCTCATCCCGTCACCTGCCTGGGCCTGCACGGTGAACGGCGAGTTGCCCTGCGTGACCACCTGGGTGCCGCGCCCGCCCGTGAAGACCAGCACCGCGCGGCCCCCGCCGCTCACGCGCACCTGGTCGCCGGACCGCAGCGAGAGCAGCGGCTTGGGGGCCTGCCAGTCGGGATCGCCGGCGGTCTTGACCTCCACCTTGCCGCCCTTGAGCTGCATCTCCGTCAGCACTGCCAGGGGCTCCTGAGCCCACGCGAGCGCGGCCGCCAGCACGACGGCGACCGCGACGATCATGCCGCGCCCTGCCTTCATGACGTCTCCTTCCCGTCGGTCAGCACCTCGAAGACCCGCACCTTTTCCACCCGCCCCTTGACCGCCACCAGACCGCAGTCGCGCACGCGCACGCGGTCACCGACGGCGGCCAGCGTCTCTTCCGTCACGAGCAGCGTGGTCGAGAGTTCCTTGTTGAGCCCCTCCACGCGGGAAGCCACGTTGACGGGGTCGCCGATCACCGTGTACTTCATCCGGTCGCGCCCGCCGACATTGCCGGCGAAGACGCGGCCTGTGTGGATGCCGATGCCCATGCGCAGCTCGGGCAGGCCGGCCCCCTTCCAGCGCTGGTTGAGCGTCGCCAGCGCGCGGTCCATGTCGAGCGCGCTCTGCACCGCGTTCCAGGCATGCTCGGCATCGCTCACCGGCGCGCCGAACACCGCCATCACGGCATCGCCCACGAAGTCGTTGATCATGCCCCGGTGCTTGAAGATCGCCGCGGTCATCGCGTCGAAGTACTCGTTCAGATGGGCGGCGATGTCGGCCGGCTGCATGCGCTCGGACATCGTGGTGAAGCCGCGGAGGTCGGAGAACAGGATCGAGACTTCGCGGTACTCGCCCTGCAGGCTGGGGGCGTCGTCCAGCACCCGGGCCATGACGTCGCGCGAGAGATAGCGCGCGAACGAGTCGCGGAAGCGGCGGCGGTCGAGGGCGTCGGTGCCGATGCCCATGAGCGAGGTGGCCACGATCGGCAGCACGAAGTCGACCCAGTACCCGCCGCGATCGAAGGCGATGAACGCGGCCGGGATGCCGAGCAGCACTGACCCACCCACGCACACGAGCGTGCCGGTCAACGGCCGCAGCGTCACCAGCACCAGGCCCGCCACCAGCACCACGCCGGCGTTGATGGCGAAGGCGACCAGCCAGTTGGAGGGCCGGATGAAGCGGCGCGTGGTCAGCATGTTGGCGACGTTGGCGTGGACCTCGACGCCCGGCATCTCGCCGTGCGGCGTGAGGGAGATATCACGGCCGGCCTTGAAGGTTCCACCCAGCAGCACGACGGAGCCGTGGAACGGGTTCTCGGCGGCGTGGGCGATCTCGATACTTGGATCGCTCAGGGCGGCGAGCGCATCGCTGCCGACCGTCAGGATGGTGCTGGCTGGACCCACATAATTGATGGGCCATGTCATACCGGCCCGGGCCATGACCGCCGGGGTGCCTCCCGGCTCCAGCACGTCATTGCGGAGCCGCGGCAACGCCAACGGCCGGCCCGTCTGCAGCGCCTCGCCGAGCGCGCGCGCGTCGAGTCCGCCGGCCCGCGCCGTGGCCGCCAGACCCAGCGCCGGCAGCAGGCGGCCCTCAGGCTCGACGAGAGCCGGCTCGACCCGGCGAACGAGCCGGTCATCGTCCGTCGGCACGTTGGGCGTGGCCAGGACCACGGACGGCCCAATGTCGGCGCCGCCGAGCAGCGTGCCGCCGGGCTCGATCGGGGCCAGCAACACTACGCGGCTCAGGCCGTTGTCCGCAAATTCGCGGATGGCCGCGGCGATCGCGCCGTCCGCCTCCGGCGTGGTCGGCGTATCGAGCTGGATATCGAGGCCGATGGAGGCGGCACCGCTGCGCGCGATGCCGCGGATGACCCGCGCCAGGTAGTCGCGCGGGATCGGCGAGACGCCGCCGAATTTTTTGAACGCATCGTCGTCGACGGCGACGATGATCACCCGGGAGGGATTGCGCCGCCCCTGAAGCTTCTGCAGAACATCGAAGGCGCCGGCCTGGAAGCGCTCGAGATAGCCGAGGCCGGAGGCCGCGCTGACGAGCACGCTCACCGCCAGCCCCACCGTCCAGATCTGCACCAGGCGCCCGCGCCGCTGGCGCCACCAACCCGCGCTCCACCTCACCGGGCGCGCACCTTCGTCAGCGGCAGGACGCCCTCCAGCTCGCCCTTCAGCACCGGGTGCTGGTTGCCGCCCACCGCGCGTGACTTACGGCTCACCTGCTGCTCGACGTACTCGTAGAGCTCTTGCAGGCTCACGATGCCGTCGCGGTTGAGGTCGGCCGCGCCACGCAGCCCCTCGGCGAGGTAGTACGTGAAGATGCCGTGGCCCAGCTCGGGCAGCTCGATGGAGACCTCGGCCGGACGCGCGGCGGTGAAGATGGCGCGGCCCTTCGAGCGCGTGAGCCGCTCGAGGAAGAGGTCGTCCACGGCGGTGGCGCGCGTCCGCTTGGAGGCGAACGTGCGGCCGCCGGCGGCGCCGCTGTAGCAGGCGTCGAGGAACATCACCACGCGCTCGGCCTCGATACGGGCGAAGATCGTCTGCAAGTCGTCCATCGGCAGCGCCGTCGAGAACAGGTCGTCGGGGTCGGCGTCGCTGGGGATCAGGTACTTGGCCAGCCCGTCGCGCTCGATGCCGCGCTGATCGACCTCCGGCGCGCCGTGACCGGCGAAGTAGACGATGACCGTGTCGTCCTTCTTGGCAGACCGCGCCAGGAACGTGCCGAGCGCGTACTTGATATTGCGCAGTGTCGGCTTGCGCTCGGTGCGGTCGGTCAGCAGTAGGACGTTGTCCTTCTTGAAGCCGCCGATGGTGGTGAGGACGTTGTAGATCGAGTCGGCGTCGGGCACCGAGTACTTGAGGAACGGAATGCCGCCGTTCTCGTAGCGGCCCACGCCGATCACGACGGCCCATGACTCGCGCAAGGGCTCCGGTGGCGCCGGCGCGGCCTTGGCGGTGCCGCTCCGCACGAGCGTGACCGTGCGCACTTCCTGGCGGGTCGTACCGTCGGGCTCGCGCGCCGTGAGCACGATGGTGTTGGCGCCCTCGCGCAGCGTCAGCGGGGCCGTCACCACCAGCGAGCGGGGCGACGAGGGCTCGGCCTGGCGCAGCACCTCGGTGCCGTTGAGCGTCACGGTCACGGTGCCGACGCCGCGGCTCGAGCTCACCACCGCCGCCACCACGGTGGACTCCTCCGTCACGCGCGCGCCGTCGGTCGGGTACCGCACGCTGATCTCGAGCGGCGATGGCTTGTCGTAATGCACCGTGCGCACGTCCTGGCGGATGGCGCCGTCGGCGTCGGCGGCCTCGACCACGACCAGGTTCGGGCCCTCGCGCAGCTTGACCGACGTGTTGAGCGACACGGCCGGCCGCGGCGCACGCTCGTCCACGCGCGCCACCTCGGCGCCGTTGACCGTCACCACGACGCGGCTCACGCCGCGGCCGCTCGTGACCAGGCCCGAGAGCGGCACCATCTCGCGATCGACGCGCGCCTGGTCATTCGGGCTCGACACGTTCACCGCCAACGCCGCCCCCGCGGACGGCGGTGTGGCCGTCGCGGGGGGCGCCGTCACCGGCGCCGACGGCGCGGCGGCCGCGGGCGGCGCGGCCGCGGGCGGCGCGGGCTTCGCGGGCGTGGGGGCCGGCGTCGGCCTCGCCGGCGCCGGAGCCTGGGCGGTCGCGGTGCCGCCGCCGGCGGCCTCGAAGGTCAGCAGGTCCTTGCCGGAGACGGCCTTCACCAGGCGCTGCGCTTCGGGGGCGTACCAGAGCGTGACGTCGAAGGTGATCTGCCGCGCGAGGTCGCCGAGGCGCAGCAGCGGCGAGTTCGTGCCGGCGCTGAAGCCCGGGCGCTCGGCATTGACCGAGTACCGGATGCGGAATGCCGTCTGCGTGCGGCCGCCGGCGACGACCGGCTCGCGCGCCTCGATGCGCCAGGTCATCCAGGCGTCCGCCGCGCCGGCGGCCAGGCGCACGAGGACCGGATGGCTGCCCCACTTGCCAACCTCGAGCGGCCACGGCAGCCGCGGCGCCGGTGCGATCTCGATCGAGTCGCCACCGCGGCGGACGAACGTGAGCCCGAGGTCGCGCGTGAGATGGATCTCGCGATTGCCCTCGGCGGTGAAGACGTACACGTCCTTGTCGACGCGGGCCAGCCGGTAGGTCGCGTCGCTCAGCGCCCACTCGTCGCCGACCGAATACGTCGGACGTTCGGCCCGCTGGGACTGCGCGGCCGTGCCGAGCGGTGCCACCAGGAGCAGGACGAGCAGCGCGGCGAGCCGGCGCCGCGCGAGGGCGCTCAACGGACCGGCGCCTTGACGAGCGGCAGCGTGCCTTCCATCTCGCCCTTCATGACGGGGTGCTGGTTGCCACCGGCCGCGCGCGACTTCGCGGTCACCTGCTGCTCCAGGTACTCATACAGCTCTTGCAGGGAGATGATACCGTCGCGGTTCAAGTCCGCGGCGCCCTTGAGACCCTGGATCAGGTAGTAGGTGAAGAGGCCGTGGCCGAGCTCACCAAGCTCGATCGAGACCTCGGTGGGACGGGAGGCCGTGATGATGGCGCGCCCCTTCGAGCGCGTCAGCCGCTCGAGGAAGAGGTCGTCGATCCCGGTCGCGCGGGTCTTGCGCGCGGAGAACGTGCGGCCGCCGGCGGCGCCGCTGTAGCAGGCGTCGAGGAACGCCACCACCCGCTCGGCCTCGATGCGGCCGAAGATCGTCTGCAGCTCGTCCATCGGCAGCGCGCTCGAGTAGAGGTCGTCCTCCTCGGCGTCGGCCGGGATCAGGTACTTGGCGAGCCCGTCCCGCTCGAGGCCGCGCGGATCGGTCTCGGGCGCGCCGTGGCCGGCGAAGAAGATGAGGACCGTGTCGTCCTTGCGGGCGGAGCGGGCCAGGAACGTGCCGAGCGCCCACTTGATGTTCTTGAGCGTCGGCTTCTTGTCCGACTTGTCGGTCAGCAGCAGCACGTGCTCCTTCTTGAAGCCCGCCACCGAGATCAGCATCTCGTAGATCCCCTCGGCGTCCGCCACGGTGTACTTGAGGCGCGGGATCGACGGATGGTCGTACTGGCCCACGCCGATCACCACGGCCCAGCGGTCGTACTGCGGGACCGCAGCCGGCGGCGCGGGGGGCGCGGCCACCGACTGGGGCGCATCGAAGAACACCGTGCGGACTTCCTGGCGCACCGTTCCCTCGCCGTCCGTGGCGCTGATCGCCACCACGTTGACGCCGGGCTGCAGCTTCAGCGGCACCGTCACGAGCTGCGAGCGCTGCGGCGTCTTGTCGCTCGGCTGGTTCTGGAGCTCGACGCCGTTGAGCGTCACCGCGACTCGCGCCACGCCCTTGCTGGAGGAGACCACCGCCGCCGCCACGCTGGCCGCATCGCTCACGCGCATCTGGTCCTGGGGGAAGCGCATCGCGACCGTGAGGGGCACCGGCCGCTCGTAGAAGACCGTGCGCACCTCCTGCGAGATGGTGCCGTCGGCCTCCGTCGCCGTCACCACCAGCGTGTTCTGGCCCTCGCGGAGCTTGATCGGCAGGCTCAGCGCGAACGCCCGCTGCGGCGTGCGCTCGTCCTGGCGGCTCACCTCCACGCCGTTGAGGGCGATGCTCACGCGGCTCACGCCCTTGCCGCCCGCCGCCGTGCCGGCCAGCCCGATGCTCTCGTGCTCGAACCGCGCCTGGTCTCGCGGCGACGAGAGCGTCACCACGAGCGGCGGCAGCGCGGCGATACGCTGGGCCTCCTCGCGCCGCCGCTGCTCCTCCGCCAGCCGCTGTTCCTCCGCGCGCTTGCGCTCTTCGGCCAGCCGCTGGACTTCGGCCCGCTTACGCTGCTCTTCGGCGAGCTTCTGTTCTTCGGCCCGCTTGCGCTCGTCGTCCGCCAGCCGTTGTTCCTCGGCCCGCCGCCGCTGCTCCTCCGCCAGCCGCTGTTGCTCGGCGCGCTTGCGCTGGTCTTCAGCGAGCCGCTGCTCGTCCGCCCGCTTGCGCTCTTCGGCCAGCCGCTGCTCTTCCGCTCGCTTCCGCTGCTCCTCGGCCAGCCGCTGCTCCTCGGCGCGCTTGCGCTGCTCTTCGGCAGCACGCGCCTCTGCGCGGGCGCTGTCATCGGCAGCCGGCTGCTCAGCCGAGGGCGCGGCAGGACCGGCAAGGTGGACCGGTGCGCCGGTGGCGGGATCGAAGACGAGCGTTCGCTCTTCGACGATCTGCTTTTCGTTGAAGACGTCGTAGCGGATGCGAATGCGGTTCTCGCCCTCGGCGAGCTTCAGCACGGCCTCGACGTTGCCGTCCCGAGCGTTGGAAGAGAGCACGGAATCGGCGACGACGTCGTTCACCGCCACCGTGACGACGCCCACCAGCTTTCCCGCGGGCAGCGGGACGAGCAGCCGGATGACGTCGTGTCCGACGCGCCCAACCGCGCCCGGCGCGGGCAACGGCACCGAAGGCGGCGCCGTGTAGAACACCGTTCGCGCTTCCTGGATCTTCGTGCCGCCCGGATCGGTTGCCGTGACGATGACGACGTTCTTGCCGTCACGCAACGGCAGGCGGACGTCGAGGGGGACCGACCGGCGCGGCTCGCCCTTCGGCGATTCGCTCGCCACCGTCTGGCCGTTGACGGTGACGTCGATGCGGACGATTCCCTTGCCGCCGCTGGCTTGGCCCGCCAGGGTTGGATCACTTCCCGCGAGCACCGTGCTCTGGTCCTTCGGCTCTCGAATACGGACAGTGAATGGCTCCGTGTCGCCGGGATCGACGGCGACGAGGTCGAAGCGCACCACCCAGCTATCGCCATCGGCCTTCACGAACTGCCGTACCTCCGGGGCGTACCAATACTTCAGCGTCACCGTGGACGGCGCCACCGACTGCCAGGACTGGCGAGCGAAGTTCGTCGCCAGCCGGGGGGCGATCCGGTACACGATACGGAATGCCTTGAAGGTCCCGGCCGGTACGGTCACGTCCTCGTAGGCCTCGACGGCCCACCGGAACTCGGCGTCGTACGGCGCGCTGTAGCGCGGCGTGAAGCGGCCGATGGTCGCGCCCTGGCTCCCGACGCGCAGCGGCCACTCGAGCTTGGGCACAGGCGTGAACTCGAACGAGGTATGTCCGAAGTACTTGTAGCGTGCGATGACGAGGTCTCGCGAGAAGTGGAGCTCCTCCTGCGCGACCACCGCCGAGAACACGTAGTTCTCGGGCTCGACGCGGATGAGCTCCCAGATGCCGTCGTTGCGGATCCAGCGGTCACCGAGCGACCAGGTCGGGCGCTCGGCGAGCGGGCCGCCGCCGCTCCCGATCGTCGGGCCGGCGGCTCGAGAGGCTGGTCCCGTGGTGGCGGCGGCGCAGCCGGCGAGGGCGAGGAGCAGCGCCGCCAGAAGGAGCCGGCGCGTGGCGGTCACTTCCGGACCTTGACCAGGGGCAGCGCGCCCTCGAGCTCACCCTTCATCACGGGGTGCTGATTGCCGCCCACCGAGCGCGCTTTCGTCGTCACCTGCTGCTCGACGTACTCGTAGAGCTCCTGCAGCGACACGATGCCGTCGCGGTTGCCGTCGGCCGCACCCTTGAGGCCGTTGACGAGGTAGTAGGTGAAGATGCCGTGGCCGAGCTCCGGCAGCTCGATCGAGACCTCCGAGGGCCGCGAGGCGGTCACGATGGCGCGGCCCTTCGAGCGCGTGAGGCGCTCGAGGAACTGGTCGTCCACGGTGCCGGCGCGGGTCCGCTTCGCGGCGAACGTGCGTCCGCCGGCGGCGCCGCTGTAGCAGGCGTCCAGGAACGCCACGACACGCTCGGCCTCGATGCGGCCGAAGATCGTCTGCAGCTCGTCCATGGGCAGCGCGGTCGAGTAGAGGTCGTCGACGTCGGCGTCGCTGGGGATCAGGTACTTCGCCAGCCCGTCGCGCTCGAGTCCGCGCGTGTCCACCTCGGGGGCGCCGTGGCCCGCGAAGAAGATCAGGACCGTGTCGTCCTTCTGGGCCGAGCGGCCGAGGAACGTCCCCAGCGCCCACTTGATGTTCCGCAGCGTCGGCTTGCGCTCGCTGCGGTCGGTCAGCAGCAGGACGTTGTCCTTCTTGAAGCCGCCGGGGCCGATCAGCGTCTGGTAGATCGCCTCGGCATCTGGGACCGTAAATTTCAGGCGCGGGATGCCGGGACTCTCGTAGTTGCCGACGCCGATGACGACCGCCCACTGGTTGTGCGCGGGTTGCGGGGACGGCGCCGCCTGGGCGGGTGGCAGCGCGGCGACCTTGGGTGGGTCGTACGTGACGGTGCGCACCTCCTGGTGCGTGATGCCGGCGCCGTCCGTGGCGCTGATGACGATGGCGTTGGTGCCGGTGCGCAGGGTGATGGGGGTCGTGACGACGAGCGACGTCGGCGGGCTCTTCTCGGTCCGCTGCCGCGCGACTTCCGCGCCGTTGAGCATCACGTTGACGTAGGCCACGCCCTTGCCGGAGGTGACGACGGCGGCCACGACGCTCGACTCGTCGGTCAGCCGCGCGCGGTCTTCGGGAAAGCGCACGCCAATCGCGAGCGGCGTCGGCCGCGCGTACTCCACCGCCCGCACGTCTTGCTGCACGAAGCCGTCGGCGTCCGTCGCGGTGACGACGAGGGTGTTCTGGCCCTCGCGCAGCTTGATCGGCAGGTTCAGGGCGAGCGCGCGCAGCGGCGTGTTCTCGTCCTGGCGCGCGACCTCGACGCCGTTCAACGCCACGGTGACGCGGCTGACGCCGCGACCGCCGGCGACGATGCCCGCCAGCCCGATCGATTCGTGCTCCACGCGCACCCGGTCGGCCGGCGAGGAGATGCGGACCTCGAACGGCGGCGCCGGCGCCAGGGCGGCGACGACGGGCTTGACCGGCACGGCCTTCGCGGGCTCGGGTTGCGCGAGCTCGGGCTTCGCGGGCTCAGGCTTGGCCGGCTCGGATTTGGCAGGTGCGGGCCGCGCGGGCTCAGGCTTGGCGGGCTCAGGCGTGGCCGGCTCGGGCTTCGCAGGCGCGGGCGGCGCGGGCTCGGTCTTGGCGGGCTCGGGCTTCGCCGGCTCGGCCTTGGCCACGGTCGGCGGCGCCGGCAGTGGAGGCTCGTAGACGATCGCGCGCGCCTCCTGGCGCTGCTCGCCGCCGGCGTCGGTGGCAGTCACCAGCACGACGTTGCGCCCGGGGCGCAGGGCCAGCGGCGCGCTCAGCGGCACTTCCCTGGCGGGATTGGAGGCCCCGTCGACGGCGAGCACCTCCGCGCCGTTGAGCGTGACGGTCACGCGACGCACGCCCTTGTCGGCCGTGACCTTGCCCGAGAACGCCAGCGTCGCGCTCTCGCTGCGCGCCTCCGGCCCCAGGCCCGCGACGGCGATGGACAGCGGCGCGGGGCGATCGACGTCGAGGAGGACGGCGGTGAAGCCGGGGTTACCTCGGCCGCCCCAATCGCGCTCGTTCTCCATCTTGACGTACCGGCCGAGATCGGGCGCGTACCACATCACGATCGAGGACGTCCACCCGCCGGGATGGTTGTGCCGCGCGGCGGGCGGCGGCGCGCTCTCCAGCGAAATCTTGAAGGCCTTGAAGGTGCCGGCCGGCACCGTGATGGTCTCGTACTTGTCCACGCGCACCGTGATCCGCCGAGGGCAGCCGCCGGGGCAGTTGCGCGTGGTCCAGCGAACGTCGCCGGAGGCGAACTGGCCGACCTTGAGTGGCCACTGCAGATCGATCGCCGGCTCGAAGGCGAAGCCGCGCGGCGCCCGCGTGTACTGGACGAGCGCGAGGTTCCGCGTGAAGTGCATCTCGCTGCCCGGGCCGTTCGAGAAGACGTAGCGGTCGTTCTCGATCCGGACGAGATCCCAGGCGCCATCGGAGCGCACCCACCTGTCGCCGACCTGCCAGGTCGGGCGCTCGACGCGCGGCTGCGCCTCGGCCACGCCGGCCAGCGCCAGGAGCAGCAGCACGGAAATCGATCGGAGCATGGTCACGCGGGAGAGTCCCCGACAAGAATAGGTGGCCGCCGGCGGATTGGTCAACGAAGTTGTGCGGTTCTACAATCCGGCGTGGGAGGCGACATGAAGATCGATCGCAAGCGCCTGGAGCACAGCATCGAAGAGCTGGGGCGGATCGGCGCGACCGAGCGCGGCGGCCTCACCCGCCTGGCCCTCAGCGACGAGGACAAGCGCGGCCGCGACCTCCTGGTGCGCTGGATGCGCGAGGCCGGCCTGCGCGTCACGGTGGACCAGATGGGCAACATCTTCGGCGAGCGGCCGGGCGAGCCGGGGCGGCCGGCGCTCATGATGGGCTCCCACGCGGACTCGGTCCCGACGGGCGGCAAGTACGACGGCCAGCTCGGCGTGCTGTGCGCGCTGGAGACCATCCGGACGCTCAACGACCACCGGGTCCGCACCCGCCATCCGGTCACCCTCGTGGTCTTTACGAACGAGGAGGGCGCGCGGTTTCAGCCGGCCATGATCGCCAGCGGCGTGATGGCCGGCAAGATCGCGCTGGAGGACGCCTACAACGCCCGCGACAAGGACGGCCTGCGCCTGGTCGACGAGCTGGAGCGCATCGGCTACCTGGGCGCCGAGCCGTGCGTGCCGCGCCCACTGCGCGCCTATCTCGAGCTGCACATCGAGCAGGGGCCGTTCCTGGAAGAGGAAGGCCTCGCGATCGGCGTGGTGGAGGGCATCGTGGCGATCTCGTGGTCGCGCCTCACGATTCACGGCGTGCAGGACCACGCGGGGCCGACCCCGATGCGCATCCGTCACGACGCCCTCGTGGCGGCCGCCGACGTCGTCAGCGGCGTGCGCACGATCGCGCGCGAGATCGGCGGCGAGCTGGTGACGACGGTCGGCAACCTCACCGTCAGCCCGAACATCGTCAACGCCATCCCGGGCAAGGTCACGCTGTCGATCGACATGCGTGATCCCCAGGACGCCACGCTCGACCGCGCGCTGCCGCGGCTCGACCGCGTGGTGCGCGAGGCGTGCGAGCGCGAGGGCGTCCGTTACGAGCTGGAGCACTACTGGCGCGTGCCGCGCACGCCGTTCGACCGCGAGGTGGTGGCGGCGATCGAGCGCGCCGCCAGGGCGACCGGCGCCGGCTACCGCCGCATCCTGTCGGGCGCCGGCCACGACGCCCAGTACATGGCCGCCATCGGCCCGACCGGCATGGTCTTCGTTCCCTCGCGCGACGGCCGCAGCCACTGCGAGGAAGAGTTCACGCCGATGGACGACATCGAGCACGGCGCCAACACGCTCCTCGGCGCCGCCCTCGAGCTGGCCGGGGCCCTCTAACGCGTTTCGAGCGGCGGCTTTGCCGCCGCCATCCCTGTCTAGGGGGAGGCAGAGGGAGAAGCCGCGCCGACAGGCGCGGCGGCGACCGTCGGAAGGGGGACGAAGTCCCCTTCCGAGTGCCTCAGCGCAACAGCCAGAGCAGCGTGAGGCCCACGGCGGCGTTGTTGGCCATGTGGGCGATCATGCCGGGCAGCAGGCTGCGCGTGCGCTCGTAGCTCCACGCCCAGAGCGCGCCGGAGAGGAACACGCTCGCGAAGCCGGCGGCGCCGTAGCCGTGAGCGAGGGCGAAGATCGCCGCGCTCATCACAACGGCGGGCCACACGCCGAAGCGCGCGCGCAGCGAACCGTAGAGCACGCCGCGGAAGATGATCTCCTCGAACGCGGGCGCGAGCACGACGCTGGCGACGAGCGTCACCGCCACTGCGGCGGCCGGGCCCCAGGCCAGGTCGCTGTCGAACCATTCCGCCCAGTGCGAGT
>QHRW01000089.1 GCA_003220265.1 Candidatus Rokuibacteriota bacterium | reverse complement strand
CATGTCGTCGAGCGTGTCGATGGCCACGCCCTCGCGGCCCACCTCGCCGAGCGAGCGCGGATCGTCCGAGTCGTAGCCCATCAGCGTGGGCATGTCGAAGTCGACCGACAGTCCGGTTTGCCCCTGCGCGATCAGGTAGCGGAAGCGCCGGTTCGTGTCGGCCCCCGTGCCGAAGCCGGCGATCTGCCGCATCGTCCAGGTGCGCCCGCGGTACATCGTCGGGTACGGCCCGCGCGTGAACGGCCACTGGCCGGGCAGGCCGATCGCCTCGAACGGCGTGGCGGCGACGTCCTCGGGCGTGTAGACACGCTTCACGGGCAGGCCGGACACGGTGCGGTACTCCGGCCGCGCCTCCGGCTGGCGGGCCAGGAACGCGCGCAGCTCGTCCGCTTCCCACTGCTCGCGCTGCTTGCCGATCCGCTCGATCGCGTCACGGTCGTACATGTCGCTCTCCATCACGGCCAGTGCCTTGTCGATACAGGTCGCGGTCGTCGACGACTCGGCGCGCCTTGAACTCGGTGCGGGGCAGCGTGCCCGGGCTCACCAGCTCGACGATGGGGGTCACGCCCAGGCGCGCACGCAGGCGGTCCTTCATCGTCTGGGCCAGCCGGACGCGCGCGGGGCCGTCGGCGACGTCGCCGGCGTGCTCGGCGCGCACGAGCAGCTCGTCCATCGCCTCGCGGCGCGAGACGATCACGCTGAACTCGCCGCCAAACCCGTCGATGGCTCGCAGCACGTCCTCGATCGCGCTTGGATAGACGTTCTCACCGCGCACGATGAACATGTCGTCGAGGCGCCCGTAGAGCCCGTGGGGAAGCCGCGGATAGGTGCGCCCGCACGGGCACGGCTCGTCCGTCCAGCGCGCGACGTCGCCCGAGACCAGGCGGATCATCGGCTGCGACGTGCGCTCGAGGTGCGTGTAGACGGGCGTTCCCTCGTCGCCATAGGGCACCGGCTGCCACGTGGCCGGATCGCACACCTCCGTGTAGACGAGGTCCTGCCAGAGGTGCATGCCGGTGCGATGCCGGCACTCGGCGTTGGTCATCCACGGCGTCATCTCCGCCATGCTCCCCATGTCGATGCAGCGCCCGCCGAAGGTCTCCTCGATCAGCCGCTTGGTGGCGGGAATGCCGGCGCCCGGCTCGCCCGAGAAGAACAGCGTGCGCAAGCCGAACGCGCGCGGCTCGATCCCCTCGCGGCGCGCCGTCTCCGCGAAGTGCAGCGCATAGGAGGGCGTGCCGTAGAAGGCCGTGGGCGCAAGATCGCGCGCCCACTGCACGGCCATCAGCGTCTGGCCCGGCAGCCCGGCGCCGAACGGAAACGCCGTGGCGCCCAGCCGCTCGCAGCCCTTCAGCGCGCCCCACGAGCCGAGATAGAGGCTGAAGAACGAGGCGACCAGCACCGTGTCGCCCGGCCGGATGCCGGCGCCCCACAGGATGCGCGCGTGCGCCTCGCCGATGCGCTCCCAGTCGTCCCGGCCCACGCCGAACACCGTCGGCCGTCCCGTCGTGCCGCTGGTGCCGTGGATGCGCGCCACCTCGCCGGGCGCGATGCAGAGGTAGTCGCCGAACGGGGGATGCGCAGCCTGGGCCGCGCGCAGGTCGGCCTTCTGGATGACGGGGAAGCGTCGCAAGTCGGCGAGCGTGCGCAGCGTGGCGGGCGACACGCCGGCGGCTTCCCACGCGCGACGGTAGAACGGGCTGCGCTCCCACGCCCACTGCACCTGCGCGCGCAGCTTGCCCAGGATCACGGCCTCGCGCTCGGCGGGCTTGGCGCACTCGAGCTCCGGCGCCCAGTGCTCGGCCTCGGGCGCCGGCAGCCACGCGGCGTCGTAGCGGGGCGGCCACGCCGGCGTCATGACGCGCGCCCGGCGGCGGCCTCGCGAACGCGGCGCACGACCTCGTCGGGCGGCGTGTCCTGTAGCACGACGTCCGCCGCACCCGCGGCCTTCAGCGCCGGCACGTCCTCGTCGGGGATCACGCCGCCCACGACCAGCGCCGCCTCCGCGCTGGCCTCGCGCAGCAGCGTGGCGATCCTGGGAATGAGCGTCATGTGCGCGCCGGAGAGCAGGCTCACGCCGATGACGTCGACGTCTTCCTGGACGGCGGCGGCCACCACTTCCTCCGGCGTGCGGTGCAGGCCGGTGTAGATGACGTCCATGCCGGCGTCGCGCAGCGCCCGCGCCACGATCTTCACTCCCCGATCGTGGCCATCCAGCCCGACCTTGGCGACCAGCACCCGAATGGGAGGCATGGGCCCCGTATTGTAACGGGTTGCGACCGCCGCGCGCGCCCACGCCCCGGATCGACAGCGCCGGCACCATGCACGGACGCAACGCGAATGGGGAGGTGTAGGAGGGGGCCCAGCGGGCCCCCTCCCACGTTAAAAAGAAATAGCGGGCAGCACTACCGCACGCATCACGGGCGCCCGGTTGCACGATCACGCGCGACACTGCGACTACCGTCCGACGCGCGGGGTGCTGCGCGACGTCGGGGCCAGGCCCAGCTCGCGACACCGCTTGCGCAGGGTGTTGCGGTTGATGCCCAGCAGGCGCGCGGCGCGAAGCTGACTGCCGCCGGTGAGCCGCAGCGCGTGCAGGAGCAGCGGCTTTTCCAGCACGGCGAGCGCCTCGCGGTAGACGCGGTCCGGGTGGGCGGCAAGAAGCTGCTCGACCAGCGACGGAACGAGACCGCCGACGACGTCCGTCACTCCGGTCAGCGGGCTCTGCACGACGGCGGCGGTCTGGCTCATCTGGGTCACACGCGCCTCAAAAAAAGAGGTAGTCGAGCGAGATCGAGATCGTGTCCTGGTGGCGCTTGGTCGGCACCGTCCCGTCGCCGGTCGCCGCGAAGACCTTGCGGTTGGCCTCGTCGTGACGGTACTCGAGCCGGCCCATCAGGCCCTTCCAGATCTTGTACTGCACCGTCGCGGTCACCTCGTAGAGGTTGACCCGGGCGCCGTTGCCGGCGCCCAGCGTGCGCGCGCCGTCCTCGTCGAGGAAGATCTCCCCGCGCAGGGCGGTCCGCAGCTTCTCCGTCCAGTTGTAGGCGACGTAGCCGGCGTAGGCCTGCCAGTGGGCGGTCGCGCTGCCGCCGCGCGTGGCCCGCACCGAGGGCTCGTTGTACTCCCAGCCGTAGTCGACGTTGGCGGCCAGCGTGAGGCCCTTGAAGCCCGTGTAGGTGACTACGAAGTCCAGCACCGTGCGCGGGTTGCCGTCCTCGTCCACCTGCTCGGGGCCGGCGATCCAGTTCAGCGTGGCCGCGAAGTCCTTGAACGGGATGAAGGCGAACTGGCCCGTCCACGACGGCGCGCCGTTGTTGTCCTTGGCCACGTCCCAGCCGACGACGCCGCCGACCGTCATCGTGAACCAGTCCGTGAACTGGTACTGGGCGAGACCGCCCACGTGGGTCAGCGGGATCGACAGCGTGAAGAGGTAGCCGCGCGAGAAGTTCAGGTTGTTGGGGGCTTCGATGACCTCGTACCCGAGCAGGGTGACGAACTTGCCGCCCTTGAGGATGAGCCCGTTGCCGATGGGGATACGCCCCGAGATGTACGCCTCCTGCAAGTCGAACCGCGGCGTGTTGCGGAACGCGAACTGGTCGTCGTCGTCGCGGAAGATGCCGAGCGCGTGGTTCTTCTGAGAGTCCATGCCGGCGGTGAGCACGAGGCCGTAGCCGAACGGGTAGCGCTCGGACGGGTCCTTCTTGATGCTGAACTCGGCGACGTTGAACGTGTAGCCGTCGTCGAAGTCATAGAGTCGGAAGTCGTTGACGCGCCCCTTGCTGGTCTTGCCCAGGTTCTTGGTGTAGCTGTTCTCGACGTACGCGAACAGCGTGTGCTCTTCCCAGAGCGTCTTGGGCTTCTCCTCCTCTTTCTTCGCGACCTCTTTCTTCTCCTCCGTCGTCTTGTCCGGCGCCGGCGGAGTGGTCTGTCCGAACGCGCTGCTCGCCACAGCAAGCGACAGCGCGCACCCGAGCAGCAACGGCCACGGTTGTCTCATCGAAGCTCTCCTGTCGTTAGATGGCGGTTTCGCCGTGCTCCCCTGTCCGGATACGAACCACGTCCTCCAGCGACGACAGGAACACCTTGCCGTCGCCGATGCTGCCGGTCTTGGCGGCGGCGGTGAGGAGCTCGACCACCTTGCCAGCCCGCTCGTCGGGCACCACCACCTCGACCTTGATCTTGGGCAGGAAATCGACCGTGTACTCGCCGCCCCGGTACATCTCGGTGTGGCCCTTCTGCCGGCCGAAGCCCCGCACCTCGCTCACCGTCATGCCGATCACGCCGGCCGCGGTGAGCGCCTCCTTCACGTCGTCCAGCTTGAACGGCTTGATGATGGCTTCGATCTTCTTCATCGCGCCGGCCTCAGTGACCGCGCTCGGTGGCCATCACGCCGGTCATCACCGCCGCCGGCTTCGCGGCGCCGTGGCCGAGGCCGTGCACGAGGGTGCCCGGGCCCTGCACCTCGGGATAGCCGTGCCCGCCCATCTCCGGCACGTCGAGACCCTCCAGCTCCACCTCGGGGCTCACGCGCATGCCGAAGGCGAGATCGTAAACCTTGAAGAACGCGTACGAGGCCACAAAGATGAACACGACGCACGTCAGCGTGCCCACGATCTGGGCCACGAACTGGCTGCCGCCCCCGTATAGCAGGCCGCGCACCGTGCCCTCCACGCCATTGAAGCCGTCACCGTAGGTGCCGTCGGCGAAGAGGCCGAGGCTCAGCACGCCCCAGGCGCCGCAGGTGCCGTGCACCGAGATCGCGCCGACGGGGTCGTCCACCTTCAGCGTGCGCTCCACGAAGAACACCGACCAGCACACGAGCACGCCGGCCACGGCGCCGATGACGAACGCCCAGAAGCTCGACACGAAGGCGCACGGCGCCGTGATGGCGACCAGCCCGGCCAGCATGCCGTTGATCAGCATCGAGGGATCGGGCTTGCCGTAGACGATCCACATGTAGAACATCGCGACGAGCGCGCCCGCGGCGCCGGCCAGCATCGTGTTGACGGCCACGACGGCGATCCGCAGATCGGCGCCGGCCAGCGTGCTGCCCGGGTTGAACCCGAACCAGCCGAAGGCGAGGATGAAGCAGCCGAGGGCGGCCATCGGAATGTTGTGGCCGGGAATCGGATTGGCCGAGCCGTCCTTGTTGTACTTGCCGATGCGTGCCCCCAGCACCATCGCGCCGGCCAGCGCCGTCACACCGCCGACCATGTGGACGACCGAGGAGCCGGCAAAGTCCACGTGGCCGTGGCCGAGGCCGAAGTTCTTGCCGAGCTGCGAGAGCCAGCCGCCGCCCCATACCCAGTTGGCGAACAGCGGGTACGTGAACATCGAGATGAAGAAGCCGAAGACGACGAAGGACGAGAACTTCCAGCGCTCGGCCATGGCGCCGGTCGGGATCGTGGCCGCGGTGTCCATGAACACCATCTGGAAGAGGAAGAGCGCGAAGACCGCCACGTCGTAGGTGGAGCCCGCCAGGAAGAAGCCCTTCAGGCCGAACAGGCCGAACTCCTTGCCGAACAGCGTGATGACGAACTCGTGGTCGAGCACTCCGGTGCCGCCGAGCGTGGAGATCGGACCCAGGCCGCCCATATGCAGCGCGAAGCCGCAGATCCAGTAGCCGGTCATCCCGATGGCGTACACCATGAAGTTCATCATCATGGTGTGGCCGGCGTTCTTGGCTCGCGTGAAGCCGGTCTCGGCCAGCGCGAAGCCGGCCTGCATGAACATGACGAGGAAGCCGGCCACCAGCACCCAGACGAAGTTGATGGCCACGCGGTTGTGGCCGACGAAATCCGCCAGTTCTTCCACCGTCGGCTTGCCGGCCGTCTTGGCGCTGACGTCGCCGATGCCGCCGGTGGCGGTGCCGGCGGGATCGGGTTTCGACGGGGGCGGAGCGGGGGCGACGGCCGCTGGTGCGGCGGGCGCCGGCGCGGGTGTCTGGGCGAACGCGAGTGACGCGCCGGCGCTTGCGGCGAGCAGCACGACGAACGAGACCAGCCTGACGATGCTCATGATGCCCCCCTCGTTGAGTTTTTGGCTCACGGGCATCATTGGCCGTCGCGCGACGCCATCGTCGGGCATCGGACCAGAGAGCAAGGCGTATGCCGCACCAGCGCGACCGCGGTCCTCAATCATGACGCGCGTTTACTGGGACGGCACATCCTCATGGCTGCCAACGCCGCAGGCAGTCGACGACGATTGCTCATCCGGCAGGCACGCGTGGCGACTCGCGCCGGTGGTGGTATCGTAGGCCCCCGATCAGGGAGGACGCCATGGCGCGCTCGGTGAAGGTCGCGGCCGCTCGCATCGACCTCGACTGGATGACACCCGCCCGCAAGCGTTGGGACTTCTTCAGCCGCCGCCACCCGAAGTTCTACGGCGCCATCACGGAGCCTAAAAAGTCATGACCAAGAATCTCGACCTCGTCATCGCCGGCGGGCGCGTCGTCACCTCGACCGAGGTGGTGGACACCGCGGTCGGCGTCAGCGACGGCCGCATCGTGGCCATCGCGCCCGTCGAGCTGCTGCCGCCGGCCGCGCGCACCATCGACGCGACCGGCAAGATCGTGTTCCCCGGCGCCATCGACTGCCACGTGCACCTCGGCGCCGAGTACGATGACTGGCGCAGCGGTCCGCATGCCGCGGCCCACTTCGGCCTCACCACGCTGCTGTCGTTCGTCGTCGCCGACGAGAACGCGCGCGAATCGCTGCCCAAGGCCGTGCATCGCCTCCGCGAGGAGGCCTCGGCCGCCTCCGTGCTCGACTTCGGCTTCCACTTCATCCTCGGCAACCAGCCGTGGATCCTGGAAGGCATCCCGGAGGCCATCGGCCTCGGCGTGACGTCGTTCAAGATGTTCATGACGTACAAGAAGCGGAAGAACCGCATGGTGTCCGACGAGATGATCGCCGCTGCCATGGAGCTGATCGCCGCCCACGGCGGCCTCTGCCAGCTCCACTGCGAGAGCGGCGAGATCATCTCGTGGCTCGAGGACAAGGCGCTCAAGGCCGGCCGCGTGCACCCCCGCGACTTCCCGGCGACGTGCCCCGACTGGACGGAAGAGGAGGCGATCAACCGCGCGATCCTCATCGGGCGGATGACCGGCTGCCCCGTCTACGTCGTGCACCTCTCCACGCGCGTGGGCCTCGAGCGCATCAAGCAGGCACAGGCGAGCGGCCAGCGCGTGTGGACGGAGACGTGCCCGCAATACCTGCTGCTGAGCGAGGCGGAGATGGAGAAGTGGGGGCCGCTGGCCAAGATCGGCCCGCCGCTGCGGCCCGCGGACGGTCCCGACCGCGACGCGCTGTGGGGCGGCCTCGCGCAGGGTCACATCGGCGCCGTTGCCAGCGACCACTCACCACGCGCCAAGGCGCTGAAGGAGCCCGGCTGGAAGAACATCTTCCACGACGAGGCCGGCAACGTGATTCCCTTCGGCAGTCCGGGCCTGGAGACGCTGGTGCCGCTGGTGTACGCGGAAGGCGTCGTGAAGCGCGGCCTGCCGCTCACGTGGATGGCGCGCGTGCTCGGCGAAAATCCCGCGCGCATGTTCGGTCTCTACCCGCGCAAGGGCGCCATCCGCGTCGGCGCCGACGCCGACTTCCTCATCTGGGATCCATCAGCGCACGGCGAGATCCACGTGACCGACCACCGCGGCATGGCCGGCTGGACGCTCTACGAAGGCTGGAAGACGAGCGGCCGCCCCTGGATGACGCTACTGCGCGGCCACGTCGTGTTCGAGAACGGCCGCCTGCAACAATCCCCCGGCTTCGGCCAGTTCCTCGCGCGCACCGCCCCGCTTCCTCCAATCGGCGGCGCCGCGCGCTGATCGTCCGCTTTCGAGCGCCGGCTTCGCCGGCGCAATCCTAGCTCTGGGGGAGGCAGGAAGGAGCGCGCCGCCAGGCGCGCGACGACCGTCGGAGGGGGCCGCCGAGGCCCCCTCCGAGCGTCATAGCCACTCGTTGAACAGCTTCTGCTTGTAGCGGGCAAGCTCTTCGACGGGCTCCTGGGCGGGGCCGGCACGGCGCGTCAGCTCCAGCACTTTCTCGTCCATCATGTTGAGCCGCCGCGCGATGACGTCGGCCAGCGTGAGCACGATCTTGTAGGCGGCCAGGCTCTCGCTCTGCAGCAGCCGCTCGAACTGCGCGCGAGTGAGCAGGCGCCCCTCGCAGCCGTTCAGCGCGCGCACGGTGGCCGAGTGGGGGCGATCGGTGATCAGGCTCATCTCCCCCACCACGGTCGGCGCTTCCACGGTGGCGATGCGGCGATCGCCGCCGTCCGGCCCGCGCTTGAGGATTTCCACCGCGCCCTCGAGCAGCACGAACAGGCCCTTCGACTTTTCGTGCTCGTGATAGAGGACGGCGCCGGATTCGACGTTGACGGCGACCATGGCCTTGACGATCTGCTCGGTCTGCTCGAACGTGAGGCCGCGACACAGGACGGTCCGGACGATCTTGGCCGCCTCGGAGTTGGTCACCCGGCGATTTTAACCTTTCCGCAGTGCCCGGCGGCGCATCTATCCTGAATGACAGCCATGCGTGCGCCCGCCACGTCCCTCCGCCGAGACGCAGCGCTGGTGGGTCTTCTCACGCTGGCCGTCTTCTCGCCGACGCTCGGAAACGATTGGGTCGAGTGGGACGATCTGCTCAACTTCGGCGAGAACCCGCACTATCGCGGCCTCGGCTGGCCCCAGCTCGTCTGGATGTTCACCGTCGCGTGGGGGGGCCACTGGACGCCGATCAGCTGGCTCACGCTAAGCCTCGACTACGTGCTGTGGGGCATGAACCCCGTCGGCTATCACCTCACGAGCCTGCTCTGGCACGCGGCCAACGCCGCGCTCGTCCTCGTGGTGGCGACCCGCCTGCTCCGCCGTGCGTGGCCCGAGGCCGGCGCCGGGACGCTGCGCCTGGGCGCCGCCACCGCCGCGCTCTTCTTCGCGCTCCATCCGCTCCGCGTGGAGTCGGTGGCCTGGATCACCGAGCGGCGCGATCTCGTCTCCGGCTTCTTCTACCTCCTCACGGTGCTGGGCTGGCTCGCCGCGCTCGAGCGCGTGGGCGACGCGCGCCGACGCCGGCAATGGGCGGCGCTGGGCGCCTACGCGCTGGCGCTGCTCTCGAAGTCGATCGTGATCTCGCTGCCGCTCGTCCTGCTCGTGCTCGACGTCTATCCGCTGCGCCGGCTGACGGCCGGCAACTGGCGGACGCCCGACGGCCGGCGCGTCCTGCTGGAGAAGGTGCCGTATCTCGTGATGGCGCTGATCGTGACGGTGCTGTCCGTCGTCAGCTTCCGCTCGCGCGTGTCGACGTTCGACGATTACCCGCTGACGGCGCGCATCGGCATGGTGGCCTACAGCCTCGTCTTCTACGTGTGGAAGACGCTCGTGCCCGCCGACCTGTCGCCGATCTACGAGCTGCCCTGGCGCGTGAGCCTGCTCGACGCCGCCTTCCTCGTCAGCACGCTCGTGGCCGTCGTCGCCGCCGTGGCGCTCGTCGTTGCACGGCGCTGGTGGCCGGCCGGCCTCGCGGTCGCCGTGGTCTACGGGCTGGCGCTGTCGCCGGTGAGCGGCGTCGTACATGCGGGCCCGCAGCTCGTGGCCGATCGCTACAGCTATCTGGCGACGCTCGGCCTCGCCCTGCTGCTCGGCGGCGCCCTCATGGCGGTAGTGACGCGGAGCGCGGCCGGCGAGCTGCGGCCGGGGCTGGACCGGCTCGTCATCGGCGCCGTCGGCGTGTGGATGCTCGTGCTGGCCGCGCTCACGATCGTGCAGGTCGGCGTCTGGCACGACGACCGGACCCTGTGGGAGCACGCGCTCGCCATCGATCCCGACTGCGGCCACTGCCACAAGGCATTCGCGCGCTATCAGGCTACCAGCGGCGAGGCGGAGAAGCGCTTCCGCCGGATGCTCGACGCCAACGCCCACGACATCGACGCGCGCATGCGCCTGGGCGCCGTGCTGGTGCAGCAGCGCCGGTATGCCGAGGCGGAGCGCGAGCTGCGCACGGTGCTGCGCGAGGCGCCCGACACACCCGACGCGCTGGCGTTCCTGGGCGTGGCGCTCTTCGAGAGCGAGCGGCCTGCCGAGGCCGTGCCCATCCTGCAGCGCGCGGTCCTCCTCGCGCCGGCCGCGCCGCTGGCGCACTTCGCCATCGCGCGTTCGCTGCAGATGCTCGGCCGCGACGGCGAAGTCGGGCCGCACATCGTGGCGCTCGAGCGGTTCGAGCCCCGGCTGGCCGAGCGCGTCAAGCGTCGCTGGTAGGGACAATTCGGCGCACGCGCGTCAGCGTTCTGAGCCCATGTGCGCCGCGGGCGGCGCCAGGACGTCCTAACCACTGAATTTCCCGCGCCTGCCGGGAGTGGCGCGCTCCCTGCACCAGCGACCCCGCCATGACCCCGCGCGCCGCGCTGGCCCTCGCTGCCATCGTGCTCTGCGCCGGCTGCGGTCCATCCCGTGCGGTCAAGGCCTCGATGCAAGAGGGGCAACGCGCGATGGCCGCGCGCGCGTTCCGGCCGGCGCTGGCGCACTTTCGCGCCGCCGTCGCCGGCGCGCCGGACTACGCGCCCGCGCAATTCGCGCGCGGCCACGCGGCGGAGACGCTCGGCGAGTTCGACGAGGCGCTCGAGGCGTACCGCGCGGCGGCCGGCCTCTCGGCGGGCCACCGCATCACGCTCGCAACCATCGCCGAGCGCATGGGACAGGACGCGCTCGCGCTGCAGACGCTGGAGACGGCCGAGGGCCCGTGGCTCCGCCATGCGTTCTTCGGCGGCCTGAGCGGCGCCGCCGTGTTGACGGCCTGTGCCGCGCAGCAGTGGCCGCAGGTCGGCGCGCTCTGGAGCTGCGTTCCCATCTCGATGGCGCAGGGCCGCCTGACCTTCGAGACCTCGCGTGAGGCGGTGGCCGCCTACCGCTTCCAGATCCTGGTCGCGAGCGGCCAACGCGAGCGGGCGGTGGAGCTGGCGCGCAGCCGCGGCTGGGTCCGCGCGGGCCTCGATTACTGCGAAGCCCCCAACCTGCCTGTCTCGCACGAGACGGCCGCGCTGCTCGCGATGCTGCTCGAGCCGGACCACGCCGATTGCCTGCTCGCCGTGGGCCGGTCGGTCGGCGACGATGGCCTGGTGCGCCTCGGACGGTTGATCCTGCGCGACCGTCTGGAGCGCTCGCGCCGGCCCGAGGTACGCGAGCAGGCCACGTGGTACTTGCAGTACCGGCTGCCGGCCACGGATCCCGCCAAGCTCGCCGAGTCGCTCAACGTCGTCGGCTGGCGGCTGCAGCACCGGTTCAAGAACCCGACCGAGGCGCTCGCCGTCTTCCAGAAGGCCATCGCCAGCGATCCGGCCTTCTCGTGGCCGTACCACAACATCGGCCGCGTCTACATGGACCAGAACGATCACGCGCAAGCGCGCGAGTGGCTGCTGAAGGCCGTCGAGGTGAATCCCAACCACTGGCGGGCCCAGTTCAGCCTCGGCGTCGCGACGCATCGGCTGCAGCGCTACGACGAGGCGCTGGCGGCGTACACGCGCGCGGCCGCCATGAATCCCGGCGACGCCGACACCCACGCCAACCTGGGCTGGGTGCTGCTCAAGCTGGGGCGACGGACCGAGGCGATCCGCGAGCTGCAGACCGCCGTCCAGCTGGACCCGGCGCTCGACGCCGAGCGCCGCTACCTGGCCGGCACGTTCGGCTACGACGCGCGGCAGACCGCCACGCCGTTCGGGCTGCGATGATCCGCGCCGGCGCGACGCTCGTCACGGGACTGCTGCTGCTCGCCGCGGCGGCGATTGCCGCCGATCGGCCGGCCGTCGGCTCCGAGCTCGAGCGCGCCAAGGCGGCGTTCGCGGCGGGCCGTCACGTCGAGGCGCTGGACGCCGCGCGCCGCGCCGCCGACAGCGCCCCCGCGTCGCTGCCCGCCGTCCTTCTGCGGGCCAGCATCGCGGAGTTCATGGGGGAGTTCGACGAGGCGGCCACATATTACGGCAAGGCCACGACGCTGGCGCCCAACGATCCCGACGTGATCTATCGCAACGCGTCCTTCGCCGTGCGCGTCGGCGCCTACGATCGCGCGCTCGCCAACCTCGACCGCCTGCTGCGCCTGCATCCGTGGCCGATCCGCTGGCTCTTCGCGTGGGGCCCGAGCCGCATCCAGCCGGCGCTCGTCACGCAGTATCCGTTGCTCGTGCAGATCGTCCAGGCGCAGATCGACATCCTCATGGAGAAGGGCGACCTCGCCCGCGCGCGCACGCTCGCCCTCGCCCACGGCATCGTGCAACCCGACCGCAACTACTGCAACGACGCCCGTGGCAAGGCCGGGCAGGTCTCGAGTGACGAGACGTTCCACATCTTCCGCCTGGCCGCGCTGGCCCAGCCCGACGCGGCGGACTGCATCTGGTGGTACGGCCAGTGGCTCACCGACGAGGGCTTCGTCCGGCTCGGGCGGCTGATGGTGGCCGAGGGCACGCGCGTGACGCCGTCGGCCGGCAACAAGGCCTCCGGCGCCGCCTATCTCCGCGTGCGGCTCGGCGGCGATCGCGAGGTGTCCAAGCGCGCCGAGCAGCTCTTCCTCATCGCACGGCAGCGCTACCTGCGCGACGGCGACGTGGAGGGCGCCACGCGGCTGTTCGAGGAGGCGATGCGTCTCTCGCCGCGCTTCGTGCGTCCGTATCACTACCGTGCGCAGATCGCCTGGGACGGCGGCGACGACGCGGGGGCCGTGACGTGGCTGGAGCGCGCGCTCCAGGTGGACCCGGAATCCTGGCGGACGCATCGCAACCTCGGCCGCCTCCTGGGCCGGCTCGAGCGCTTTCCCGCCGCCGAGACCGAGCTGACGACCGCCGTCGGCCTGTTCGGCGACGATGCCGGCGGGCGCCTCGCGCTGGCGCGCGTGCTCTACGCGCAGGGCAAGTACGCGGAGTACGCGCGCGAGACGAGCGCGGCGCTGGCGTTCTTCAAGCGCTATGGGCAGGAGCTGCCGGAGACGCGCGACTTCCTCGCGCGCCACGAGCGCTGGGGACCGGGCGTGGGAGTGCCGCCGGCGCCCGATCCGCCGGTCATCATGGGCTGGAACTATGACTGAACGTCTGGCCGTGCTCGTCGTGGCCGCTGCGCTCGCCGCCGCCTCGCCGGCGAGCGCCGAGGTCCATCGCTGGATCGACGCCGACGGCGTCATCAACTATTCCGACCGCGCGCCGCAGCCGTCCGCGCACCCGGTGGCGCCCGCGGCAGAGCCGGCGGCGGAGCCGCCCGTGGTGATGGCAACCGTGACGGCGCCCCTCGCGGTGCCGGCGCCGGCGCCGATCCCAATGCGCGCGGCCATCGCCACGCCGGCGGAGCCGGCGCCGAGCGGCCCCGTCACCCTCGACGTCCTGTTCGAGCTCACGGGCACGAAGCGCCAGCTCGCCGGTCTCACGGCGCGCCTGGCGCGCGAGTTCCGCCCGGCCAAGGGACAGGTGCTGGCGCCCGCGCAGGTGACCATCGAGCGCATCGTCGCCCGCACGTTCCATCCCGACACGGTCTACCAGCTGGCGAAGGAGGAGTTCGCCCGCGGCCTGGACCGCGCGAAGCTCGAGGCGAAGCTTCGCTGGCTGCGCTCGCCGCTGGGCCGGAAGGTCGCGGCGCTCGAAATCGCCACCGCGGATCCGGAGCACGACCGCGAGCTCGCCGAGTTCGGCGCCACGGTGGCGGCGAAGCCGCCGTCCGAGCGACGCCGCCAGCTCGTGGAGCGCCTGGACTGGGTCAGCGGCGCCAGCGACGTCTCGGCCGACGTCACGGCGGCGCTCTCGAGCAGCGTCACGCGGGCCATTGCCCTCAACGCGGGCGGCGGCCGCCGGCCCTCGCGCCGCCAGATCGAGAGCCAGGCCGAGGAGGTCCGGGCGGGCGCCGCCGTCACGCTGCGGCAGGCGACCATCGTCTCCATGCTCTACACCTACCGGACGCTGAGCGACGAGGAGCTGGAGCGTTACGTGGAGTTCGAGAGCACGGAGGTCGGCCGCTGGTACAACGCGCTGCTGCGCCGGGCGCTGCTCACGACGCTCACCCGGACTTTCGACGAGACCGCGCAGGCCGTCTTCGCCGCCGTCCCGCCCGATCGCTGGGCGCGCGCGACGCCGACCGCCCGCTGAAGAGGCCCGCGCAGGCGCGTCAGGCCTTCAGCAGCGGCAGCTCCACCACGAACGTCGTCCCCGCACCCTCGACGCTCTCCACGCGGATGCGGCCGCCGTGCGCCTCCACGATGCTCTTGGTGATGGCCAGGCCCAGGCCGGTGCCGGTCGTCGCCTGCGTGGCGTCGCTCTTCACGCGGAAGAACTTGTCGAAGACGTGCGGCAGGTCGCGCGCCGGAATGCCGATGCCCGTGTCGGTGATGCGGATCGTGAGTGTCTCCGGGCCCTGAGCGCCCGCCGAGAAGGCCGCCCACAGCGTCACCCGCCCGCCGTCCGGGGTGTACTTCACGGCGTTGTCGAGCAGGTTGACGAGCGCCTGGCGGATGCGCGAGCGTGCCGCGATCGTCTCCGCCTCCGGCGGCGTCTGCACGTCGAGCGCGATGGACTTGGCCTCGGCGTGGGCGCCGACGATGCGCGCCGCTTCCCGGATCAGCGCGACGAGATCGGCCTCCTCGCGGCCGGCCTCCAGGCCCGCCTCGATCTTGCCGAGGTCGAGCAGATCGGTCACCAGCTCCGACATGTGCTGGGCCGTCTCGCGGATGTCCTCGCAGCGCGACTTGAAGCGCGGGTCGCGCGGGTCCGAGCGCATCATGAGGTCGGCGAGGCCGGCGATGACGGTGATCGGGCTCTTCAGATCGTGCGAGACCGTGTTGACGAACTCGTTCTTCATCTGCTCGAGGTTCTTGAGCAGCGAGATGTCGCGCAGGATCACGGCCAGCCCCACCGGCTCGCCGAAGGGCGTCGTGACCGGCACCATGCTCGCCTGGGCCACGCGCCCGTCGGGCAGCGGCAGCTCGGAGGCCCCCGGCCGGCCGGCCGCGAAGAGCTGGCGCAGCGGCACGTAGTCCACCGCCTCCAGGAGGGGGCGGCCGGTGATCTGATCGGAGGCCAGGCCCAGCATCGGCCGCACGGCGCCGTTGGCGAGCAGCACGACCCCGGACTGGTTCACCATGATCACCGCGTCGGAGGTGCTGGCGAGCACGGCCGCCAGCGTGCTGCGCTCGTCGGCCAGCGCCTGGTAGGCCATCGACGTCTCGAGCGACGAGGACAGGCCGGCCGCCAGCAGCGTGGCGATCTGAACGTCCTCGGCGCCATAGAGGATCGGCGCGCGGCCGGCGAACAGCAGCGCTCCCAGCACCTCGAAGCCGCGGCGCACCGGCACGATGAGCGCCGTGGTGAGCCCGGCGGCGGTCAGGACGCCCTCCAGGTCGAGCACGCTCTCGTCGGGCGCCATGAGGTCGGCGACGACGGTGGCGCGCCCTTCGCGGATGACGCGTCCGGGCAGGCCCTCGTGCGGCTCGAACACGCGCGCGGCAATGGCGCCACCGGCCAGCGGGGAGAGCGAGTGCACGAGGTAGCCGCGCTTGTCGTCGTCCTGCAGGCACAGCGCCAGGTAATCGAACGGCACGACCGAGCCCGCCTCGTCGCCGAGCGTCTGGAAGAAGTGCGTGGGGATGGGCGAGCGCGAGAGCTCGACGAGGATCTCCCCGAGGCGCGTCAGCCGCTCGGCCTGGCTCATCGCGCCGCCGGCGTCTCTCCACAGTGGACGCGCGCGAGCCTGGCGAGGTCGGCGCCGCCGGGCACCGGATCGATGGGACCGACGATGGCGCGGTGGCGGATCACGCCCTGCTTGTCCACGAGAAACATGCCCTGGTCGAGCGCCGACGAGGCGTGGTGGTGCAGGCGGCGCAGGAAGTTGCGGTTCATGACGTCGAAGTAGGCGCCGCGGATCTGGTTGGTCGTGTCGCCGTGCGTGAAGGCGTGGGCGAAGCTCACCACGGCCGTCCTGGTCGCTTCCAGCGCGCCGCGCTCGCCCAGCCCGTACACCGCGTAGAGCCGCTTGTCGGGATCGCAGATGAACGGGAACGGCAGCGGCGTGGGGCCGAAGAACCGCCGCGCGGCGTCGAGGAGGTTGGGCGCGACCTGGATCACCTCGGTGTCGGCGGCCTGCAGCTCACGATAGCCGGCCCGCATCCCGTCGGTGTGGGCGCGGCAGAACGGACACGTGAAGCCGCGCGAGAACCAGACGACGACGTTGCGCCTGCCGCGGTAGCTGGTGAGATCGACCATCGCGCCGCGCAGCGAGGGCAACGCGAACGGCGGCGCGACGTCTCCGACGGCGAGACCTCCCGGTCCGTCTGTCGAAGTCACACTCATCAGGATGGCAATTCACGTACCAAATCGCAAACGTTAACCAATCGGCGGTTTGGCTGGCCAGAAACTGTCCGGAGAGCCGCGCGTTACTGGCCGACGAGCCGGGGCAGGATCTCGCTGATCGACCCGCGCAGCACGACATCGGCAAGCATGTCCATCTCCGTCGGCTCGGCATTGAGGATGACGACGCGAGCGCCGGATTCCTTGGCGGCGGGCACCACGCCGGCCACCGGCCATACGGAGAGCTTGGTGCCGATGGCCAGCATGAGATCGCAGTTCCGCGCGGCGCGGTCGGCGCGCGCGATGTCCTCAGGCACCAGGCCCTGGCCGAAGGAGATCGTCGCCGATTTCAGGATGCCGCCGCACGTGCGGCACGGCGGATCGTCCTCGCCGGCCTGCACGCGCGCCAGCGCGCGCTCCATCGGCGCGCGCTCGCCGCACGCCAGGCATACGACCTCGCGCGTCGTGCCGTGCACCTCGACCACGCGCGCGGGCGTGGAGCCGGCGGCCTGGTGCAGGCCATCCACGTTCTGGGTGATGAGCGTGTCGAGCTTGCCGCGCCGCTCGAGCGCCACCAGCGCCTGGTGGCCGGCGTTGGGCTGGGCGCGCCGGCCGAACGTCTCGAGCCGGCTCTGCCACGCGCGCTTGCGCACGTCCTTGTCGGCCACGTAGTGCTGGATCGTGGCCTGCTTCTCGGCCTCGGGGTTCTTCGTCCACACGCCCTGGGGACCGCGAAAGTCGGGGATGCCGGAATCGGTCGAGATGCCGGCCCCCGTCAGGACCACCCGCTCATCGCCGCATACTTTAACGTCCAGGGCAAGCGCGCATACACTCTCTTCGTGGTCGCGCTTCCCGATCCCCTGCCCGACGATCCGCTGCCGCTCGTGGAGGCCTGGCTGAAAGAGGCCGCGGCCGTCGCCAGGAACGCGACGGCCATGACACTGGCGACCGTCACGCCCGAGGGGCGGGCGGCGGCGCGCATGGTCATCTGCCGAGGCTTCGACGTCCGCGCCGGCTGGCTCGTCTTCTACACCGACCGCGAGAGCGACAAGGGCCGCGACCTGGCCGAGCAGCCGCAGGCCGCGCTCGTCTTCCACTGGGAAGGGCTCGAGCGCCAGGTGCGCGTGGACGGCCCCGTCACGCTGGCGCCCGACGCCGACTCCGATCGTTACTGGGCCACGCGTCCGCGCGACGCGCGCGTGGCCGCCGTCGCCAGCCTGCAGTCGCGCCCGCTCGCCGGGCGCGCGGAGCTGCTGGCCCGCGTGGCCGAGGCCGGCCAGCAATATATGGATGAGGTGCCGCGGCCGCCGCGCTGGGGCGGCTATCGCGTGTGGGCCGAGCGCGTGGAGCTGTGGGCGGGCCAGCCCGCGCGCGTGCACGATCGCGCGCGCTGGACGCGCACGCTCACGCAGGCGGGCGAGGCCTGGACGGGTGGGCCGTGGCGCGCCACGCGCCTGATGCCGTGACCGTCAGCGAGCGCGTCCCGCTGGCGCCGCTGACCACGCTCGGCGTGGGCGGCGCCGCGCGCTGGTTCGTGGAGGCCGCCGACGAGGCCACGGTGCGCTCCGCGCACGCGTGGGCGCGCGAGCGCGGCGTGCCGCTGCGCGTGCTGGGCGGCGGCTCCAATCTCGTCGTGGCCGAGGCCGGCGTGGACGCGCTCGTCGTCCGCATCGTCCTGCGCGGCATCACGCATCGCGAGCGCGGCGGTGCCGTCGAGGTCACCGCCGCCGCCGGCGAGCCGTGGGATCGTTTCGTGGCCACCACCGTGGAGCGCGGCTGGGCGGGGCTCGAGTGCCTGAGCGGGATCCCCGGGCTCGTCGGCGCCACGCCGATCCAGAACGTGGGCGCCTACGGCCAGGAAGTCAGCGACACCGTGATCGCGGTGCGCGCGCTCGACACGACGACGGGCGAGGTGGCCGAGATCGCCGCGGCCGACTGCGGCTTCGCGTATCGCGACAGCGTCTTCAAGCGCCAGACCCCAGGGCGCTTCGTCGTGCTGGCCGTGACGTACCGCCTGCGTGCGGGCGGCGCACCGACGCTGACGTATGCCGACGTACAGCGCCACCTGGCCGGTCGTGGCGCGACGCTGGCCGACACGCGCGCGGCCGTGCTGACGATCCGCCGCGGCAAGTCGATGGTGCTCGACGATCCCGCCGATCCCAACCGGCGCTCGTGCGGCTCCTTCTTCCTCAACCCTATCGTCGAGCCCGCGCAGGCCGAGGCGATCACCGCGCGCGCCGCCGATCCCGCGATGCCGCGCTGGCGCCAGCCCGACGGCCGCGTGAAGCTCTCGGCAGCCTGGCTGATCGAGCGCGCGGGCTTCACGCGCGGGGAGCGCGCCGGCGCCGTCGGCCTCTCCACCCGCCATACCCTGGCCATCGTCGCGCACGACGGCGCCCGCACGGCCGACGTGCTGGCCTTCGCCCGCCGCGTGCAAGATCGGGTCGAGCAGCGCTTCGGCGTCCGGCTGTCACCCGAGCCCGTGTTCTGGGGCGCCGAGCGCGGCGACGTTTCCGCGGAAACGTGGTGGGGTGCACCCCTGAAGTGAGACACGAGACCAAGGAAAGCGACTCCCCGGGATAACGAGGGGGTCGTTCGCAATCTGGCTGGTATGGCGGTTGCTCCGGTGGCCGAGCATGGCCTCCACGCCCAGGCAAGCCGACGCGCTGCGCGAGCAGGTTTCGCTCGCGATCCGGCGCACCACGGACCTCATCGCTGATCTCAAGTCGCTTGCCGACGGCCTCGCCACGCTCCTGCCCGCCGACACCGCGCGCACGGAGAGCGAGCGCTGGCGCGAGGTGGCGCGGCTGGCCGCGCTGGACGAGACGACGCCCGAGCGGCTCGAGGCGCTCGTCGAAGCGCTCGCCGACGTGCTGGCCGGGCTCACCTCGGCGGACAATGGCGCCCACTGGCTCGCGCATCAGCGCGCCCGGCTCGCCGCCGGGGAGGACGCGGCCGCCGCTTGATCAAAGCCTCCCGGCGTGTTTGCATGGGACGGGCTCAGCCCCGACCAGGAGGACACCATGGGAGAGACGCTCACGCTGACCGCCGAGGACGGCTTCAAGCTGTCCGCCTACCGCGCCACGCCGTCCGGCAAGCCCCGCGGCGGGCTCGTCGTCGTCCAGGAAATCTTCGGCGTCAACCATCACATCCGGAACGTCACTGACGGCTTCGCCGCCGACGGCTACGTGGCCATCGCGCCCGCGCTGTTCGATCGCGTGGAGCGCGGCTTCGAGACCGGCTACGAGCCGGCCGACATCGAGCGCGGCCGCGCCGTGCGCGGCAAGCTGCAGATCGACCACGCGGTGATGGACGTCCGCGCGGCGGTCAAGGAGCTGCAGAAGGCCGGCCTCAAGGTGGGCGTGGTGGGCTACTGCTTCGGCGGGACGATAGCCTGGCTCGCGGCCACGCGGATCGACGGCGTGGCGGCCGCGGCCTCCTTCTACGGAGGCGGCGTGGCCGACACGGCGGGCGAGCAGCCGAAGTGCCCGGTGATCTTCCACTTCGGCGAGACCGACCAGTCGATTCCCAAGGACCACTGGGATCGCATCAAGGCCCAGCATCCGAAGATCCCCATGCACATCTACCCTGCCGGCCACGGCTTCGCCTGCGACGAGCGCGGCTCGTTCCACCCGGAGAGCGCCAAGCTCGCGCGCCAGCGGACGATCGACTTCTTCCGCCAGCACGTCGGCTAGCTTGCTCGGCGAATCGCCGAAGCGGAAAGAAGACGCCCGGCTCCTTCGTGGAGCCGGGCGGTTCGTGGACGACATCGAGCGGGCGAGCGCGGCGCGCCTGGGCGTCGTGCGCAGCCTCCACGCGCACGCCCGCCTGCGCGCCGTGAACCTGAAGGACGTCCGCAAGCGCCCCGGCGTCCTCGCGGCGTGGAGCGCGGCCGACCTCGCCGACCTCGCGCGCACGATCCCGGCGGCGTGGGGCGGCAGCCACAAGGGCAAGCCGTTCGGCGTCCCCCTGCTCGCCGCCGGCCGCGTGCGTTACGTGGGCGAGCCCATCGCCGTCGTGATCGCCGAGGACGCCTACCGGCTCGCCGACGCGCTCGAGGCCGTCGAGGTCGAGTACGACCCCCTGCCGCCGCTGGCGACGACGGACGCGGCGCTCGCCTCGCCCGCGCGCGTGCACGACGGCTGGACGGACAACAGCACGCTGCCCGTGGGCGCGACCGTCGGTGACGCCGAGGCCGCCTTCGCGCGCGCCGACGTCACGGTGGGCGGGCGCTTCCACCATCCCCGGCTCGCGGCCGTGCCCATCGAGCCGCGCGGCGCCATCGCGTGGCCGGATCGCGAGGCCGGCACGCTGACGATCTGGGCCTCGATCCAGAATCCGTACCGCCTGCGCGACGCCATCGCCGGTACGCTCGGCATCCCGGCCGAGAGCGTGCGCGTGCTGGTGCCCGACGTCGGCGGCGGCTTCGGCCCCAAGGGCGACGTCTATCCGGACGAGATTCTCGTGGCCGCGGCCGCGCGGCGGCTGAACCGCGCGGTGAAGTGGCTCGAAGGCCGGCGCGAGGATTTCATGGCGCTCGGCCACGACCGCGAGCAGACGCACGACGCGCGCCTCGGCCTCACGCGCGAGGGCCGCATCGTCGCGCTGGAGACGTCCTTCGTGGCCGACGTCGGCGCCTACCCCGCGCAGGGCGACGGCCTCACCGCCAACACGGTCAATCACATGCCGGGCCCGTATCGCGTGCCGGCTTATCGCGGCGCGGGCCGCAGCGTCGTCACCACCAAGACGCTCAACGCCGCCTACCGCGCCGCCGGCCGTCCGGAGGCCGTGTTCGTGATGGAGCGGCTGATGGACCTGGCCGCGCGCAAGCTGGGTCTCGATCCCGCCGAGCTGCGCCGCCGCAACCTCGTGCGCCCCGAGGAGATGCCCTACAAGCCCGGCACCACGTACAAGGACGGCGTGCACGTCACCTACGACCCCGGCGATTTCCCGGCGGCGTTCGAGCGCGCGCTTACGCTGCTCGACTATGACGGCTGGCGCCGGCGCCAGAAGGCGCAGGCGGGCCGCACGCGACGCATCGGCGTCGGCGTGGCGTGCTACGCGCAGGGCACGGGCCTCGGTCCCTATGAGGGCGCCACCGTGCGCGTCGATCCGAGTGGCAAGGTCTACGTGCTGATCGGCGTCGCCGCGCAGGGCCAGGGCCACGCCACGACGCTCGCGCAGGTGGCCGCGGGCGAGCTGGGCGCGCGCTTCGAGGACGTGACCGTCGTGGGCGGCGACACCGAGCGCTTCCCCATCGGCATGGGCACGGGCGGCAGCCGCGTGGCCGCCAACGCCGGGCCCGCCGTGGCCGGCGCGGCGCGCGAGGTGCGCACCAAGGCCGCGCGCGTCGCGGCCGAATTGCTGGAGTGCGCGCCGGAGGACGTGCGCATCGAGGGCAGCCGTGCGTTCGTGGCCGGCCTGCCCGATCGCGCGCTGCCGCTTGGGCGGCTGGCGCACGCCGCGGTCAAGTCCAAGGCGCTGCGCGGCGGCCCCGATCCCACGCTCAACGCGTGCACGTACTTCTATCCCGATACGGTCACGTGGGCGTTCGGCACGCACGCCGCCGCCGTCGAGGTGGACGTGGAGACGGGCGCCACGCGGCTCGTGGCCTACGCGATCGTTCACGACCCCGGCCGCGCCATCAACCCGATGATCGTCGAGGCCCAGCTGCAGGGCGGCGCCGTCCAGGGCCTGGCGGCCGGGCTGCTCGAGGAGATCGTCTACGACGCCGAGGGCCAGCTCCTCACCGGCAGCTTCATGGACTACGCGGTGCCGCGCGCCGACGACCTGCCGCCCCTGGCCGTCGCGCTCGACGAGCACGCCTCGGTGATCAACCCGCTCGGCATCAAGGGTGTCGGCGAGAGCGGCGCCATTCCCGGCGCGGCCGTCATCGCCAACGCGATCGAGGATGCCGTGGCCGACCTCGGCGTGACGATCCACGAGGTCCCCGTCACCGCAAGCCGCTTGCATGCACTGCTGACCGGAAACCGGAGGGGAAGAGGGGAACCCTCCTAGGGTGCCCCTTCCCCAACAGGAGGGGAAGAGGGGAACCCTCCCAGGGTGCCCCTTCCCAACAGGAGGGGAAGAGGGGAACCCTCCTAGGGTGCCCCTTCCCAACAGGAGGGGAAGAGGGGAACCCTCCTAGGGTGCCCCTTCCCAACAGGAGGGGAAGAGGGGAACCCTCCTAGGGTGCCCCTTCCCAAAGGAGATTGATCGTGCCCGACGGCGTTCACCTGGGAAGCGGCAAGGTGCGCGAGCTCTACGCGCTGGACCCCACGCGGCTGCTGCTGGTCGCCTCCGATCGCATCTCGACGTTCGACGTCGTGCTGCCGACCGAGATCCCCGACAAGGGGCGCGTGCTCACGGGCCTGTCGGCCTTCTGGTTCGCGCGCACGAAGTCCATCACGCCGAATCACCTGCTGGCCCTGCGGCCCGATGGCCGCTCGACCGAGTGCCGGCGGCTGGCGATGCTGCCCGTCGAGTGCGTGGTGCGCGGCTACCTGGCCGGCTCGGGCTGGAAGGACTACCAGCAGACGGGCGAGGTCTCCGGCCACCGGCCACGCCCGGGGCTGCGCGAGTCCGACCGACTGCCCGAGCCGATCTTCACGCCGGCCACGAAGGCGACGAGCGGCCACGACGAGAACATCACGCGCGAGCAGGCCGCGCGGCTCGTCGGCGCCGAGCGCTTCGCCGAGGCCGAGCGACTGTCGATCGCGCTCTACCGCTTCGCCGCCGAGCACGCCGGCGCGCGCGGCATCCTGATCGCCGACACCAAGTTCGAGTTCGGCGTGGATGCCGGCGGCCGGCTCGTCCTCGGCGACGAGGCGCTGACACCGGACTCGTCGCGCTTCTGGCCGGCCGACGAGTACGCGCCGGGCCGCCCGCAGGCGTCCTTCGACAAGCAGTTCGTGCGCGACTTCTGCGAGAAGACCGGCTGGAAGAAGACCTATCCCGGCCCCGAGCTGACCCAGGAGGTCGTCACCGGCACGCGCGCGCGCTACGTCGAGGCCTTCGAGCGCCTGACCGGCATCGCCTTCACGCGCTACGTGGCCGATCCCCAGGTCGTGCTCGGCTGAAGATCTCGAGCAGCGCGCGGGCGATCGTCTCGGCCGCCTCGTAGATGTCCCCGGACTTGAACCGCCCGCAGGCCTTGCATCGCGGTGGCCGGCGAGGAGGTGCTAGTCTTGGGGCGTCCGAGTGACAGGCATGGCGCGAGCGCTCCGCAATCCGACGACGACCATCCTTCTCATCCGTCACGGCTCGACGCCGACGACGGGCCGCGTGCTACCGGGCCGCAAGGCGGGCCTGCATCTCTCCGACGACGGCCGAAAGCAGGCGGAGGCGGCCGCCGCGCGGGTCGGCCGGCTCGAGCGGGTGAGCGCCATCTATGCCTCGCCGCTCGAGCGGGCGCGGGAGACGGCGATGCCGATCGCGCGGGTGCGCGGGCTCGCCCTGCGCATCGACCGCGGGCTGCTGGAGCTGGACGTCGGACGCTGGACCGGCGAGCGGCTCGACCGGGTGAGCAAGCGGCCGGAGTGGTCGACCGTGCAGCGTCATCCGAGTGGCTTCCGCTTCCCCGACGGTGAGTCGTTCATGGAGATGCAAACGCGGGTGACGGAGACGCTCGGCCGCCTCGTCGCGCGTCATCGCGGCGGCGTCGTGGTGGCGGTCTCCCACGCCGATCCCATCAAGGCGGCGCTCGCCCATGCCCTCGGCATGCATCTCGACCTGTTCCAGCGCCTGGCCATCGCGCCGGGCTCGATCACCACGATCGCGTACGCGGGCGGGCCGCCGATGGTGCTCGGCGTGAATGCGCTCGGCGACGGGTCCGCCGCGTGAGCCGCTCGTTCCAGCTCGAGAGCCCCGATCACTTCACCGCCGGCGCGGTGGGCCAGCCCGGGCAGCGCGTGTTCTACCTGCAGGCGCGCGAGCGCCGCGAGGTCATCACGCTCAAGTGCGAGAAGGAGCAGGTCTCCGCGCTCGGCGAGTACCTGGCCGGCCTGATCGCCAAGCTTCCGCCCGCTGCGGCGGCGGAGAGCGGCAAGGCGCCGGCCCTGCTGGAGCCGCTGGAGCCGGCGTGGCCGGTGGCCTCCATCGGCGTCGGCTACGACGAGGGCCGCGGGCGCATCATGGTCGTCGCCAAGGAGCAGGTCGAGGAAGAGGAAGAAGGCGCGCCGCCCGCGGCCGACCCGGCCACGGCGCGCTTCGTCATCACGCGGACCCAGGCCGAGGCGTTCGTCGAGCGGGCGCGCGCGCTCGCGCGCGCCGGCCGGGCCATGTGCGCCATGTGCGGCGAGCCGAAGGACCCGGCCGGCCACGTCTGCCCGCGGGCCAACGGCCACGTCGTCCACAAGGAGTGATGGCGGAAACCGACGTCCGCGAGGTGCTCATGCGCGGCGAGCTCACCGTGAAAGGACGGCTGCCGTGGAGCAGCAACGCCACGTTCCTGGTGGAGGCGGCGCTCGACGACGCCACCGCGCTCGGCGTCTACAAGCCCGAGCGCGGCGAGCGGCCGCTCTGGGACTTCCCGCCGGGACTCTTCCGCCGCGAGCTGGCGGCCTGGCATCTGTCGGAGGCGCTCGGCTGGGATCTGGTGCCCCTGACGATCGAGCGCGACGGCCCCTACGGCCCGGGCTCGGTGCAGCGCTTCGTCGCCGCCGACTTCGAGCAGCACTACTTCACGCTGCGTGAGGACGCCAAGCACCACGACCATCTCAAGCGCATCTGCGCATTCGATCTCATCGCCAACAACGCCGACCGCAAGAGCGGTCACTGCCTGCTCGCCGAGGACGGCATGATCTACGGCATCGACAACGGCCTCTGCTTCCACGTGGAGCCCAAGCTGCGCACGGTCATCTGGGACTTCGGCGAGGCGCCGGTGCCGGCCGAGTTGCTCGACGGTGTGCGCCGGCTGACGTCGGGCGCCCTGCCGCCCGCGCTCGTCGACCTGCTCGACGCCACGGAGTGCCAGGCGCTGCTGAAGCGGGCGCGCGCGCTCGTGAAGAGCGGCAAGTTCCCCGTCGACACCGGCGGCGGCCGCTACCCGTGGCCGCTGGTATGACGCGCCACCGCGGAGCGCCACGGCTGCGCCGGGGCGGTCCGCGCCGCCATGGGGGTGTGGGGGCCATGTCGGGGCCCCCACGTTCAAAATGACCTACCAGCCCTATCTGCCGGCGACCGACATGGAGCGCTTCGTGCGCGAGCTGGCCGAGTTCGTCGGCTTCGGCGACGCGGATGCGGCCCTCGTGCGCGAGACGGCGCCGGCCGTGCTGGCGCGCGGGGAGGCGTTGACCGCGGCGCTCTACGAGCATTTCCTGAAGTTCCCGGCCAGCGCGCGCTTCTTCTTGAAGGAGGACGGCACGCCGGACCCCGAGCGCATCGAGCGCCGGCGTCACAGCCTGGCGCGCTGGCTGCGCGAGACCGCCGAGGCCGCGCTGACCCACGAGCACACGTACTACCTGCTGACGATCGGGCTCTCGCACAGTCATCGGCCGCGGGGGCCGGGCGGGATCGTGCCTGTCCACTTCATGGTGGGCGCCATGAGCCTGGCCCAGACGGCGCTCGCCGAGGCCTTCGCCGCCGAGCTGCCGGCGGATAGGGCGCTGGCGGCCAGCCGCGCGTGGAATAAGCTCTTGCTGGTGCATCTGGCCGTGCTGCTCCTGGGTTATCTACCGCCGCGGCCCACGTAGGGGTACAATCCTCGCATTCCCCTCGGGAGGCGAGCCATGGCCGGTGAGACCTTCGATCGCGCGGCGGAAGACCTGGGCAACATCACCCACCTCGAGCACGTCAACGTGCGCGTCCCCGACCAGCAGCTCGCGACGCAGTTCTACGTCGTGGCGCTGGGCGGCACACGCGACCCGTACCTGATGGTCGGGCTCGACAACATGTGGGTCAACTTCGGCCACTCGCAGTTCCACCTGCCGACGGCGAAGGCCCAGGTGCTGCGCGGCGTCACCGGGCTCACGATCCCCGACTTCGACGAGCTGGGGAACCGGCTGTCGATGGCCACCGAGAAGCTGAAGGGCACCCAGTACGCGTACACGGTCGCGGCGGATCACGCCGACGTCACCTGCCCCTGGGGCAACCGCATGCGCCTGCACCGGCCGGGCCGGCGCTGGCCGCGCATGGAGCTGGGCATGCCGTACGTCGAGCTGCCCGTGGGCACCGGCACCGCCGAGGGGATCGCGCGCTTCTACCGGGAGATCATGGACGCGCCGGCCGCGGTCACCCACAACGGGTGCGTCGCCGCCGAGGTCAAGGTGGGCACCTCGCAGAAGCTGATCTTCCGCGAGACGGACGACCAGATCGCGCCGTACGACGGCCACCACATCGCGATCTACATCAACGACTTCTCCGGCCCGCACAAGAGGATGCTCGAGCGCGGGATCGTCAGCGAGGAGAGCAACCCGTATCAATACCGCTTCGTGGACATCGTCGATCCCGAGAGCGGCAAGGTGATGTTCGAGCTCGAGCACGAGGTGCGCTGCACCACGCACCCGATGTACCGCCGCCCCCTGATCAACCGCAATCCCGCGCAGCGCCAGCCGACCTACGTGGCCGGCCGCGACGCGCGAGTCTTCGCTTGATCGACCGGTAAGCGATGGGGGGCCGCACCTCGGCCCCCCGGATTCGCCCGGCGACCGCCGACGACGCGCGGCGGATCGCCGAGATTCACGTTCGTGCCTGGCACGCCGCGTACCGCGGCCTCGTCCCCGACGCGCTCTTGAGCTCCCTGTCCATCGACGAGCGCGAGGCGCGCTGGCGCGAGAGCGTCACCCGAGCCGAGACCGATCCGCGTGACCAGGTCTGGATCGCCGAGCGGGCCGACACCGTGCTCGGCTTCGTGCTGATCGGGCCCAGCCGGGACGACGACGCTTCGGCCACGACCGGCGAGGTCTACGCGATCTACGTCGAGCCAGCGCTGGTCGGGACCGGGATCGGCCGCCTCCTCTTCTCACACGCCGTCGCCACGCTCGCCTCGCACGGGTTCACCCGCGCGAGCCTGTGGGTGCTGGAGGCCAACGCCGAGAGCCGGCGATTCTACGCGGCGGCCGGCTGGCGGCCGGACGGCAGGAGAAAGGTCGAGCGCCAGCGTCAATTCGAGCTCATCGAGGTGCGCTACGCTTGCACGCTCAGCTCGGAGTCGTCGAGCGACCCCCGCTGACCGTCTTCAGGAACTTCCGGAGGCGATGCTCGCCTGACGTCACCGGCGCATACTTCGCGGGGTGGCCCGGGCCGCTGCACCCCGGCAGGCACTCGATGAGCGCATCGTAGTTGGGCTGATAGAAGAAGACGATCGACTGGCGCCGGCTGCCAAGGGCCGCGTCGCGCGGCGGATTGGCGACGCGGTGGAGCGTGGAGATCCAGCGGTCGTTGCTCCAGTGCATCATCAGGTCGCCCAGGTTGACCACGAACGCGTCGGCGACGGGCGCCACCGCCACCCACTCGCCGGCGCGGCTCAGCACCTCGAGCCCGCCCGGGACGTCCTCGGCCTTCAGGATGGTGAGCGCGCCGTAGTCGGAGTGGGCGCCGGCGCGGAGCTGGCCGGCGGCGGGCGCTCGCGGCTGATCGGGATAGTTGATGACCCGGATGCCGCTGATGTGGCGATCGGTCTTGTCGCGGAAGAACGCCTCCGGCAGGTCGAGCGCGAGCGCGAACGCCTGCATCAGCCGGCCGGCCAGGCGCTCCATCGCGCGGTAGTACGCCGTGTAGATCGCGCGCAATTCGCCCGGCCGCTCGGGCCACACGTTGGGCGCGAACGAGGGATAGGCGGCGGCCGCCGTGAAGTACGGCTCGTCGGGCACGTCGACGGGGCCGATCGCAAAGAACTCCTTGAGGTCCGTGGTGTCGCGGCCGACGCCATACGAGAGGTTTTCCTCGCCGACGCCGATGTAGCCGCGACTCTGCTCGGGCCGGGGCCGCCGCGCGCGCTGCTTGTCCGCGAGCGGGAGATCGAAGAACGCGCGCGAGACGTCGGACATCCGGCGCACGAGCGTGGCCTCCACGCCGTGGCCGACGATCGTGAAGAAGCCGATGTCCTCGCAGGCGCGGCCGATCGCACGCGCCACGCCGCGGCGCTCGGCCTCGGCGCCGGCGAGCAAGGGCGCGACGTCGATGACGGGCACCATGGTCATCCGCGGCTGTTCTATCACGAGGGCAGCGTGGCGGCGACGCCGCTGACACGCCGCGCGTGCTCGAGCAGGCGCGCCGCGTAGGGCGAGGCGTCGAGCCCGCTCGGCGCGCCGCCGATGCCGCGCCGGCTCTCGCCCGCGCGCATGAGCGCGCGCAGCGCCGCCGCGACCTGATAGTACGCCAGCCGCGCGTCGTCGATCGGCTGGCCGCGGCGATAGCGCGCCAGGTAGCGCCGGGCCAGCAACGGCTGCACGAGTCGCGCGAGCCCACGGAGCGCGCGCGGCATCGACGTGAGTCCGGCCGGCACGAAGCGCAGGATGTTGAGGGTGGAGGCGACGTCGAAAGCCGGGTCGGCCACGAGTGCGTTGGGCCAGTCGAGGACGCCGGTCACCACGCCGCGCTCGACGAGGACGTTCTGCGGATGGAAGTCGCCGTGGCAGATCGCGAGCGCACCGCCCGGCGGATGGCCGGCACGCAGCCAATCGAGCAGGGGCGCGAGGCCGTCCAGCCGCGCGCGCGCGATGCGGCGGGCGAGTGCGTCGAGATAGCCGTCGAACGTCCCCGCCGCGCCGAGCGCGCCGGCGAGCGGCGCGGGATCGAGCGCGTGCAGCCGAAGCTGCAAGTCCGCCAGGACGGCGCCCATCCCGATGGCGCGCGCTTCCAGCAGGGGACGGCCGGGCACACGCTCCATCAGCAGGAAGGGCGCGCCCAGCGCCGCGGGATCGGCGGCGGCCAGCAGCACGCGCGGCGCCGGGTACCCGGCGTCCGCGACGGCGTTCTGCGTGGCCTGCTCGCGCAGCGCCCTCGCGAGGTCGTGGTGCGGTTGCAGCACGCGCAGCACGAGCGGGCGTGCGAAGTCCGTGGGGGCGTCGCGAAGGCGCAGCGCGTAGATCTCGGTGTCGAAGCCGCCGCGCAGGACGGCCGGCGGCTCCGCGAGATCCAGCGTCGGCGCCTCCAGCGCGCTGCGCAGGTACGCGACGAGGGCGCGCGCCTGCGCCTGGGCCCGTGGCTCCGTCACCGCGAGGGCTACGTGCGCACGGTGGTCGTTCCATTCACGAGGCGCACGTCGGAGGGCCCCAGCCCGAGACCCACGCCGCGGCCGCGGAAGTGCTCGACCAGCGCCCGGTTCAGCTCGCCCTCCACGGCACCGACGTCGACGACCCTCACCCACGGGTTCACGCCGATGCGGATGCCGGTGTCGGTGACCTGGACGATGCCCACCGCCGGCGCCGGGTCCTTCAGCACCCGCTCGTTGCGCGTCACGACGTCGGTGGCCGCGGTGAGCGCCGCCGTCAGGTCGGCACCGTGCGGCACCGTCAGCAGCAGGTGCAGCTGCCGCGTGGTGCCGTAGTTGTGGAGGATCTCGCCCACGATCTTGCGGTTGGGAATGACCATCTCCACGTACTCGCCGACGCGGAACGGCTTCGTGAAGATGATCGTGAGCCCCGCGATCACGTTGCTGAGCACCCCTTGCAGCGCGAAGCCGACGCCGATGCCCGCCACGCCGATGCCGGCCACCAGCGGGGCCACCTGGAAGCCCAGCTTGTCGAGCGCGACCAGCGCCGCGAACAGCATGACGACCGCGCGCAGCACCCGCACGAGGAGCACGCGCATGGGCGGCTCCATGGCGCGCCCGCGCAGGCGCTGGTCGACGAGACCGCCGAGCCAGCGGCCGACGACGACGCTCTGCATGTCCATACGAGCCTCCTTCGGGCGGTCATGCGCTGCAAAAGCGCGAGTAGAATACCCTGCATGCCCGCCCGCTCGTTCCTGGCGACGTTCGTCTTCTGGTGGGTGCTCCTGTTCCTCATCCAGCAGGCGCAGCGCCTGCTGCTGACCGCGCTGGCCGCCGCGCGCGAGACGCCCTCCGCGCGCACGCTCGTGACCACGCTGGTCACGGGGATCCGCGCCGATCTCATCACCGCCGGCCTCGGCATGGCGGCGGTGCTGATCGTCAGCCTGGTGATCGGCTCGCTCGTGCTGCTCGCCCGCCGGCTCGCGCGCCGGCCCGTGGAGGCTCGGCGAACGTACGTGCGCACCCTCGGCGTGGCCGCCGTCGTCGTGACGATCGTCTACTTCGTCGTGCTCACCGTGGACATGGGCTACTACCGCTACAGCGGGCAGCGGCTGGACTTCGTGTTCTTCGAGTACGTCGGCGACATGCTGGATCAGGCCACCAGCGGCGTCGCGCTCGACACGCAGGCGGGACGCCAGACCACGGCCGAGGCGCAGGACGTCGGCCGCTGGATCGCGCCGCTGGCCGGCTATCTCGCGCTCGAGATCGGCTTCGTCGCCGGCTGGGTGCTCGTCTTCCGGCGCTGGGCGCGCCCGGCGCTGGCGGCGGCGCAGTCGGCAGCCCCGCGCGTGACGGTCGTCGCGCTCGCGCTCGTGGTGGCCGCCGGCGCCTGGGGCCTGCATCCCGATGGCCCCGAGACCGTGCAAGCCGCGGCCGTGAGTCAGTCGACGTACTATGCGCTGGCCCAGAATCCCCTGTGGTACTCGGGCGCCGCCCTCCAGGACCGGATGGTGATGCAGGCGCCGGTGCCGCCGGCCGTCCTCGCCGCGATGCCGGAGCCGCGCGCCGCCCGCCTCGCGCAGGCGATGCTGGCCCCGGGCGCGACGTTCCCCGACGCGCGCTATCCGCTCGTGCACACCGGCGACGGGGCCGGCCACGCGCTGGCGCGGCGGCCGAACGTGCTGCTGCTCTTCGTGGAAGCCCTCGACCGGCGCCATCTGCGGCAGACGGCCGCGGGCGTGCGGGTGACGCCGTTCCTCGATCGCCTCTTCGACGACAGCGTGGCCTTCGAGGGCTTTCACAGCAACGGCGCCCAGACGTTTCACGGGCTCTTCGCGTCGCTGTGCTCGGCGCTGCCACGTCACGGGGTGGCCGCCACCAAGGCGCGGTACGCCAACGACTACCTGTGCCTGCCCTCGCTGCTGAAGCGCGCCGGCTACCGGACCCAGATGGTGATCGGCCAGAACCGTGATCGGAACCACTCGCGCCTGGGGCTCTTCATGGCGCGCAACGGCCTCGACGAGCTGGTGGACGAGACGGAGTTTCCCCGCGACGCGCCCCGCATGGGGCTGGGCCTCACCGACGGCGCGCTGTTCGATCGGCTGCTCGAGCAGATCCGCGGACTGCGGGCCTCCGGCCAGCCGTGGCTCCTCACCACGCTGACGACGGGCACCCATCATCCGTTCGCGGTGCCGGACAGCCATCCCGACGTCAAGGCGCTGCGCGGCCAGTCGGATCGTTATCTCCCGGCGCTGCGCTACACGGATCTCGAGCTCGAGCGCTTCTTCACCGCGCTCCAGCGGGAAGGGTTGCTGCGCGACACGGTCGTGCTCGTCCTCGGCGATCACGGGCGGCACGAGACGCTCTGGGCCGGCCAGCTGGCGCAGCACGCGGCGGGCCACTTCATGTCGCCGCTGGCGCTGTGGGTCGATCCCTCGCTGCGCGCCTCCGGCTATCGGCCGCGCGTGGTGCCGGGACTGGCGAGCCAGGTCGATCTCGCGCCGACCATCCTGGGGCTGGCGGGGCTGAGCCCCCGCGTGTCGTCGTTCGCGGGGCAGGATCTGAGCTGCGCGCTGACCACCGACTGCCTGCCGGAGCGCACGGTGTTCATCAGCGACGTCTACGACAACTTCGTCGGCGTCGTGGATCGCGAGGGCTTCTGGTTCTACTCGCTCGGCTATCACGGCGTCGAGCACACCGATCTCGGCCTCAAGGGCGTGACGCCGCGCCGCAAGCCCGAAGACCCGTCCGTGGCCGCGCGCGTCGAGCGGATCCTCGCCGCCTACGTCACCAGCAGCCTGCTCATCGAATCCAACCGCCTGTGGTCCTGGAAGGAGTTCGGCGGCCGGCTCTAGCCGTGCGGCCACGCGCTCATTTTCGCGCCACCGCGATCAGGCGCTCGGCGCGCGGACCGTAGTCGTCACCGTTGAGATTGCCGTGGAGCCGGACGTCACGAAAGCCGATGAGCTCGAGTCGATCGCGCAGCTCCTGGCCAGAATAGATCGTGTGATGGAACTTGAACGTGCTCGTCCGGCCGTCGCGGGTCAGGATCAATTCGTTGCGGATGCGGGTCCAGTCGTCGAAGATCTCGTGACGCTTGAGGAGCACCGAGCCATCGGGGAGGGACTCCGACGTGGTGGGCTGGAGCACCCTGGCCAACCACTCCTTGCCGACGACGTCGATCACGCAGGTCCCGCCGGGCTTGAGGCTCGTGAGCATGTTGCGGAGGACGGTGAGGTCGTCCTGCTTGTCGTCGAAGTAGCCGAAGGACGTGAACATGCTGATGACCGCGTCGAAAGCCGCCGGCCGGACGAAGTCGCGCATGTCGGCCTGGATCCACTCGATCGTCGCGCCGGCGCGCCCGGCCCGAACCCGGGCCTTGTCCAGCAGGAAGGCGGTCCGATCGACGCCGGTCACCGCGAACCCTTTCTGCGCCAGCGCAATGGAGAACCGCCCTGGCCCGCAGCAGAGATCGAGGATCGCCTTGCCTCGCGGATTCGCCAGTGTCGCCAGCTTGTCGGCGGCGGCGGCCGCGTCGGCGAAGCGCTGCTCGGAAAACATGAACGGATACATTTCGACCCAGAACGCATCGTCGTCGAACCACTCGCGCTTCGTCCGCTCCGTCATGGGCGCCGACTTCAGCCCTGCTTGAGCTCGATCTCGATGAAGACGAACTCGAAGGCGTTCGGATTGCGCACGTCGTGCTCCACGCCGGCCGGCCGGAAGTAGGGCTCTCCCGTGACCAGCGAGGCCGTGGTCTCGCCGGCCGGGCCGGTGCTGGCCAAGAGGCCCGTCGTCATCGGCACCACCGTGTAGTCGTACTCGTGGCGGTGGAAGCCGGTGGCGGCGCCCGGCGCAAAGCGCCACTCGGTGACCCGCAGGCGGGGGTTGTCGATCTTCACGGTGGGGACGGCGCGCAGGTCGGTCATGGGCGGCATGATAGCGTTAAGCGACAGCGAGGAGGCGACATGGAAGAGGGCAGGACCCGGGACGCGGGCGACGTCGTGGCCGGCACGGTGGTGATCCGCCAGGCGGGGGCCAGGTCGGTCAAGGCGCGCGAGGTCGCGGTGCGGCAGGGCGGCATCGGCCGCCTGGAGGCGGACACGGTCAGCGTGGCGCAAGGCGGGGTCGGCATGGCCCTCTCCCACGACGAGACCACGCTGCAGCAGGCCGGCGCCGGCGTGATCGTCACGCGCGTCGCGCAGATCAGCGACAGCGCCGTCGGCTTCCTGATCGCGCGCGAGGTCCATCCGCAGAACGTGCGCGTGCTGTTCGGCGTGCGCGAGGCGGTCGCCTTCGGCGCCGCCGCCGGCCTCGCGGTGGCGCTCGTGCTCGGCTGGCGCCGCCGCTAGGACTCGAAGAGCGCCGCCACCTCGCGCTGGATGGCCGTGCGCGCGCCGCGCGTGTGGGTGGGGCCGTAGCGCTCGAGCAACCCCTGGCACAGCAGCGGCAGCGCCAGGGTGACGTCGGCGAACAGCATGACGTTGTCGCCGTCGGCCGCCTCCTTGCCCCACGAGATGCACTCGCTGGCCACCGAGGCGCCGCCCAGGCCGCCGAACACCGCGTTGTCCGTCGTGATCTGGATCGCCGCCAGGTGCGGTGACGCCGGGCCGGCGCCGCGGATCGCCTTCACGCTGGTGGCGGTGATCTGCAGGAAGTCCTTGGGCACGCCGCCGCCGAGGAAGATCGCGGAGGTGCCGGGCCCCGGCGGCATGTAGCGCGCCATGATCCGCAGCGCCAGCTCGTAATCGGCGAAGAAGTCCACCACGGGGCCCTTCTGCGCCGCCACGCGGTAGCTTTCCGACAGCGGCCCGTCGGGCGCGGCCGGCACGAAGAGCGGCACGCGCTGGCGGAAGCAGGTGGCCGCGATCGTCCCCGGCAGGCCTTGCCGATCCAGCCAGCGTCCGAACTCGTGCATGAAGCGCACGCCCGTGATGGTCGGCCGCGGCCAGTCCTTGGCGAGCGCCGTGAAGAACTCGCCCATGAAATATTCCATCGCGTCGTAGTCGTCGGCGCTGACGACGTGATCGTAGAAGCGGTAGAAGCCCTGCTGCCACAGCGCCGCGTCGCTCACGTGCTCGGGGTCCACCTGGAAGAAGCGCGCGCCGCGCGGCTCCAGCAGATCCTCGGTGGCGTTCGCCGAGGTGGAGGCCACCACGTCCACGTAGCCACGCTCGACGAGCCACGCCACCAGCGGACCGAGGCCGGCGCTGGCCAGCGAGCCGGCCAGGCCCAGGCAGATGAGGCCCTCGCCGTCGATCATCCGCTGCCACACCTCGAACGCCTCGCCCAGCTTGCGGCCCTGGAAGGCCGACTGCCGCATGCGCGCCAGCAGCCGGCCCACCGTGGGGCCTCGGCCGCCGTCCTCCCCGTCGCTGAGCAGCGTCAGCGGCACGCGCATCCTGCCCATCTCCACGTCTTTGTCCCTCACGGAGCCCTCCTCGCCCGCTAGACTGTGCCGCATGCCTTCCGCCGCCGCCCGCCTCTTCGACGCCATGGCCGACACCTACGACGAGCTCGAACCGTGGTACGAGCATCTCTACGCCGTCCTGCACACGATCTTGCGCGATGCCGTCGGTTCCGCGCCGTTCGCCGGCGCCCGCGCGCTCGACGCCGGCTGCGGCACCGGCTTTCAGACCGCGCTGCTCGCCGCGCTCGGCTGGCGCGCCCACGGCGTCGACGTCTCCGCCGGCCTGCTGCGCGTCGCGCGACAGCGCCTGCCCGGCGCCGCGCTCAGCCTGGCCAGCGTCGAGGCGCTGCCCTACCCGGCCGGCCACTTCGACGTCGTGGTCTCGTGCGGCAGCACGCTGTCGTTCGTCGACGATCCCGCGCGCGCCCTCGTCGAGATGGGCCGCGTGCTGCGGCCCGGCGGCCGGCTGCTGCTCGACTGCGAGCATCGTCCCAGCCTCGACTTGCTGTGGACGCTGGGCAGCGCGCTCACCGGCGACTCGCTCGGCTACGGCGTCACCCCGCGCGAGGCGTGGCGCGCGCTGAACCGGCGCGCCGGCCTGCGCCTGGCCTATCCGGGCTACGGGCCGCTCTGGCTCTTCACCGGTCGCGAGCTGCGCCGCATGCTGGCCGCCGCGGGCCTGGTACCGGTGCGGTCATGGGGCGTGCACGCGATCACCAGCCTGCTGCCCTCCACGGTGCTGCATCGCGCGGACCCGCCACGCCCGCTCGCGGCCGTCTACCGGACGCTGCGGCGTCTCGACGCCGCGCTGGCCTCGACCCCGCCGGCCCGCGCGCTCTCCAACAGCCTCGTGATCCTGGCCGAGCGCGCTCAGCCGAGCGCGTAGACCTCGACCTCCGCGATCCGGCCCTTCACTCGCACCGCCGGCAGCGGCCGCAGCGGCAGCTCCTCGCCGATGCGCGCGCGCGTGGTGCCGCTCACGAGCACGTCGGCGGCCAGCTCCTTGGTGAGGCCCTGGATGCGCGAGGCCAGGTTCACCGGATCGCCGACCAGCGCGTAGGACAGCCGCTCGCTGCTGCCGATGTTGCCGGCCACCACGGTGCCCGTGTGCACGCCGATGCCGTGGCGCAGCGCCGGCTTGCCGGGCCGCGCCGCATTCCAGGCGGCCAGGCGTGCGCGCATCTCGCGGGCGGCGCGCACGGCGGCCGCCGCGTGGTCGGGCTTGTCGACGGGCGCGCCGAAGACGGCTTCGATCTCGTCGCCGATGTACTGCAGCACCAGCCCGCCCTGCCCGCGGATGGCCGCCTCCATCTCCGTGAAGTAGCTGTTGAGGTCGCGCACGACCTCGCGCGGGTCGCTGGCTTCCACCCACGTCGTGAAGTCGCGCAGGTCGGCGAAGAGGATCGTGGCCTCGAGCACCTGCCCCTCGAGCGCGACGCGCCCCGCCAGGATCTCGTCGCGGATCTCCTGGCTCACGTACTTGCCGAACGTCTCGCGCAGCAGCTCGCGCTCCTGCAGCCCGCGCACCATGCGGTTGAAGCCCTCGGTGAGGCGGCCGATCTCGTCGGTGCAGACCACGGGCGCGCGCGTGTCGAACCGCCCGCGCTCCACCTCCGCCATCGCGCGCTCCAGGGTGGCCAGCGGGCCCGCCACGCTGCGCGAGACGAACAGTGCCAGGCGGATGGAGGCCAGCACGCCCACGACGCTCAGGAACAGGATGGCCATCACGAGGTTGCGCAGGATGGCGTCGGCGCGAGAGGGATCGGCGAGGGCGCCGACGGCGTGGTTGTAGGCCATGATGCCCAGCATCGCGGTGGGAATGAGGCAGATCAGCAGGAAGATCACCAGCAGCCGCGTTCGCACGCTGAGCCGCGGCGCGCCGGCGACGTCCGTGAGCCGGCCGTCGGGAAACAGCACGGGCAGCGTCGCGCGCCAGTGCTGCTCGACGAGGAAGAACACCGTGGCGACGGCCAGCGAGCCGGCCATCAGCGTGCCGAACATCGTGCGCACGGCATGGCGCGCATCGAAGGAGCCGTCGATGAGCGGCCACACGACGCCCCAGATGATCGTGGCCAGCGACCAGCCCACGGCCGACACGGCGGCGAACGCGAAGGGCAGCTGCAGCGCCCGCCGGCACCCGGCTTCGCTCAGCCGGCCCTCGCCGTCGCGCTCGTGCAGCGGCGCCGACCACCGGACGTTGATGCGATAGCCGACGAAGACGAGGGCGGCGAACGCCACGACGAAGTAGACGAGCTCGCCCAGCCGCGGCATCCGCGACATCTCCAGCGCGGTGTGGTCGACCCAGTGGAAGTAGACGAACACGAGGACGGCGCCGCCCAGGTTCACGGGCGTGATGAGCGCGATCATCCGCCGCCGCATCGCCCGCGCGTCGTACTGCGCCCCCGGCCGGTCCCCCATGGTTGCCACGCTCCCAGGATTCTACGCGCCGGGCTAGAATACGGGGGCTCCGAACACAAGGAGGACGCTGGACCGATGCCTGTGCGCACGCGCGATCTCCGGGTCGAGAACATCCGCCCACTGCTGCCCCCGGCCATCCTGCTCGAGGAGCTGCCGGTGGGCGAGGCCGCGGCGCAGGCCGTCAGCCGCGGCCGCGAAGAGGTCTCGCACATCCTGTGGGGCGACGACGATCGGCTGGTGGTCGTGGTGGGGCCCTGCTCGATCCACGATCCCAAGGCCGGCATGGAGTACGCGCGCCGGCTACGCAAGCTGGCCGACGATCTGGCCGGCGACCTGCGCCTGGTGATGCGCGTCTACTTCGAGAAACCGCGCACGACGGTGGGCTGGAAGGGGCTCATCAACGATCCGCACCTCGACAACTCGTTCGCGATCAACGAGGGGTTGCGCCTGGCCCGCCGCTTCCTCCTCGACCTGGCCGAGCTGGGCCTGCCGGCCGGCTGCGAGTTCCTCGATCCGATCACCCCGCAGTTCATCTCCGACCTCGTGACCTGGGGCGCCATCGGGGCCCGCACGACGGAGAGCCAGGTGCACCGCGAGCTGGCCTCGGCGTGCTCGATGCCGGTCGGCTTCAAGAACGGCACCGACGGCGGCGTGCAGATCGCCATCGACGCCGTGCGCGCGGCGGCCCACCCGCATCGCTTCCTCGGCGTCACCGAGCAGGGGCTGGCCGGCATCGTCGCCACGCGCGGCAACCCGGACTGCCACGTGATCCTGCGCGGCGGCGCCACCGGCCCCAACTACGACGCCATGAGCGTGCAGAAGACGCTGAGCGCGCTTCGCGATGCCGGCATGCAGTCGCGCCTGATGATCGACGCCAGCCACGGCAACAGCGAGAAGGACTACAAGCGCCAGCCGCTCGTCGTGCGCGAGGTGGCGGCCCAGGTCGCCCAGGGCGAGCTGGGCATCGCCGGCATGATGATGGAGAGCTTCCTGCTCGACGGCCGCCAGGAGCTGCGCGACCCGGCGAGCCTCACGTACGGCCAGTCGATCACGGATGCCTGCATGGGCTGGGAGCTCACGGTGCCGGTGCTGCAGGAGCTGGCCGCCGCGGTGCGCGCGCGACGCAGCGTCCGCCGCTGACCGAAACAGAATCCTTTACATCCGCTGGCCTGTTTTAGTAGCGTCTCCGATCCAGGGGCAGACGCTGAACACACACCACCGATTTCTTCGGCGGCGGGCCACGGCAGCAGGCCTCGCGCTGGTCATCACGGGGCTCATCGGGTGCGCCACCGAGTCGCACCAGGCGCTTCAGACGCCCAAGCCCACCTCGGCGGCCACGGCCTATACCGGGCCGCGCAGCACGCTCATGGTCGGCAAGTTCGACAACCGGTCCAGTTACATGCGAGGGCTGTTCTCCGACGGCGTGGACCGGCTGGGCGGCCAGGCCAAGACGATCCTGCTGGGCCACCTCAAGGAGACCGGCCGGTTCAGCGTCGTGGATCGCGACAATCTCGACGAGATCGCCCGCGAAGCCAAGCTGCAGGGCCGGGCGCAGGCGCTCAAGGGGGCGGACTTCACCCTCACCGGTGACGTCGTGGAGTTCGGTCGCAAGGAGGTGGGCGACCGGGCGCTCTTCGGCATCCTGGGCAGCGGCAAGCAGCAGGTCGCCTATTCCAAGGTCACCCTCAACGTGGTCGATGTGGTGACGTCCGAGATCGTCTATTCGGTGCAGGGCGCCGGCGAATACGCGCTGAGCAACCGTGAGGTCCTCGGCTTCGGCGGCACCGCCGGGTACGACTCCACGCTCAACGGCAAGGTGCTGGACCTCGCCATACGCGAGGCGATCGATCGGCTGGTCGATGGGGTGCAGGACGGTAAGTGGCGGGTGAGCAAGGAACCTCGATGAGTCGGGTCCTCTGGCTCGCCTCGCTCGTCGCCCTCCTCACCGGCTGTGCCGCGCCGACGCTGTATTCCTGGGGCCAGTACGAAGACCTCGTCTACGTGACGTACGCGGCTCCCGGCAAGGCCCCCGCGGAGATGCAGATCGAGAAGCTCGAGCAGGACTACCAGCAGGCGCGCGCGGCCAACAAGCGCGTGCCGCCCGGCTGGCACGCCTATCTCGGCTACCTCTATGTCCAGGTGGGCAAGGTCGACGAGGCGCGGCGGGAGCTCGAGACGGAGAAGGCGGAGTTCCCGGAGTCCTCGGTGTTCGTCGACCGACTGCTCGCGAACCTGAAGAAGCTTTGAGCCCGCGCAATCTCGCCAGGGCCGGCATCGCCGCGCTCGTCGCCCTCGGGCTGACCGGCTGTGCCGCCAAGCCCTACGACTACACCAACTTCCGCGCATACCCGCCGCGCTCCATCCTCGTGCTGCCGCCGCTGAACGAAAGCACCGCCGTCGAGGCGACCTGGGGGTACTTGTCCACCGTGACGCGGCCGCTCGCCGAGCGCGGCTACTACGTCTTCCCGGTCGCCGTCGTGGACCAGTTCCTCAAGGACAACGGCCTGCCCACCGCCGGCGAAATGCACCAGGTGCCGCTGGAGAAGGCGCGGGAGATCCTCGGCGCCGACGCGGTGCTGTTCATCACCGTCGAGCAGTACGGCAGCAAGTACCAGGTCCTCAACTCGTCGACCATCGTGGCCGCGCGCGCCAAGCTGGTCGACACGCGCAGCGGCACCCTGCTCTGGGAAGGCCGAAGAGTGTGGCAGCAGAACTCCAGCGCGGGACAGTCCAGCCTGATCGGGATGCTCGTCGCGGCCGCCGTCACCCAGATCATCAGCACCAGCACGGACGCCGCCCGCGGCGTGAGCCGCACGACGAACGTCATGCTGTTCCACACCAGAGAGGAGGGCCTGTTGCCCGGCCCCTATCATCCGGAATATCTCAAAGGCCAGTAGCGGCTAGCCTCGCACGCTCTCCAGCACCAGCTTCACGAAGCCGTCATTTGTAGTGGGGGCCCCGAAATGGCCCCCACACCCCCCAGCGCTCGGAGCGCCCCGGGGAACCCGTGGCGCTCCTCGATCACCCGGAGCTAGACTTTCACGCTCTCCAGCACCAGCTTCACGAAGCCGTCCACCGAGGCCTTGTCGATCCAGCGCACGACGGCGATGAGGTCGTGCTCGGGGTCGATCCAGATCACGTTGCTGCCGGCGCCGCGGGCGGCGTAGGAGGACTCGGGCGCGCTCGGCATCTGCGTGCGCCCGGTGTTGAGCCACCACAGCAGGCCGTACTGCGGATTCACGTCGCTCGGCCGGCGCATCTCGGCGCACCAGCGCGGATCGAGCAGCCGCTGGTGGCGCCAGGCGCCGTTCCGGTGCACGAGCAGGGCGAAGCGCCCGTGATCGCGGCTCGACATCCACAGTCCCCCGCCCCAGTGCGAGCCGCCCGGCACCGAGCCGAAGCGATGCCCGTCCAGCTCGACCCAGGAGTTGCGATAGGGATGCCACTGCCAGTCCGCCGAGGCGCCGAGGGGATCCATGATGGTGGCGCGCAGGACGTCGGGCAGCGGCCGGCGGAAGCGCTGCAGCAGCGACAGGCTCAGGCGGTTGACACGCACGTCGTTGTACTCGAAGAACGTGCCGGGCTTCTGCAGCGGCCGGGGCTGGCCCTTCTGCGCACGCCCGAGCTCGCTCTTGCCGATGTCACGGTTGTGATCGATCGAGTCCGGCTTGCCCCAGAGCGTGCCCTGCCACTCGCTGGTCTGCGTGAGCAGATCCCGCCACGTGATCGCGCGGTTGTGCTCGGAGGCGAAGTCGTCGTCGCTCGCGCTCGCGGCCACCGGCTCGTCGATGTCCTGGATGAGGCCGCGGGCCACCGCGACGCCGGCCAGCACGGCGAGGTAGCTCTTGGCGATGCTGAAGGACATGTCCGCCCGCTGCGTGTCGCCCCACTCGGCCACCAGGTAGCCGCCGCGCAGGATGATCCCGTTCGGGTCCTTGCGCGCGCGCACGGGACCGATCACCTCGGAGTCGGCCGGCTCGTCCGCGACGCCGATGAAGCGCCCCGACTCCGTGATGAAGTCCCGCGGCCACGGGCTCTCGTGCGCGCGGTGATAGGCGATGGCGGCCAGCAGCGCGTCGGGACGCAGGCCCAGCTCGGCAGGCACCCGCACCTCCCACTCCCTCGGCGGCGGCACGTAGGTCCCGGACGTCATGCCACCGGGTAGTATAGTCGGGCCATGAGCCCCCACGACGACCGCACCCTCGACTTCGTCCAGCGCGCCTGGGACGGCGACATCGTCCCCGCGCTCACCGAGTACATCCGCATCCCGGCCAAGTCGCCCATGTTCGACGCCAAGTGGGCGGAGCACGGCCACATCGAGCGCGCCGTGACGCTCATCACCGAGTGGGCGCGGCAGCGGCGGATCGAGGGCCTGACGCTCGACGTCGTGCGCCTCGAGGGCCGGACGCCCGTCATCCTGATGGAAACTCCGGGCGCCGGCGGCGACACGGTGCTGCTCTACGGGCACTGCGACAAGCAGCCGGAGATGGTCGGCTGGGCGGCGGACGGCGGGCCGTGGACGCCGGTGCGGCGGGGCAACCGCCTCTTCGGCCGCGGCGCCGGCGACGACGGCTATGCCGCCTTCGCCGCGCTGACCGCCATCGAAGCGTTGCAGGCGCAGGGCGTGCGCCACTCGCGCTGTGTGGTGCTGATCGAGGCCTCCGAGGAGAGCGGCAGCCCCGACCTGCCCTTCTACGTCGAGAAGCTGGCCGAGCGCATCCGCCCGGGCCTCGTCGTGTGCCTCGACTCCGGCTGCGGCGACTACGACCACCTGTGGGCCACGACGTCGCTGCGCGGAGTGGTGAGCGGCACGCTGCAGGTGGAAGTCCTCCGCGAGGGCGTGCACTCCGGCGCCGCCAGCGGCATCGTGCCCTCGAGCTTCCGCATCCTGCGCCAGGTGCTCGACCGGCTGGAAGATTCGCGCACCGGCGAGATCCTGGTGCGCGAGTGCCACGTGGAGGTGCCGCCGCACCGGCTCGACGAAGTGAAGGCCGTGGCCGCCACGCTCGGCGACGACATCTGGCGGCGCTTTCCCTTCGTGCCCGGCATGCAGCCGGTGACCACGAACAACGTGGAGGCGCTGCTGAACAACACGTGGCGTCCCGCGCTCGCGGTGACCGGCGTGGACGGCATCCCCGCGCTGGCCGACGGCGGCAACGTGCTGCGGCCGCAGACGTCGCTGAAGCTGTCGCTGCGGCTGCCGCCCACGTGCGACGCCGCGCGCGCGGTGGCCCGCGTGAAGCAGGTGCTGGAGGCCGACCCGCTCTACGGCGCGCGCGTGAGCTTCTCGACGGCCGAGCGGCCGGGCAGCGGCTGGAACGCCCCCGCGATGGCGGAGTGGCTGCGCGCCTCCGTGGAGCGCGCCTCGACGGCCTACTTCGGCAAGCCGCCGATGTTCGACGGTCTCGGGGGCTCCATCCCGTTCATGGACATGCTGGGCAAGCGCTTCCCCGACGCGCAGTTCCTGGTGACGGGCGTGATGGGCCCCGGCTCCAATGCCCACGGCCCCAACGAGTTCATCGACCTGCCGACGGGCGTGAAGGTGACGGCGTGCGTGGCCAGCGTGCTGGCCGATCACGCCGCGCGCTGAGGCCGAGCCATGCGAGGCATCGTCGCCTACGGCGTGTATCTCCCCTACTGGCGGCTCGAGCGCAAGGCGATCGCCGAGGCGCTCGGCACGACGGCAGGGGCCGGCACGCGAGCCGTCGCGTCTTACGATGAAGACACGACGTCGCTTGGAGTCGAAGCCGGACGGGCTGCGCTGCGCGGCATGCGTGTGACGCCCCAGGCGCTCTACTTCGCCACCGCGAATCCGCCTTACCAAGACAAGACCAACGCCACTGCGATCCACGCGGCGCTCGACCTGCCGACCTCGGCGTTCGCCGCCGACATGGCGGGCTCGGTGCGCTCGATGGTGGGCGCGATGCGCGCGGCGCGCGACAACCGCGCCCCTGCGCTGGCGGTGCTCAGCGACGTGCGCACCGGGCTGCCGGGCGGCGGCGACGAACGCGAGGGCGGAGACGGCGCCGCCGCGTACCTCTTCGCCGATGACGGCACGGACGCGCGCGTGCTCGCCGAGCCGCTGGCCGCCGCCTCGGCGACCGCGGAGTTCCTGGACCGCTGGCGGCTGCCGGGCGAGCAGGCTTCGCACCAGTGGGAGGAGCGGTTCGGCGAGCACGCCTACGTGCCGCTCGGCCAGGCCGTGCTCGCCGACGCCCTCAAGCAGGCGGGCATCGACGCCGCCGCGCTGGCGCACCTGGTCGTCGCGGGCCCGCACGGCCGCGCGGTCAAGCGCGTGGCGGCGGCGGCTGGCGCCAAGAAGGAAGCGATCGGTGACGATTTCTCGGGCAGCGTCGGCAACACGGGCACGGCGCACGCCGGGATCATGTTCGCCGACGCGCTCGACCGCGCCCAGCCCGACGACCTGATCGCGGTCGTCTCGCTCTCCGACGGTGCCGACGCCAGCATCTGGCGCGCGACCGGCGCGAAGCGGCCGGCCGGCGTGGCCGGAATGCTGGCGGGCGGTGGCCGCGTGAGCTATCCGACGTTCCTGGCCTGGCGCGGCTTCCTCGAGCGCGAGCCGCCGCGCCGGCCCGACCCGCAGCCGCCGGAGGCGCCGCCCTCGCTGCGCTCGGAGGCGTGGAAGTTCGCGTTCACCGGCAGCCGCTGCCAGGCCTGCGGCACGCGCCACCTGCCGCCGCAGCGCGTGTGCGTGAAGTGCCACGCGGTGGACAAGATGACGCCCGAGCGGCTGGCCGACGTGCCGGCCACGATCGCGACCTTCACCGTCGACCGCCTCGCGTACTCGCCGTCGCCGCCGATGGTGGTGGCGGTGCTCGACTTCGAGGGCGGCGGGCGGTTCCAGTCGGAGATGACCGACGTCGATCCCAAGAGCGTGAAGATCGGCGACCGCGTGGCGATGACCTTCCGCCGCATCATCACCGCCGGCGGCGTCCACAACTACTTCTGGAAGGCGCGGCCGCTGGGAGGGTCTGCCCGTTAGATCCAGCACGGCACTCGGCGTGGCGCTCGCGCTGCTCGCGCCCGCTCTCGCGGGTGGCGCCGCGGCGCAGCAGCCGCTGACGCCCTTCCAGCAAGAGACGATCAAGGCGATCTACGCGGTGCTGCCCTACCAGCGCGAGCAGTTCGCGCTCGTCGGGCCAGCTGGCGCGCCACTGGCCCTGTACCCCGACGGCCAGAGCCCGGAGCGCATCGAGTGCCAGCAGAGCGCCAGCTTCAAGATCCTCTCGCGGGCCAGCGAGGCCGGGGCCATCGCCGTCAACGTCTGTCCCGAGCACCTCGCGCGGCTCCGCTCGCTCGCCGCCGCAGGCCCGCGAGGCTTCGACACGGTGCTGGACAGCCTCCAGAAAGGGATGCCGCCGTTTCCCGCCGACAAGCTACGCGCGGGCGGCTGGTATCACGAGCGCTCCAACCTCTCCGGGGGCGCGGAGGTCCAGTATTTCGCCGTGCTACTGGTCGGGCACGGAGTCATCGGCATTCCGACAGTCATCGTGCTCACCGACGCCCAGGCTGTCGTGGTGCAGGCAGCGACGACGCAACTGTGCGGCGAAGGGGGTAACCCCTTCCCGCTCTGCGCCGATCCCAAAGGCACGCTGAGCGCGATCGCGCAGCGGCTGCTAAAATGAGGGCCCACTTCAGGAGGACAGCGCATGGCGAGCAACGGCATTCGTGACCGCGTGGCGATCGTCGGCATGGGGTGCACGCCGTTCGGCGAGCACTGGGACAAGGGCGCCAGCGACCTGCTGGTGGACGCGACCGGCGAGGCGCTGACCTCGGCCGGCATCGACCTCAAGGACGTGGACGCGTTCTGGCTGGGCACGCTGTTCTCCGGCCAGAGCGGCCTCACGCTGTCGCGCCCGCTCAAGATCGATTACAAGCCCGTCAGCCGGCTGGAGAACTATTGCGCCACCGGCTCCGAGGCGTTCCGCAACGCGTGCTACGCCGTGGCCTCCGGCGCCTACGACGTGGCCATGGCCATCGGCGTCGAGAAGTTGAAGGACTCGGGCTATTCGGGCCTGCCCGGCAGCGGCGGCGTCGGTGACGGCACCCGCGCGGCCCTGACGGCGCCGGCCACCTTCAGCCTGCTGGCGCCCGCCTACGCCAAGAAGTTCGGTGTCGACGAGGCCCAGTTCAAGGAAGTCATCACGCGCATCGCCTGGAAGAACCACAAGAACGGCGCGCTCAACCCGCGCGCGCAGTTCCGGAAGGAAGTGCCGAAGGAGACGATCGCCTGCTCGCCCATCGTGGCGGGCGCCCTCGGCATCTTCGACTGCTCCGGCGTCAGCGACGGCTCGGCGGCGGCCATCATCGTGCGGGCCGAGGACGCGCATCGCTACACCAAGAACCCGCTGTACGTGAAGGCGCTGTCGTTCGTGGCGGGGCCGGCGGCGGGCCCGATCGATCCAAGCTACGACTACACGACGTTCCCCGAGGTCGTCGCCTCCGCGGCCGACGCCTACGCGCAGGCCGGCATCAAGGACCCGCGCCAGGAGCTGGCCATGGCCGAGGTGCACGACTGCTTCACGCCGACCGAG
>QHRW01000088.1 GCA_003220265.1 Candidatus Rokuibacteriota bacterium | reverse complement strand
GAGCCCGAGCTCGTCTACTTCCAGGCGGCCCAGCCGATCGCGGTTGCGCTGGCCTCGGGCGACATCGACGTCGGGGCCACCGGGCTCACGGCCGGGCTCTACAACATCGTCGCGGGCGGCGTGCGCATCTGGATCGTGGCCGACAAGGGCCGCGAGTGGCCGGATCACAACCTCACGTCGCTGGTCGTGCGCAAGGACCTCTACGACTCCGGCGTGCGGACGCTGCGCGAGCTCAAGGGCAAGAAGATCGGCGTCACCCAGATCGGCTCGACGTTCCACTACAACATCGGCCGCTACCTCGAGAAGGAGGGGATGGCGCTCGGTGACGTCGAGCTGGTGCCGCTGCAGGCGCTGCCGGCGCTCAACGACGCGCTCACGGCGAAGCGCGTGGACGCCGTCGCCACCGCCGAGCCCTTCGTCTCGCGGCTGGAGGCGAGCGGCGCCGGGCGCGTCCTCGTCAACACCGGCGACACGTTCCCCTGGCAGATCGCCACGGTCATGTACTCGGACAAGTTCGCCCGGGACCGCGCGCGCGGGGTCGCCTTCATGAAGGGCTACGTGAAGGCCTCGCGCCACTACTTCGACACCGTGCTGGCCCGGAAGAGCGGGCCCGCCTACGAGGAGATGATCACGCTGACAGCGAGGTACACGAGCGCGAGCGCCGACCTGATCCGTCGCGGCTTTCCCTACCAGGATCGTGACGGGCGCCTCATGCCCGGCGACGTCGGCCGCCAGACCGCGTGGTGGCACGCGCAGGGGCTGATCAAGCGCCCGATCGCCGAGAAGGAGATCGTCGACGAGAGCTTCCTGCGCGAGGCGCTGAAGGCGCTATGATGGCGCGCGCATGAAGCTCAAGAAGCTGCTCGTGGCCAACCGCGGCGAGATCGCCGTGCGCGTCATCCGCGCCTGCCGCGAGCAGGGCATCGCGACCGTGGCCGTCTTCTCGGAGGCCGATCGCGAGGCGCTGCACGTGCTGATGGCCGACGAGGCCTATCCGATCGGGCCGCCGCCGGCCACCGAGAGCTACCTCAAGATCGACACCCTCGTGGACGTGGCGCGCCGCGCGGGCGCCGACGCCGTCCATCCCGGCTATGGATTCCTCGCCGAGAACGCGCGCTTCGCCGAGGCCTGCGTGGCCGCCGGCCTCACCTTCGTGGGGCCGCCGCCCACGGCCATCCGCGCGATGGGCGACAAGACCTCCGCCCGCAAGATCGCCCGCGAGATGAAGGTGCCGATGGTGCCGGGCACGCTGGAGGCGCTGCGCAGCGACGATGAGGCGCGCACGACGGCCGCGAAGATCGGCTATCCCGTGATGCTGAAGGCGGCGATGGGCGGCGGCGGCAAGGGCATGCGCCTGGTGCGCGCGGAGAAGGAGCTGGCCAACGCGCTGCGTGCGGCGCGCGCGGAGGCGGGCGCGGCCTTCGGCGACACGGCGGTCTATCTGGAGCGGGCGGTGGTCGAGCCGCGCCACGTGGAGATCCAGGTGCTGGGCGACGCGCATGGCGCCATGGTGCACCTCGGCGAGCGCGAGTGCTCGATCCAGCGACGCCACCAGAAGCTGATCGAGGAGTCGCCCTCGCCGTGCGTGGATACCGAGCTGCGTGCGCGCATGGGCGAGGCCGCGTGCCGGGTAGCGAAGGCGGCCGGCTACGTGAACGCCGGCACCGTCGAGTTCCTCGTGGACGCCGACCGCAACTTCTACTTCCTCGAGATGAACACGCGGCTGCAGGTGGAGCACCCCGTCACCGAGATGGTCACCGGCATCGACCTCGTGCGCGAGCAGCTGCGCATCGCGGCCGGCGAGCCGCTCGGCTACACGCAGCGCGACGTCACGTGGAAGGGGTGGGCGATCGAGTGCCGCGTGAACGCCGAGGATCCCTTCGGCGGCTGGCTGCCGTCGCCGGGGACGATCACCGGCCTGCGCGCGGCCGGCGGGCCCGGCGTGCGCGAGGACTCCGGCGCCTACGAGGGCTACACGGTGCCGCGCTTCTACGACACGCTGCTCGCCAAGCTGATCGTGTGGGGCGCCGACCGCGCGACGGCCGTCGAGCGCATGCTGCGCGCGCTCGGCGAGTACAAGGTGGTCGGCGTGCGCACCACGATTCCCGCGCTCGAGCGCATCGTAGGCCATCCCGACTTCCGCGCGGGTCGGCTGTCCACCGCGCTGCTCGAGCGCATCCTGCCGGGCCTGCACGCCCACGAGGGCCGGCACGCCAACGTCGCGCTGATCGCCGCCGTCCTGGCCGAGTACGAGCGCGCCCGCCAGTCCACCGCGACGGCGCGCGACGGCAGCAATCAAATGGACGCGGGTCCAAGTGCCTGGAGCCGATCCACTCGCCCGGGGGGAAGAGAGGCGTGACGGAGCCACGCGGTTCTAACGCAGGCCACCCACGTCCCAAGCCGGCCTCGCGGCACTCGCTACAAAAATCGCCGCGGATCGCGCAGACCCTGCGATGAAATACGTCGCCACTCTCGATAACGTCAGCCACGTGGTCGAGGTGACCGGCGGCGACGGGCGCTATCGCCTGACCATCGGCGACGACGTGTGGGACGTGGACGCGCGCCTCACCGCGCAGGGCATCTACTCGCTGCTGATCGGCGGCCTCTCCTACGTGGCCGACGTGGTCGATCGCGAGGGCACCTGCATGGTGGACGTGGGCGGCGAGGCCTACGAGGTGCTGGTCGAGGAGCAGACGCGCTGGATCATCCGCACCAAGGGCGGCGCGGCCGGGGCCGCGCATGGCCAGACGCTGACGGCGCCCCTTCCGGGTAAGATCACGCACGTCGCCGTCCGGCCGGGCGATCGCGTGCAGACCGGCGACACCCTGGTCGTCATCGAGGCCATGAAGATGGAGAACGAGCTCAAGGCCGCCGCGGCGGGCACCGTGGCCGAGGTGCGGGTGGCGCCCGGGCAGGCCGTGAACCCCGGCGACGTCATGGTGGTTTTGCGAGCTGCAGCCGAAGGCGAGTAAATGGCCGAGACGGCGATCCGGTTCAGCGGCGTCAACAAGTGGTTCGGCAAGCTGCACGTCTTGCGCGAGATCAATCTGGCCATCGGCGCCGGCGAGGTCGTGGTGGTGTGCGGGCCGTCGGGCTCGGGCAAGTCCACGCTCATCCGTACGGTCAACGGCCTGGAGCGCGTCCAGGGCGGCGACGTCGTGGTGCTGGGTGAGTCCATCGCCCGCCGCGGCGTGAACCTGCCGGCGCTGCGCACGCGCGTCGGCATGGTGTTCCAGTCCTTCAACCTGTTCCCGCACATGACGGCGCTGGAGAACATCATGCTGGCGCCGATGAAGGTGAAGAGGGTCGCGCGCCCCGAGGCGGAGAAGCTGGCCCGCGCGCTGCTGGAGCGCGTCGGCCTGCGCGAGAAGGCGGCCAACTATCCGGCCAACCTCTCGGGCGGCCAGCAGCAGCGCGTGGCCATCGCGCGGGCGCTGGCCATGCAGCCCCGGATCATGCTGTTCGACGAGCCCACCTCCGCGCTCGACCCCGAGATGATCAACGAGGTCCTCGACGTCATGACGTCGCTGGCCCGCGAGGGCATGACGATGATGTGCGTCACGCACGAGATGGGGTTCGCCCGCCGCGTCGCCCACCGCGTGGTCTTCATGGACGAGGGCCAGGTGGTGGAAGAGGGCACTCCCGACGAGTTCTTCCGCGCCCCGAAGTCCGACCGGGGCAAGCAGTTCCTGTCCAAGATCCTCACTCACTAGGAGGTTTTGCATGTTGCGCACACTCTCGCTGTTGCTCGCCGCCGTCGTGGCGCTCGCCGCGACACCGGCGCTGGCCCAGGACACGCTGGACAAGATCAAGCAGTCCGGCGTGCTCGTGATCGGCACCCGCACCGGCTCGCCGCCGTTCGCCTACGTCAACAAGAACAACGAGTGGGTCGGCTTCTCGATCGACCTCGTCGAGCAGCTCGTGAAGCCCGAGGTCGAGAAGGCCGTGGGCAAGCCGATCAAGGTCGAGAAGAAGGAGTCGGCGCCGGCCACCCGCATCCCGCTGCTCACCTCCAACGCCGTCGACCTCATCGCCGAGACCATGACCGACACTCCGCAGCGCCGCGAGACGGTGGACTTCAGCCTGACGTTCTTCTACACGGGGGCGCAGTTCCTGGTGAAGAAGGGCAGCCCCATCAAGGGCGTCAACGACATCTCCGGGAAGCGGATCGCCAGCCAGCAGGGCTCCACCAACGCCAAGATCATTCGCGAGAAGTACCCGCAGGCGCAGCTCCGCGAGTTCCCCGACCAGCCGGCCGCCTTCCAGGCGCTGGTGCAGGGCCAGGTGGACGCCTACACGAACGACGGCATCCAGCTCGCGGGCCTCAAGGCCAAGTCGCCGAAGCCGGACGACTGGGAGGTCGTGGGCGACTTCTACTCGGAGGAGCCGTACGGGATGGCCATGCGCAAGGGCGACGCGAAATTCAAGGCGGCCGTCGACGCCGGCATCAAGAAGGGCTTCGAGTCGGGCAAGTACTTCGAGCTCTACGACAAGTGGTTCGGCCCCAAGGGCGAGGTGCCGTACCCGATGACGCCCCAGGTGAAGGCCTATCTCCTGAAGCAGATCGGCAAGTAGCCGGGGGAGCGTGAGGGGGGCGTTAGCCCCCTTCACCAAAATGAACTACGCGTTCAAGTGGTCGGTGCTCTGGAGCGGCCAGTCGGGAGCCTGGCTGCTCCAGGGCCTCATCACCACGCTCGAGCTCTCGGCGGTCGCCTGGCTCATCGCCGTCGCGCTCGGCATTCTCTCCGGAGCCCTCCGCACGGTGCCGTTCAGGCCGCTGCGCTGGCTCGCCACGTTCTACGTCGAGTTCTTCCGCAACGTTCCGCTGCTGGTGTGGATGTTCTTCTGGTACTTCGCGGTGCCGCCGCTGCTGCCGCGCCCGGCGCAGGACTGGGTCTTCAACCACGGGGCCGAGTTCTGGGCCGGCACGGCCGCGCTCGGCGTGTACCACGGCGCCCGCATGTCGGAGGTGATCCGCTCCGGCATCGGCGCCATCCCGCGCACACAGTTCGAGGCGTCCGTCGCGATGGGTCTCACGACCTTTCAGGCCTATCGCCTCGTGATCCTGCCCGTCGCGCTGCGGCTCATCGTCCCGCCCGGCACGAACGAATCGCTCAACCTGCTCAAGAACTCGTCGGTGGCGCTGACGATCAGCGTGGCGGAGCTGACGTTCCAGACGCGCCAGATCGAGACCTACACGGCCAAGGCCATCGAGGCGCTGACGGCGGGCACGCTGATCTACCTGGTGCTCTGCCTGTCGATCGCCACGATCATGGCGCGCGTGGAGCGGGCCTACGCCATCCCCGGGCTGATCTCCCGGACGCAGGCGGGCTGAGGCGTGGATTTCTCCGTCGTCGCCGACAATTTCAAGTTCCTGATCCTCCAGGGGCTCATCGGCATCGGACCCTTCATCGGCGGCACGCTACGGCTGGCCATCCCGGCCATCATCCTCGGCTTCCTGCTCGGCATCGCCGTCGGCCTGGCGCGGCTGGCGCAGGCGGCATGGATCCGTGTGCCGGCCACGATGTACGTCGAGTTCTTCCGCGGCGTGCCGCTGGTCATGGTGATCTTCTGGATCTGGTTCATCATTCCGCAGCTCCTGCGGCTGCCCATTCCCGAGTACGGCGTGGCGCTGACGGCGTTCGTCATCTTCGAGGCCGCCTACTTCGGCGAGATCGTGCGGGCAGGGGTGCAGTCGGTGGCGCGCGGCCAGGTGGAGGCGGCCACGGCGCTCGGCATGACTGCGACCAAGACGATGGCCTACGTGGTGCTGCCGCAGGCGCTCAAGAACATGGTGCCCTCGCTGGTGACGCAGATGATCGTGCTCTTCAAGGACACCTCGCTCGCCTCCATCATCGGCTACGTCGATCTCACCAAGGCCGCCCAGATCGTCAACAACCGCGAGATCCGCCCCTTCGAGCTCTACCTGTTCATCGCCGTGGTGTATTTCCTGTGCACGTACTCGATGTCACTGCTCGCCCGCCGTCTCGAGCGACGCACCGCCTGAGCTAACAAGGAGACTGTCATGCGCAGCGCACTCATCGCCGCCGTCGCCGGCCTGCTGCTCCACGCCTCGGTCACGCTCGCCCACCGACCCGACCAGCCGCCGCACCAGCAGTACCGCATCGGCGACCTCACGCTGGAGAGCGGGGAGGTGATCAAGGACTTCTCGATCTCCTACGTCACGCACGGCACGCTGAACGCGCAGAAGTCGAACGCGATCCTGATGGTGACGGCCATCAGCGGCAACCATCACCGGCTCGACTTCCTCATCGGCCCCGGCAAGGCGCTCGACACCAGCAAGTACTTCATCGTCGCCACCGACGCCATTGGCAACGGCCTCACGACGTCGCCGTCGAACAGCCAGGCGCAGCCCCGGATGAAGTTCCCGAAGTTCGTGATGCGCGACATGGTGATCTCCCAGCAGAAGCTCATGGAGCATCTCGGCATCAAGCACGTGCTGGCCGTGGTGGGCCCGTCGATGGGCGGGATGCAGGCGCTGCAGTGGGGCGTGAGCCATCCCGACTTCATGGACAGCGTGGTCGCGCTGGTGCCGCTGGCCAAGACGCCGGCCTGGAGCGTCGTCGTCATGGAGGCCAGTCGCAAGGCGATCATGCTCGACCCCGCGTGGAACGGCGGCAACTACACCGCGCCGCCGGCCAACGGCATCCGCCTCTGGCGCGACATCCTGGGCTTCCTGGCCGCGCGCTCGCCCGAGATGTACCGCTACCAGTTCGCCAACCAGGCCGACGTCCTGCCGTGGCTCAAGGCCCAGGAAGATGCGCTGCTCACGGTCTTCGACGCCAACGACTGGATCTACCAGACGTGGGCCTACGACGCCCACGACGTCGGCACGACCCCGGGCATGAACGGCGATTACGTGAAGGCGCTGCGCGCCATCAAGGCCAAGACGCTCATCATGGTGGGCCAGAAGGACCTGCTGAATCCGGAGTGGGAGCCCGTCGACGCCGCGCGCTACATCCGCGATGTCCGCGTGGTGACCATCCGCCCCGAGGCCATCACCGGTCACGCCTCGGCCGGCGGTCTCTTCCCCGCCGACGTCGACGTCCTCAATACGGAGATCGCCGGCTTCCTCGACGTCGTCACCAACCGCGGCGCCAAGCTGCGCCAGTGAGGAAAACGCCCATGGACCTCTCCCGTCGCGACTTCATCGTGTCCAGCAGCGCGGCGGCGGCCGGCGCCGTGAGCCCGGCCCAGGCGCAGGCGCCGGTCCAGCTCGCCCAGGCCGGCGGCGGCGCGCCGTCGCCGCGCGGCTTCGATCCGGCCGATCCCGCGCTGAAGTACGAGCTGGTCATCGCCAACGGCGACGTGCTCGATCCCAGCCAGAAGCTGCGCGGCAAGCGTGACATCGGCATCCGCTACGGCCAGATCGCCGCCATCGCGCCGAGCATTCCGGCCGATCGCGCCGTGCAGCGCATCGACGTGGCCGGCAAGCTCGTCACGCCGGGGCTGGTCGACCTGCACACGCATCTCTGCCCGCACCTCGGCCTCGGGCTGCCGGCCGACGAGCTCGTCGGCATCACGTGCACGACGACGGCCGTCTCCGCGGGCGATGCGGGCTGGCACACCTGGGGCGTCTTCCGCCATCTGGCGCTGGCGAACTCGCGCACGCGGTTGTTCTCGTTCGTCCACATCGCGTCGATCGGCCTCGCCGGTGGCCTGGCGCCGGGCGAGATGCTGAACATCGAGTACGCCAACGTCGACGGCTGCGCCAAGGTCGTCGCCGAGAACCCCGATACCGTCCTCGGCGTGAAGGTGCGGATCACCGACTCGGTCGTGGGGCAGAACGGTCTCGAGCCGCTGCGGCGCGCCATCCGCGCGGCCGAGATGGCCGGCAAGGGCGTCCGCGTGATGTGTCACATCGGGGCGGCGCCGGGCAACCTCGCCGATCTGCTCAACCTGCTGCGCCCGGGCGACGTGCTCACGCACGCCTACAGCGGCGCCGGCAACAACACCGTGCAGAACGGCCAGCTCCTACCGGCCGCGCGCGCGGCCAAGCAGCGCGGCGTGATCATCGACGTCGGCCACGGCGGCGGCAGCTTCGACTTCACCGTGTGCGAGCCGGCGATGCAGCAGGGGATGCCGCCCGACACGATCTCCAGCGACATCCACTCGGTCAGCATCAACACGCCGGGCTATCCCACGCTGCCGTGGGTGATGTCGAAGTTCCTCGCGCTCGGCATGTCGCTGGAGGACGTCGTGGCCAGGGCGACGGTGGAGCCGGCCAAGATCATCGGCCGCGTGCCGGGGCTCGGCACTCTGCAGGTCGGCGCCCCCGCGGACCTGGCGATCATGGAGCTCGTCAGCGGGCCGGTCGAGTTCGTGGACACGCGGAACAACAAGCGCACGGGCCAGCAGAAGCTGATGCCCTACCTCACGATCCGCGGCGGCCGCCCGTTCGGTCGCCCGCCGCTGCCCACGCCGTTCGTGTATTGAGATGGGGGGCCACGAAATGGCCCCCAAACCCCCAGCGCTCGGGGCGCCCCGGCGGAGCCGTGGCGCCCCTCTACCCGGGGAGTCGTCAAGGCCAGAGCGAGTCCGGAACGAGGCCGAGGCCGGTGAAGGGCGGAAGATCGACCGGGGCGCCGCCGGCGGCGCTGACGGTGAGGACGTAGCGACCGCCCTCGAGCGAGAACGCTTCGAGGGCCCGCGCGTCAGGGTCGATGAGCCAGAGGTGCGGCACGTGGTAGCGCGCGTAGAGTGCGCGCTTCGTGACGCGATCGATCGTGCGCGTGGACGGCGACAGGATCTCGACCGCGAGCGTCGGCCCGCCTTCGATGCCGCGCCGGCTCGTCAGGGCCATTCGGTCGGGCGCGACGTAGAGAATGTCCGGCTGGACGATCGTCGTTTCCGCCGGCGTGTCGGCCAGGATCACGTCGAGGGGCGCGGCGAGCACGAGGCCTGGCGCGACTGATGGCGCGTGCTGGAACAGGACCCGCAGCAGGTTCATGAGGATGATCTGGTGGTCGAGCGACGGCGACGGGGTCACCGAGAGCTCGCCGTCGTGGATCTCGTAGCGGCGGCCGTCGTTTGGCAGGGCTTCGTAATCACGGTACGTGAGCGCGGTCTTGCTCATCGCCTGCCTCCCGCACCTACTATTCGCCGCGACAACCGACGTGTCAACGCCGTGAGTTCGATACACTGCGCGCTCGATGCCTGAACGCGATCTCCCGAACGGCGTGCGCCTGCACTGGCGCGAGGCCGGCGATCCCGCGAAGCCACCGATCGTCTGGATCCACGGCGGCTCGGTCGAGGACTCCTCGATGATGGTCGGCGACCTCGAGCCGTTCTTCGTCGCGTGGCGCGTGCTGTGCCCAGACACGCGCGGTCACGGCTTGTCGTCCAAGTTCGAGCGGCCGCAGGACTACGCGTATCCGCGCAAGGCCGAGGACGTCCTGCTGTGGCTCGACGCGCTCGGGATCCGGCGCGCGGTGTGGGGCGGCGCCTCGATGGGCGCGGCGCTCTCGCTGTGGACGGCGATCCACGCGCCCGAGCGTGTGCGCGCGGTCATCTCGATCAGCGGGCCGCCGTACACGCCGCTTGCAGAGGACGTCGCGTGGTGGCGCGCCCATCGGCCGCTGGTGGAGGCCGGGAAGTTCGCCGAGTACTTCGACGCCAACGTGCGGCTGCGCAGCGGCGCCGACGCGCTCGCGCGCTTCAAGGCGCGCCCCGAGCGCTACGCGGAGACGATCGAGCGCCTGCACGATCACTCGATCGCCTCGCTGCTGGCGCTGCTCGACGAGACGTACTCGCGGGGCGAGTGGCTGGCGGACTGCGCCCGCATCCGCTGCCCGGTGCTGATCATCGCGGGCAGCGAGGACCACTTCCCGACGGTGGCGATGTCGCGGCGGCTGGTCGAGACGATCCCCGGCGCCAGGCTGGCGGTCATCGAGGGCGGCGGGCACTTTCCCAACCGCACGCATCGCGCGGAGGTGGAGCGGACGATCGGCCGCTTCCTGGCGGAAATCGGCGTATAACATTCGGGCCGGACGCCGGAGCGGGGTGCCCGCGGTCGAGGCAGCCCCCGGCACTACTCGAGGAGGCCACGGGATGAAACGGGGATGGTTCACGCTACTCGCGATCGTCGGGGTCGCCGCGCTGGCCGGCGCGCCCGCTGCGCAACAGGCGCCCATCAAGGTCGGGCTCGCGGCCGCCGTGTCGGGCGGCTCGGCGGCCTCCGGCGAGGCCATCAAGCGCGGCCTGTCGATCGCCATCGACGAGGTCAACGCCAGGGGTGGGCTGCTCGGCGGCCGCAAGCTCGAGCTGGTCGTCCGCGACGACGAGGGCAACCCGCAGAAGGGCGTGACGATCGCGCGCGAGCTGGTGGAGCGCGAGAAGGTGGCCGCGGTCTTCGGCGGCCTGCACACCACCGTCGCGCTGGCCCAGGTTCCCGTCTGGCACGAGCTGGCCACGCCGTACGTCGGCACGTGGGCGGCGGGTACCAACATCACGCGAAACGGCAAGAAGCCGAACTTCGTGTTCCGCGTGTCGGCCAACGACGACGAGGTCGACAAGTTCCTGGTGCGCTACGCCGCCGAGCAGCTCAAGCGCGGCAAGCCGGGCCTGCTCCTGGAGAACACCGCCTGGGGGCAGTCGAACGAGGCCGGGCTCACCAAGTGGTTCGGCGAGCGCGGCGTGAAGGCGGTGGGCATCGAGAAATTCAACTGGAACGATCCCGACATGAGCCCGCAGCTCCTGCGCCTCAAGCAGGGCGGTGCCGACGTCGTCATGCTGGTGGCCAACGCGCCCGAGGGCGCGCAGGTGGTGAAGTCCAAGGCCAAGGTCGGCTGGGAGGTCCCGATCGTCTCGCACTGGGGCATCTCGGGCGGGCGCTTCGCCGAGCTGACCGGCGAGCTGTCCGAGGGCGTGGTGTTCGTGCAGACCTACTCGTTCTTCGGCCGTCAGAACGCGCGCGGCGAGGCCGTCCTGAAAGCGCTCAGGGACAAGTACGGCGTCAAGGGCCCGGAGGACGTGACGGCGCCCGTCGGCACCGCCAACGCCTATGACGCCCTCCACCTGGTGGCGCTGGCGATCGAGCAGGCGAAGTCGGCCGAGGGCGCCCGGGTGCGCGACGCGCTCGAAGAGCTGAAGGCGGAGTACGCCGGGCTCATCAAGAGCTACAAGCGGCCGTTCACGAGCGAGCAGCACGACGCGCTCACCGAGCGCGACTACATCATGGTCGTCTGGAAGGGCGGCAAGATCGTTCCCGTTCCGTAGATTGCTCGTCCAGCTTCTCGTCAGCGGCCTCGCGCTTGGCAGCATGTACGGGCTGGTCGCCCTGGGCTATCACGTGACGTGGGCGACCAGCCGGACGCTGAACTTCTCGCAGGGCCACGTCGTGATGGTGGGCGCCGTGGTCGCCTACGCCGTGCACGTGGCGGCCGGCTGGCCGCTGGTGATCGCGCTCGGCGTGACGGTGATCGCCTCGGCGGCGTTCGGGCTCGTCGTCGAGCGCGTGGCCGTGCGGCCGTTCTTCCGCACGGGCTCGCCCGTGTGGCTGCTCTCGACGATCGCGCTCGGCATCATCGTCGAGAACGTCGCGATGCTGACCTTCGGCAAGGACGCGCGCGCGTTTCCCTCGACCCTGGCGCTCAAGCCCGTCTTCGTCCTCGGCGCCGGCGTCTACCCTCAGGAGCTGCTGCTGCCCGTGGTCGGCGTGGCGCTGATGGGCGCGACGCAGCTCTTCTATCACCGCACGTTCTACGGCCGCCAGCTCAAGGCCGTGGCCTGGGACAGCGAGGCGGCCGGGCTCATGGGCATCGACGTGCCGCGCGCGGTGGCGGTGGCGTACGCGCTGTCGGCCGTGCTGGCCGGCGTGGCCGGCGTCCTGCTGGCGCCGCTGCTCAACGTCTCACCCACGATGGGCACGCTCATCGGCCTCAAGGCGTTCGCGGTCGCCATCATCGGGGGGCTGGGCTCGGCGGCCGGCATCGTGGTGGCCGGCTTCCTGTACGGTCTCGTGGAGGCGCTGGTGGCGGGCTACGTCTCCACGGGCGCGCGCGAGATCGTCGGCTTCGCGGTCGTCATCGCGATGCTCGTCGTCCGGCCGTGGGGGCTGGGCGGCGCGCGCCCGGCGCGACGGGTGTGAGCGCGCGCGCCGGCTGGATCGCCGTCGCGGTGGCGGCGGCCGCCGTGCCGCTCGTGACCGCCAACACGTATTACCTCTATCTCGCCATGACGATCGGCATCTTCGTCGTGGTTGCCGCCGGCCTCAACGTGCTTGCCGGCCTCACCGGACAGATCTCGCTCGGCCACGCCGGCCTCTACGCGATCGGCGCCTACACCGCGGCGCTGGCGGCGACGCGGCTGGGGCTCGGCTTCTGGACCGCGCTGCCGCTGGCGATCGCGGTGACCGCCGTGATCGGCGCGGCAGTCGCGCTGGCGGCGCTGCGGCTGTCGGGGCCATACCTGGCGATGGTCACGATCGCGTTCGGCATCATCGTGGAGGGCGCGCTCGTCGAGTGGGTGGCGCTCACGGGCGGCCCCGGCGGCATCTTCGACATTCCCAAGCCCGCCGTGGGCGGCGCGCCCCTGGCCCTCGGCCGCTACTACTGGCTGGTGGCGGCCGCCGCGGCGCTGGCGCTCGTGCTCACACGCAACCTCGCCCGCTCGGCGTGGGGCCGCGCGCTGGTGGCGGTGAAGAGCTCCGAGCTCGCCGCCGCGTCGCTCGGGCTCTCGGCCTATCGCGTGCGCACGGCGGCCTTCACGGTCTCGGCGGCGTTCGCCGGCGCCGGCGGCGCGCTGTTCGCGTTCCTCAACGGCTATCTCAGCCCCGACAGCTTCACGCTGCAGACCTCGATCCTCTTCCTGCTCATCGTCCTCTTCGGCGGCCTCGGGACGCTGGCGGGGCCGCTCGTCGGCGCCGCCGCGCTCGTGCTGCTGCCGGAGGTCGTCCGCCAGTTCGTCGAGTACCGTCTGATCCTCTACGGCTCGCTGCTCCTGCTCTCCGTGTACTTCCTCCCGCGCGGCGTGGTCGGCGCGCTCGCTCGACCGCGCGCGGCGCGGCCGGCGGACAGCGGCACGGGCGTTCCGTCGTTGACGCAGGACGCGGGCGACTCTCCGCCGACGGCGGGGCAGGCCGGCGCCTCTTCCGCGGTCGCGCTCGCGTTGACGGGCGTCACGAAGGCGTTCGGCGGAGTGAGGGCGGTGGCGGGCGTGACGCTCGCCGTGCGCGGCGGCACGGTGCACTCGCTGATCGGACCGAACGGGGCGGGGAAGACGACGCTGGTGAACCTGGTGTCGGGGTTCGACGTGCCGGACGGCGGCACGATCGCGCTGTTCGACGAGGGGATCGCGGGGCGGGGGCCGGCGGCGATCGCGCGCCGCGGCGTCGTGCGCACGTTTCAGACGCCGCAGCTCTTCGAGGAGCTGTCGGTGCTCGACAACGTGCGCGTCGGGGCGGCGGGCCATCGTCTCGGCTGGCTGGTGGCGGCGCTCGCCGGCTTCGGCGGCGATTCGCCGGCGACGCAGGCTCGCGCGCGGGCGGCCCTCGACGCGGTCGGGCTCGGCGACTGGGCGGCGACCTCCGCCGCCGACCTGCCGTTCGGCCATCGCCGGCGGCTCGAGATCGCCCGCGCGCTCGCCGCCGGCGCGCGCGTCCTGCTGCTCGACGAGCCCGCCGCCGGCCTCGCACCAGCGGAGGTCGAGGCGCTCGACGCGCTGCTCTCGCGCCTGCGCGCGGGCGGGCTCACCGTGGTGCTCGTCGAGCATCACGTCGAGCTCGTGATGGCGATCTCCGACCGCGTGACGGTGCTGGACGAGGGCCGCGTGATCGCCGAGGGCCCGCCCGCGGCCGTCCAGCGCGACCCGGCCGTCGTCGCGGCCTATCTCGGGACGAGCGCGTGAGCCTCCTCGACGTCCGGAACTTGATGGTGAGCCACGGCCAGATCGAGGTGTTGCACGACGTCTCGCTGGCGGTCGGCGAGGGCGAGATCGTCGCGGTGATCGGTCCCAACGGCAGCGGCAAGACGACGCTGCTGCGCACGCTGGCGGGCGTCCTGCGTCCGCGGCGCGGAACGATCGCCCTCGCCGGCCGCGCGCTGGCGGGCGAGCCGGCCTGGCGCGTGGTGCGTCACGGCATCGCGCTCGTGCCCGAGGGCCGTCGGATCTTCGCCGACCAGACGGTGCGCGCCAACCTCGAGCTGGGCGCCGTCAGCCACGGCCACCTCGACGGGCTGGATGCAGCCATCGCGCGATTCCCCGCGCTGCGCGAGCGGCTCGATCAGCCGGCCGGCGCGCTGTCCGGCGGCCAGCAGCAGATGCTGGCCATCGCGCGCGGCCTCATGGCGCGCCCGCGCGTGCTGCTGCTGGACGAGCCGTCGCTGGGCCTGGCGCCGCGCCTCGTGCGCGAGACGTTCGAGGTGGTGCGCGGGATCCGCGCGGAGGGCGTCAGCGTGCTCCTCGTCGAGCAGCTCGCCGCGCTGGCTCTCGAGGTCGCCGATCGCGGCTACGTGCTCGACCGGGGGCGGATCGTGGCCGAGGGCGCCGCGCGAGCGCTCGCCGCCGATCCCCGCATCGTCAGAGCCTATCTGGGCCAACGGAGCGCCCGTGGGGTATCATCAGGACCCGAATGTCAGCCCGCGCCCTGACCCTGATTGCCGCCCTCCTCACGTGTACCCTCGCCGGCTGCAAGGGCGAGCCGGTCGCGAGCGCCGACCAGCCCAAGCCGAAGGGACCGCCGCCCCGCGAGGTCAAGGTGGCGCCCGCCGCCGAGCGCACGATGGCCCGCACCGTCACCGCCACCGGCACCCTGGCCGCCGACGAGCAGGTGGTGCTGGGGACCAAGGTGGTCGGTCGCGTCGTGGAGATCCCCGTCGACCTCGGCACGCCGGTCAAGCGTGGCCAGGTGATCGCGCGGCTCGATCAGAGCGATTTCAAGCACCGCGTGGACCAGGCGGAGGCGGCCCTCCAGCAGGCCCGCGTCCGTCTGGGGCTGCCGGCGACGGGGAGCGACGAGCGCATCGATCCCGAGCAGACCGCCATCGTGCGCCAGGCGCGCGCGATGCTGGACGACGCGCGCCTCAACCGCGACCGCAGCGTCAAGCTCCTGCAGCAGGATCTGATCGCGCGCGCCCAGCTCGACACGGCCGAGGCGAACTTCCAGGTGGCCGAGGGCCGCTACCAGGACGCGCTGGAAGAGGTCCGCAACCGCCAGGCGATCATCGTCCAGCGCCGCTCGGAGCTCGACCTCGCGCGCCAGCAGCTGACCGACACGACGATCGTCTCGCCGATCGAGGGCGCCGTCAGCCTCAAGCAGGCCTCGGTGGGAGAGTACCTCGGGGCCGGGGCTCCGGTGGCCACGCTGGTACGCCTGCACCCGCTGCGGCTGCGCGTGGCCGTGCCCGAGCGCGAGGGCGCGGGCGTGCGCGCGGGGCAGGCGGTGCGGCTCAACGTGGAGGGCGATCCCACCGTCTACAACGGCCGCATCGTCCGCCTGTCGCCGATCGTGCAGGAGCAGAACCGCACGCTGCTGGTGGAGGCGGAGGTGCCGAACGAGCGCGCCGTGCTGCGGCCGGGCTCGTTCGCGCGCGTCGAGATCGTCACCGACGCCGGCCAGCCGGTGGTGACGGTGCCGTTCAGCTCCGTCATCGTCTTCGCCGGCGTGGAGAAGGTGCTGATCGTCCGCCAGGGCCGCACCGCCGAGGTGCGGGTGACCACCGGCCGCCGCCTCGGGGACGACGTGGAGATCCTCGAGGGGCTCAAGCGCGGCGAGCCCGTCGTCGGCCTTCCGGGCAACCTGACGGGTGGCCAGCCGGTCACCGTCGCGCACTAGGCCGTGCAGAAGCTCGCCGAAGTCTGCATCAAGCGCCCCGTCTTCGCGACGATGCTCGTCATGGCGTTCGTCGTCGTCGGCGCCGCCAGCTGGTTCCGCCTGGGCGTGGACCGCTTTCCGGCCGTCGATCTGCCGACGGTCACCGTCCGCACCGAGCTGCCGGGCGCCTCCACCGAGGAGATCGAGACGCAGGTCTCGCAGAAGATCGAGGAGCAGGTCAACACGATCCAGGGCATCCAGGAGCTGCGCTCGATCTCCAGCCCCGGCAACTCGATCATCATTGTCACCTTCACGCTCAATCGGCCGATCGACGTGGCGGCGCAGGACGTGCGCGACAAGGTCTCGATCGCTCGGCGCAACCTGCCCCGCGACATCCGGGAGCCGATCATCTCCAAGACCGACAACGACCAGGCGCCGGTCGTCACGGTGGCGCTGTCGGGCGAGCGCTCGCTCCGCGAGCTGACGGAGATCGCCGACAAGACGGTGAGGGTGCAGCTCGAGCGGTCGTCCGGCGTGGGCGAGGTCCGCATCGTGGGCGGCCTGCTGCGCTCGGTCAACGTCTGGGTGGATCCCGATCGGCTCAACGCCTACCAGATTCCCATCACCACCGTGCGGGACGCCCTCACCCGCCAGAACGCCGACCTGCCGGGCGGCAACGTGACCTCCGGCCTCAACGAGGCCTCGCTGCGCACGATGGGCCGGGTGGCCGATCCCCGGTCGTTCAACAACCTGGTGGTGGCGGTGCTGGGCGGTGTGCCCGTGCGCGTGAGCGACATCGGCTACGCCGAGGACGGCACCAAGGAGCAGCGCTCGGCCGCCCGCCTCAACGGCGTGCCCACGGTGATCCTGGAGGTCCGCCGGCAGTCGGGCGAGAACACCGTGGCCGTCATCGAGGGCGTCAAGGCCAAGCTGGCCCGGCTGCGCGAGCAGGTGCCCGCCGACGTCCAGATGGAGATCATCCGCGACCAGTCGAAGTACATCTACGCCGCGCTGCACGAGATCAACCTGCACCTGGTGCTGGGCTCCATCCTGGCCTCGCTGGTCGTGCTGGCGTTCATGCGCTCGTGGCGCTCGACGATCATCGCGGCGGTGGCCATCCCCACCTCGGTCATCGCGGCCTTCGGCATGATGTGGGCGCTGAGCTTCACGCTCAACAGCGTGACCATGCTGGCGCTGGTGCTGATGGTCGGCATCGTCATCGACGACGCCATCGTCGTGCTCGAGAACGTCTTCCGCTTCGTCGAGGAGAAGAAGATGCGGCCCTTCGAGGCCGCCCGCGAGGCGACGGCCGATATCGGCCTGGCCGTCATGGCCACCACGCTGTCGCTGGTCGTCATCTTCGTGCCGGTCTCCTTCATGTCCTCGATCTCCGGCCGCTTCCTCTACCAGTTCGGGCTCACCGCCGCCGTGTCGGTCATGGTGAGCCTGCTCGTCTCCTTCTCGCTGACGCCGATGATGTGCGCGCGCCTGCTGCGCACCGAGGACGCCGCCGGCGGTCACGGCGGCCACGGCGAGGGGGAGGCCGCCTCCCGCTCCGGCTTCTACGGCTGGCTGGACCGCGGCTACACGTGGAGCCTGCGGTGGTCCATGGCCCATCGCTGGGTGATCGTGCTGATCAGCCTGGCCTGCATCGTGGCCGCGGTGCCGATCTACCGCCAGGTGAAGCAGGAGTACATTCCGAGCGACGTGGACGAGTCGGAGTTCGAGGTGATCGTGTTCGGCCCCGAGGGCATGAGCCTGGCCGCGATGGACGACGCCATGCAGGCGCTGGCCAAGGAAGCGCGGGAAACGAGGGGCGTGGCGCTCACGCTCGCCTCCGGCGGCGGCAGCTTCCTCAACAAGGTGAACCAGGGCTACATGTACGTGCGCACGGTGCCGCACACGGAGCGCACGTTCACCCCCGAGCGCCTCTGGCACTCCATCATCCACGGCCGGCCGCTCGACGCCTTCCGCAACAACTACACGCAGCGCGACATCGTGCTGGCGCTGCGCCAGCGGTTCCGGAAGTTCCGGGACATGCGCACGCAGATCCGCAACATCGCCGGCTTCAACATCGGCGGCGGCACCTTCGACATCGATCTCGCGCTGCGCGGTCCCGAGCTGGAGAAGCTGGCCGAGTACGGCGCCGTCCTGAAGGAGCGCGCCAAGGAGCTGGGCGGCATCGTGGACGCCGACACCACGCTGCAGCTCGACAAGCCCGAGCTGCGGGTTGTGATCGACCGCCAGCGGGCCGCCGACCTGCGCGTGGACACCGAGCAGATCGCCACCGCCCTGCGTCTGATGGTGGGCGGCGACGACCAGGTCTCACGCTTCCACGACCCCAGCGTCAACGACGACTACGACGTGCAGATCCGCCTGCTCGACAAGTTCCGCGGCGACCTCGGCACGATCTCGCGGCTCTACGTCTCGCGCGACTCGGTCTCCACGAACGCGGCCACCGGCGCCCCCGCCCAGGTGGGCCTGGCCCCCGGCGGCGGCCTGGTGCGGCTCGACAACCTCGTCAAGATCGAGCGGACCGCCACGGCGTCCCGCATCGATCGCACGGACCGCCAGCGCGAGGTCCGCCTGCGGGCCGGCATCGCGCCCGGCTACGGCCAGGCCGACCGCATCGAGGCGCTGAAGAAGGCCGCGGCCGACATGAAGATGCCCATCGCGTACTCGACCTTCGTGACGGGCAAGGCCAAGGAGATGGAGAAGACCTTCACGGAGTTCCTGTGGGTCTTCCTGCTCTCGGCCATCTTCATGTACATGATCCTGGCCTCGCAGTTCGAGAGCGTGATCCATCCGCTGACGATCCTGCTCTCGCTGCCGCTCTCGGTGCCGTTCGCCCTGTTCTCGCTGTGGTACACGGGCAACACGCTCAACCTCTACTCCGCGCTGGGCATCCTCGTGCTGTTCGGCGTGGTGAAGAAGAACGCGATCCTCCAGATCGACCACATGAACAACCTGCGCGCGCACGGCATGGACCGCGCGGCCGCCATCATGCAGGGCAACCGTGACCGGCTCCGCCCCATCCTGATGACGACGCTCGCGCTGGTGGCCGGCATGCTGCCGCTCTGGGTGGGCACGGGCCCCGGCGCGGAAGAGCGTCGCGCCATCGCCGTGGTGGTCATCGGCGGCCAGACCCTCTGCCTGCTCCTCACGCTGCTGGTGACGCCGGTGGCCTACTCCCTGTTCGAGGACGCCGCCCACGCGCTGAGGCTCTCCGCCCCGTCACTCGCCCCCTGGCGCCGCCTCGCCCGCCGCGACGAACGCCGCGCCGCCTGGCGCCAGCGCCTCCGCAGACCCTGGCGCCGCTCCACGCCCGCCAGCGAGATCTCCGGCGGCACCAACGGCCCCGCCTAGCCACTCCTGCAGACCCGACGTCAGTGCGAGCGGAAGAACGGAGATCTGGATACCGAGACCTCCCGCGCGATGACACCAGCCCGTGGAACTTCGTCCTCGCCGATGACGCGGGTCGCCAGGTCGATGTCCACGCCGTCGTCTTCGATGCCGACGGCAACGGGCTCTACGGGCCAATCGACAAGGGCGTCATGTATCCGGCCGCTTCTCTGTCCGGCCGCGGAGTGATCGCCGGCCGCGCCGTGAAGTGCATCACGGCCGAGTACATGGTGAAGTTCCACACAGGCTACCGCTTCCGCGACACGGACGTCCGCGATGCCTCAGCCTCGTGCGAGCGATTCGGGATCGACTATCCCGACGAGTATCAAGCCGCGCGCGGCATGTTGTGGTCGATCCACTCGCGCGCCTGAGAGAAGCCCGCGTTCTCGGCCTCCGACTGCGAGCCGAAGCGGTCGTCGCACACCGGCAGGTCGATGATCTTCTCGCCGGTCGGCGACTCGTGCTTGATGGAGGAGACCACGGCCCACCTGCCGTCGGCCATCTGCTCGGTGACGATGTTGACGCTGCACTCGGCGTCGACGGGAATGTGCTTCCGCTCCACCATAGTCAGGTCCTCCAGGGTTGGGGGACGGCCCCCCACCCTGGAAGTGCATTCTGCGGGCCAGCGGCTACTTGGCTTTGGCCGCCCAGTCGGGGTGATACTCGATGCCGAGGGCCTTCATTTCCGCGAGCTTCTCGCCCCATGCGGCCTTCTGCTTGTCGCGGCCGCGCCGCTCGGTGACCTTGTCCCACTCGGCTGCCGCGGTGTCGAGCGCCTCCTTGGGCGCCTTGCGCTTGGCCAGGGCCTCCGTGATCTCGAACGACAGCTTGCGCTGATACTCGTCGGCGGCGGGCACGACCGGGTCGGGCACCAAGTACGGGAACGTCGCCTCGATCGCGTCGAGATACTTGTCGGCGTCGGGGAACGCCTTGCGGAAGATGGGCGAGCGCAGGTGCGACACGCGCCACGGATCCATGATGGTCTTGGGATCCATCACGATCTTCAGGCTCTGGTCGGGCGTGGAGATGAACTCGAGCACCTTGAGCGTGACCTCCTTCTTCTTGGAGTACTTCGACACCGCCATGCCGCGGCCCGGGGTGATGGCCGGCCGGTTGACGATCTTGCCGTCGATCTCGGCGCCGGGCACGAGGCCGAAGCCGGCCTTGCCCGCGATGACCGACTCGTCCTTGTTGCCCACGCGCTTGCCGGTCGAGGTCCACGAGTAGAGCAGCGGCACCTCGCCCTTGACCAGCATCGTCTTGGGCTCCTCGGACTCGAAGAGGAGGACGCCGGGCGGGTAGTACGGCATCGTCTTCACCATCTCTTCGAGGGCGCGCACGCCGGCCGCGGTGTTGATCAGCGGCTTCATGTCCTTGTCGAAGTACTGGCCGCCGTACGAGAAGAAGCGCGAGCGCCACCAGTGGTACGAGTAGCCGCTGCCGGAGGGCTTGTACGACGCCCCGGCGCCGAACAGCTTCTTGTCGGAGCCGTCCCAGCCCCAGCCGTGAAAGAACTCGGCGGCGTCGTCCCACTGCTTCCACGTCTTGGGCGGCTTGAGGTCGTAGTGGTACTTGGCCTTGAACTTCTTCTGGTTGTCGGCCCGCTCGAAGGCCACCTTGTTCCAGTACATGATGTGGATGTCGCCGTCGTACGGCATGCTGACCAGCTTGCCCTGGTAGCGCAGCATGACCTTGGCGAATACCGGCACGATGTCGTCCATGGCGAAGTCGAGCTTCAGCTTCTCGATCCACGGCTCCAGCGGCTCGAAGTGGCGGCCGTAGTCCGGCATGTTGGAGGGCCCGAACATCACGAGGTCCCACGGGCTCGAGCCGGAGTTGAACTCCAGCAGCGTCTTCGACACGAAGGCGTCGAGCGGGATCACCTCGGTCTCGATCTTCACGCCGAGCTTGTCGTAGAGATCCTTCTCGACGAGCGAGAGCGAGTACTTCACGTACTCGGCGTTGACCACCGCGCGGATGGTCTGGCCCTCGTAGGGCCGCGCGGCGCCCACCGGGCGGGCATAAAAGGCGCCCGCGGCCAGGAACCCGGCGAGCGCGAGCGTGAGCGACACCTTGAGTGCTGCTGGTCTCATGCGATCCTCCCTTGACTAGCCCTTGGTTCCGCCGAGGGCGAGGCCCTTGACGAGATAGCGCTGCAGCATGAAGGCGACGGCGAAGGCCGGCAGCACGCCGAGCACCACCGAGGCCGAGGCCTCGCCGTAGAACATGTCGGTGCCGCCGGACGTGAACGAGGTGACCAGGACCATCATGGTCTTGGTCTCGATGCCGGTGAGGACGACCGCGAACAGGAACTCGTTCCAGGTGGCGATGAACGCGAAGAGCGCCACCACCGCCAGGCCCGGCGCGATGATCGGGATCACGACCTGGACCAGCGCGCGCACGCGCGAGCAGCCGTCGATCATGGCCGCTTCCTCGATCTCCACCGGGAAGTCGCGCAGGAAGCCCACCAGCAGCCACACCGCGAAGGGGATGTAGAGGACGGTGTAGACGACGACCAGCCCGAGGTAGGAGTTCGTCATCCCGAGCATCTTGTACATGATGTAGATCGGGATGATCAGCGCGATGGCCGGCAGCATGCGGAGCACGAGGAGGAACGTGGAGAGCAGGCCGCCGCCGAAGCGCCAGCGCGCGATGGCGTACGCCGTGGGCAGGCTCACCGCGAGGGCGGCGAACATGCTGAGCGAGGAGATCACCAGGCTGTTGGTGAAGTAGCGGGCGCCGCTCGAGCGCGTGAAGAGCGCCAGGTAGTGCGAGAGCGAGGGGTCGGCCGGGATCCACACCGGCGGGAACGTGAAGAAGTCCTCGTTGCCCTTGAGCGAGGTGGTGAGGATCCAGAAGAACGGGCCCAGGAAGAACACGAGCGCGGCCAGCAGCCCGAGATACGTGAGCACGTGCCCGAGGCCGCGGCGCAACCGATAGCGTCGCGCGCGCCGCGCCGCCACCCGGGGCCGCTCGAGCGCGATGGCCATCAGGCCGCCCGCGCCTCGCGCAGCCGCTGGATCCACAGGAAGAGCAGGGTCAGCAGCAGCACGCCGCCCACGATCACGTAGGAGAGCGCGGCGGCGTAGCTCATGCGGAAGTCCTTGAAGCCGGCCAGGTAGGTCGTGAAGGCCACCGTCTCGGTGCTGCTGCCAGGGCCGCCGTAGGTGAGCACGAAGATCAACCCGAAGAGCTTGGTGAGGTCGATCAGCCGGATCATCAGCCCCACGGCCATCGTGAACTTCAGCAACGGCAGCGTGATGGACCAGAAGCTCTGCCACGGCGTGGCGCCGTCGGCCCTGGCCGCGTCGTAGAGCTCCGTCGGGATCGACTGGATGCCGGCCAGCAGCACCAGCATCATGAACGGCGTGTTGTGCCAGACGTCGACCAGCACCACCGACGCCCGGGCCAGGGCCGAGGAGCCGAACCAGTCGAAGTAGACGTCGATGATGCCGAGCTGCAACCCGAGGTTGTTGATGGCCCCGTACTTGACGCCGAACATCATGCGCCACGCCATGGCCGCCATGACCGGTGACACCATGGCCGGAATGGCCAGCAACGCCGTGATGATCGGCCGGCCGCGGGCCACGCGGCTCAGGAGCAGCGCGAGGCCGAGGCCCAGCACGAGCTCGGCGGCGAGGGCGGGTCCGATGATGATCGCCGTGTTCACGATGGAGCCGACGAACCGCCCGTCGCGCAGGATGCTCTCCGTGTAGTTGCGCGCGCCGATGAAGTTGGCATCGGGGCCGACCGAGAGATCGAAGTCGAGAAACGAGAGGTAGAACGAGTAGGCGAGCGGGAACATGATCACGAGCGCGATGAGGACCAGCGACGGCGAGGCGAAGGCAAACGGCTCCCACTGGCGGCGCTTCAGAGCCAACATCGGTAGGCGCACTCGCCCTCCTTCTGTCCGCGCGGCCGCGCGGCCGCGCCTACTTCACGGCGCCGGCGGTCAACCCCGAGACGTAGTAGTCCAGGAAGAACACGTAGAGAATCACGATCGGCACCGAGCCGAGGATCGCGCCCGCCATCAGCTCGCCCCAGAAGTAGATGTCGCCACGGATCAGCTCGCTCGTCACGCCCACGCTGGCGGTGATCTGCTCCGACGACGACGTGAACGTGAGCGCGTAGATGAACTCGTTCCACGACAGGGTGAAGGCGAAGAGCGTCGCGCACACCAGGCCGGGGATGGCGATGGGCAGCACGATGCGCGTGAGGGCCTGGATGCGGGTGGCCCCGTCCACCATCGCGCACTCCTCGACCTCCTTGGGCACCGTGCGGAAGTAGCCCATCAGGAGCCACGTGCAGAAGGGCACGAGGAAGGTCGGGTAGGTGAGGATCAGTGCCCACTTCGAATCCGCGAGGCCCAGCCAGTTGACGACCTGGGCCAGGGGCAGGAACAGCAGCGAGGTCGGCACCAGGTAGGTCACGAAGATCCCGGTGCCGAAGCTGTTGACGCCGCGGAACTTCAGCCGCGACAGCGCGTAGGCGGCGATGGTCCCGATCACGATCGACGCCGTGGTGGCCAGGATCGTCACCATCAGGCTGTTCTTGGTCCAGGTCAGGAACTCGGTCTCCCGGATCAGCTTCGTATAGTGCTCGAGCGTCGGCCCCTGCTTGATGATGAGCGGCACCGCGAACCGGTCGTACAGCTCGCGGTCCTGCTTCAGCGACGTCAGCGCCATGTGATAGAAGGGAAACAGCGCGAAGACCAGGAACGGAATCAGCAGCACGTGCTGCAGGATCTTCGCCCACCGCGCGCGCCGCGACATCAGTAGGCCTGCTTGCGCACGAAGCGCAGCTGCGCCCACACCACGAAGACCAGCAGCGGGAAGAGATAGAGGCTGACGGCCGCGCCCTCGCCGATCCGCCCGCTCTCCAGCCCGATCATCCGCGAGTAGGTAGCGAAGAGGTGGGTGGCGTTGATGGGGCCGCCGTGGGTGAGCACGTAGACGATGTTGAAGTCGCTGAAGGTGAAGATGGTCGAGAAGAGCACCACCACCGCCAGCACGGGCTTGAGCATGGGCAGCGTGACGTACCAGAAGCGCGCCCACGGCCCGGCGCCGTCGGCCTGGGCCGCCTCGTACAGCTCCTTGGGGATCGCCACCAGACCGGCCAGGATCGTGATGGCGAAGAACGGCAGACCGCGCCAGATGTTGACGGTGACCACCGCCGCCATCGCGTAGTGCCGCTGGCCGAGCCAGTTGGGGCCGGGCGGGTCCAGCAGCCCCAGCGAGATGCCCGTCCAGTTCACCACGCTGTAGAGCGAGTTGAACATCCACCACCAGCCCAGCGTGGAGAGCGCGGTGGGAATGACCCACGGCAGCAGCACGGCGCCCCGGATCATCCGCTTGAACCAGAGCTGCTGGTTGAGCAGCAGGGCCAGCGAGATACCGAGCACCAGCTTGAAGGCCACCGAGATCCCCGTGAACACGAAGGCGTTCTGGAACGTCTGCCGGAAGGCGTCCGCGTCCCACAGGTTGACGAAGTTGCGGAAGCCGACGAAGTGGCTGGGCCGCCCGATGAAGGCGTTGGAGAGCGCGAAGTAGAGCGCCATGCAGAACGGGTAGGCCACGAGCAGCGCGATGAGAATCAGGGCCGGCGTGATGAACAGCGGGCCCAGCACGCGCTCGCGGTCGAGCATCTCGCGCACGCGCGTCCGCCAGGGCAGGCGCGCGTGCGCGCGAGCAGCCGGAAGGGTACCGATCGCCATGGCCGCGACTACCCGGCCATGACCTTCTTCATCTCGTTCTCGGCCCAGGCGATGGAGTCCTTGGTCGAGGTGCCCGTGACGGCCTTGGCGATCATGTTGGGCAGGATGTAGGCGTTGGTGATGAGCTGCACCTTGTCGGACGGCGGCGCCGGCCAGCCATAGGTGTGGTACTCCACGCCCTCGCCCTTGAGCGCGGCGTACTTCGGGTCCGTCCTCAGGACCGGGTGGTCCGTCAGCTTGGTGTAGACCGGCAGGTTGAAGGCATCGCCCGACATGATGTACTCGTCGTACGTCTCCTTCTTGCCGAGCAGGTACTTGATCCACTCCTTGGAGGCCTCGATGTTCTTCGAGAACTTCCAGATGCCGATGTGCCGCGGCGTGTCGGTCTCGTAGCGCCCCTTGGGACCGCCCAGGCTGCGGTGGTGGTTGATGCCGTCGGCGGTGACCAGCTTGCGCTGCTTGGCGATGATGTAGGCGCTGACCGGGTTGTGGATCCAGCCGGCCTTGCCCTGCTGGATCGACTCGTTGTTGCTGGCGTCGGACCACGAGAGCACTTCCGGCTCCATGCAGTCCTTGAACATCTTCTTGTACCACTCGATCGTCTGCGCGGTCCCGTCCGAGTTGATCTTGACCGTCTTGCCGTCCTTGTCCACTTCCATGCCGCCAAAGGACCACAGGACGGGCCCGGCCGTGGAGATCGAGTCGTAGTTCTGGCTGATGGGGATCCCGACCGGGTTCCCCATCTTCTTGAGCTCCTTGCCGACCGTGTAGAGGTCCTCCCAGGTGTCGGGCACCTTGAGGCTCGCCTTCTTGAAGAGGTCCTCGCGGTACGTGCAGACGAACATGCCGTGGTACTGCGGCACCGCGCGCCAGACGCCGTGCACGTGCGCGCCCTCGTACGACGACGAGATCGCCTTGCCGTACTGCTTCTCCAGCCCGGCCACCACGTCGGAGACGTCCGCCAGCTGCGGCTCGTACAGCCACGGGAAGTGCATGCGCATCTCGACCAGGTCGTGGCCGGCCTGGGTCTGGACCTCGGAGGCGTACTTGGCCTGCTGCGGGCCCATGTGCGAGATGTGGTCGATCTTCAGCTTGATGCCGGTGTCCTTGCTGAACCGCTGGCCGATCTCGGACAGCTTCTTGTCGGACGCCGGCGCGAAGTTGTTCCAGCAGAGGTACGAGATCTCGCGGGCCTGGGCCAGCGCGGGCGCGGTCCGGGCGGCCAGGATGCCGGCGAGGCCGGTGGCGGTGGTGGCAACGAACTCACGGCGGTTCACACGTCGCATGGGCACCTCCTGAGGGTGGCCGGAATGTAGCCGATCAGGCCTTCGGCGTCCAGTTCTTGAAGCGCTCGCGCAGGACCTTCTTGTCGAACTTCCCCACGCCGGTCTTCGGAACGGCCTCGAGGAAGACGACTTCATCCGGCAGCATCCACTTGGAGACCTGGGGGCGCAGGAACTCGAGGATGTCGCGCTCGGTGAGCTTGCCGGCCAGGCCGGGCTTGGCCACCACGCAGGCCAGCGGCCGCTCGATCCACCTGGGATGCGGCACGGCGATGACGGCGGCCTCGAGCACGTCGGGGTGCCCCATGATGAGGCTCTCCAGCGCCACGCTGGACATGAACTCGCCGCCGGACTTGATGACGTCCTTGGTGCGGTCGGTGATCTGGATGTAGCCCTCCGCGTCGATGGTGGCGATGTCCCCGGTCTTGAACCAGCTGTCGGCGGTGAAGCGGTCGGCGCTCTCCGGGTTGTCGTAGTAGGCCTTCACGATCCAGGGCCCGCGCACCTGGATCTCGCCCATCGTCGCGCCGTCCCACGGCGCCTCGCGGCCCTCGTCGTCCACGATGCGCAGGTCCACGCCGGCGGCGACGTAGCCCTGCTTGGCGCGGATGGCGAACTGCTCGGCCTCGGGCAGCTCCAGCATGTAGGACTTCAGCCGCGAGATGGTGCCGAGCGGCGTCATCTCGGTCATGCCCCAGGCGTGCAGCATGGAGACGCCGAACTTCTTCTCGTAGAGCTCCAGCAGCGCGCGCGGAGCCGCCGAGCCGCCGATGGGGATGCAGCGAATGGTGGAGATGTCGTAGCCCTCCTTCTCCACCAGCTCCTTCACCGCGATCCACACGGTCGGCACCGCGCCGACGAACGTGACCTTGTGCGCCTGTACCAGCTCGGCGATGTCGCGCGGCTGCGGACTGGGGCCGCCGAAGATCTGCGTCGCGCCCAGCATGACGGCCGCGAACGGCACGCACCAGGCGTTGGCGTGGAACATCGGCACGATGTGCAGGATCACATCGCGCTCGCTGAGCGCCATCGTGTCGGTCATCGACTCGGCCAGGCAGTGCAGGTAGATCGCGCGGTGCGTGTAGACGACGCCCTTGGGATTGCCGGTGGTGCCGGAGGTGTAGCACATGGCGGCGGCGTCGCGCTCGTCGAGCTGGGGCCAGGCGGCCAGCGGCGCGGCGGAGGCCAGCAGCGATTCGTACTCCAGCACACCGGCCGGCACCTCGGCCCCGGGCGTGTCCTTCATCACGACGACCTGGCGGATCTTGGGGCAGTCCTTGCGGATGGACTCCAGCACGGGCCACGTGCTGGCGTCGCAGAACACGACCGCGTCGCCGGCGTGATCGACGATGTAGGCGAGATCGCGCGGCGCCAGCCGGAAGTTGAGCGTGTGCAGCACGGCG
>QHRW01000087.1 GCA_003220265.1 Candidatus Rokuibacteriota bacterium | reverse complement strand
ATCGACGTGATGGACTACGTGCAGCCGCGCGACGTGGCCGCGGTGAAGGCCGACAAGAACGTGGTGGTCGTAGACGTGCCCTCGCTGGCCGACTTCGCCTACCAGCTCAACCACGGGCGCCCGCCCTTCAACGTGAAGGCGCTGCGGCAGGCGGTGGCCTACGCGATCGACCTCGAGCAGATCGTCAAGGGCGTGTGGCTCAACGTGGGCGTGCCGGCCAACGGGCCCATTCCGCCGACGAGCTGGGCGTACGACCGCGCGATCCCGCCCATCAAGCGCGATCTCGCGAAGGCCAAGGCCAAGCTGGCCGAGGGCGGCAAGCCGGGCGGCTTCGAGTTCACGATGACGACCAACAACCTGCCCATCAACGTCCAGGAGGCGGAAGTCATCCAGGCGCAGCTCGCCGAGGCCGGCATCCAGATGAAGGTGAAGCTGGTGGACGGTGCCACGCTGATCTCCAACGGCAACAGCAAGAACTTCGAAATGATCAGCTACCAGTGGAGCGGCCGGCCGGACCCCGACGGCAACGTCTACCAGTTCTACAAGACGTCGCCGGGCACCTCGCTCAACTGGTCGGGCATCTCCAATCCGCAGCTCGACGCGCTGCTGGACAAGACGCGCGAGGTGTCGAGCCAGGCCGAGCGCAAGAAGCTCTACAGCGAGGTCACCAAGATCCTGCAGGACGAGCTGCCGATGATCTTCATCGTCCACCCCATCGAGCCCAAGGCGTTCAGCCCCAAGGTGCAGGGCTACGATCCCGTGCCCGACGGGATGATGCGGTTCAAGGACGTGTGGCTCAGGTAATCGTCCGCCGGCTGCTGGCCACCATCCCGGTCCTGCTGCTGGTCACGGCCGGGGTGTTCACGCTGCTGCACCTCACGCCGGGCGATCCGATCGACGCCATGATGGCGGAGTCGGTCGACGCCACGGTGAAGGAGACGCTCCGCAAGGAGCTGGGGCTCGACCGCCCGATCCCCGTGCAGTACGTCGCCTGGATGGGCCGCGTGCTGCGCGGCGACCTCGGGCGCTCCATCCGCAACGGCGAGCCGGTGATCGAGAACGTCGGCCGCCGCATCCGCCCCAGCCTGCAGCTGGCGCTCATGGCGATGACGATCTCGCTGGCCATCGCCTTCCCCGTCGGCATCATGTCGGCCGTGCGGCACAACCGGCCGGTGGACCGCGTGGGCACGACCTTCGCGCTGTTCGGCATCTGCATGCCCAACTTCCTGCTGGCGCTGCTGCTCATCTTCCTCTTCGGCGTGACGCTGCGCTGGCTGCCGATCTCCGGCTACACCGATCCGCTGGAGGACCCGATCGCCGGCCTGCGCTCGCTGGTGCTGCCCGCGGTCACGCTCGGCCTGGCGCTGGCCGCCGTCGTCACGCGCACGCTGCGCTCCAGCCTGCTGGAGGCGCTGGCCGAGGACTACGTGCGCACCGCGCGCGCCAAGGGGCTCTCGGAGGGCCGCGTGGTACGCGGCCACGTGCTGAAGAACGCGCTGATCCCCGTCGTCACCGTGCTGGGCCTGCAACTCGGCACGCTCATCGGCGGTGCCGTCATCACCGAGTACGTCTTCGCGCTGCCCGGCGTCGGCCGCCTGGTCGTGGACGCCGTGTTCGCGCGCGACTACCCGCTCGTCCAGGGTGTCGTGCTGCTCATCGCCGTGGGCTTCATCGTGAGTAACCTGCTCGTCGACGTCCTCTATGGCTTCATCGACCCTCGCATACGTTATTAATGGGGGCCCCGACATGGCCCCCATTCCCCCCGACGGTTCGAAGCGCCCCGGCGGAGCCGTGGCGCTTCTCTGGAATGCTTAGCGGCGACGGGGGCCCCGACATGGCCCCCATTCCCCCCGACGGTTCGAAGCGCCCCGGCGGAGCCGTGGCGCTTCTCTGGAATGCTTACGTTCGTCAAGCCCCGGCAAAGCCGTGGCGCTTGTCTCTTGCCGCACAAGTCGGGGCGGCGATCCTCGTGGCCGCCCTCGCGCTGGCGCTGGCGGCGCCCGTGCTGTCGCCGCACGATCCGCTCAAGCAGAATCTGGGCAACGCGCTGGCGCGGCCGGGCGCGGCGCACTGGCTCGGCACCGACAACGTCGGCCGCGACGTTCTCTCACGCGTGGTGTGGGGCACGCGCATCTCGCTGGTGGCGGGGTTCGTCTCGGTGGCCCTGGCTCTGCTGAGCGGCTGCGTGCTGGGGCTCGTGGCCGGCTACTGCGGCGGGAGGATCGACGGCCTCGTGATGCGCGCGATGGACGCCGTGCTGTCCTTCCCGCCGCTCGTGCTGGCCCTCGCGCTGGGCGCGGTGCTCGGCGCCGGGCTCACCGGCGTGCTCATCGCGCTGGCCGTCGTCTACACGCCCACGTTCGCGCGGCTGGTGCGGGGCCAGGTGCTGGCCATCACGGCGCGCGATTACGTCGACGCCGCGCGCGCGCTCGGGGCGCCGGGCTGGCGCATCGCCTGGCGCCACGTGCTGCCCAACGCGACGGCGCCCATCGTGGTGCAGGCCTCGCTCAGCGTGGCGTTCGCCATCCTGGCCGAGGCGTCGCTATCGTTCCTCGGCCTCGGCATCCAGCCGCCCGCGGCCTCGTGGGGCAGCATGATCAACGCGGGCCGTGGTTATCTTCAACAGGCGCCCTGGATCGTCTTCGGCCCGGGCGCGGCGCTGTTCGTCACCGTCGTGGGGCTCAACTTCGTGGGCGACGCCGTGCGCGACGCCCTCGACCCGCGCATGCGGGAGCAACGGAAGGGTGCCCCTCTACCAGGGAGATCGACATGAGGCTCGCGAACAAAGTTGCGCTCATCAGCGGCGGCGCGCGCGGCATGGGTGCCGCGGAGGCCCGGCTGTTCACGCGCGAGGGCGCGCGCGTCGTCATCGGCGACGTGCTGGAGAAGGAGGGCCAGGCTGTCGAGGCGGAGATCCGCGCCAAGGGCGGCGAGTGCGTCTTCGTGCGCCTCGACGTCACGCGCGAGGACGACTGGCAGCGCGCCGTCGCGCTGGCCGAGGAGCGCTTCGGCGCGCTCCACGTCCTCGTGAACAACGCCGGCATCGGCGCGGTGCTCAGCCGCGTGGAGGACACGGCACCCGACGCGTGGGATCAGGTGATGGCCGTCAACGCCAAGGGCGTGTTCCTCGGCACGCGCGCGGCCATCCCGGCCATGCGTCGCGCCGGCGGCGGCTCGATCATCAACATCTCCTCGCAGCTCGGCCTGGTCGGCATGGACAACATCAGCCCGCAGTACCCCGCGTCCAAAGGCGCCGTCCGGCTGCTGACGAAGGTGACGGCGCTTCAGTACGCGAAGGAGGGCATCCGCGTGAACTCCGTGCATCCCGGCCCGGTCGTCACGCCGATGACCGAGGCGCGCCGCCGCGATCCCGCCACGCGGCAGCTCATGACCTCGCGTATCCCGATGGGCCGCTACGGCGAGCCGGACGAGATAGCCTACGGCGTCCTCTATCTCGCCTCCGACGAGTCCTCGTGGACCACCGGCAGCGAGCTCGTCATCGACGGAGGCTGGACGGCTCAGTAGCCGTGGCGCCCCTCGATCACCGGCTCACTCCGACATCTTGAGGAGGAGGCCGGTCTGGCGCGCACGCTCGATGGCGGCGCGGAACGCCCAGTGGGCGAGGACGACGTAGACCGCGGACAGCGCGAGGCCGGTGGTGACCGGCGCCGCGAACTCCGAGCGGAACCCGAAGTGGGACCTGTACGCGTCGAGGAAGTACGTGAGCGGGATGGCGGCGGCGATGGCCGCCACCGGCTTCGGCAGCACGGAGACCGGATAGTAGATGCCGGCCAGCACGAGCACGAGGTTCACGCTGGCCCACGCGAACGCCTCCGCCCGCGTGCCGAACAGCGTCACCAGCGCGCAGACGAACACGCCCACGACCAGCGACGTCAGGAAGCAGCCGGCCAGGAACGCCGTCACCGCGACGACGCCCGGGCGCAGCACGTGGAAGTCGAAGGCCCAGGCCGCCAGCGCGGCGAGCAGCACGAAGATGACGAAGCCGCGGAGCACGCCGATGAGCCAGGAGCCCACCGTGAGATGGCGGATGCGGATCGGCGCCATGAACTGGTGCTTCACCGACTTCGACCACACGTCGAGCAGCATCGCGTAGGCCACCTCGAGCTGGCAGACGTTGACGATCGAGAGCGCCAGCGTCCCCACCAGCACGAACGCTCCCTGCTCCGGCGTGAGGCCGAGGAAGCGCGTCATGAGACCGATGGACAGCACGCCGACGATCGGCCAGAAGAGCAGCTCGAAGAAGAAGAACACGTTGCGCACGCCCATGACCAGGTTGCGCGCGGCCACCGCGTAGGTCGGCAGCAGCTCAGCGCGCCAGCTCAACGAAGACCTCCTCCAGCTCGGGCTCGCGTACCTGGAGATTGCGCACCTCGACGCCTTCCTTCATGAACGCGCGCAGCAGCTCCGGCACGCGCTTCTCCGGATCGTCCACCGTGCAGTCGATCCAGCCGTCGCCGGCGTCCACGCAGCGCAGGACGCCGGGCGCCTCGGCCAGCCACGCCGGACGCGGCTCCAGCTTGAGCGCGACGACGTAGCCCAGGCCCATCTGACGCTTGAGCGCGTCCGCCGTGCCCTGCGCGAGGATGCGGCCGGCCTTGATGAAGCCGATCTCGTCGCAGAGCTCCTCGGCCTCGCGCATGTAGTGGGTGGTGAGCACGATCGTCATCCCCTGCTCCCGCCGCAGGTCCGCCACGTGCCGGCGGACGCGCACCGACACGTCGGGGTCGAGACCGAGCGTCGGCTCGTCCAGGAACAGCAGCTCGGGATCGTTGATCAGCGCCTTGGCGAGGGCCACGCGCTGCTTGAGCCCCGTGGACAGCTCGTTGTACTGCGCCTTGCGGTACGACGTCAGCTCGTACTGCTCGATCAGCGCGTCCACCTGCCGGCGGAGCCGGGCTCCGGACAGCCCGTAGAGCCGGCCATAAAAGGCGATGATCTCGTCCACGCGCAGGCTCCACAGGAACGACGGCCGCCCGCTGGCCATGTTGAGCCGGCGCCGCAATGCCGTCGCGTCGCGCGTCACGTCGAGCCCGAGCACACGCGCCACGCCGCCGTCCGGCACCAGCAGGGTGGCCAGGATCGACAGCAGCGTCGTCTTGCCGGCACCGTTGGGGCCCAGCAAGCCGAAGATCATCCCGCGCTCGACCTGCAGCGAGACGCCGCGCAGCGCGGCCGTCTCCCGCCGCCGGAACCAGCCGGACCGGAACGTCTTGGTGACCTCGCGCGCGTCGATGGCGAGGCGGGTGGCGTCGACGGAGGACATGATTCGAAATGGTAACATGCGCCGCATGGCCGATTCCGCCGAGTGGCGGTGCGCCGCCGCCGATCTCGCCCCCGGCCGCACGCTGAAATTTCGCCTCGACTGCGGTGGCCGGCGCCTCAACGGCTTCGTGGTGAATCACGACGGCGAGGTGCGCGCGTGGGTGAACCGCTGCCCGCACGTCGGCACGCCGCTCGATCTCTGGCCCAACGAGTTCTACACGGACGACGGCCGCGACCTGATCTGCTCCACCCACGGCGCCATCTTCGAGCCGCTCACCGGCCACTGCACCGTGGGCCCGTGCGCGGGCGACGCGCTGCGCGCCCTGCCGCTGCGCCGCGAGGGCGACGCGCTGGTGGTGAGCTGCCCGTGAGCGACGACGCCGAGGTGGTCGAGGCCAACGCGCGCTTCTATCGCGCGTTCGAGGCGCTCGACATCGCCGAGATGGACCGCGTGTGGGCCCATGGCGAGCACGTCAAGTGCGTGCATCCCGGCTGGCCGCTCCTGTCCGGCTGGGAGGCCGTGCGGGAGTCGTGGGAGACGATCTTCACCAACACCGAGGAGATGCGCTTCACGCTCTCCAACGTGAGCGCCGTGGTGGGCGGCCATCAGGCCTGGGTCACCTGCACCGAGAACATCCTGTCGGACGTCGCCGGCCGGGTCACGGTCACGGCGATCCTCGCCACCAACCTGTTCGAGCGCGACGGCGCCGACTGGCGCCTCGTCCACCACCACGCCTCGCACATCCTCGGCGGCGGGCCGGCCTAGCCGCGCGACGCCGCCTCGAGCACCTTCTTCAGCGTTCTCAGGTCGCGCTCGACGAGGCCGGCGTCCTCGGCGAACTTCTCCGCCGTCATGCCGGGGAGCTGGAACAGCGTGAAGCTGACCTCGCTGCCGGAGCCGTTGGCCACGACGCGCATGGGGTTGAGGACGTCCACGCCGGGCGCGATGGTGACGCGGTGATCGAGGACACCGAGGTCGTTGTCGGCCACGAAGCCGAGGCCGAGCGGGCCATCCGGAGTCTGCAGGATCCAGCGGTCACCTTCCTTGTGCACCGCCGTGCCGAGCCCACCGGCCCAGCGCGGAACGTTCTCGGGATTCCTGACGAACTCATAGACGCGCCTGGGCGAGCAGTCGATCGACACGCTCAGCGTACGGCACCGCAGCAGGCCGGACATGGATTCAGGGCCGCGCGCGCGGCAGCTCGTCACCACCGCGCGTGTAGGCGGGCGGCACGTAGACGTTGAGCGTGCGCAGCAATCCGCGCCCCGTGTTCTTGATCTCGTGGCGATCGCCGTGCTCGACGAGCAGCAGCGTGCCCGCCCGCAGCGGCACGCGCCGGCCCTTCACCAGCGCGGCGCCGGTGCCCGTCACGACGTAGAGCCACTGGTCGGCGCCGCGGTGACGGTTGGTCGGCCCGCCCTCGGACTCGCCCGGCGGCAGCACCATCTCGGCTACCTGGGAGCGGCGATTGCCCAGCGCGACGCGAAAACCCTTGCCAAAGCGAAGACGCTTGCGTTTCATGACCTCAGCATACCCGGCGTTCGCGCGGCGATGGCGACCAGGCGGTCGGTGGCCCCGGCCGGCACGGCGTCGTCGTAGCCGCCGCGGAGCGCGACGAGGGCGAGGCCGGCCTGGCGAAGGCTCGCGTCCAGCTCCGCCCGCGTCCAGCAGCGCATCACGAACTCGTACGCCTCGGACTCCGTCCCGGAACGGGTGACGAGGGCGTGGCGCTCCGAGATCAGCAAGCGGCGGGTCGCGGGCTCGAGCCGCGTCTCGCTGCGAAAGATCAGGGTGCCGCGCTCCGTCTCGACGGTGCGCTCGTGGACGGGCTCCGCGGTCTTCCGTTGCACCGTGGCGTACCAGTCCCGCACGTCCAGCACGAGCACCCCGGGCCCGGTCAGCACGCCGGCCAGCGCCCGCATCACCGCGCGCCGCACGTCGTCGTCGAGCACGTCATTGAGCACGCCACGGCACAGCGCGGCGCCGTAGACGGCGCGCAGCGGCAGCGCGGAGAGATCGCCGACGGCGAAGCGTGCGCTGCCGCCGCGCCGTCGCGCGACCGCGACCAGGTCCGGCGCGAGATCGACACCGGTCACGCGATATCCGTGGCCGGCCAGCGCGGCCGCGTAGCGGCCGGTACCGCAGCCGGCATCGAGCACGCGGGCGCCGGCGGCGACGCCGTGCTTCGTCAATGCCGTCGCGACGTACGCGCACTCCTGCGACACCGGGCGCTCGACCAGCAGATCGTAGGCCCAGGCGAAACGACCGTAGAACGGTCTCATGCTAGGCTAAGCGCCGATGATGCGCCGGATCGTGCCGGTCCTGGACGCCCTCACGGCGCTGGTCCTCCTTCTCCTCGTGTGGGTCCTGCTCACGGACGGCTTCACGCTGGCCCTCGGCCGCGTGCGCGTGCCCGTCACGCGGGGGCAGGACGTGCTGCTCGTCGCGCTCGCGCTGGCGGCCATCCGCTGGATCGTCGCCGCCCCGAGCATACGTCCAGGACGGCCCGCGCGCGTCGTGGCGATCGGCGTCGTCGTCTACACGGCCGTGCTCTCGCTCATCTGTCTCGGCAACCACGTGACGTTCCGCACGCACGCCATGGACCTCGGCTATTACGTGCAGGTCGTGTGGGCCCTCGGCCAGGGGCTGACGCCGCACGAGACGCTGCTGGAGCAGCACGCGTGGGCCGGGCATCTCTCGCCGATCCTCTACCTGATGGCGCCGCTCGGGCGGCTGCCGTGGCTGCCCGAGGCGCTGCTGGTCTTCCAGTCCCTCGCGCTCGCGCTGGGCGCGGTGCCGCTCTACCTGATGGCCCGGCCGCGCGTCGGCGACGTGGCGGCCGCCGGCCTCGCCGTCCTCTACCTCATGAACCCGACGCTGCACGGGATCAACACGAAGGACTTTCATACCGCCGCGCTCGCCATCCCGCTGCTGATCACCGCGATGTACGCGGTGCAGACGCGGCGCTGGTGGCTGTTCTGGCCCGCGCTCGTGCTGACCCTCGGCACGCGGGAAGACGCCTCGATCGCCGTCGTGGGGCTCGGGCTCTGGGTGGCCATGGCCAAGCGCCGCTTCGTCCTGGGCGGTGGCATCGCCGTGATCGGGATCGCCTGGCTGTTCGCCAGCGTGGGCTGGATCATGCCGCACTTCCGCGGCGAGCCGTATCCCTATCTCACCGCGCGCTACGGGCATCTGGGCAAGAGCCTCGGCGCCATCATCCTCTCGCCGATCCTCCGCCCGCGCGCCGTGCTGGAGACGCTGCTCAGCGCCCGGCGCCTCCGCTACGTGGCGGCGCTCCTGGCTCCGCTGGGCTTCCTGCCGCTGGCCGCCCCCATCGCCGCCGTCGGCGCCCTGCCCGCGCTCGCGCAGAATCTGTTGAACTCGGATCCGATCCTCTTCAACTACCGCACGCAGTACCAGTCGTTCGTGCTGCCATTTCTCGTCGTGGCCAGCATCGCCGGCCTCGAGCGCGTGCGCGCATGGAGCCAGGGCGCCGTGCGCCCGTCGCGGCTGGGCGCGATGCTGACGCCGCGCCGTGTCCTCACCGGCGCGGCGCTGGTGAGCCTCGTCCTCTCCGATCGCACGGTGAACGGACTCGCGGTGAGCCGCTGGCGCCCCACCGACGACGCGCGGGCGGCCGTGAAGGTGATGGACAGCATTCCGCCCTCGGCGTCGGTCTGCGCCGGCGAGCGCTTCTTCCCTCACCTCGCCCGGCGCCAGAAGGTATTCGTCTTCCCGGTCGGCCTCGATCGCGCCGACTATGCCTTCGTGAGCAGCGCGCGGCTGGACGAGGGCGAAGTCGGCCGCGTCGTGGCCACGCGCGACGGCGCCGACGTCACGCTCAGTCCCGGCGCGCCGGTCAACAAGACCGTGCGCTATCGCGTCGTCCGCGAAGAGGGGGAATACCTGCTGCTCCAGCGGACCACCGGGACGAACTGAGCGCGCCATGCGGACGACCATCTTCAAGCTCGTGGCCGCGCTGGGCTCCGCGGCCACGGCCGTCCCCGAGCCGATCTACGAGTTCGGCGCCTACCGCGTGCCCGGCCAGGAAGCGCGCGGCGACGTGCGGAGCTGCTTTTCGGGACGCCGCTTCGTCGGCTGCGATCTGTCACCCGGGCTCGGCGTCGACGAGGTCCAGGACCTCCATCGGCTGACGCTGGCCGCCGACACCATCGGCACCGCGCTGCTGCTGGACACGGTCGAGCACGTGCGCGAGCCCTTCCGCGCGATGGCCGAGCTCTACCGCTGCCTGCGGCCGGGCGGGCTCCTGGTGATGACCTCCGTCATGTACTTTCCCATCCACCTCCATCCCGACGACTACTGGCGCTTCACCGCGAGCGGCTTCGCCAGCCTCGTGGCCCCGTTCGACGACTCGATCGTGGAGATGGTCGGCCTGCGCACGCTGCCGCACACGGTGGTGGCCGCCGCCTTCAAGGCGCCCGTGAACCCGGCGTTCCGCCGCACCGTCGCCGGCGTGGTGGCGGCGTGGAAGCGTCGCGGCGCCCAGTCGTGGAAGGAAGTGATGATGGCGCTGGCGCCGCCCGTGCTGCTGGTGCCGGCCTACGATCTCTACGTGGCCTGGCTGCAGCGGGGTCAGGCCAAGCGCGAGTAGCGCGAGCGCGGGCTGTCGAAGCGCCGCGAGCGGCGCACGCCCGCCCGGTGCAGCCCGTACCAGAACAGCACGGAGAGAATGCGCAGGCCGTACACGATCGAGGCGGTCAGGCTCGCCGAGGACGCCTCGGCGAAGTAGCGCGTGGGCACCGCGATCTCGGCGATGCGGAAGCGCGCCGCGACGGCCTGGGCGATGATCTCCTGGTCGAAGACGAAGCCGTCGGAGTTGGCGGGAAAGTTCACCGTCTCCAGCACCTCGCGCCGGAAGGCGCGATAGCCGGTGTGGTACTCCGAGAGCGAGAGTCCGAAGACGCGGTTCTCCACCCAAGTGAGAAACCGGTTGGCCGCGAACTTCCACCACGGCATGCCCTGGGCCAGCGCCGAGCCGGACTTGAGCCGGCTGCCCAGGACGATGTCGGCCTCGCCGCGCTCGATCGGCGCGATCATCTGCGGCACCAGGGTCGGATCGTACTGGTAGTCGGGATGGACCATGACCACCACGGCCGCCCCCGCGCGCAGCGCCTCGGTGTAGCAGGTCTTCTGGTTGGCGCCGTAGCCGTAGTTCTTGTTGTGGACGAAGATCTCCAGCCCGAGCTCGCGCGCGATCTCCAGCGTGCGGTCGGTCGAGCCGTCGTCGACGAGGATGACGAGGTGCACCGCCTCCTTGGGCAGCTCCTCGTACGTCATGCGCAGCGTGCGGCCGGCGTTGTAGGCCGGCATGACGACGACGACCTTGGGACGATCGCTCACGCTTGCCTCGCCAGCGCGACGAACTGGTAGCCGAGCAGCCGCGGCAGCACGCGCGCCGCCGCCGCGCTGGCGCCGTGCAGAGCCGCCAGCGCGCGCCCGTGCAGCCGCGGCGGCAGCACCTGGTGGAGCGGTACCGGCGTGGCGGTCATCCGCGTGAGGCGCAGCCCGGCGCCGTCGAGCAGCGCGGCCAGCGAGCGCCGGGTGAAGAAGCGCAGATGCGTGCGATCGAGGATGCCCCGGTCGGCATACTCGAAGCGGCCGGCGGCCAGCGACAGGCGCATCCACAGGTGCGCGACGTTGGGCACGGAGATCACCACCTGCCCGCCGGGCGCCAGCCGGCGGTTGAGCTCGGCCAGCACGCGCGCGGGATCGCGCAAGTGCTCGAGCACGTCACCGTAGACGATCGCATCGAACAGGCCGTGCAGCGCCGGCGCCTCGCGGTCGAGGTCGGCCACGAGCATCGTCTCGCACGTCCCCGCGCCGGCCTTCGCGCGCTCGGCGTCCGCCTCGATTCCCGTCACGCGCCAGCCGCGCGCGCTCAGCTCGCGGCTCAGCAAGCCGTCGGCCGCCCCCACGTCCAGCAGCCGCCGGCCGCGCCCATCACCGAGCCATCGCAGCATCACCGAGTGGCTGCTGTGCGGATCAGCCTTGAGCGTATACCGTGCCCCCGCCATCGCCACGCCGTGCATCATAGCCGCACGGGAATCGAGGGGCGTCACGGCTTTGCCGGGACGCCGCCGAGAGTTTGGGGGTGTGGGGGGCCATCTCGGGGCCCCCCAACGTGATTGACATAAAGCCAGCGGCCGCCGCCTGTAACCAGCAAGTGCGCAGGCTGCAGCGTGCGCGCGAGGCTGCGCGACGGCTCGACGGTGGAAACCAGGAATACTCGCCCCGGCGCCATCCAGGCCTCACGCAGGCGGCTCGGCGTCCAGAAGACGTCGCGCGCGTCGGGAAACGTCGCGCCGAAGGCCAGGTTCGAGTGCAGGCCGTCCACGATGTGCACGCGACGCGGCACGGTGAGCAGCAGCGAGGCGCTGCCTTCCAGCGGTCCCTCGTGGACCACGACGTCGGCCGGGCCGAGCCGGCGGCTCAGCTCGGCCACGATCGGCCGCGCCGACCGGCTGCGCGCGAAGATCGCCATCCCCTCGGCGGCCATCGGCAGGAACGCGATCATGGCCGCCAGCGCCACGCCGATGCCCGCAGCGGGCAGTCGCCGCGCCGTCGCGACGGCCATCGCCACCGCCGCCACCGCAAACACGAGCCCGCTCTTGAGCATGACGGGCGCGTAGACGGGCCTCGGCGAGGCGGCGGCGACCTGGCCCCGCGCGGCGAGATTGCGCGCGGACACGTCCACGCTCTCCAGCGCGCCGGCGGGCATCGAGAGGTGGCCCTGCGAGCCCAGCACGAGGCCGGCGGCGACCAGCGCGAAGAGGACGGTGATGGGGGCGAGCAGCGTGCGCGGCGGCAGCGAGCCGGGCAGCGCCTCGATCGACTCGTCCCACACGCGGGCCAACAGCAGCGCGAGTGCGGGAAACGCCGGCACGCCGTAGTGCGGCAGCTTGAACGGCGAGAGCGTGAAGAATCCGAGCACCAGCACGACCCACAGCGCCAGCAAGCCCCACAGGCGCGCCTCGGCGTTCGGCCACGGCGGCCGCAGCGCTCGTGCAATGGCCCACGGCGCCGCCAGCACCCACGGCAGGAACGCCGCCAGCGTGACGCCCAGGAACTGCAGCGAGCCCAGCGGCACGTCCTCGTCGGGGAAGACGCGCTGCCGCGCGAAGTTCAGGACGTGGTTGTCCACGACCGTGTACCAGAGAAAGCCGCGGCTGTGGAGCTCGACGGCCGCGTACCAGGGCAACGCGATGGCAATCAGGGCCAGCACGCCCCACCACGGCGCCCACGCGGCGTACGGACGCTCGCGCGTGATCCAGAGAAACGCCACGACCACGCCGAGCGGCGCGACGGCCCCCAGGAAATCCTTGGCCAGCGCGGCCACCCCCAGGCTCGCGTACGCCAGCGCGAGGCCCCAGCGGCCGCCGCCGCGATAGGCCACGACGAAGCCCGCGAAGGCCAGCACGATGAAGAAGATGAACAGCAGGTCGGGCTTCACCTCGCGCCCGAGGACGAACATCCCTATGTTGGCCGCGGTGAGGAGCGCGGCGAGGAGGCCGACGCGCGCGCCGCCGAGCATCGTGCCGATCCAGCCCGTGACGCCGGCGGTGCCGATGGCCGCCAGCGCCGGCCACACGCGCGCCGCCGCCTCGGTGGGCCCGAACATCCCGAACGACAGGCCCAGGAGCCAGTAGAGCAGCGGCGGCTTGTCGAAGTAGCGCACGCCGTCCAGGCGCAGCGTCGTCCAGTCGCCCGAGGCGCGCAGGCCCTGCGCGATGGCCGCGTGGAAGCCCTCCGGGGGATCGAGGAAAGGAGCCGTCCCCAGCCCGAGCAGGTACATCAGGCCGATGGCCAGCAGGGCGAGGCCGAACGGAATCCGCGGCAGCTAGGTGACCTTGACCACCACGCCATCCGGCAGGCGGGTGAGGAGCTCCGTCAGCGCCTGCTCCAGGTAGCCGCGGTCGCGCGACTCGAGCGTGACCTTCACCTTGTACTCCGGGTTGGAGAACTCCGGATAGGAGCCGAGCTGCAGCAGCGGGAAATCGACGAGCAGCCGGTTGAGATAGTCGGCCAGCGTGCCTTCGCCGATGCCGACGAAGACGTTCTTGAGATGGATGGGCGCGTCACGGAACCGCTCGCGCAGCGCCTCGAACTTGGCGCGGAAGATCTCGGGCACGCCCGGCAGCACGTACACGTTGCGCATGAGCACGGTGGGGAAGCGCACCGTCTCGCCGCCGACCAGCTCCGCCCCCTGAGGGATCTCGGCCATGCGCAGCGCGGCCTCGGTGACCTTGCCGCGGTAGTAGCGCTCCAGCAGCTCGACCAGCAGCGAGTGGCGCACGACGGGCACCATCATCGCGCGCGCCACGCCCTCGATCGTCACGTCGTCGTGCGTGGGCCCGACGCCGCCCGAGGTGAACACGACGTCGTAGTCGCGGCTGAAGGTGGCCACCTCGTCGGCGATGAGCTGGACCTCGTCGGGGATCACGGTGATGCGGCGCACGTCCACGCCGAGGGCGCGCAGCTCGCGGCAGAGATAGACGGCGTTGGCGTCCTCGACCTTGCCCGACAGGATCTCGTTGCCGACGAGAATGATTCCAGCGGTCTTCGGCATGCCGTGAGGAATTCTACGATAGAATGCGCGGCGACGCATGGTCGACGCGCCCTCTCCGATCCGTCTTTCCGGCTGGGCCCTCGTCCTCGGCGCCTCCTCGGGCTTCGGCGGCGCCACCGCGCTCGCGCTGGCCGGCGCCGGGCTCGACGTTTTCGGCGTTCACCTGGACCGACGCGCCACGCTGCCGAGCGCCGAGCGTGTGATCGCCGGGATCGAAGCGCTGGGCCGGCGCGCGCAGTTCTTCAACGTCAACGCCGCCGACGACGCCAGGCGCGCGGAGGTGGTGGCGGCCATGGAGCAGACGCTGAAGGCGTCCGGGGGCATGGGCACGCTGCGCGTGCTCCTGCACTCGCTGGCCTTCGGCACCCTGAAGCTCATGGTCGGCGCCGAGGCCAAGGACGTGGCGACGCGCGCCCAGATCGACATGACGGTGGACGTGATGGCGCACTCGCTCGTCTACTGGACGCAGGACGTGGTGGCGCACGGCCTCATGGGCGCCGGCGGCCGCATCTACGCCATGACCTCGGCGGGCGGCACGCGCGCGCTCCCCTACTACGGCCCCGTGTCGGCGGCCAAGGCCGCGCTGGAGGCGCACATCCGCCAGCTCGCCGTCGAGCTGGCCCCCCGCGCCATCACCGCCAACGCGATCCGCGCCGGCGTCACCGCGACGCGGGCCGCGCAGAAGATCCCCGGCTACGAGTCGCTCGAGCAGGGCGCCGAGCGGCGCAACCCCTCGGGCCGCCTCACGACCCCCGACGACGTCGCCCGCGCCCTCGTCGTCCTCTCGCATCCCGACACCGCGTGGATCACCGGCAACGTCATCGGTGTGGACGGCGGCGAGGACGTGGTGATGTGAGTTGAACGATTACGTCCTGGCCGCGTTGCTCGGGATCGTCGAGGGGTTGACGGAGTTCCTGCCCGTCAGCTCGACCGCGCACCTGCGCATCGTCGAAGCGCTGCTGGGCGTGGATCTCGGCAACGCCTACTGGAAGACCTTCTCGATCGTCATCCAGCTCGGCGCCATCCTCTGCCTGCCGATCTACTTCCGCCACCGGCTGGCCGCGTTCATCCGCACGTTCCCGCGCGGCACCCGCGGCGACCGCACGGTGGCGAGCCATCCGCTCACGCTCACGCTGCTGGCCTTCGTGGCCACGGCCGTGCCCGCCTTTCTCCTGACCAGGGTCATCGGCAAGCACCTGGAGAGCCTGTTCGTGATGGCCGCCTCGCTCATCTCAGGCGGCATCGTGATGTGGGCCGTGGACACGGTCTACGAGCGCACGAACCAGGGCGCCTTCGTGCGCCACCGCATCACCGACGACACCGAGAAGATGTCGGCCGGGCAGGCGTTGTGGATCGGCGCGTGCCAGGTCCTCTCGGCGGTCTTCCCCGGAACCTCACGCTCGATGGCGACGATCACCGCCGGCATGCTCGCCGGCATGAGCCGTCCCGCCGCGCTGGAGTTCTCCTTCTTCCTCTCAATCCCGACGATGGCGGCGGCCACGCTCTACGACCTGCTGAAGTCTCTCCGTCCCCCCGCCGGCGAGGCCAGCGCGATCGGCGCGATGCCCCACACCGCCCACGCCTGGATCGTGCTGGCCATCGGCTTCGTGGTCTCCTTCATCGTCGCGTACGGCGTGGTGGCGTGGTTCATGGCCTGGGTCCGCACGCGCGGCTTCACGCCCTTTGCGATCTATCGCATCCTGGTGGGCGCCGCCGTGCTGTGGTGGGTGCGCTGAGGATCGCGCGAGCCCCTGTCAGTCGCCTCAGGCGTCGCGCGGCTCCTCGCGGATGAAGCGGCCGCCGCGAAGCTCCTGCAGCGTCTGCTCGATCTCGGCGCGCGTGTTCATCACGAAGGGCCCGTAGCGGGCGATGGGCTCGGCCAGCGGGCGCGCCGCCGCGAGCAGGAAGCGCCCGCCCGCGCCGTTCGTCGCCGCCTCCACCACGTCCCCGTCACCGAACACGACGAGCGCGGGCGCACGGACCGCCGTCCGGTCGGGACCGAACCGCACCTCGCCCTGATCGACGTAGGCAAACGTGGTATGGCCGCGCGGCACCGCCTCCCGGAAGCTGGCGCCGGGCGGCAGCGTCACGTCGATGAACTTCGGTGCCACCGCCAAGCCTTCGACGGGGCCCACCAGTCGGCCGCCGCTCGCCTCGCCCGCGATCACACGAATGCGCGCGCCCTCGGCCGTCTCCGTGTCGGCGAGACGGTCGGCCGAGAGATCGCGATACTTCGGCCGGCTCATCTTGTCGCGTGCAGGCAGGTTGAGCCAGAGCTGCAAGCCCGCGATGCCCCCGGGACGCACCTGCGGCATCTCTTCGTGCATGATCCCGCTGCCCGAGGTCATCCACTGGACGTCGCCGGCACCGATCGTGCCGCGGTGCCCCAGCGAGTCAGCGTGCCGGATCTCACCGGCGCGGACGAGCGTCACCGTCTCGATGCCCCGATGAGGGTGATACGGGAAGCCGGCCTCGTAGTCGGCTGGCGACGCCGACTCGAAGTGGTCGAGCAGCAGGAAGGGATCGAGGTGGTCGAGCTTCCGCGTGCCAATGCTCCGACGCAGGTGCACGCCGGCGCCCTCGACCACAGGCTCCGGTGTCACGACCGAGGCCACCCGGCGCGACTGCTGGCTCATCCTTCGCTCCTCCTACCCTTGAAGGATGCCTCCAAGCCGGCGCGCGATTCGCGCTAGCCCGGGCGGACGCGCGCCGGTACCGCCTTGGCGAGCCCGGCCAGCAACCGCTCGCGCGTCACCGGCTTGGCGAGAACGACGTCGACGTGCTGCGAGTGGCTCGAGTCGAGCTCGTCGGCCCAGCCGGTGAGCAGGACCACCGGGATGGCGCGCCGGCCCTTCAGCTCCTCGGCGAGGGCCAGACCGGTCATGCCCGGCATCCCGAGGTCGGTCACCACCACGTCGAAGGGCTCCTCGCGCTCGAAGAGCTCGAGAGCTTCGCGACCCGAGGCGGCGCTCACCACGGTGTGGCCGGCGGCCGTCAGCATGGCGCGGACGACGTCGAGCACCTCGGGCTCGTCCTCGACGGCCAGGATGCGCATGGGCTCCAGCATGGGCAGGAAGGCCGGCGTGCGCGCGGCGTCCACGCTGATCGCGGGGAACGAGAGCGTGAACGTGGTGCCGATGCCCTCGCGGCTGGACACGCCGATCGTCCCGCGATAGCGGTGGACGATCTCCTGGGCCAGGCTCAGGCCCAGGCCGGAGCCGCCCTCGCTCGAGCGCGTGGTGAAGAAGGGCTCGAAGGCCAGGCGCTGCACCTCGGGGCTCATGCCGCGGCCGCTGTCGGCGATGGAGACGGCGGCGCGGTCGTCCTCGCCGCGCACGTGCAGCGTGAGCCGCCCGCCCTCGGGCATCGCGTTGAGCGCGTTCTCGAGGATGTTCAGCATGGCCTCGCGGATCTCGCTGGCCACGGCCAGGATGAGCGGCGCGGGCTCGGCCTTGAGGTCGATCTCGTAGCGGATGCCGCGGCGGGCCGCCTCGTTGTCCCACTGCGGCCGCGTGAGCGCCAGGAGCTGCTCGAGGACGTCGCGGAGCTGCACGCCTTCCGGGCCCCGTACGCGCGAGGGGCGCGAGTAGTCCTGCAGGCGGCGCACGGTCTCCACGCTGTCGGAGGCGCCCTGGTTGATCACGCGCAGCGCGTGCACCAGCTCGTCGCGGTCGATCGCCTCGTCGGCGGCCAGGCGCTCCAGCAGCATCTCCGTCCACCCGAGCACCGGTGTCAGGCGGTTGTTGATGTTGTGGGCGACGCCCGCCGCGAGCGAGCCGAGCGTGCGGAACTTCTGCTCGCGGATCAGGCGGAAGCGCAGCTCGTGCTCGCGGCTGACGTCGCGGAAGACGCCGATGCGCTGCACTTGGCCGCCGCCGTCGGCCGCGGTGGACAGGCTCACCAGCACCGGGCGCGGATCGCCGGCGCCGGTGATCAGCAGGACCTCGCCCTGCCAGGTGGCGCCGCGCATCTGCGCGGTCAGCGCGGGCACGTCCTGGGAGGAGGTCGCCAGCAGCTCCGTCCACGGCCGGCCGCGCAGGGCGTCCACCGGCACCCCGACCATCTCGGCGAACGCGCGGTTGGCGAAGATGACCGTGCCCTCGGCGTCGGTGACGAGCACGCCCTCGCCGATTCTGCGCACCACGTCGGCCAGCTCGCGCGTCTCCGCCTGCAGCCGGGCGTGCACCATCGTGGCCGCGATGCGGTCGGCGACGATGCGCAGCAACCGCTCGGTGCGGGGGTCGAGGCGCCGTGAGCGCCGCGCGACCTCCAGCACGCCGATCGGCGTGCCGCCGACGATGAGCGGGGCCACCATCAGCGAGCGGAAGCCGCCCTCGCGGATGGCGGGGTTGACCACCCGCGGATCGGCGGAGGCGCCGTCGGGGATGATGACCGGCACCTGCGTGGCCAGCGCGATCGAGGCGACGCCGGCGTCGGCCGGCATCGACACGCGGTTGAGATCGCCGCCGAGGCCCGCCGCCGCGCGGCCGCGCAGCTCGCTGTGCGCCTCGTCCAGCAGCAGGATGGCGGCGGCGTCCGCGTTGAACACGCCGGTGGCCAGCTCGACCATCTTGCCGAGCAGCGCATCGGCGTCGCTGGCGCCCAGCGCGGCCTCGGCGATCTCTTCCAGCGCCTGGATCTCCGCCGTCCGCCGGGTCAGGAGACGGCCCGTCACCAGCGTGCGCGTGCGCGCCACCAGCTCTTCCGGCAGGAACGGCTTGGTCATGTAGTCGTCGGCGCCGTCGCGCAGGCCGCGGATGCGGGCGGACGGGCTCGACAGCGCGCTCAGCACGAGGATCGGCGTGGCCGCCAGCTCCGGGCGGCCGCGCAGGCGCTCGATCACGTCGTAGCCGCTCATGCCGGGCAGCATGAGGTCCAGCACGACGAGGTCGGTCTCCGGCGTGCGCTCCAGCGCGACCAGCGCGGCCTCGCCGGTGGGCACCGACTCGACCTCGTAGCCCTCGGCGACCAGGAGGTCGCGCAGGAGGATGGAGGTGTCGCGGTTGTCTTCGACCACCAGGATCCGAGCCGCCTCGACCGTCATCGGTTGCTTCCCACGTCCTGGCCCTGCAGCGTCGTCGCGACGATGCGGGCCAGTTCGTCCGGAGTGAACGGTTTGGTCAGGTAGGCGTCGCAGCCGGCGTGCAGCGCCGCCTCGCGCTCCTGCGAGCGCGAGAGCGCGGAGACGGCGATGATCCGCACCGACGCGGTGCGCGGCACCTGGCGCAGGCGGCGGGCGACCTCCCAGCCGCTCACGCGCGGCAGCATGAGGTCCAGCAGGATCAGCGACGGCACGCGGTCCATCGCCTCGCGGATCCCCTGCTCGCCGTCGTCGCACACGCGCGCCACGCCGCCCAGCACGTCCTCGACGACCACGCGCATCAGATCGCGCGTCTGCTCCTCGTCCTCCACGATCAGCACCTCGCGGCCGTTGAGGAACGGCTCGACGGGCGCCGCCTCCAGCGGGCTCAGCAGCTCGGTGGACGGCGTCTCCGGCGCCGCCGGCAGCGTGAAGGAGAACCGGCTGCCCCGGTTCTCGCCCTCGCTCTCGGCCCGCACCACGCCGCCGTGCAGCTCGACCAGCCGCCGCACGATGGCCAGGCCGAGCCCGGAGCCGCCGTGCCGCCGCTGCATCGGCGCCTCGACCTGGTAGAACGGATCCCAGATCCGCGCCAGCTCGTCCTTGGGAATGCCCACGCCGCGGTCCTCGACCGCCACCCACACCTGCTCGCGCTGGCGCCCGGCGGTCACGCGCACGAGGCCCGCGCTGGAGCTGAACTTGACGCCGTTGCCGACCAGGTTGACGAGGATCTGCTGCAGGCGCGAGGGATCGGCCTGCACGAGCGGCAGATCGGACGGCACCGCGTTCTCGATGCGGATCTGCTTGGCCTGGGCGGCCACCGTCACCACCGTGATCACCTGGTCGACGACGTGGCGCACGTGCGTCGGCCGCGGGTTCAGCTCCACCCGTCCGGCCTCCAGCCGCGAGACGTCGAGCAGGTCGTTGATCAGATCGCTCAAGCGCTGCGCGCCACGGAAGATCGCTTCCTGGTGCTCGAGCTGCTTGCTGGTGAGCGGGCCGTGCACCTGCCGCGTGAGCAGGCGGCTGTAGCCGATGATCGCCGTCAAAGGCGTGCGCAGCTCGTGGCTCACCATCGCCAGGAACTCGCTCTTGAGCTGATCGAGCCGTCGCAGCTCCTCGTTGACCTGGGCCAGCGCCTGCGCTTCACGCTCTTTCTGCGCGTACTCCGTCTCGTACTCGCGCACGAGGCCGGCCGTCTCGATGAACACCGCGTAGCGCCGCCGCAGCAGCAGGAACGTGAACGTGGCGCCGGCGGCGAGCCAGTCGACCGCGATCAGCGTGGCGGCGGCGCCTTCCGGCAGGGTCCACGGCGTGGCCCACACGCGCACGGCCGCGCGCATCCCGACGCCCAGGAACACCAGCGCGAACACGACGCCGAGCGGCTCGACGCGCTGCGACGCGCGGTGGTGAATGGCCCGGACGATGAGCGCAGCAATGCCCAGCGCCGACGCCGCCAAGACAAGGTTGGCGAGTCGGAACAGCAGCTCGGAGAAGGGAGCAGGCATCGTGAGGCGCTTCCTCGGCGACTCTGAGGGTCATGATACACACGGGCTCAGCCTCTACGAAGGGGCGGGCGACGATTAATGTGAAAATTTTTACCGCTGTCTTACAACTGCCGTCGGCCCGTGAGCTTCTCCCCATGCGCAAGATTACAATGCCTGTTTCTCCTGTCATCGCGATGACGTTTCGCGTCGAGCCAGACCCTTTGCAGAATCCGGGAGAACGCCCATCTGGGCCATCCGTCGCGTGTTTCGCGCAGGCGGGGGTGCGGCATGGGCGTTGCTATGCCGCACCGCATGTTTCGCTCACGCTCATCCTGGCTTCGGGTGCTGAGGCTCTACGACATCACGACCAGGCTCACCGCGGCGGCCGCCGCCGGTGACGAGCAGCTCTCGCTGCTGGACGCCCGCGTGCACGCCCGGTCGCGCTTCCGCAGCGTGGGCGATCCGGGCCGCTTCGCCCTCTACTCGGTTCACAATGGCGAGAGCGCCCCCCTGCTGGCGCTGGCAGCCCCGGCCGCCGAGAGCGAGGGCGAGCACACCCTGGTGGCCGTACGCGAGTTCCGGCGAGTACCTTTAGCGGCCTCATCCCTGGCGCTGACGATCTTCACCGCGCGGCCGGGGCGGGCCGTGCAGGTCGTGGCCACCATCGCCCACTTCGTCGAGCGCGCGGTGGACCTCTACCAGCCGGGCTACCTCCTGCTGGCCCACTCGCTGGAGGAGCCGCGGACGTGCCTGTTGCTGATGGCCGTGCACGACTCGGCTGCGCTGGGGGCGGCGGCCACGGCAGCCTTCAGCCTCGACGCGTTGCTCCCCGAGCTGGCGCCCCTGCTGGCGGGCGCGCCCGAGACCTACGAGTATTTCCCGGAGCCGGCCGCCGAGCCGGTGGCCGGCGCCGTGTCGCCCTACGCCGTTTAGGCTTCGACGGGGGCCTTCGCCCCCCTTCGACGGTCGTAGCACGCCTGGCGGCGTGCTCCTTCCTGCTTCCCCCCAGACACGGATTGCGCCGGCAAAGCCGGCGCTCGAAAGCGGGAACTCAGCCGCGCTATTTGGAGGAGGTGCCGAGGAACTGCAGGAACCACGCGCGGCTCAGCTCGAGGGCGCGAGCGCGATGGTGGGGATCGGTGAGGCGGTGGTCGCCGCCGGCGAGGATCACGAGGTCGCAGGGCTGGCGCGCGCGCTCGTGCAGCGCCACGCCGTGCTCGAGGCTCACGACGTCGTCGGCGTCGCCGTGGACGACCAGGTGCATCGGCACAGCGGACGGCGCCAGCGCATAGCGCCCGCCCGAATACTCGATCGCGAACGGCACGCCCAGCCCGCGATTGTCGTCGAGGTCGTCGTTGGCCAGCTCGGTGAGGCTGGCCGGCGCGTTCCACGTCACCACCGGCAGGCCGGGCTGGCGGGCCGCCACCTGCAGTGCGACGAAGCCCCCGAGGCTCGAGCCCAGCAGGCCGAAGCGGCCGTCCAGGCGCCGATGCCGCGCCAGGAACGCCAGCACGGCCTCGACGTCCTCGATGCGGCTGGCGATCGTGGTCTCCTCCTCGACGCCGCTCGACTCGCCGCAGCCGCGGAAGTCGAACCGCGCGAGCGCCAGGCCGGCGTCGGGCAGCGTCTCGCCGAGCATCACGTACTTGTCGCTGTCCTTGGACGCGTTGAGGCCGTGGCAGGCCACGACGCACGCCACGGGTGCCGGCGAGTCGGGAACGTGGAGGACCACGGCCAGAGCGCCGCCGGAAAGCGCGACGCGATGCTTCTCGACCGAGGTCACGCCCAGATCAGCTCGAACAGTCGGCAGGTATTCTCGGAGAGCTGCACCATCGTCTCTTCGATCGGCAGGCGCTTGATCTTCGCGACCTCCTCCGCCACCCGGGCCACGAGCCAGGGGCCGGAGGTGCCGAGCGCGGCGAACTCGCCGGCGTACTTCCACGGCCCGTCGCTCTCGACCAGCAGCGACTCGATGGGCACCTGTTCCACCAGCTCGCGGTCGCGGTCGCGATAGACGACTTCCGGCGTGACGGACACGAGGAAGCCCGCGTCCACGATGGCGCGCGTGACCTCGGCGGGCGCCTTGTGCCAGTGGAACACGGCGCGCTCGATGCCGTGGCGCTTGAGGGCCTCGAACGCGCCGACCGCCGCGCCGTGCGGCGCGTGCAGGGCGACGGCAAGGTCGTAGCGCGCGGCCAGCGCCAGCAGCCGCTCCAGCCGCTCGTGGCCGCGGGCCATCAGTCCCGCGGCGTCGGGCGCGTCGGTCAGCGAGTACCACGGCAGGCCGACCTCGCCCAGGCCCACGATGCGGGGGTGATGGGCGCGCAGCTGCTCCTCGACGATGTCGAGGTCCTCGTCGGTCAGGTGCGTCCAGTCGGGATGGAGCCCGAGGCAGCCCCACACGCCCCGGGGCGCCGCCGTCGTGGCCACGATCGTCTGGATGTTCGTCGCGGGATCGCAGCCCACCGCCACCACGCCGTACACGTCGAAGGCCAGAGCCGTGCGCAGCGTGTCGCGCACGTCGCCGAAGGCCGGGTCGTGCAGGTGGCAGTGGCTGTCGATGAGCATCGCGCCTGTCAGTCGCCGGCCACGACCATCCGGCCGATCAGCACGGTGGGCGACACGGTGCGGTCGCGCAGCACGAGGTCGTTGGCGATGCCCTCGATGGCGTTGAGCATCTCGAGCAGGTTGCCGGCCACGGTGACCTCGGCCACCGGATAGGTGAGCTGGCCGTTCTCGATCCACAGGCCCGCCGCACCCTTGGAGAAGTCGCCGGTCACGCCGTTGATGCCGAAGCCGATCAGCTCCGTCACGTAGAACCCGTTGGTCACCGAGCGGATCAATTCCTCGGGCGACGCCGGTCCCGGCTGCAGCATCAGGTTCGTGGTGGACACGCCGACGCCACTGCCGTCGCGCGAGGCGTGGTGCGTGGAGCGCAGGCCGAGCTTCCGCGCGCTGTAGGAGTCGAGCAGGTAGGATTCCAGCACGCCCTCGCCCACCACCACCGTGCGCCGCGTGGCCAGCCCCTCGCCGTCGAAGGGCCGCGAGCCGAGCGCGCGCGGCATGAGCCCATCGTCCACGATCGTCACGGCCGGCGCGGCGATGCGCTTCCCGAGGCGGTCGAGCAGGAACGAGGCGCGCCGGTACAGGCTGGGACCGCTGACGGCGCCGGCCACGGCGCGCACCAGCGTGGCCGCCGTGTCCGGATCGAAGATCACCGGCACCTCGATCGTCTTCACCTTGCGCGCGCCCAGCCGGCGCAGTGCGCGCCGGGCCGCCGTGCGCCCGATGGAGTCGGGGGCCTCGAGCTGCGCGCGATGGCGCGCGGCCGTGTACCAGTAGTCGCGCTGCATCTCGCCGTTCTCGGACGCCACCGGCGAGACCGACAGGCCGAAGGCGCTCGTCGCATAGCCGCGCGCGAAGCCCTGGGAGGTCGCGTAGGCGTAGCGCGCGCGGCGATCCCAGTACTCGGCGCCCTCGGAGTTGGCGATGCGCCGGTCGCTGCCGAGGGCGGCCGCCTCGGCCTGGCGGGCGAGCTCGATCTTGGCCTCGGGCGCGGGCTCGTTGCCCGTGGTGTCCTCGAGCTGCAGATCGGGCACGGCGCCGATGAGCTCGCCGGGGTCGGGCAGCCCCGCGTGGGGGTCCTCGGCGGTCACCCGCGCGAGCGCCGTCGCCTCGTCCACCACCCGCTCGAGCGACTCGCGCGAGAGATCGGACGTGGAGGCCGCTGCCGAGGCGCGGCCGGCGAAGACGCGCAGCGACAGCCGCTGGTCGCGCGAGTGCTTCACCGTGTCCACCTGCCCCAGGCGCACGGAGGCGGTGAAGTGCTGCTCCTCGATCAGGAAGCCGTCGGCCGCGGTGGCGCCGCGGGCCTGGGCGCGCTTGAGAACGTCGACGAGCAGCCCGCTGCGATCGCCCTGGGCGCTCACACCTGGGTCCCGCCGACCGTCATGCCGTCGATGCGGATCGTGGGCAGTCCGACGCCGACCGGGACGGACTGGCCTTCCTTGCCGCAGGTGCCGACGCCCTCGTCGAGCTTCAAATCGTGCCCGACGCGGCTCACGCGCGTCAGCGCATCGGGACCGTTGCCGATCAGCGTGGCGCCCTTCACGGGCGCCGTGACCTTGCCGTTCTCGATCAGGTACGCCTCGCTGGCCGAGAACACGAACTTGCCGCTGGTGATGTCCACCTGCCCGCCGCCGAAGGCCACGGCGTAGAGCCCGCGCTCCACCGAGCGCAGGATGTCGCCGGGTTCGTCCTGGCCGGCCAGCATGAACGTGTTGGTCATGCGCGGCATCGGCGGGTGCGCGTAGGACTCGCGCCGCCCGTTGCCCGTCGCGGCCATCTTCATGAGGCGCGAGTTGAGCCGGTCCTGCATGTAGCCCGTCAGCACGCCGTTCTCGATGAGCACCGTGCGGCCCGTCGGCGTGCCCTCGTCGTCGACGTTGAGCGATCCCCGGCGGTTGGGCATGGTGCCGTCGTCCACGACGGTGACCAGCTCGGAGGCCACCTTCTGGCCCAGGCGGCCGGCGAAGGCCGACACGCCCTTGCGGTTGAAGTCGCCCTCGAGGCCGTGGCCGATCGCCTCGTGCAGCAGGATGCCGGGCCAGCCGGGGCCCAGCACGACCGTCATGCTGCCCGCCGGCGCGTCGATCGCGCGCAGCTTGAGGATGGCCTGGCGCGCGGCCTCGGCGGCGAACCGCTCCCAGCGTTGCTCTTCCAGGAAGTAATCGAACGGCACGCGGCCGCCGCCGCCCCAGGAGCCGATCTCGCGCTTGCCGTTCTCCTCGGCGATGACGGTGACGTTGAGCCGCGTGAGCGGCCGCACGTCGCCGATCGTCCAGCCGGAGGCCGTCGCGATCAGCATGACGACCTCTTCGCTCGACAGGCTGGCGATCACCTGGCTCACGCGCGGGTCGGCCGCGCGCGCCGCCGTGTCCAGCTTGCGCAGCAGTGTCAGCTTGCGGTCGAGCGCGGTGACGAGGGGCGGCTCGCTGAGCGTGTAGAGATCGTGGGCCCGCCCGCGCCCGGCCACCGCCAGCGTCCCCGAGGTGCTCGCGCGATCCGCGATGGCGCGCGCCTGGCGCGCGGCCTCCTCCAGGTTGCCGATGGAGATGTCGTCGGTGTGGGCGTAGCCGGTGCGCGTCTCCGACAGCGCCCGTACGCCGGCGCCCTGGCTCACGTGGCGCGAGGCCTTCTTGACCACGTTCTCCTCGAGCACCAGCTCTTCGTTGACGCGGTACTCGAGGTAGATGTCGGCATCGTCCACACGCCCGACGAGATTGCTGCCGATGAGCCGCTCCATGAGGGAGGGCGTGACGTTGAACCGATCGGCAAAGAATTTGTCGGGGCTGATGTGAGCGCGATCTTCCATGGGGTCGGAGGGCTCCAATCCTAACGCGGGGCTGGCCGCGTCCCAAAGTTTTGCGGTGCCCCTCATTGTACCGGGCGGAGGAAGCCCTCAGCCGGTCTGAAAGGCCTGGATTATCTCGTGGATACGTCGAAGCCCGTGCAGCAGCGACGGCCCGGGTGAGAGCACGTCCTCGCCGGGGATCTCGTGCACCTGGCCGGAGGCCACCGCGCTCACGCGCTGCCATCCGGGACGGGCCGCGATGGCGGCCGCGTCCACGGGCTTGCCGCACCACGAGGCGAGGATGATCTGGGGGTCGCGCCGGGCCACCTCGTCGGCGCCGACGATGCGGTCCTTGGCCTGGCCGCGCTCGCGCAGCTCGGCGAAGACGTCCTGGCCGCCGGCGATCTCGATCAGCTCGGACACCCAGCGAATGCCCGCGATCAGCGGGTCCATCCACTCCTCGAAGTACACGCGCGGGCGATCCGGCCAGCCGGCGGAATACTCGCGGATCTGCTTGACCTCGTCGCGCATGTCGTCCACCAGCGCGCGCGCGGCGGGCTCGAGCCCTAGCGCGCCGCCGATGACGAGGATCGCGCGCAGCACCTCGTCGAACGCGCGCTGGTTGGTGCACAGCACGTCGATGCCGGCGCCGATCAGCTCGCCGACGATCTCGCGCTGCAGGTCCGAAAAGGCCAGCACCAGGTCGGGCTGGAGGGCGAGGATCTTGTCGGTGCGGAAGGTCGTGAAGCCGCCCACGCGCGCCCGCTCGCGCACGGCCTCCGGCCGGCGGGCGGTGCCCGGCACGCCGACCACGCGCTCGCCGGCGCCGAGCATGAACGCGATCTCGGCCGTCTCGGCGGTCAGGCAGACGATGCGCTGGGGGAACTCGACGCCCGTCTTGCCGTACACCGGCGGCTCAGCCGGCGTGCGCCGGCTTCAGGACGTCGGCGAACGGGCTGTGCAGCAGCCAGCTGGGCAGCGCCTGCGCCAGGGCCCGTGGGCCCTCGACCTTGATCCCCCCGGCCCGCACACCGGCGGCGAAGCTCGCGTGGCCGGTGTGGACGCGGGCCAGGGTGCCCACGTCCGCGTGGACCACCAGGTCCACCTCGAAGCCGGGATCGCGCATGCAGACGTCGCTTCCCGACTTCTCCAGCACCAGCCAGGCCGTGCGGACCTGCATGCAGCGCGCGGGGACGCCCCGGAACTCGAAGCGGACGACGACCCGCGGCTTGGGCAGGCGCGAGACGTCGATGCGCCGGTGCATGGCCCACATCAGCAGCGATGGGTCGAGGTTGTTGGGCGCGAACTGGTGCCCGACGTGCCGCTGCCCCCAGGCGCCGAGGCGCTCTACCACCTCGCGGAACTCCTCGCCGGCCTTGGTCAGCCGGTACTCGCGGCCCCGGCCGGCCGGCAGCGGGCTGCTCTCGACGACGCCGGCGTCCTCCAGCTCGCGCAGGCGCTGGCCGAGCAGCGTGCGGGAGATCAACGGCATCCCGCTCCGGATCTCGTTGAACCGGTGGGAGCCCGAGAACAGCTCGCGCAGGATCAGCGGCGTCCACCGCTCGGCGAAGATCTCCGAGGCGACGGCGACCGGGCAGAACTGGCCATAGCCTTTCATGGCCCCGACTCTAGGCACCCGGCCGCGGCCGGGCAAGTCCATTTTTTGGTCTTTCGCCGAGCCGGGCGTCCTGCGATTGTGCTTAGCCGAAGGAGGCAGCAACGATGACGCCGACTGAGACCATCCCGACCGACCGGACCTCGCGGACCGACTGGCTGGCGGTGGCCGAGGAGCTGCTCCCGGCCTTCGCCGCCCGCGCCGCGGGCCACGATGCCGATGACACGTTCGTCGCGGAGAACTTCGCCGAGCTGCGCCGGCGGCGGCTGTTCTCGGCCGCGGTGCCCGTTGAGCTCGGGGGCGGCGGCGCCTCGCACGCCGAGCTGTGCGAGGTGCTGCGCACGCTCGCGCACGCCTGCTCGTCCACCGCGCTGGCGTTCTCGATGCACACGCACCAGGTGCTGATCCCCGTCTGGCGGTGGCGCCACGACCGCGCGCCGGTGGACGGCTTCCTGCGCCGCCTCGCCGCCGAGGAGCTGATCCTCGCCAGAAGGTGGACGGCGGCTACCGGGTGACCGCGCGGAAGATCTTCGCCAGCGGCGCGCCCGCCGCCGACCTGTTCTCGACGATGGCGGTCTACGAGGATCCGCTCGACGGGCCGACCGTGCTCCACTTCATGATTCCGTTCGAGGCGCCGGGCGTGAAGATCCACGACAACTGGCGCACGCTGGGCATGCGCGCCACCGGCTCGAACGACGTGACGCTCGACGGCGTGTTCGTGCCGGACGCCGCGGTTGGCGTGCGCCGGCCCTCCGGCCGCTGGTCGCACCCCTGGCACATCGTCGCCGCCATGGCCCTGCCCATCGTCTACTCCGTGTACGTCGGCGTGGCCGAGGCCGCCCGGGACGTTGCCGTGCGCGAGGCCATGCGCCGGCGCGACGATCTCGCCACGCAGGAGCTCGTCGGCGCGCTCGACACCGAGCTGACGGCGGCCCGGCTGGCGCTGCGCTCGATGATCGCCGCCGCCAACCGCGACCGGGTCGGCCCCGACGTCACCAACGAGGTGATGATCGGCCGCACGCTGGCCGGGCAAGCCGTGCTGCGAACCGCCGAGCTGGCGATGGAGGCCGCGGGTGGCGCCGCGTTCTTCCGCAGCGCTGGCCTGGAGCGGCTGTTCCGCGACGTGCAGGGTGCGCGCTATCACGCGCTGCGCGGATCCGCCCAGCGGCGTTACGCGGGCCGCGTGGCGCTCGGCCTCGACGTGAACGACTGAAACGCAAGGGGCATCGAGCCCAGCTGAAGAAGAGGAGGATGACGTCATGAAGGCTCGCCATCTCGCGCTCGCGTTCACCGTGCTGCTGCTCGCGGTTGCTCCGCTCGCGTCCGCTCACGACGGCGAAAAGGTCGGCAGCGTGCGCTTCCCAGTCTCGTGCGCGCCGGCCGTCCAGGCCGACTTCGAGCGCGCGGTCGCGCTGCTGCACTCGTTCTGGTACGAGGAGGCGGTGAAGGCCTTCACCGCGATCACCACGACCGATCCGAACTGCGCGATGGGCTACTGGGGTACCGCCATGAGCGTCTACTATCCGCTCTGGGCGCCCCCGAGCCCGGCGATGCTGCAGAAGGGTTCGGCGGCCCTCGAGAAGGCCCGCGGGCTGACGGCGACGCCACGCGAGAAGGACTACCTCGCCGCAATCGAGAGCTTCTACCGGGACTCGGACAAGATCGACCATCGCACCCGGGCCACGACCTACGAGAAGGCGATGGCGCAGCTCTTCGCCCGCTATCCGGACGACCGGGAGGCCGCCGTGTTCTACGCCCTCGCGCTCAATGCGACGGCGGCGCCGACCGACAAGACATACGCCAACCAACTCAAGGCGGCCGCGATCCTCGAGAAGGTGCTGGCCGAGCAGCCCAACCATCCCGGCATCGCCCACTACCTCATCCATAGCTACGACTATCCACCGCTGGCCACCCGCGGCCTGGCCGCGGCGCGGAGCTACGCGAAGGTCGCCCCGGCCGTCCCGCACGCGCAGCACATGCCGGCCCACATCTTCACGCGCCTGGGGCTCTGGCAGGAGTCGATCGACTCCAATCGCGCCTCCGCCGACGCCGGCAAGGCCTACTACACGCGGCTCGGCAAGGACACCGTGTGGGACCAGACGCTGCACGCGCTCGACTACGTCGTCTACGCGCATCTGCAGATCGGCCAGGACAAGCAGGCGCGGGCGGTGCTGGAGGAGCTGAGCGCGATGCAAAGGGCCGAGCCGGAGAGCTTCGTGGCCGCCTATGCCTACGCCGCGATTCCGGCCCGCGTGGCGCTCGAGCAGCACCGCTGGGGCGAGGCGGCTGCGCTCAGCCCGGCGTCCAAGCCGTTCCCGTGGGACCGCTTCGCGTGGGCCGAGGGGATCACGGCATTCACCCGCGCGATCGGCGCCGCCCGCACCGGAGATGCCGCGCGTGCGCGCGCCGAGGTCCAGAAGCTCGACGGCTATCGCACCGCGCTGATCGCCGCCAAGCAGACGTATTGGGCCGAGCAGGTCAACATCCAGCAGCAAGCGGCGGCGGCGTGGGCCGCGCGCGCCGAGGGCAAGAACGACGAAGCCCTGAAACTTATGCGCGCGGCGGCAGACGTCGAGGACTCCACCGAGAAGCATCCGGTGACGCCGGCGCCCGTCGTGCCCGCGCGCGAGTTGCTCGGCGAGATGCTGCTCGATCTCAACCAGCCGGCGCAGGCGCTCGTGGAGTTCGAGGCATCCGCGGCACGCGAGCCGGGCCGCTTCAATGGGCTCTACGGGGCGGCGCGCGCCGCCGAGCTGTCGGGCGATGCGGCGAAAGCGAAGGCGCTCTACGCCAAGGTGGTGGCGCTCTGCGACAAGGCCGACAGCGAGCGGCCCGAGCTCAAGCACGCCAGGGCCGCGCTCGCGAAATGAGTCGGAGGACGCCCCGGCCGATCGGGCCGGGGCGTCCGCATCACGGGCAGACCTTCTGGAGAAAGAACGTGAGCGTCAGGATGTGCTGCACCAACGGCGGGTGCCGGCCCCTGAAGCCTTCCGCGGGGAACTCACCTCCCGTTCGATCAAAGATCCTCGCCTGTCTTGTGCTGGAATCCAGCTCGTAGAAGGGCTCGCTGATGAGCCAGAAGATCGGCGAGCTCGCGGTGCAGTCCTTCCCGAAAGCTAACTAGAGAGGTGCGATGCGCGCCGGTGCGACGCCGGCGCTCGTCGTTCAATGCGGGCGAACGCCAGCCGCTACCCTAGCGGCCCTACTAATCCGGCGATCACGAGCATCATCTGCACGAATTCGGGCGCGGCCATGGATTCTGGCCGGTCGGATTCGTCGCTGATGAGAGCCCCCGTCTCGTCCCAGTGTTTCTTGGTCGGAACCCCGTTCATGTTTTCGACCAGGAGGCGCCGGCGACCGCGGCCGTCGAACTCCGCCAGGCGGCCGGCCTTGAGATCTAAGTCGAACACGAGCGTGCCGCGCTCGTCCCAGCCGACCAGTCGGTGGAGTTGCCCGGCCTGAAAGTCCGCCTCCCCGGCCGGGCCACCGTTGCGGTGCCAGCCCAGCCAGTGTCCGACAGGCGCGCCGTCGCGGTACTGGCCTTGGATGCGCTTGCGGCCTCCCGTGTACGAGGCGAGTGTCGGACCGTGGGGGCGCCCATCGGCCACCCGAACACAGCCCTGCCACCCGCCATCGTCGAGCGGCTCGACGGCAAGACGCGTATCCGGCGGACACGACACCGCCGGCTGCGCGCCGGCGGCCATCTCCATCGAGAGCGCGACCGCCAGGCTGGCGGTCAATAACCGACGGGCACACGTCATCCCTCGTACGTCTCGCGCTTGCCGATCCCGCGCTGGAAGGCCAAATACTGTTCGCGCGTCATCGGGGGCTTGGCGTTTTTCAGCACGTCGCGGGCGCCGCTGGCGCCCTCGGCGAGCAGGTCGATGACCATGCCGGCCAGGCCCTTGGCGGTGCCGAGGTACGCGAGCGACTGGTCGACGATCTGGTAGTCCGCGCCGTGGCCGGAGCCGGTGGCGCCGCCCATGTAGGGATGGAGCACGGGCATCACCATGCTGAGATCGCCCATGTCCGTCGAGCCCGTGCGGTGGCCGATCTGGCGGAAGTTGTCGGCGCCCACGAGCGCGGCGGCGTTCTCGCGGTACATCTTGGCCATCGTGTCGTCGCACGTCATCGGCATGTAGCCGGGCAGCGTCTCGATCTCCACCTTGGCGCCCAGCGCCAGCGTGCCGGCCTTGAACGCGCGATCGACTTTCTTGTTGGCGTCGAGGATGGCGTCCACCGTGCGGCCGCGCACGTAGGTCTCGAGGCGCACCTCGCCCGGAATGACGTTCACCTGCGAGCCGCCGTGCGTGATGATCGGGTGCACGCGGATCGTGTCCTCGTCGCGGAACGTTTCGCGGATCGCGTTGATGGCCGCCAGCCCGATCTGCGCCGCGTAGAGGGCGTTGATGCCCTGATGGGGCGCGCCGCCGGCGTGGGAGGCGCGGCCGATGTAGCGCACCGTCTTCACGATGCAGCCGTTGTTGGAGACGGGCACGCCGGTCTTGCCGTCCTCCGTGCGCGACGTCATGTGGATCATCATCGACAGATCGACGTCGTCGAAGTGGCCGAGGCGGAGCAGCTCCGGCTTGCCGCCCAGGAACTCCAGCCGGCCGGCGCGCGCCTGCGACACGCGCCACTCGATGTCGCCGTACTCCTCG
>QHRW01000199.1 GCA_003220265.1 Candidatus Rokuibacteriota bacterium | reverse complement strand
GGCGCCTCTCGCCCCTGGAACTTGTCGACAGTGCCCACGGGAACGTCGCCCAGCCCGGCGCCCTGCAGAGTGCGGCGAAGCAAGCGCACCTGCATGTTGTACGGCGCAACTACCATGAAGTCGGTCTCGGTCAAGGGACGCGTCTCGCCGTCGCGGTTGGTCCACGAGCCGCCCAGCATGGCCCTGATCTCGCGCGCCACGCGCTCGGCTTCCTCGGGCGCGGCGGCCACGTTGCCGGCGTGCTCGACGGGCAGGAAGCGCAGTCCGGTGCCGAGCGCGGTCTTCTGGGCCGCGAGGCTCGGGAGGCCGACGAGCCGGTTGTCGTACACGATCTCGGAGACGAACCGGCAGACGTCCGGATGCATGCGCCGCGTGCGGTCGAGGAAGATCCCAAAGTCCTCCGGCACCGTCAGATGCTCGCCGAGCAGGTGCTCGAGCACGGAGGCGCCGACACCCTCCGGATGAGTCCCCTGGGAGACCTGGGCGAGCTGCGACGGATCGCCGAGCAGGATCAGGTTGCGCGCGGCGGTGCCCATCGCCAGGGCGTCGGCGAGGGACACCTGCCCGGCCTCGTCGATGACGAGCGTGTCGACGAGGGCGCCGCCGTCCAGGTCCTCGTGAGCGAACAGCCACGAGGTACCGGCCAGGAGCTGGGCGTGGCGAGCCCGCTCGACCAGCTCGCTGGTGTCATCGACGTCGGCGACCCAGTCGTGCCGGTACTCCGTCTCGGTGTTGCCGGCGCTGCATTTCTTGAGGCCGCGGACCGGCACACCTTCTTCGCGAGCGGCCCGGCCGACTTCGTCGAGCAGGTTGTGGATCGCCTTGTGGCTCGTGGCCGCGACGCCGACACGCCGGCCACGGCGGATGAGATCCACGACGATCCGCGCGCCCGTCCACGTCTTGCCGGTG
>QHRW01000086.1 GCA_003220265.1 Candidatus Rokuibacteriota bacterium | reverse complement strand
ACCTGGCGTCCTACCCCTAGACGATCCCCCAAACGCAGCTCACTGGGCGACAGCGAGCTACAGCATACCTGACGCGGCGCGGGGGGGAAAGGCTTAGCGCAGCGCGGCCCGCAGCCCGCGGCTCGGGCGGAAGCGCGGCACGCGCGCGGCGGGGATGCGGATGCCGCGGCCGGTGCGCGGATTGGTGCCGTTGCGCGGGGCGCGCCTGGCGACGACGAAGGTGCCGAACCCGCTGATGGTCGTGCTGCCGCCGTTGCGCAGGCCGTCGCGGACGCCGGCCAGGAACGCGTTCAGCGCGCGCTCGGCGGCGGCCTTCGAGCTGCCGGAGGCGAAGGCGAGCACTTCCACCAGGTCCGCGCGCGTCACGACGCGGCCATCGCGGCGGCCAGCACGCGGGCCACGGCGTCCTCGAACGTCGCCGGCGGGAACGGCTTCTCGATGACCGGCACGCCGGTGTCCTCCAGGAAGCGCCAGCCGTCGGGGTTGGCGGTGTCGCCCGTGATGAAGATGAAGCGCTTGGCCAGGGCGGGCTTGCGCGCCAGCACGTTGTGATAGAACTCCTGGCCGTCCCCGTCGGGCATGCGGATGTCCGAGATGATCAGATCGTACGCGCGGCGCTCCACGCATTCGAGCCCGGTGCGGCCGCCCGAGGCCATGTCCACGCGCCAGCCTTGCTGGCTGAGCAGCGTCACCACCAGGTCGAGCACGCTCGGCTCGTCCTCCACCACCAGCGCCACGCGGCCCTTGCCGCTCGGCGCCAGGCGCCGGGGCATCGGCGCCACCACCGCCTCCGGCACGCGCGTGACGGGCAGCTCGATGGTGAAGATCGTCTCGCCGGGGCGGCTCTGCACGCTCAGCTGGCCGCCGTGCTCCTCGATGATACCGTACGACACGCTGAGCCCGAGGCCGGTGCCGCTGCCCACGATCTTCGTCGTGAAGAACGGCTCGAACACGCGCGGCAGCGCGTCGGCCGCGATGCCGGGGCCGTCGTCCACCACGTCGGCGTAGATCGCCTGGCCGTCGGGCTGCAGGCGGGTGCGCACGAGGATGCGGCCCTGGGGCTTGACCTCGAGGATCGCCTGCTCGGCGTTGAGCAGCAGGTTCAGGAAAACCTGCTCGAGCTGCTGGGCATCGCCCGTGATCTCGGGCAGCTCCGGCGTGAATTCCGTGTCCACCGTGATGCCCGACAGCGAGAGCTGGTTCGTGCGCAGGCTCAGCGTCTGCTCGATGACCGCGTTGAGCTTGACGGCGGCGCGCTCGGGCGGGCGCTGGCGGGCGAAGAAGAGCAGGTTGCGCACGATCTTCGCCATGCGATCGCCCTGCGCCACCATCAGCTCCACCGGACGGCGCATCCCCGACGGCACGTCGCGGCTGAGCAGGAGCTGGCCGTAGCCGATGATGACGCTGAGCGGGTTGTTCAGCTCGTGCGCGACGCCGGAGACGAGCTGGCCCAGTGCGGACATCTTCGCGGCCTGCACAAGCTGCGCCTGCGTGTCGCGCAGGCGCGTGAGGCTGTCCTGGGCGGTGGCGTAGAGGCGCGCGTTCTCGAAGGCCAGCGCGGCCTGGTCGGCGAAGGCCTGCAGCGTCTGCAGCTCGTCGGGCGTGAACTCGCGGCCGGTGCGGTCGCTCACGGCGAGCGCGCCGATGATGCGCTCGTGGGTGAGCAGCGGAATGGCCACGAGCGCGCGCAGGTCCTCGCTGGCCAGGCGCGCGCGCACCTCGGCGGGCAGGTCGATGCGCGGCTCGCCGAGGACGTCGGAGGTCGTCACCACCTTGCGCTCGGCCACCGCGCGGCCGGTGGCCCCCTGCCCCGGCGGCAGCACGACGCCCTTGATGATGGAGGCGGCCGGCCCATAGGCGGCGATCTCGTGCAGGCTGCCGTCCTCCGGCTCGTAGCGGAACACGGCCGCGCCGTGGACGGTGACGAGCTCGGTGAGGCCGCGGGCCACCAGCGCGGCGATGCGATCGACCTCCAGCGTGCCGGCCAGCTCGCGGCCCAGGCGTGCCAGCACCTCGGCCACGTCGCGCCGGCGCTGCGCCTCGCGATAGAGCTGCGCGTTCTGGATCGCGACGGAGGCCTGGCCGATGAACATCTCGATCACCTCGGCCGTGTCGGGCGAGAAGCGCACGGGCCCCGTGTGGCTCAGCGACAGCACGGCCACGAGCTGGTCGCCGGCGATGACGGGATAGGCGACGAAGGAGCGCAGGCCCCAGCGCGTGCCCCACTGCGGGCTGGCCACGCGCGAGTCCGTGTGCACGTCGTCCACCACCAGCGTCTTGCGGTGGCGCGCCACCCACCCGCAGCCGCCCTCGTCGTAGGACAGGGCGCGCAGCGGAAAATCGTCGGCCATCTCGGCGTTCGAGCCGCCCACGAACGTCAGCGTGCGCATCGGCTCGTCGGCCAGCCAGAAGGAGCCGAAGGTGACGCCGGTGAGCTGCGCGGCCGACTCCGAGATCGCCCGCAGCAGCTCGTCCAGCTCGAGCGAGCTGGAGATGCGCTGGTTCACGGCGGCCAGCGCGCGCACGCGCTCGGCCTGGACGCGCTCGGCCTGGTAGAGATGCGCGTTGCGCAGGGCCACGCCGGCCTGCGCGGCCAGCAGGCGCATGGCCTCCTGCTCCTCGGGATCGGGCAGGCCGTCGGGAACAATGTAGTCGAGCACCCCCACGAACGTGTCGCCCACGTCGATCGGCACGCCATAGTACGCCGCGCGCGGGCGGCGCTCCCACCAGGCCCGGGCCAGCGTGCGCGGGTGCTGGATCGGCTGGGGCACCAGCACCGGCTGGTGCTGCTCGACGACGAGGCCGGGCAGCCCGGCGGTGGCGGCGCGCTCGAGCGGCAGCTCCTCGTACTCCGGCGTGGAGATCGCCGCCGCCCGCAGGCGCTCGCGCGTGTCGTCGAAGACGTTCACGGCCGCCATCGCGCCCGGCCGCATGGCGGCGGCGGCGTTGGCGATGCGCTGCATGACGTCGCGCGCGTCGAGCGAGGCGCTGATCGAGCGGCTCACGGCCACCAGGTCGCGCAGGCGACCGGCGCGGCGCACGGCGTCCGCGTACGAGCGCGCGTTCTGCAGGGCCACGGCCGCGCGCGCGGCCAGCGAGACGACCAGCGCGCGGTTCTCCTCGCTGGCCAGCTCGGCGCTGCGAGAGCGCACGGCCAGCACGCCCAGCAGGTCGTCGCCCGCCACGATCGGCACCGAGAGCATCTTGTGGATGCCGCTCTCGCGCGCCCAGTCGCCCGAGAGCGCGCGGGCGTCGTGGGTGACGTCGTCCACGTAGATCGGCGACTTGGCCTCGGCCACGCGGCCGGAGACGCCCTCGCCGAAGGCCACCGTGCGGTGCATGCGCACGTCGGAGCTGCCGGGCTCGGCGTAGGAGGCCTGCAGGCGCAGCACGCGCTCGGCAGAGTCCGCCGTCCACAGCTGCACGGACGGCGCGTTCAGCAGGCGCGCGGTGGCGGAGGCGATGCGGCGCAGGACGTCGTCGACCACCAGCGACTCGCTGACGAGCTGCTCCACCTCGGCCAGCTCACGCAGCCGCTCGGCGCGGCGGGTGGCGTCGGCGAAGACGCGCGCGTTCTCGATGGCCAGCGCGGCCTGCTCGGCCAGCCAGCGCAACGCGGACGTGTCCTCCTCGGCGAACGTGCGCACCGTCCAGTAGTGGACGACGAGCGCGCCGTGCACGCGGCCCTGTGAGCGCAGCGGCGCCGCGGCGACGGCCTTGAAGCCCTCGCGCTCCACCTGCGCGCGGCGCTCGGGCGACAGCCACGTCTCCGGGTCCTCCAGCATGTTGGGCGTGGAGATCGTGCGTCCCTGCAGGACGGCGCGGCTGATGGGGCCGCCGCCGACGGGGATGAAGCCGGCGTCGGAGTACTCGCCGCTCAGCCGGCCCGCCGCGCGCATCACCGTGAACGACGACGCGGCGCCGTCCCAGGACACGACCAGCGCGGACTCGGCGCCCATCACCTCCAGCGCCTTCTCGACGATCGTGTCGAGCACCTCGTTGAGGTCGAGCGAGGAGGCCAGCGACTGGCCGACCGCTTCCACGGCGCGCACGAACATCGCGCGGCGCCTCCGCTCGGTCACGTCGGTGTGCAAGCCGATGACGCCGGCCACCTGCCCGGTCTCGTCGCGCCACGGGAAGTAGCGCGCCTCCAGCCACGCCTGCCGGCCGGCCAGCGTGCAGCGCGTCTCGATCAGCGCGGGCTCACCGCCGCGCGCGCGGGCCAGCAGGGCGTCGAGCCCCGCCTCGCGCATGAAGTGCAGCATGCTCTCGGCGGGGCGGCCCACGGCGTCGGCGCGCCGAACGCCGGTGAGCTGCTCCATGGCGGGATTCCAGGCAATGACGGTGAGGCGGCCGTCGGTGACGACCACCGCGTCGTCGAGACCGTCGATCAGGCTGAGGCCGAAGCGGTCCACGAGTTTGACGAGTATAACAATTGCCACCCTGTTCCCCCCAGTGGCATTGCCATTGCTTGAATATGCACGGACGAGTCTTGCTGATGAGTCTCCAAGGCATGCGGATTCTCCTGGTCGAGGACGCCCCGGACATCCGTGAGGTGTTCACCGTGCTGCTGCGCGTGGAGGGTGCCGACGTGGCGGCGGCGGCCAGCGGCCGGGAGGCGGCGGAGCTCGCTAATCGTCGCGATTTCGACGTGGTGCTGAGCGATCTCGGGCTGCCCGATATTCCCGGCGATGTGCTGATCCGCCAGATCCTGGCGGGGGCGCGGCGGCGCACGCGCGTCGTGGTCGTGACGGGGTACGGCGAGCCCTACTTGAGCCGCGCGCGCCAGGCGGGCGCCGAAGTCGTATTTACAAAGCCGGTCGAATGGGCGCGCATCCTGGAGTGGCTCCAGCACCCCGACCTGGCCGCCTCCGCCTGATTCTTCCTCGCCGTGCAATAATGGCCGCGCGATGCGGCCCGACGTCGTCTCCACCACGTTCGTGCTGGCAGTGGTGGCCGTCGTGCTCGCCGTCCTCGCCTATGTGAAGGATCCCGGCGCCTCCATGTGGTACCCAGCCTGGCCTTCCCCGTCCTGGCCGGCTGGCTCGTGAAAGTCTTCTACCAGGAATAGGACGTTGGCGTTCACCGACCTGCGCGACTTCGTCGCGCACCTGGAGCAGCGCGGCCGCCTGCGCCGCGTCACCGCGGAGGTCTCGCGCGACCTCGAGATCACCGAGATCGTCGATCGCGTGTCGAAGACGCGGGGTGCCGGCAACGTGGCGCTGCTCTTCGAGCGCGTGGCCGGCTTCGACATGCCGGTGCTGGTCAACGCCTTCGGCGCCGAGGACCGCATGGCGCTGGCGCTCGGCGTCACGCGCCTGGACGAGCTGGGCGAGCGCGTGGCCAAGCTCGTCGATGCGCGCATGCCGGGCGGCTTCGCCGACAAGCTCCGCAAGCTCGGCAGCCTGATCGACGTCGCGCGCGCGGCGCCGCGCAGCGTCGCCCAGGCGCCCTGCCAGGAGGTCGTCGAGACTGCCGCGCCCTCGCTGGCCGGGCTGCCCGTCTTGACGTGCTGGCCCGACGACGGCGGGCGCTACATCACGCTGCCCGCCGTGTTCACCCGCGATCCCACCACCGGCGCGCGCAACGTCGGGATGTACCGTCTGCAAGTGTTCGACGACCGGACGCTCGGCATGCACTGGCAGACCCACAAGGGCGGCGCCGAGCATCAGCATCGGGCGACCGCCCGGATGCCGGTGGCCATCGCCCTCGGTGGCGATCCCGCCGTCATCTACGCGGCCTCGGCCCCGCTGCCGCCCGGGCTCGACGAGATCATGTTCGCCGGCTGGCTGCGCGGCCGCGGCGTGGAGATGGTGCGCTGCCGCACGAACGACCTCGAGGTGCCCGCGCAGGCGGAGATCGTGCTGGAGGGCTGGGTCGATCCCGCCGAGCAGCGGCGCGAGGGCCCCTTCGGCGATCACACCGGGTATTACTCGCTGGCCCGCGACTATCCCGTGTTCCACCTCACGGCGGTCACGCGCCGCGCGCGCCCGATCTACCCCACGACGATCGTGGGGCGCCCGCCGCAGGAAGACTACTGGCTCGGGAAGGCCACCGAGCGCATCTTCCTGCCGATCATGCGGCTGATGCTGCCGGAGATCGTCGACGTGAACATGCCGGCCGAGGGCGTCTTCCACAACCTCGTGATCGTCTCCATCCGCAAGCGCTATCCCGGCCACGCGCGCAAGGTGATGCAGGCGCTGTGGGGCATGGGGCTCATGATGCTGGCCAAGACGATCGTCGTCGTGAGCGAGCACGTCAACGTGCACGACCTGTCGGAAGTGGCCTGGCGCGCCACGGGCAACATCGACCCCCGGCGCGACCTGGTGATCCTCGAAGGCCCAATGGACGATCTCGACCACGCGGCGCTGCGCCACAAGTTCGGCGGCAAGCTCGGGGTGGACGCGACCGAGAAGGGCCCGCTCGACGACGTCACGCAGCCCTGGCCCGACGAGATCCGCATGAGCGAGGAGATCCGCGAGCGCGTCACCCGGCGCTGGAAGGACTACGGGCTCTGAGCAAGCTGCGCCACCTGCTGGACGCCGTCAAGTTCGAGCACACGGTCTTCGCGCTGCCCTTCGCCTACATCGCCATGGTGCTGGCGGCCGGCGGCTCGCCCGGCGGCTGGACGGTGCTGTGGGTGACGGCCGCGATGATCGGCGCGCGCACGTGCGCGATGGCTGCCAACCGCGTGATCGATCGCTGGATCGACGCCCGCAATCCCCGCACGGCCGGGCGCCACCTGCCGCGCGGCACGCTGGGGGTGAACGAGCTGCGCGGCCTGGCCGCCGGCGGCGCCGCGCTGATGTTCGTGGCCGCCGCGCTGCTGAACCCGCTTTGCCTCACGCTGGCGCCGCTCGCGCTGGTCTTCCTCGTGGGCTACTCGTACACCAAGCGCTTCACCTGGGCCTCGCACTGGATCCTGGGCTTCACCGACGGCATCGCCGCCGCCGGCGGCTGGATCGCCGTGCGCGGCCGGTTCGAGCCGCCCGCGCTCGTACTGTGGTTCGCCCTCACGGTGTGGATCGCCGGCTTCGACATCATCTACGCCTGCCAGGACGTCGAGGTCGATCGCGCGCAGGGGCTGCACTCCGTGCCGGCGCGCTTCGGCATCCCGGCCGCGCTGGCGGTGGCCCGCATCAACCATGCGCTGACGGCGGTGGCGCTGGCCGCGCTCGGCGGGATGATGGCGCTTGGCGTCGTCTACTGGCTCGGCTGGCTCGTGGTGGTGGGACTCCTGATCTACGAACACTCGCTCGTACGGCCGGGCGACCTCTCACGGCTGGACATGGCCTTCTTCAACGTCAACGGCTACATCGCGGTCCTCGTGCTGGTGGCGGTGGTCGGCGGCCTCTGGCGCTGAGTCAGCCCACGCCCGGCAAGGCGGAGTCCGTGCGCGCGATGTTCACGCGCATCGCCGGGCGCTACGACCTCATGAACTCCGTGATGACGGGCGGCCGCCATCACGCCTGGCGCCGGCTCACGGCCGAGGCCGTCGCCGCCGCCCCCGACGGCCCCGCGCTCGATCTCGCGACCGGCACCGGAGACCTGGCGCTGGCGGTCCGGCACGCCGCGCCGCGCCGCACCGTGGTGGGCGCCGACTTCGCCGAGGCCATGCTGCGCGCGGCGCAGCCGAAGCTGGCCGCGCGCGGCGAGCGACGGGTGCCGCTGCTGGCCGCCGACGCGCTGGCCCTGCCCTTTCGCGCGCGCGCGTTCGCGTGCGTGACGTCCGCGTTCCTGCTGCGCAACCTCGCCGACCTGCCGGCCGGCCTCGCCGAGATGCGCCGGGTGACCATGCCCGGCGGCCTCGTCGCCGCCCTCGAGATCACGCGCCCGGGCGTGCCCGGCTGGGACGCCATCTTCGGGCTCTACTTCAACCGGCTGGTGCCGTTGATCGGCGCCGCCGTCGCGCGCGACCGCGCGGCCTATACGTATCTGCCGCAATCGGTCGAGCGGTTCGTCACGCCGGCCGAGCTGGCGCGGCTCATGACCGCGGCGGGCCTCCGCGACGTCTGCTACCGGCGCTTCGCCCTCGGGACGATCGCGCTCCACATCGGGCGCGCGTAGGGGTACGCTACCGGCCCACAGGAGGCCGCCATGCTACGCACGCTCGCCATGCTCCTCGCGCCCACGCTGACCCTCGCCGCTTGCACCACCGCCGCGCCGACCAATCAGGGCGCCGCCTCGGTGGCGGGCGACAGCAGCCCGCTCGACAACGTCGTCAAGCGCACCTTCACCGCCTACGGCTTCAAGCTGGACAGCGGCCGCGTGCTGCCGGAGATGTCGCTGGCCTACGAGACGTACGGGCGGCTGGCGCCGGACGGGCGCAACGCGATCCTCGTCACGCACGGCTTCACGTCGAGCCAGCACGCGGCCGGTAAATACTCGCCGTCCGATCCGACGGCCGGCTCCTGGGACGGGCTCATCGGCCCCGGCAAGGCGATCGATACCACGCGCTTTTTCGTGGTGTCGTCCAACATGCTGGGCTCGTCGTACGGCTCGACGGCGCCGGCCTCGCCGAATCCGGCCACCGGCAAGCCGTACGGGCCGGACTTCCCCGACATCACGGTGCGCGACATCGTGCGCGCGCAGAAGCTCCTGCTCGCCGCGCTCAACGTCAACCACCTCGTGGCCGTCGCGGGGCCGTCGTACGGCGGCTTCCAGGCCTTCCAGTGGGCGGTGACCTATCCGGACTTCATGTACGGCATCGTGCCCGTGGTCACGGCGCCCAGGATGCGCGCCGCGACCGACGCCGCGCAGTCGCTGATCGACCGCTTCGCCACCGATCCCGGCTGGAACGGTGGCTGGCACTACGACCGCGGCGGCATCCCGAAGACCATGGCGGCCCTCCGCTACGAGACGCTGCTGCGCTACGGCCAGAACGAGGTCCTGGCCGTGCGGATTCCCGACGAGGCCGAGCGCCAGGCGCGCCTGCGCCAGATGGCGGAGGCCTGGGCGCGCGAGTTCGATCCCAACTCGATGGTGACGCTGCGCAAGGCGCTGCAGAGCTACGACACCACCGGCGACTTCGGGAAGATCCGCGCGCGCGTCCTCTACGTGCTCTCGCGCACCGACAAGCTCTTCCCGCCCTCGATCGCGCCCGAGGTGATGGAGGGCCTCGCCAAGGCCGGCGTGGACGCGCAGTACGTGGAGATCGACACCGAGTTCGGCCACTCCGCGAGCGGCCCCGAGTGGGCCAAGTGGGGCCCGGCGCTCAAGACGTTCATCGACTCGCTCGGCCGCTGAAGCCGCGCGGACGACCACGCGCGCCGGCGGCCGCCGGCGCGCGTGGTAGCATTCGCGAATGACGCTCGCCGACGCGCTGGCGCAGTTTCCCCGCGAGCGGACGTGGCTCCTGCCCGCGCTGCACGCCCTTCAGCACGCCGAGCGCTGGCTGTCGCCCGCGTCGCTCGAGGCCGTCGCCGCCCACCTGCGCGTGCCGAAGAGCGAGGTGTGGGGCGTGGCCAGCCACTATCCAGAATTCCGCCTGGCCGAGCCCGGCCGTCGCGTCGTGCGCGTGTGCACCGGGGTCGCCTGCCTCGCGCGCGGCGGCGGTGAGATCCTCGCGGCCTGCGAGCGGAGGCTGGGCGTCGAGGCGGGCGAGACGACCGGCGACCAGGGCGTCACGCTGGAGGCGCTCGACTGCGCGTTCGCCTGCGGCAGCGCGCCCGTCGCGCAGGTCGATCACCACTATCGCGGTCGCCTCACGCCGAACGACGTCGAGGGGCTGCTGACGCACACGACGGCGCTGCGTACGCAGCCGTCCACCGGCCGCGGAGGGCCGCCGGCCGCGCTGCCCACCGCCGGCTCGCCGGGCGCGCGCTTCACCGCGCTGAAGCGCGAGGCCGAGCGGCGGCGCACCGGCGCGCGCCTGGCCGTGGGGCTCGGCACGTGCGGGTTGGCGGTGGGCGCCGCCGACACGTTCGACGCGCTCGGCGCCGAGACGGAGCGGCGCGGCCTACCCTTTCGCGTCGTCGCCGCCGGCTGCAATGGCATGTGCTGGGCGCAGCCCGTGGTGGAGGTGCTGCGCGACGGCAAGCCCCGGCTGACGACGGGGCCCATCAGCGTCGAGGGCGTGCCGCGCCTGCTCAACGCGCTCGCCGCCGGCATCGCCGAGCGCCAGGTCGCCGCGGGCGAGCAGTTCATGGCGCCCCAGCGTCGCGTGCTGCTCGAGCGCTGCGGGATGGCCGATCCGTACGACGTCGCCGACGCGCTCCGCCATGGCGCCTACGGCGCCTTCGCACGCGCGCTCGAGGACGGCAGGCCCGAGCAGGTGATCGAGGAAGTCCGCGCGTCGGGACTGGCCGGACGCGGCGGCGCCTACTTCCAGACCGCGGTGAAGTGGGCGGCGTGCCGCGCCGCCGCCGGTGCGCCGAAGTTCCTCGTGGTCAATGCCGAGGAGGGCGAGCCCGGCATCTTCAAGGACCGCCATCTCATGGAAGGCGATCCGCACCGGCTGCTCGAAGCCGTCCTGCTGGCCGCCTTCGCCATCGGCGCCGGCCGCGCCATCCTCTATATCCACGGCGAGGCCGACCTCTCGGCCGAGCGCATGGCGGTGGCGCTCGCCCAGGCCCACGCGTGGGGCCTCGTCGGCGAGCGCATCCTCGGCTCGGACTTCTCGCTGGCCGTCGAGATCCGCCGCGGCGCCGGCGGCTTCGTGCTGGGCGAGGAGACCGCGCTGCTGGAGTCGATCGAGGGCCAGCGCGCCATGCCGCGCACGCGCCCGCCGTTTCCCGTGGAGTCGGGCGTGTACGGCAAGCCCACCGTCATCAACAACGTCGAGACGCTGTTCGCGGTGCCGTCGATCGTCGAGCGGGGCGGCGCCTGGTTCGCCGGCCTCGGCGGTGGCCGCGGCACCAAGCTCTTCGGCCTCTCCGGCCATCTCCGGCGGCCCGGCGTCGTCGAGATGGAAGTGGGCGTGACCCTGCGCACGCTCATCGACGAGATCGGCGGCGGTTCGTCGACCGGCCGGCCGATCACGGCCGCGGTCGTCGGTGGTCCCTCGGGCAGCGTCGTGGCGCCGCGGCAGTTCGGCGAGCCGCTGATCCCGCGCGGGCCGGTGAACCCCGGCACCGGCGGCGTCGTGGCCCTCGACGATTCGCTGCCGGTGCGCACCGCCGTGCGCACGCTGCTGGCCTTCAATGCGCGCGAGTCCTGCGGCAAGTGCACACCGTGTCGCGAGGGCACCACCCGTCTGCTGACGATGCTGGACCGGCCGCTCGACATCGACCGGGTGAAGGAGCTGAGCGAGGCGATCCAGCTCGCGTCGCTGTGCGGGCTCGGCCAGGCCGCGCCGCTGTCGGTGCTGTCCGGCATGACGGAGTTTCCGCGCGAGTTTGGACTATCATGAGGTGGTGAAGCTCACGATCGATGGCCGTGCGGTGGAGCTCACCGCGGGCGCGACGGTCCTCGACGGCGTCAACCGTCTCGGCCTGCCGCTGCCGCAGCTCTGCAAGGATCCCGATCGCGCCCCGCTCGGCGCCTGCCGCACCTGCCTGGTGCACGTCGAGGGCATGCGGGGCACGCCGGCCGCGTGTCACCTGCCCGCCCGCGACGGCATGGTGGTGTCGACCGAGCATCCGGAGGCCGTGCGCGTCCGCTCGACCGTGCTCGACCTGACGCTCGCGATGCTGACGCCGCACGCCGAGCGCGACGGCTTCGGGCAGCTCGGTATCGCCGCCGCCCGCCATGGCCGGCCGGAACCCTCGGTGGCGCCGCTCCACCGCTTCCACGTCGACGATAGCAAGTCGTTCTTCCTGCTCGACCGCGAGGCGTGCATCCTCTGCGGCCGCTGCGCCGTGGCCTGCGGCGACGTGCAGCAGATCGGCGCCATCTCGCTGCTGGGCCGCAGCCACGCGACGAAGGTCGGCGTCTTCGGCGACGGCGCCATGGCCGACAGCGTCTGCACGTCGTGCGGACAGTGCGTGGCCACGTGCCCGACCGGCGCGCTGCGGCCGAAGGAGCCGGCGGCCACGATCTCGAGGACGGTGCCGACGACGTGCCCCTACTGCGGCGTCGGCTGCGGGATCGAGGCCCGCGTCACCGAGGGCGGTCGCCTGGCCCTCATGGCCGACGACGCTCCGTCCAACAAGTCGAGCCTCGGCATGCTGTGCGTCAAGGGCCGCTTCGCCACCGGCTTCGTCCACGCGAGAGACCGGGTGACGACGCCGCTGGTCAAGCGTGAAGCGCGCTGGGTCGAGGTCGGCTGGGACGAGGCGCTCGACACGGCCGCCGACGGGCTCGCGCGGCATCGCGGCGCCTTCGGCGCGCTGGCCAGCGCGAAGGCCACCAACGAGGACGGCTACCTCGTGCAGAAGTTCGCGCGGGTGGTGATGTCCACCAACGACATCGACCACTGCACGCGCCTGTGCCACTCGCCGTCGGTCGAGGCGATGCTGGCCTCGATGGGCTCGGGCGCCACGTCGAACTCGTACGTGGATTACGAGGAGGCGGGCTGCCTCATGGTCGTGGGCGCCGACGCCTCGTCGAACCATCCGGTCATCGCCGTCCGCTTCCGCCGCGCGGTAAGCGGCGGCGCGCGGCTGATCGTGGTCAACCCCAAGCGGGTGGAGCTGTGCGACCAGGCCGATCTGTGGATCCGCCAGCGGCCGGGCACTGACGTGGCGCTCTTCAACGCGATGGCCCGCGTGATCCTCGACGAGGGCCTGCACGACGACGCCTTCGTCCGCGCGCGCACGGACGGGTTCCACGCCTGGCGCGGCTCGCTCGAGCCGTACACGCTGGCGTACGCCGAGCGCGTCACCGGCGTTCCCGCGCGCGACATCGCGCAGGCCGCGCGCTGGTACGCGCAGCCTCCGTTCTCGGGGTCGTGCCTGATCTGGGGCATGGGCGTCACCCAGCACGTCAACGGCATCCACAACGCGCACTCGCTGCTGAATCTCTCGCTCGTCGCGGGGCAGCTCGGCCGTCCCGGCTCCGGCATCTCGCCCCTGCGCGGGCAGAACAACGTGCAGGGCTGCGGCGACGCCGGCTGCATCCCGACCAACCTGCCGGGCTATGCGCACTACGTGCCGGAGACGCTCGCGCGCTTCGAGCAGGCCTGGGGCGTGCGGCCGCCCGGCCAGGGTGGACGCGTCGTCACGGAGATGGTCGAGGGCTGCCTCACCGGCGCCACTCGCGCGATGTACGTGGTGGGCGAGAACCCGCTGCTGTCCGAGCCCGATCTGCACCACGCCGAGAAGGCCTTCGGCCAGCTCGAGTTCCTCGTCGTGCAGGATCTCTTCCTGCACGAGACCGCGGATCATGCCCACGTGTTCCTGCCGGCCGCTGCCTTCGCGGAGAAGGAAGGCACGTTCACCAACTCCGAGCGCCGCGTGCAGCGCGTGCGCACGGTGCTGGACCCGCCGGGCCAGGCCCGGCCCGACTGGTGGATCACCGCGGAGCTGGCCAAGCGCGTCGCGCGGCGCATCGGCCTGAACGTCGGCGGCCAGTTCGACTACGAAGGCCCCGCGGCGATCTTCGACGAGATGGCGCGCCTCACCCCCTTCCTGGCCGGCCTCTCGCACGCGCGCCTGGACCGCGAGGGCGGCATCCAGTGGCCCTGCCCGACGCCCGATCACCCCGGCACGCGCTATCTATATGGAGAGACGTTCCCGCGCGGGCGGGCCCGCTTCATCCCCGCCCGCCAGATCGAGGAAGCGGCCGAGCTGCCCGACGCCGACTACCCGTTCGTGCTCAACACCGGGCGCCTCCTCTATCACTGGCACGGCGGAACGCTCACCCGCCGCGTGCAGGGCTTGCTCGAGCTGGCGCCGCGGCTGGAGATCGCGATCCATCCGAGCGACGCGCGACAGCTCGGCGTGGACACCGGCGCCCGGTTGCGCGTGACCTCGCGGCGCGGCGACCTGACGGGCTACGCGCGGGTGACCGAGGCCGTCCGCGCCGGCGCCATCTTCGTGCCGTTCGTGAAGCTGGCCGACTCGGCCGCCAATTTCCTGACGAACTCCGCCGCCGATCCCGCGTCGAAGATCCCGGAGTACAAGGTCTGCGCCGTCCGCCTCGAGAAGCTTTCGTGACGCTGCGTCCCGCGGTCTTCGTCGTGAAGGCCACGATCGCCCCGGAGCGGGAGGCCGCGTTCAACGAGTGGTACGACAGCGTGCGCGCGGCGGAGATCGAGCGCGTCCCGGGCTGTCTCGGCATGACGCGCTATGCGGCGCTGCCGCTCGAGAGCGCGCACGCCGGTGACGAGCCGTGGCAGTACATGGTCTGCTACGAGTTCGACTCCGAAGCCTCGCTGCAGGCGTTCGTCCGCTCCGACACGCTGCGCGCGATGACGAAGGACTACGACGCGCGCTTCGGCGGCAGCGGCGAGCGCGCCCGCTTCGCGTACCGGCAAATTTATCCCTAGCCCGGAGGGGGACTTCGTCGACCCGGAGGGGGACTTCGTCCCCCTTCCGGCGGTCGTCGCAGCGCCTTCGGCACTGCTCCTTCCTGCCTCCCCCTAGGACAGGATTGCGCCGGGGAAGCCGGCGCTCGAAAGCGGCCGATCAAAGCGTGGTGAGGAAGTTGTCGAGGGCCGCGGTGAATTGGGTGGGGCGGTCGAGGGTGAGGTGGTGGTAGGCCTGCGGGATCGTCACCAGCGTTGAGCGCGGGACGCTCGCGCGCAGGCGGTCGGCCATCTCGGCAGTGAGGACGGGGGAGAGGCCGCCGCGCACGATCAGCGTGGGCGCGGTGATCCGCCCCAGCAGCGGCCACGCGTCCACGGGCTGGCGGTTGCCGTGGGTGGCGGGATCGAAGCGCCAGCCCCAGCCGCCATTGCGGCCCGTCATGCCGGCGCGCGCCAGGTGCGCCATGAACGCGGGCTCGGCGAACGTCTCGCGCGGCAGCAGGCGGAAGGCCTGGATCGCGGCCTCCTCGGTCGGGTGCGCGCGCGGCATCCGTCGCCCGCGGGCGTGCATGAATTGAAGACGCTCGGCAGGAATGGCCGGGCGCGAGTCGATGATGACGAGCGCGCTCACGCGCTCGGGGTGCCAGGCAGCGAACGTCATCGCGTTGTGCCCGCCCATGGAATGACCGATCACGGTCATCCTCGCCCAGCCCAGCCGGTCCATCAGCTCCAGCAGGTCGCCGGTGAAGTCCTGGGTTCCGTAGGCGGGCGGCTCGGCCCACTGGCTCTCGCCGTGGCCGCGCTGGTCGAGCGAAAGCACGTGGAACCGGTCGGCAAAGGCGGGCGTCACCTTGTCGAACCAGTGCGCGTGGGCCGCGCCGCCGTGAAGGAAGCAGAGGGCCGGCGCGCCGGGCCGGCCCGATTCCAGGAAGTGCAAGCGCAGCCCGCGAACCTCGAGCGTCCGCGAGCGCGCGGTCTCGCAGGCGAGCGCGCTTGTCATGAGCGCGATTCTACGATGCTTGTCGGCATTGCAATCGGGAGTCCGCAAAATTTTTCTTGGACGCCTCTTCGACAAGCCGCTATTGTCAAAAAAGGAAATGCGCGAGGCCCTGCCGCAGCCCGCATCACGTCGAAATCTCCTCGACGGCGGCTATACCGTGGCGCTCCTGTTCCTCGCCATCGCCGCCGGCTACGGCATCCTTGCGTCCGAAGCGCCCGCCAGCCCGTCCGCAGGCAAGGCGGGCGGGAGACCGGTCGGCGCGCTCGTCACGCCCTCGGCCGCGGCGCCGGGACCGAGCCCGCTGGCCTCCATCCCCGATACCATGCGCGCGCCCGAGAGCCCGAGGCCGGGCGGCACCCGGGTCGCCATCGCTCGCCCGCCGGCCGTCGAGCCCCGGCCCCGCCCCGAGGCGCGGCCGACGCCGCGGCCGGCCAAGCCCGAGCCAGCGGTGGAGTTTCCGTGGCCGTCGCCCACGGTGACGGGGAAGGTGCTCGACAACGATCGCAAGCCGGTGGCCGGCGCGTCGGTCGTGGTTCGCGGGGTCGAGGTTCGCACCGACGCCGACGGCGTGTTCAAGCTCGAACAGGTGCCGCCGGAGTCGATGCTGCTCGTGAAGCTGCCGGGCTTCGAGAAGGTCCTGGTGCCGCCCACCCGCGGTACCGTCGAGGTCGTGCTGAAGCCGCAGACGATCAAGGCCGCCTATCTCACCTACTTCGGCTTCGGCGACCGCGGCATCCGCACTCGCGTGCTGGACCTCACGGCCCGTACCGAGCTCAACGCGGTGGTCATCGACGTCAAGGGCGACCGCGGCTGGATCATCTACCAGACCGAGGTCGAGCAAGCGCTGGCCGCGGGCGCCCAGGGCCCGGCGACGCTGCGGGACTTCGACGGGATGATGGCCGACCTCAAGGCCCGCGGCATCTACACGATCGCCCGGATCGTGACGATGAAGGACAACATCCTGGCCAACGCGCGCCCCGACCTGGCCATCATCGACACCCGCACGGGCAAGCCCTGGGTCGACAACGAGAAGCTGGCGTGGGTGGACCCCTTCCGCGAGGAGGTCTGGGCCTACAACATCGCGCTCGGCAAGGAAGCGATCGCGCGCGGCTTCGACGAGGTCCAGTTCGACTACGTGCGGTTCCCCACCGACGGCAGGCTGGGCGCCGCCAAGTACGCCAAGCCGAACACCCGGGAGACCCGGCTGCCGGCCATCGCCGGCTTTCTGGAGCGCGCGCGGCGCGAGCTGGGCGCGGCCGGCGGGTTCGTGGGCGCCGACCTCTTCGGCTACACGGCGTTCAACGAGAACGACACCGACATCGGGCAGCGCATCGAGGAGCTGGCGCCGCACCTGGACTTCATCTGCCCGATGGTCTATCCGTCCGGCTATCACAAGGGCATTCCGGGTCACCCGAACCCGGTGGTGGTGCCCTACAAGGTCGTCTACGAGAGCGTCCGGCTGATCCGCAAGCGTTCCGGGGCCAACGTGGTCCGCGTGCGGCCGTGGCTGCAGGACTTCAAGGACTACGCCTTCGACCGGCGAATCTTCGGGATCACCGAGGTCCAGGCGCAGATCCGCGGAGCCGAGGAGGCCGGCGGCGCGGGCTGGATGCTGTGGAACCCGCGCAACGACTATACCGGAGCGGCGCTGCGCTCGAAGGCCGCGGTGGCCGCGCGATGAGGCTGATCCTCGTCGCCGTCCTGCTACTCACGGCGGCGCTGATCCTCGCATCGTTTGTCATGGCCGAGTCCCTGCCCGCCAACGAGCTGGGGCGGATCATGATCCTCGAGTACCACAAGATCGACTACCCGGAAGAGCGCTGGACGCGCACACCCGAGAACTTCCGGCGCGACCTCGAGATGCTCTACGCGCGCGGCTATCGCCTGCAGAGCCTCACGGCGCTGCTGGAGGGGCGCGTGACCGTGCCCGCCGGCACCACGCCGGTAGTGCTCACCTTCGACGACTCCTCGCCCGGCCAGTTCCGTTACGTCGACAGGAACGGCACGCTCGAGATCGACCCCAAGTGCGGCATCGGCGTGCTGGAGGCGTTCCTCAAGGAGAAGCCCGACTTCGGCCGCGCCGCGACGTTCTTCGTGCTCCCCGGCGCCAGCCGCCCCAACCGCCTGTTCAACCAGCCGGAGCACGAGGGCCGCAAGCTCCGCTGGCTCGTGGAGAATGGGTACGAGATCGGCAATCACACGCTCTGGCACGCCAACCTCGGCAAGTACGACGAGGCGGTCGTGCGCACCCAGCTTGCCGATGCCCAGACCTGGGTGCAGAAGCACGTGCCCGACTACAAGCTCCGCACGCTCGCGCTGCCCCACGGCGTCTATCCGAAGGACGTCACGTGGGCGCTCACCGGCACCACCAAGGGCACGACCTACCGCCACGAAGCCATCTTGATGGTCACCGGCGGCGCCGCCCCGTCGCCCTTCTCCGCCCGGTTCGATCCCGTCCACCTGCCCCGGATCCAGGCGCTCGGGCGCGACCTCAAGGGATGGCTCGACCACTTCGACAAGAACCCCGCGGACCGCTTCGTCAGCGACGGCGACGCCTCGACCGTGACGATCGCCACCACCCAGCGCGACCGCCTGAAGCCGACGCTCCCCAAGTCGCTGAAGGTCGTCGAACGCTAGTCCCGGTCGCCCCCGTCCCGCTCCGCCTCGACCAGCCAGCTCTCGCTCGATTGCATCGACTCGATCGCCCGCGGCCGGAGATTTGCTTCGCAGTGGCGGCAGCCTGTCTACGCCCCGGGAGGGGCCGGGAGGAGGCTACTGGTAGATGAGGTATGACGCGCGACGGTTCAGGAAGGCTGCGCGCGCGGCTTCCGCCCACGCGGCCACGCGCGGGAGCGGTTCGCCGCGCAAGAACGCCCACATCGTGTTCCGGTTCACGAGAAGGTTCTGGATGGGCTCGGCCTTGAACTGGCTGCGGTAACGCTCGCTGAGCACGCGGCCGACGGCCAGCCCGAGGCTGACGGGCCGGATGGACTCGCGGTCGGTGACGATCAGGCGCACGCCGCTGCACGGCACGCCCTTGTAGACGTCGGCGCTGGGCGTGAAGATCACCGGGTCGAAGCGGACGCCCGGCAGGCGCAGGTCGTTGAGCGCCTTGGCGAGGACGTGCGGCTCGATCCACGGCGCGCCGACGACCTCGAATGGCGCTTCCGTCCCCCGTCCCACTGACAGGTTCGTCGCCTCCAGCAGCCCGACCCCCGCGTACAGCAGCGCCTGCGTGACCGACCGGATGTTCGGCGACGGGTTCACCCACGGCAACGCCGTCTCGTCGTACCAGCGGGAGCGGTCCCAGCCCTCCATCGCCACGACCGTGAGCGAGACGTTGAGACGGCGCTCCGCCGCCGTCATGCGTGCGAACTCGCCGATCGTCATGCCGGTGCGCACGGGGATCCCGTGCGGCGCGGTGAACGAGGCCAGGTCGGCGTCCATCAGCGGGCCCTCGACGTAGCGGCCGGTGATCGGATTGGGCCGGTCGAGCACCAGCACGGGGATCGACAGGCGCGCCGCCTCCTCCATCACGTACAGAAGCGTCGTCAGGTAGGTGTAGTAGCGGACGCCGACGTCCTGGATGTCGAAGACCAGCAGGTTGACGTCCTTGAGCATGGCCGGCGTCGGCCGCTTGATGGGGCCGTAGAGGCTCCACACCGGAATGCCGGTGGCGGCATCGCGCGTGTTCGGCACGTCGGTGTTGGCGTCGCCGGCGAGGCCGTGCTCGGGGGAGAAGATCGCGGTCAGCCGCACGCCCGGCGCCGCGGCCAGCACGTCGATGTTGCGGCGGCCGCGCGCGTCGATGCCGGTCTGGTTGGTGACGAGGCCCACCGAGTAGCCCGCGAGCGACGCGAAGTTCTGACGCTCGAGCACGTCGAGGCCGGTCCGCACCGGCTCCGCGGGCGGGGCGAGACGCTCGCCCGGACCGTCCGAGGCCGGCCCCGTGGTGTCGTTCTCTACGGGCGGCGGCGCGCCCGTGCCGAAGAGCACGGCGCCCGTGGCCGCCGCCATCCGCACGCGCAGCTCGCGGATCTTGGCGGCGCCGCCCCCGTTGGGATGGACGCGGTTGGTGAGGACGATCAGGTAGATGCCGCTGTCGGGATCGATCATCACCGAGGTGCCGGTGAAGCCGGTGTGGCTCACCGACTCCGGCGGGAAGAACGGCATGAGCGAGCGCGCGAAGACGGAGGACACGTCCCAGCCCAGGCCGCGGCTGCCGCTGCCGTCCGCCGTGCGCGTCCACATGCTGCGCACCGTCTCGGCCTTGAGGATGCGCGTGCCGTCGAGGGCCCCGCCGGCCAGCATCATCCGGCAGATGCGCGCGAGGTCGGTCGCCGTCGAGAACATGCCCGCATGCCCGGCCACCCCGCCCAGGAGGCGGGCGCGCTGATCGTGGACCTCGCCCACCAGCACCTGGCCGTTCGCCCACTCGGTCGGGGCGATACGCTCGCGCCACGCCGTCGGCGGCTTGAACGTCGTGTCGCGCAGGCCGAGTGGCTTGAACACCGTGCGCTCGAGATAGACGTCGAGCGGCTGGCCACTCACCCGCCGCACGACCTCGCCGAGCACGATGAAGCCGATGTCGCTGTACTGCGTGCCGGAGCCGGGGGCGTAGTCGAAGGGCAAGCGAGCCAGCCCGCGCATGGTCTGGGACATCGAGGCGTGGACCACGCCGGGCGGCGGGATGGCCGGGAAGCCCGCGCTGTGCGTGAGCAGGCGCTGGATCGTCACCGTGGCGAACTGCGGCTTCTTGAACTCGGCGACGTACCGGCCGACGGGCGCGTCGAGGCGGATGGCGCCGCGCTCCACCAGCGACATGACGGCCAGCGAGGTCCCGAACGGCTTGGTCAGCGACGCGATGTCGAAGACCGTGTCGGTGGCCATCGGCTGGGAATCGGGGAGGACCCGCCGGAAGCCCCACGCGCGCAGCAGGAGGGTCTCGTCGTGTCGCCCCACCAGCGCGACGATGCCGGGGATCTCGCCGGACTGAATGGCTTCCCGGGCGACGTCGTCGAGGGCGCCGAAGTCGGGGGCCTGGGCGGAAGCTGCGGGAGCGCCGAGCAGGACCACGGCCAGCGCGAGCAGGACGAGCGCCGGGCGAACGCAGCCGGCAGCGTGCTCGCGAACCACGGGCTCGATCTTAGCAGGCGCCCGACCCGTCCCGAGAAGATTGATATCCTAGGGGACGTGCCGTCCACCCGTCGCGTGTTCATGACCGGCGCCACCGGCTTCGTCGGCCGCGCGGTGATCCAGGCGCTCCGCGCGGAAGGCTATGCCGTGCGCTGCCTGGTCCGGCGCGGCTCCGAGCGTGACCTGCGCGGGCTCGAGGCCATCGAGCGCGTGGAGGGCAACGTGCTTGCGCGCGAAACGCTGGAGCGCGGGATGGCCGGGTGCGACACGGTCATCCACCTCGTCGGCATCATTCGCGAGCAGGCCGCCACGCTGAGCACCTTCGAGCGCATTCACGTCCAGGGCACGATCAACGTCCTCGACGCCGCCGCCGGCACCGGCGTGCGGCGCTATCTGCACATGAGCGCGCTCGGCAGCCGGTCCAACGCGCGCTCGCGGTATCACCAGACGAAGTGGGCCGCCGAGGAGGCCGTGCGCTCGAACCCGGTGCCGTGGACGATCTTTCGTCCCTCGATCATCTACGGCCGCGGCGACGAGTTCGTGAGCCTGCTGGCCGGCATGATCCAGCGTTACCCGGTGGTGCCCGTGATCGGCGGCGGCCTGCAGCGCCTTCAGCCCGTGCCGCGCGAGCACGTCGCGGCCGGCTTCGCCCGCGCCGTGGCCCTCGACACGACGGTGAAGCAGACGTATGACGTGGTTGGCCCCGACGCCGTCACGCTGCTGCGCCTGCTGGACCTCGTCGGCGAGGCGCTCGGCCGTGCGCGCGTGCGCAAGGTGCACGTCCCGATCGGCCTCGTCCGGCCGCTCGCGCGCCTGCTCCACCGCCTGCCCGGCTTTCCCCTGACACCCGACCAGCTCCTGATGCTCGAGGAAGACAACGTCGGCGACCCGCGGCCGTTCTACACGACGTTCGGGCAGAGCCCGATGCCCCTGGCGACCGGCCTGCGCGCGATGCTGGGCTGAGCGTCGTGCCCTTCCGCGACCCCGATCGCACCCACGGTCTCGGCACGCGCATCGAGCTCGAGGTGCGCGAGCGCCTCGAAGAGGCCGTCGATTACGTCTGCCTGGAGGCCCTCGTGCAGGGACGGCGCAGCCGCGGCCTGCCGGCGCCCGTCGCCGACAACGCCGCCGATCGCCGCGAGTACACGCAGCACGTCCAGACGTTCCTGCAGCAGCTCGAGCGCGAGCTCACCGCCGGTCTCGACGCCGATCAGCGCCGGCGCGTCGATACCACGTCCGCCGCTCCCAACGAGGAAGCGCGCCTCATGCGCGTGCAGGTCGCGCTGGCGCGCCTGCTGCCGGACTACTGGCAGCGCTTCGATGCCGCGCGCGCGCGGTATCTCGCCGAGCCGGCTGGTGAGAGCGGGTCAGGCAGCGAGGGCGGCGGCCTGCTCGCCCGCCTCTTCCGGCGCGGCTGAGCGGCGCCACGCGGCCACCGCCCAGAGATTCTCGACGTCTTCCAGCGCCCGGCGCCAGCGCCCGTAGTCTTCCAGCAGCGAGGCGCGCGCGGCGGCCAGCTGGGCATCGGCTTCGTCGAGCCGGGTGCGGAGCAGCGGATGGCCCACGGCGCTCAGGCTGCCGTCCGGGACGGACGTGGCGAGCCGATCCATCAGATGCGTGAGCTCCTCGTAGAGAACGCGATCCACCGAATTCATGCGACACCTCCGGGACCTCTCGGCCACTGAGCATATACTCAACACAAGTTGAGTTATAGTCAAGCCACAAGATGAGCCCCTGGCAGAGCTCGGAAGTCACGGCGATCTTCGTCGCGAAGGCCGTCCGCACGTTCGCCTACGGCTACCTGGGCATCCTGCTGCCGCTCTATCTGGCGGACCTCGGCCTGTCAGCCACCGGCGTGGGCGCCTTCGTCACGCTGACGCTGGCCGGCAGCGCCGCCCTCACGTGGGCCGTTCGCCTGCCCGCCGAGCGCCTCGGCACGCGCGCGGCGCTCGTCGGCCTGGCCGGCCTGTCGGTGCTGTCGGCCGTGCTGCTGGTGCTCACGCGTGACCCGTGGCTCGTCGTCCTGGCCGCGATGGCGGGCAACGTCGCGGTCGGCGCCGGCGAGACGGGGCCATTCCTCTCGGTGGAGCAGGTCATCATCGCGCGCGCCATCGCGCCCGCGCGGCGCACGGCCGTGCTGAGCGTGTACAACCTGCTGGGCTACGGCGCCGCCGCCCTGGGCGCGGCCATCGTCGGCATTGCCGCCCCGCGCACGCTCTTCGTCGGCTTCCTCGCCGCGGCCGCGATCCAGACGGTTGCGTACGCGCGACTGCCGGCGGCGCCCGCCGTGCCCCGGGTGGCGGTGAGTGGTCCGGGCCCCTCGGTGGCGATCATCCGCCGGTTGGCGGCATTGTTCGCCCTCGACTCGTTCGCGGGCGGGTTCGTGCTGCAGGCACTCGTCGCGTACTTCCTGCACGTGCGCTTCGGGCTCGGCCTGGACGCGCTGGGCCGGATCTTCTTCATCGCGCAGCTCGTCACGGCGCTCTCGCTCGTGGTCGCCGCTCGCTTCGCGCTCCGCTTCGGGCTGCTGAACACGATGGTGGTCTCGCACCTCGTCTCCAACGTCTTCCTCATCGCCATCGCGTTCGCCCCCACCGCGTGGCTGGCCGTGGCGTTTCTCTACGCGCGCCAGCTCCTCTCCCAGATCGACGTCCCCACCCGCCAGGCCTACGTGATGGGCGTCGTGGAAGACCGCGAGCGCGAGTACGCCGCCACCACCACCACGCTCTGGCGCACCATCACGCAGGCCCTCAGCCCCACCCTCACCGGCTGGATCATGGCCTCCGTCGCCCTCTCCGCCCCCTTCGTCATCGGCGGCGCCCTGAAAATCCTCTACGACCTCCTCCTCTACACCACCTTCAAACACATCAAACCCACCGACCCCGACTGAAGAGATGGAGTGATGCAGTGCCGGACCGAGTGAAGCCTGGCTGAACGCGAAGGCGATCAACAGCCCGCCTGCTGACGTCGGACTTCGCCAAACGCCGGCAGGCGCAGCGGTGAAGAACCGACGCGGAATGCAGAGCGAGCCCCGAGCCAGCCGCCGCGCCCGGGATGACAGCGGGGCGGGCTACTTGATCGCGACGGCCTTGACTTGTTTCAGGTCGGTGAGGCCTTCGAAGACCTTCTGCACGCCGTCCTGGACGAGCGTGGTCATCCCCTCTTCCTTGGCGACCTTGACCATCTCGGCCACGCGCGCCTTGGACTGGATCAGCTTCTTCATGGTGTCGGAGGCCACGAGCAGCTCGTGGATGCCGGCGCGTCCGCGATAGCCGGAGTTGTTGCAGGAGTGGCAGCCCTTGCCGCGATACAGGGTGAAGTCGTCGTCGTACTTCACGCCGAGCGTGCGGAAGTCCGCCTCGCCGTAGGCGTGGACGATCTCCTCGAACTCCTCCTTCTCGGGGTGGTAGTCCTCCTTGCAGTCCACGCACACGCGGCGCACGAGGCGCTGGGCGATGACGCACAGGAGCGCGTCGGCGAAGTTGAACGAGTCGAGGCCCATGTCGAGCAGCCGGATCACCGTCTCCACCGCGCTGTTGGTGTGCAGGGTCGAGAAGACGAGGTGGCCCGTGAGCGAGGCCTCGATGCCGGTGGCGGCCGTCTCCTCGTCGCGCATCTCACCGACCATGATCACGTCGGGGTCGGCCCGGAGGAACGAGCGCATGGCGTTGGCGAACGTGAAGCCGATCTTGGGCTGCACCTGCACCTGGCGCAGGCCGTACTGCGTGATTTCCACCGGATCCTCCGCCGTCCAGATCTTGCGCTCGGGCTTGTTGATGTACCCGAGCACGGAGTGCAGCGTGGTCGTCTTGCCGGAGCCGGTGGGCCCCACGCACAAGATGAGCCCGTAGGGCTTGTCGGCCGCGGTCTTCACCTCGCGCAGGTTACGCTCGAGCATGCCGAGCTTGTCGACGGGGATCGGCTCGCTGGCCGCGAGGATCCGCATGACGACGTCCTCGTTGCCGCCCTGCGTCGGCACGGTGGCCACGCGCAGCTCGAGGTCGCGCCCGTCCGGCATCTTGAACTTGATCTTGCCGTCCTGCGGCTTGCGCCGCTCGGCGATGTCGAGCTGGGCCATGATCTTGAGCCGCGCCGCCAGCGCCCGCCGGTAGGCGCCCGGAATGCGCTGGTACTCGCGGCAGTGGCCGTCGATGCGCAGCCGGATCATCGTGTCCTTCTGGTGCCCGTAAGGCTCCACGTGGATGTCGGAGGCGCGCGCCTTGAAGGCGTCGATGATGATCTGGTTGGCCAGCCGGATGACGGCGCTGTCGTTCTCGTCGACGACGTCGGCGCCGTACTCTTCCAACTTCTCGGGCGCCGCTTCCTCGCCGAGGGCGGTGATGATGTTGCCGATGGAGTCCTTGGACTGGATTTCGCCTCCCGCGTTCGCCAGGAACAGGGCGATGTCCTTGCGGAAGCCGACGGCCAGCAGGACGTTCTGCCCGCGCAGGAGCTGGTAGATGGCGTCCACGCGCTGCAGGTCTTGCGGGTTGTCGATGAGGACCACGATCGAGTTGCCCTCGCGCCGGATCGGCAGCCAGAGGTTCCGCTTGAGGAACTCCAGCTTGAGGTCCTTCATGAGGTCGGGCGGCGGCATGAGCCGGCCGTCGTACTCCACGAACGGCACGCGATAGAACTGGCTGAGCGACTGCCCCAGCTCGCCCTTGGGCACCTTGAACTGCTCGAGCAGCACCGTCTCCACGTCGAGGTTCTTCTGGCGGGCCGTGCCGATCGCCTGGTTGACCTCGTCCTGGCTGATCAGGCCCTGGGCGATCACGTAGTCGAACTTGGTGCCCCGCCGCTGGGCGCCCATCTGGAGCTGGTTGTTGAACGCGATGCCGAGCGTCTTGCCGATGCGGGCGACGCTCAGCTCGTCTTCCTTGGTGAAGCGCGGCCCGTGCTTCTTGTTGATGAGCTGCATCACGCCCAGCACCTTGGCCTCGTGCAGGATCGGCATGCAGAGGATCTGGGTGGTGCGGATGCCGGTCTTCTTGTCCCACGAGCTGTCGAAGGTGAGCTCGGGCGAGATCTTCTTGAGCTCGCCGGCGTCGTAGGCGTCGGCGATGTTGACCGTCTGCTTGCTGAGGGCGACGAAGCCGGAGACCGACTTGGCGCTGATCGGCACGCGGATCTCGCGCACGGCGTCGATGGCCAGGAACTTGGAGTAGATCTCCTTCTTCTCGTGGTCGATCGCATAGAGCGTCATGCGCTCGGCGTCCAGGAAGGTGAGGATCTCGCCCTGGACCTCGATGAAGATCGAGTCCAGGGTCTTGGCCGAGTGGATGCGGTCGATCAGGTGAACGAGCCGCTGCTCGTTCGCCAGCCGCTCCTGCAGCGCGCGTACAGATTCTTGGACGGGCACGGGGCCTCCCCGCGAGTCGAAAACCTGTTTTGACAGAATATCAAAACGGCCCCGTCGGACTACACAGCGGAGATCGAGGAGCGCCCCGGGCCCCCCGGGGCGCGACGAGCTTTGGGGGGGGTGGGGGGCCATTTCGTGGCCCCCATCGAACTAGAACACCGGACGCTCCACGTACGACCCCCAGATGTTGCGTAGACGGCTCACGATCTCCCCCAACGAGGCGCGGTGGCGGACCAGCTCGATCGTCACCGGCAGGAGGTTGACGGCGGGGTCCCGGGCCTCGGTGTCCAGCCGCTCGAGCAGGGCGGCCACCCGGGCCTGATCGCGGCCCGCCCGCGTGGCCTTCACGCGCGCCACCTGGCGGCGCTCGACGTCGGCGTCCACGCGGTGGATCTCCACCGGCGAGGGCTCGGGCGGCTCCACCAGCTTGTTGACGCCGATCACGGGCAGCTCGCCGGAGGCGCGCCGGCGCGCCGTCTCGTAGGCGGAGTCGGCGATCTCGCGCTGGAACCAGCCCTCCTCGATGGCGGCGATGGTGCCGCCCATGCCGTCCACCTTCTCGAGGATCGCCAGCACCGCGGCTTCGATGTCGTTGGTGAGCGACTCGACGTACCAGGAGCCGCCGAGCGGATCGACGACGCTGCCCACGCGCGTCTCGTCGGCGATGATCTGCTGCGTCCGCAGCGCGATCTTCATGGCGAGCTCGGAGGGGATCGCATAGGCCTCGTCGAGCCCGTTGGTGTGCAGCGACTGCGCGCCGCCCAGCACCGCGGAGAGCGCCTGCAGCGCGGTGCGCACGATGTTGTTCATCGGCTGGGCCTTGGTCAGCGTGGCGGCGGCCGTCTGGCAGTGGAAGCGCAGCCGCATCGACTCCGCCTTCGTCGCGCCGAAGCGCGCCTTCAGCAGCCGGGCCCATACGCGGCGGGCGGCCCGGAACTTCGCGACCTCCTCGAAGAAGTCGGCCTGGGCCACGAAGTAGAAGGCCAGGCGCGGCGCGAAGCGGTCCACCGCCACGCCGCTCTTCGTGACCTCCTCGACGTAGGCGATGGCGTTGGCCATCGTGAAGGCCACCTCCTGGACCGACGTCGCCCCCGCCTCGGAGATGTGATAGCCGGAGATGTTGATCGGGTTGTAGCGCGCCATGTGGTCGGCGCAGTACACGATCATGTCGCGCATGAGGCGCATGGACGGGCGGATCGGGAAGATCCACTCCTTCTGCGCCATGTACTCCTTGAGGATGTCGGCCTGCACCGTGCCCGACAGGCGATCGAGGTCGTTGCCGCGGCTCTGGGCGAGCGCGACGTACATGGCCAGCAGGATCCACGCGCTCGGATTGATCGTCATCGACACCGAGATGTTCTCGAGGTCGACGCCGTCGAACAGCGCCTCCATGTCGTCGAGCGTGTCGATGGCCACGCCCTCGCGGCCCACCTCGCCGAGCGAGCGCGGATCGTCCGAGTCGTAGCCCATCAGCGTGGGCATGTCGAAGTCGACCGACAGTCCGGTTTGCCCCTGCGCGATCAGGTAGCGGAAGCGCCGGTTCGTGTCGGCCCCCGTGCCGAAGCCCGCGATCTGCCGCATCGTCCAGGTGCGCCCGCGGTACATCGTCGGGTACGGCCCGCGCGTGAACGGCCACTGGCCGGGCAGGCCGATCGCCTCGAACGGCGTGGCGGCGACGTCTTCGGGCGTGTAGACACGCTTCACGGGCAGGCCGGACACGGTCCGGTACTCCGGCCGCGCCTCCGGCTGGCGGGCCAGGAACGCGCGCAGCTCGTTCGCTTCCCACTGCTCGCGCTGCTTGCCGATCCGCCTGATCGCGTCACGGTCGTACATCACGAAGTCCTTTCCACTTGCCGTCGGGCCATTACCCGCCGGGGTGTTTTCTCGTGCCCGTTCGATAAAGGTCACGGTCGTCGATGACCCGGCGAGCTTTGAACTCGGTGCGGGGCAGCGTGCCCGGGCTCACCAGCTCGACGATGGGGGTCACGCCCAGGCGCGCACGCAGGCGGTCCTTCATCGTCTGGGCCAGCCGGACGCGCGCG
>QHRW01000152.1 GCA_003220265.1 Candidatus Rokuibacteriota bacterium | reverse complement strand
AGACGTAGAGACGAACACCTCGCCGGAGCCACGCAAGACAGGATGTCAGTAGTAGCCGGAGGCTCCCGCGAGAACGCCGCGTCACGTTATGGGCTGGTCCGCATCAGCAGGAGGACCGCACTCGGAAAGATCAGGCCGAGCGCGAGGGCCGACAGCAGGAGGCGCAGGCGTCCCGGCGGCGGATCGAGCACACCGGTGGCCGCGAGGACGAGCAGGCCGAGCATGTTGACCAGCGCCGGCCAGTTTACCAAGCCCCGTCGTTGCCACGTGGCGAAATGCAGGACGAGGGCCGCGCCGACCAGGATGGCCACCACCCCGAACATGACGCGGGAGGCGTGCGAGCTCGGTGACCTGGCCATAGGCTCACTCTACGCCGACGACGCGACGGACGGAGAGTCAGGCGCGCCTGGGCGTACCCGGGTTGGCCGCGTCGGGCACCACGCTGCGCGCGATGGAGCCGTCGAGCGCTTCGTAGGCCTCGTAGCGGATGACGTCGTAGAGCTCCTTGCGCGACTGCATGCGATCGAGAAGGCCGGCTTGCGTCCCGTGGCGCGCGAGCTGGGCGTAGGTCTCCTCCATGGCGCGGGCGGCGACGCGCAGCGCGGTCACGGGCCAGATCACCATCTTGTAGCCGAGGCGGGCCAGCTCGTCGGCCGTCAGCAGCGGCGTCCTGCCAAACTCGGTCATGTTGGCGAGCAGCGGCACGCGCACGGCGGCGGCGAATGCCGTGATCTCCTCCACGCTGCGCAGCGCCTCGGGGAACACGGCGTGCGCGCCGGCCTCGACGTACAGGCGGGCGCGGGCGATGGCGGCGTCGAGGCCCTCGGAGGCCAGCGCGTCGGTGCGCGCGATGATGCGCAGGTGGCGGGCGGCGCGCGCGGCGGCGGCGACCTTGCGCGCCATGTCCTCGGGTGCGGCCAGGCGCTTGTCGGAGAGGTGGCCGCACTTCTTGGGCAAGACCTGGTCCTCGAGCTGGACGGCGGCGGCGCCGGCGTCCTCCAGCTCGCGCACGAGGCGCATCACGTTGAGCGCCTCGCCGTAGCCGGTGTCGCCAGCCGTCAGCAGCGGCGTCCTGCCAAACTCGGTCATGTTGGCGAGCAGCGGCACGCGCACGGCGGCGGCGAATGCCGTGATCTCCTCCACGCTGCGCAGCGCCTCGGGGAACACGGCGTGCGCGCCGGCCTCGACGTACAGGCGGGCGCGGGCGATGGCGGCGTCGAGGCCCTCGGAGGCCAGCGCGTCGGTGCGCGCGATGATGCGCAGGTGGCGGGCGGCGCGCGCGGCGGCGGCGACCTTGCGCGCCATGTCCTCGGGTGCGGCCAGGCGCTTGTCGGAGAGGTGGCCGCACTTCTTGGGCAAGACCTGGTCCTCGAGCTGGACGGCGGCGGCGCCGGCGTCCTCCAGCTCGCGCACGAGGCGCATCACGTTGAGCGCCTCGCCGTAGCCGGTGTCGCCATCCACCAGCAGCGGCAGATCGACGGCGCGGCAGATCGCGCGCGTGAAGAAGACCAGCTCGTCGAGCGCCAGCACGCCGAGATCCGGCAGAGCGAGGCTGGCGGTGACGGCGGCGCCGGAGAGGTAGAGCGCGGGAAAGCCGGCGCGGCGCGCCAGCAGCGCGGCCAGCGGCGTGTGCGCGCCGGGCATGCGGACGATGCCCGGCTGCGTCCACAGCGCAGCCAGCCGGTCACCGGCCGGGCGCGGATCCCGCTCGGCGTCGGTGAGCCAGGTCACCCGCTCGTCTCAGACCGCGGGGACCGCGTCGGCCGCGACCACCGGGTCGGGCACGGTCGGCCCGTCCCCGGCGACCGTCGTGCGATGCATCACGCGGCGGTAGCGCTTCGTGTCCCACGGCCGCCCACGGTGCAGGACGGCGCGGTTGTCCCACATGACGCAGTCGCCCGCGCGCCAGCGGTGCTCGAAGACGAACGGCGGCTGCGTGGCGTGCTCGAGCAGATCGCGCACGAGCCGGCGCCCTTCGTCGACCGGCATGCCGACGATGTACGACGCGTGCGACCCGAGATAGACGGCCTTGCGGCCGGTGACATGGTTGACGCGCACGAGCCGCTGCTTCACGGGCGGCAGCGCCGCCTCCTGCTCGGGCAGCAGCAGCCCCGGCGCGATGAGCGCGCGCGAGTAGGCGAACGAGTGGACGGCGACGAGGCCGTCCAGGCGCGTCTGCATCGCGCGCGGCAGGGCATCCCAGGCGGCGCGCAGGCTCGCGTATTGCGTCTCGCCGCCCTCGGGCGGCACCTCGCGCGCGGAGAGCAGCGAGGCCATGGCCGGCACGGGCTTGAAGGACGAGTCGCTGTGCCAGAGCTGGTTGCCCTTGTGATAGAGCATCCGCCGGTCGTCGGCCGACAGCGTGTTGCCCTCGGCGTCCACGTTGGAGAGATCGGCGATCTGCGGGGCCACGCGCGTGTTCTGCGCGATGCTGCGCGTGGTCTCCTCCAGCGGGCCGAAGCGGCGGGTGAAGGCTATCTGCTCGTCGTCGGTCAAGTGCTGATCGTGAAAGACCAGCACGGAGTGCTCCTCGAAGGCGGCGCGGATCTGGACGAACGTGGGATCGTCGACGTCGCGCAGGTTGGCGCCCACGATCTCGGCCGCGAAATGCGGGTGCAGCTTGCGGACGGTGATGCCCATCGCGTCATGCCTCCGGCTTGGGGGTCGCCGACAGGGGGATGATAGGCGCCGCCCGGCCCGCGGCGCAACTCACCACGGAGAGGCCGTCACATCACGGGATGAAATAGAACGGGTTGGGCAGCTTGAACGTCCGCTCGGCGAAGCCGCCGTCGAGGTCGCTCATCTGGTCGCCGATGTTCACGATGATCGTGTAGCCCTCCTCGACGAGCTTCCTTCGCTCCGGTGCCTTGAACTCCACGGCCGATTTCGTGGTGAGCGCGTCGGGCTTCAAGAGCACGCCGGTCCACTCGTAGCCGGCCGCTCTCAGATTCTGCTCGGTCGCGGCGCGCATGCGCTCGGGCCGTCCGGTGAGGAAGAACACGGCGACCCCGCGCTCGCGGGCGTGGCGGGCGAGCGCCAGGACGGGCTTGATCGCCTCCGCCCGGGCCATGCCGATCCACGCGCCCAGCCCGCAGGGCCCGCGGGGAAGCTCGCAAGGGCCGCCCACGATGAAGCCGTAATCGTTCGCGCGCAAACCGGGGAGGTTGGAGAGCGCCGTCTCATCGACGTCGACCACGATCGCCAGCTTGCCGCCGCCACCGACCCGAGAGTCGAGATACCGTCGGGCTTGATCCGCGACGGCGGCGAGGTCGCGTTCGTACCGTCCGGTCTCGACGTACTCGCTGACGTGGCGCTTGGCGTCGGCGAGATTCGCCGGCGGCGCGTCGGAGCGGAGGCTCGACGCGCCCGTTGCGCACCCCGCCGCGAGCAAGCCGGCCGCGGCGAGGCTCGCCCACGGCCGCCAGCGCGCTGCCCGCGGCATGCGATCAGAACACGGCGATCGGGTGCGCCGGCGCGCCGGTCGAGCCCACCAGCCGGATCGGCGTCGCCGTGAACATGAACTCGTGGCGGCCTTCCTCGGCGCAGGCCTTGGCCAGCCGCTCGGGGTACGAGTTGTCCACGAGCACGAGGCCGAGGAACGGAATGGCCAGGTGCGTGCTCATCGCGAAGCCCGGATAGCTCACCGGGCGCTCGTCCATCATGTCCCACGCGATGGCGGCGATGTCCTTCTCGCGGAACCACTCGAGGCACGCGATGTTCATCCCCGGGTGGGGCGACACGCGCGGCACCCACTCGGGATGCGCCGTGCGGAAGGCCTCGTCGCCATTGCGCACGACCACGACGTCGCCCGGCTCGACCCGCACGCCGGCGCGCGCGGCCGTCGCGTCCAGCTCCTTCGGCGTCACCGGCTGCCCCACGTCGACGTAGCCCTCCTTGCGCCCGGCGGCCACGTCCAGCAGCACGCCGCGCGAGGTGATGCCGTCGAAGTAGGCGTCGATCGGGCACCAGGTGGCGCCGGCCGCCGTGAGGCTGTCCTTGAACGAGCGGCCGTTGAAGATCTCGCCATCCCAGCCGACGTGGCAGAGCGCGTCGATGTGGGTCACGGTGAAGCCGTGGTAGACGAGGTCGAAGCGGTCGAGCACCACGTCGGCCCGCTCGCGGTTGGACGGAAAGGTGACGTTGTACATGATCGCCGGCTGCGGGCCGAGGTCCCGCGCCAGCGAGACCGTGCGGCCGCTGCGCACCAGCGCGGCAGCCTGCGCGCGCTTGGCCGGCGTGATGAGGTTCGCGGTGCCGCGCTGGTCGTCATGGCCCCAGCGGCCCCAGTTGTTCAGCTCCTTGAAGTAGCCTTCGACGCGATCCTTGGTGGGCGGCGTCCAGTCAGCCATGGGGCGACTCCTCTCCGGCGGAGTGCGTAGCGCTGACACCCTATCACGGCGCCTTCCAGGGCACGTGCCGCTGCGGGTCGTGAAGGCGCAGCGACAGCGTTCCGTCGGCCCTGGCCTCCATCAGCGCGGAGCTCTGCACGCTGGCCCGGCTCAGATCGGTCACGGCCTCGCGGGGGCGCTTCGGCACACCGCCGAGGACGTACACCCGCGCGTCGCCGCCGCCGAAGCCGAGAAAGATGCGCCGGATCGTCTGCTCGTCGTAGAGGCTCACGGACGCCGCCTCGTCCGCGCGCAGCGAGAGGCGGAGCCGTCCCTGCTTGTCGGCGAGATCCAGCCCGGGCTCGGTGCCTCCGGTGACGCCGAGGCCGACGCGGCGCTGTCCCTCGCTGCCGTAGAGGCTGAGGCCCGAGATCGCGTCGAGCATCGTGTGCGCCTTGCCGCCGGAGGCCCGCAGGTCGAGCTGCGGGTCGTCGTTGTCATCGAGCTGCAGGGTCGCGCGCGGCTTACCGTCGGCCGCGTACAGCGTGAGCCCCCACTGGCCGTCGGCATCCTCGCCGAGCGTCGCGCGCACCTTGCCGGCCTTGTCCTTGAGCACGAGCTTCTGCGCCTCCACCGTCGGCGCCTTGGGCGCGGCGAGGCCCATCATCAGCAGCCCGGCGCAGCCGCCTACCAGCACGAGATTCAGCCACTTCGCCATGACGCACCTCCCACGCGTAGTCCTGGATCGAGCCTGATGCAGTCGGTGCCTCGGCAGCAAGAAACGCGTGAGCGGGCGTAGAATCGGGCGAACGGAGGGCAGGAATGACGACGATCGGTTTGTTGCACCCGGGCGAGATGGGCGCCAGCGTCGGCGCCGCCGCGCGCGCCAACGGGGCGCGCGTGCTGTGGGCCTCCGAGGGCCGTGGCGGCGAGACGGCGGCGCGCGCGGCCGCCGCCCAGCTCGAGGATGCCGGCACCCTGCGGAAGGTCGTGGCGGCCAGCGACGTGATCCTGTCCGTGTGCCCGCCCCATGCCGCCCGCGACGTTGCCGCGGCCGTGGCCGCCGCCGGCTTCCGCGGGCTCTACGTCGACGCCAACGCCGTCGCGCCGGCCACGTCGCGCGAAGTCGCTGCCATCGTGGAGCGCGCGGGCGCGACGTACGTGGACGGCGGCCTCATCGGCCCGCCGCCGGACAAGCCTGGCACGACGCGTCTCTATCTCTCGGGGCCCCAGGCCGCTCGCGCGGCGGCGCTCTTCACGCGGGGACCGCTCGAGGCCATCGTGCTCCCCGGCGATCTCGCGTCGGCCTCCGCCATCAAGATGGCGTACGGCGGATGGAACAAGGGGCAGCAGGCGCTGCTGATGTCGATCGTCGCGCTCGCGATGTCCGCGGGCGTGGCCGAGGCGCTGATGGCCGAGTGGCAGCGCTCGCAGCCGGACCTGCCCAAGCGCGCGGAGAATGCCGCGCGCGGCAGCGCCCGCAAGGCCTGGCGCTGGATCGCCGAGATGGAGGAGAACGCCGCCGCGCTCGACGCCGCCGGCCTGCCCGAGGGATTTCACCAGGCGGCCGCCGACGTCTACCGGCGCCTCGCGCCCTACAAGGACGCCGGCGTGCCGCCGACGCTCGACGACGTCGCCAAGACACTGCTGGGCGGCCAGAAGGACGAAGCCCGGTGAGTGCGACGGTGACGCGCCCCCTCGGGGGACGACAGGTCTGGCGCGGCGAGGACCTCGCGCGCTCGACCGACTGGATCCACCCGATCAGCGCCGCCGAGCAGGACGAGCTGGGCGCCGCGCTGCGCCGGGTCCAGCAGCGCGGGCCCGGCTGGCGCGAGCTGCGGCGCGAGGACTTCGCGATCCCGCGCCTGGCGCGCACGCTCGCCGCGGCGAGCGACGAGCTGGAGCACGGGCGCGGGCTCGTGCTGCTGCGGCGCATCCCGGTCGAGTGCTACACCGGGGACGAGCTGCGCATCCTCTACTGGGGGATCGGGCTGCACCTCGGCACGCCGCGCTACCAGAACGGCAAGGGCGAGCTGATCGGCGACGTGCGCGACGAGAACCGCCTGTACGGCGAGGTCCGCGAGGTCAATCCGATGAAGGCGGGCGAGCCGCGCACCTCGCGCAACAAGGCGCGCTCGGCCGGCCCGCTGCGCTTCCACACCGATCGCGTGGACGCGGTCACGCTGCTGTGCGTGCGCCCGGCCGCCAAGGGCGGGCTCAGCAAGGTCGTGTCGTCGGCGGCGGTCTACAACACGATCCTCGCGCGCCGCCCCGACCTGCACGCGCTGCTCTGCGCGCCGTACCATCACGTGCGCGAGGGCGAGGCCGGTGGCAAGCAGCAGTTCTACGCGATGCCCGTCTTCGGCCTGCGCGACGGCAAGCTCACCAGCCAGTACTCGCGCACGTTCGTGGAGAACGCCCAGCACCTGGCGGGCGTGCCGCGCCTCACCGAGGCGCAGAACGCCGCGCTCGACCTGTGGGCGGAGGTCTGCGAGGAGCTGTGCTACTCGATGGACATGCAGGCGGGCGACGTCCAGCTCCTGAACAACCACCTCGTCTACCACGCGCGCTCCACTTACGAGGACGATCCCGCGCCCGGCCGCGACCGCTTCCTGATGCGCCTCTGGCTGTCGATGCCCAACAGCCGCGCGCTGCCGGACGGCTTCGAAGCGCTGTGGGGCTCGACGGCGCCCGGCGCGCTTCGCGGCGGCATCGCGCAAACGCAAGGAGCTCCGGCATGAATCGCAAGCGCGTCGGCATCCTGATCTTCCCCGACGTCGAGGTGCTCGACTTCTGCGGGCCCTTCGAGGTCTTTTCCGTCACCCGGCTCGACGAGGCGGCGCGCCGCGAGCAGTCCTCGCCGTTCGAAGTACTGCTGGTCGCCGAGCAGCCGGGGCCGGTAGTGACCACGGGCGGGATGAAGGTGACGCCCGATCACACGCTCCAGTCGTGCCCGGCGCTCGACGTCCTGGTGGTCCCCGGCGGGTGGGGCACGCGCGCCGAGATCAAGAACGCGCGGCTGCTGGCATGGATCAAGGAGCGCGCGCGGCAGGTCGAGACGCTGACGTCCGTCTGCACGGGCTCCATGCTGCTGGGCCAGGCGGGGCTGCTCGACGGCCGCCATGCCACCACGCACTGGCGGTCGCTCCAGTGGATGCGCGACTCGTTCCCCGCGGTCACCGTGGAGGAGAAGCTGCACGTCGTGGAGGACGGCAACGTGCTCACCTCGGCCGGCATCTCCGCGGGCATCGACATGGCGCTGCGGGTCGTGGCCCGCTATCACGGCGAGACCGTCGCCCGGAACACCGCGCGCAACATGGAGTACCGCTACACCGACGACAACTCGCGCCGCGTCTAGCCCCGCGCGCTTACCTCACGCGTAATTGCGGTCCACGCGGCGGCACGTCATCGTGATGGCGTGCTCGCTTCCGACTACCACGTGCTGGCACTGCTGGCGACGGACACGATGCGCCGTGCCCGGGCCGACGCGGATCGCGAGCGGCTCGCGCGCTGCGCGCGGCCGCTCGCCTCGGCGTCACGCTGGCTCGCGGCTGGCCGGGCTCTCCGCGCGCTCGTGGCCGGCGAGCCAGTGCGCGGCCGCTTCCGTCTGGCGATCGGCCGGATAAAAGCACTCGATGCGGAGCTCTTCCAGCGTGACGTCGCGCGGCGTGGCGAGCATCGTCAGCGTGGAGAAGAAGCCCAGTGACACGTCGCCTTTCTTCAGCCGCATCGTCACCACGGGCGGCATCGGCGCTCCGGGATCGGGCACGCGCCAGCGCGCCGGCATCCCGGGATAGGTCAGCACCTCGTCGCGCAGGGCGGCAGCGGTCCGGCTGGCGCTCGCCTCCCGATGCAGGGTCTGGATCAGCGGCCCCGCGAACTCTTCCCAGTTCACGATGAAGCGGCGCAGGCCGTGCGGGTGACAGATCAGGTGCATGGCGTTGCGCGCACGGGCCGGCTCGAGTTCGTCGGCGTCGAGGAAGATCCCGAAGATCCGCCGGCTGGCCGCGTTGCCGAGGACGATGTTCCACGCGCCGTCCACGACGATCGCCGGGAAGGGCTCCTGGCGCTCGAGGATGAAGTCGAAGACCCGGCGCACATGCTGCAGCTCGGGTGCGTCGAGCCCGCGCTCGGCGTACGCGGGCGCGTAGCCGGCGGCCAGGAGCATCGCGTTGCGGTCGGTCAGCGGCACGTCGAGCGCGCTGGCCAGCAGATGGACCATGTCGCGGCTCGGCTGGGCGCGGCCGGTCTCGAGGAAGCACAGGTGACGGGCGGAGACCTCGGCCTCGGCGGCCAGCGCGAGCTGGCTCATCCGGCGCGCGCTGCGCCAGTGTCGGACCAGCGATCCGAAGGCGGGAGGGGCCGCCTGCACGACCGACAGTCTACGCGATGCCGGCACCCCGGCAATTACGTCCGAGGTAAGCGCCGTGGCGGCTGAGGCTCCGATCTCGGGATTCGTGGGCCTCGTGCTCGTGCCCGACGAGGACACGATCGCGGCCGCCCGCCGCCTGGCCCGGGCCGTCCTCTCCGAGGACGCCGAGTCCGTTCTGGACGCCGGGGCGCTGCCGCACCTGACGCTCACGCAGTGCGCGCTACGCGAGGCGGCCCGGCCACCGATCGTGGACCTGGTCCGGCGGCTGGACGGGCGGCTTCGCGACGTGCGCATCCCGTTGCGCTCGCTGATCGTGTTCGGCGGCGGCTTCGTGTTCTGGTGCGTCGAGCCGGACTCGCCGGAGCGCGCGAGGCTCCAGGCCGCGCACCACGAGGCGCTGGCGCTGGGCGATGGCCTCCTCGACCCTGTGGCGAACGGCGCAGTGGTCGAGGCGACCGCGCGGCTCACCGGCGGTGATCCGGTCCTGGTGGCCAACGCGCGGCGGCACGGCTACGCCTTCGTGCGCGAGCGCTACCTGCCGCACGTCACGCTGGGCTTCGACTCGCGGCTCGCAACGACCGGCACCGCCCTCGAGGCGCGCACGCATTCCCACACCCTGCGCGTCGACCGCGTGGCGCTGGCGCGGCTTGGACGCTACGGCGTCGTGGAGTCGATCATTTCGCTCGCGAGCGCCTGACCGGCTTCGGGGCCAACGACCGGCCGTGCGCGAGGGCGCGGGTCAGCCAGCGTCCGAGCTGCGCCGGTGACTTCAGCATGGCCGGCGGGACGACGGCCCACTGCTTCATCACCCGGCCCTTCATCGCGATGAACGGCGTGGCGCCGGGCAGCACCAGAAAGCGCTCGCGATCGCCGGCGGCCAGGCGGATCGCCATGCGGTCGCGGACGAGGCCGGCGATCATGTTGCCGTTCACGAACACGGCCGGGTAGCCGAACATCTTTCGCGCCTCGACGCCGCGCAGCCGTCCGGTGGCGAGCGCGAAGCGCCGGACGAGCGCCGCCGGAGCCGGCGGCCACTTCACTCCGGCACCTGCCGGTATCGCTCGGGCTCGACCGGGCGCGTCACGATGCCCTCGGGGATCGGCCCGTGCTGCCGCTGGAACG
>QHRW01000085.1 GCA_003220265.1 Candidatus Rokuibacteriota bacterium | reverse complement strand
GATATCCGTGGCAGGCGACCTCGTGCCCCTCGCCGGCGATCTTCCGGACGGTCGCCGGATGGGCGGCGGCCACTTCGCCCAGCACGAAGCACGTGGCGCGAACGTCGGCGTCGGCCAGGAGCGCCAGCACGCGGTCCATGCTCTCTTCCACCCGGCTGACGAAGCTCCCGGCGGCCCGTCCGCCGATGCCTTCGCGGAAAATCGTCGCGTGATAGTACTCTTCGACGTCCACGCTGAGGACGTTGACCACGCGTGAGTCCTGCCCGCGACCGATGGCCTGCGACCGCATGAATCAGGACATCCCTTCGCGGCCGGCGACCCACGAGTCCGGCGCCTCGCCGCTGCGCCGGCGCCGCCACCAGCGCGGCCGCTCGGGCCTGCCATAAGCGGAGTGGTATCCGGAGACGGCGCCGTCGTCCCAGTTGAAGACGATGCCCAGGGTCTTGGTCGAGTCGATGATCGTCAGCGCCTCCGCGAGCTGCTGGCGCGACGTCCGGTGCGCCGCGACGACGACGAGGAACCCGTCGACGAATTTCTCGATGACCCGACAATCGAGGACGGGGAGCAGGGGCGGTGTGTCGACGACGACGAAGTCGTACTGGCGGCGGGCCCGCTCCAGCACCTCCGCCAGTCGAGGCGATTCGAGCACATCGTACGGCGTCGACGGGATGTAGCCCGCCGGCAGAACATCCAGATTGAACGGCAGGAGTCTCCGGACCGCGTCCTCGAGCGACAGGTCCGACCGGGCGATGAGGCCGGTCAGGCCAGGACCGCCGCCGCCGCGAAGGGCGAGATGCTCCAGGAAGGAGGGCCGGCGCAGGTCGGCCTCGACCAGGAGCACCTGCCGGTCGGAGGCTTGCGCCAGCGCGCCGGCCAGGTTGATCGCGGTGGTCGTCTTGCCGTCGTGGACCGTGGGACTGGACACGGCGAGGACCGAGATCCCGGCGCTCTTGCGGATCTGCTCCACCACGTGCCGGAGGCCCCTGTACTGCTCGGCCGCGAAGCTGGCCGGCTGGAACAGGCTGGGCAGCCGAGGATTCACCTCGCTCGGCAGCTCGACCGGCACCGCGCGGCCACCCGCCACCTCGGCCGCCTCCGGCGACGATCGCTTCGGCTCATCCTCGAAGAACCGGCGTCTGACCGCACCCATGAGGGCTACACCCTTCCCCGGACCAGGAGCCACACCAGGTGCTCGTTGCCCGCCGCGACCCGGTGAGAGACGCCGCCGAGCAGCGCCGCGCCGATGAAGATGGAGACGGCCACGAGCGCGAGGCGCCACCGCCGGCGGCTCGCCTCGGCGGCGGTGATCATGGGCGGAATGTTCGCCACGACCGGCGTCGTGGTGAAGGCGCGGAGCTCGTCGGCCGAGTGGAAGGAGCCGTCGAGTTGCTCGGCCACCACCAGCGCGCCCACGGCGATGCCAGCCGACAGGGCGACGCCGACGACCACCAGCCAGAGCCGCTTGGGGGCGAACGGCTCGGCCGGAGGAAGCGCCGGCTCGAGGATACGGAACTGCTCGCCCTTCTGGCGCTGCTCCAGGGTTTCGGCGAGCTGCGCCTCCTCGTACCGCTTCAACAGCGTCCGGTAGAGCTCGCTCGTCGTGTCGTAGTCGCGGGAGAGCTCCTGGAACTCCTGCTCCCGGTAAGGCGTGTTCTCCACCCGGCGCTGGTAGACGCCGAGGTCCTCCCGGAGCCGCCGCTCCTCGGCCTTCAGTGTGCTGAGCTCCACCTCGATGTCGCCGATGCTCTCCTTGAGCTTCGCCACTTGAGGATTGGGGGGCGCAGCCAGCGGCGCCTTGGCGTCGGCCACCGGGGCCTTGGCGTCGTTGTCGTCGGTCCGGGCCGCGTTGGCCTGCCGGAGCTGCTGCTCCTGGCGGACCTGCTGCTCCACGGTGGCGATGCGCGATCGCATCTGGACGACGTCGGGATAGGACTCCTTGTAGCGCGTCCTCAGCTCCGCGAGCTCCTGTCGCAGCCGATGCAGCCGGGCCGCCGGCGTCTCGGCGGCGGGCGCCACGCCCGGGGCACCGGTGGGGCTCGGGGCGGCCAGCGCGACCCCGGCCGACGACTCCGCCTCGTCCAGCCGTCGCGCGAGGAGGTCGCGGCGTTCCATTGCCCGGTTCTGGTTCTCGTTGTTCAGGCGGAGCTGGGTGTTGAGGCGCTCCAGGATGGACAGGTTCGACTCCATGTGCTGGGGCGTCTCGCCCAGGTACCGGCTCTTGAACGCGCTACGGCGCTGTTCCTGCGCGGCGAGCCGTTGCTTGACGTCACCAAGCTGGCGGCGCAGGAAGGCGGCGGTTCCGGAGGCCTCGCGCTCGCGGACGCGCGTGTTCTCCTCGAGAAAATAGCCGGCGAGCGTGTTGGCCACCTTGGCGACTACGCGTGGGTCGGAGCCCACGTACCCGATCTTGAAGGCCACGATGGCGCCGCCGCGGACCTGGGCGTCGACGCCTTTGAACTCCACCTCGATGTCGCGTCGCAGCCGCTCGACCACCACCTCCGGCGGCACGCGGTGACGCAGGTCCGGGTACAGCCCCAACCGATCGATCAGCGCCTCCAGCCGCGAGCGGCTCAGGATCTCCTGGCTGATCGTGCGCAGACGGGTCTCGAGGCCGCTCGTCACCGTAGACCTGACGAACTCCTCGGGGACCTGCTGGCGTTCGACGAGGACGACCGCCGACGCCTTGTAGATGTCGGGGAGGAACGGCACCGAGCCCAGCAGCGCGGCCAGCGGGAGAACGAAGATGAAGATCGCCAGCCACTTGCGTCGGCCCCAGGCCGCCCGCGCCAGGTCGAGCCCGTGTCGGATCTGATCACCCATTGGCGTTCACCACCGCGACGGCGTGCGGGACGCTCCCGCGGCTGCCGGCCTTGAAATCTCGCACCGCCTGCGCGCTCGTGACGATCCGGTAGCGCGTCATGATGCTGAGGATGGTGCTCCGGAGGGCGTGCAGCTTGACGGCGGTCTCGGTTCGGGCGTTCGGATGCACCCCGAGCTGCGTGGGGAGGCCGTCGCTCAGGTCGGTGAACTCGACGAGGTGGACGAGGTAGACGAGGTGGGGCTGGCTCATCAGCGCGACGGACAGCGCCCGGTAGAGGCCGCCGGTGGCGAGGTGGAAATTGCTGTAGAACGGGAGGCCGAAGAGCCGCGTTCGCGGCAGCGGGACCTCGACGAGAGGCCGCGGCTCACCCTCGCGGGTCCAGTCCTCCCGTTCGGGATAGTAGATGTCCCGTGGCAAGCCGCTCGAGGCCTCCCCGAACTCACCGGCGGCCGGCCGTCCGGAGAGGAAGCGCCGATAGAGCCGCATGGCGGGATGCAGCACGCTCCAGAAGGCCGAGGAATCGTATTCCATCCCCAGGTCCTCGAGGACCTGGAGCACCCGTGCCGTCACCTGGTAGCCCGGCGCTCGGAATCCCACGGGCGAGGTGCCCGTGAGACGACGGATCACGGCCGAGCAGGCCGCGACCTCCGCCCGGACGTCGTCCGCGCTCAGCGTGGAGAGCGCGAACGGATGCGAGTAGGTATGGTTGGCAATCTCATGACCCTCGCGCGAGGCCTGCTGGATCATGGCCGCCGCCACCGAGCTGCGCTCGAGCTCCGCTCCGACGCAGAAGAACGTCGCCTGGACTCCGCACTGTCTCAGCAAGGACAGGGCCCGGCTCATCGCCAGCTCGTAAAAACGGTCGAGGTCGACACCGATCCCGTGGAACCCCCAGAACCGAAGGAGCGTCTCCGGGGAGTCGATGTCGATGTGAATCGAGGCGGAGCGGGGCGCCATGGCGTGTCTTACCGATCGCGCTCGTGGCGGTGGGGATCCATGAGGATCCCCACGATCCGCTCGGCGGCCCGGCCGTCCCACAGACGGGGCGGCTCGCTGCGCCGGGGTGGTTCCTCCAGCGTGCGGAGCGCCTCGTTCACGATCCGACCGGGATCGCTGCCGATGACCCGGTTGGTGCCGTGGGTGATCGTGACCGGACGCTCCGTGTTGTCGCGAAGGGTCAGACAGGGGACCCCGAGGAAGGTGGTTTCTTCCTGGACGCCGCCGGAGTCGGTGAGCACCAGCCGCGCGCGGCTCAGGAGGGCGATGAAGTCGAGGTAGCCGAGCGCGTCGAGAAACGCGATGCCCTTGCGGTGGAGCGGCTCGGCCGGATCTCGCAAGTTGCGGCACAGATATCCCTGCCGGAGGAGCTGCTGCTTGACGCGCGGGTGGAGGGGAAAGACGATCGGGACGTGCCGGGCCAGCGCCTGGAACGCGTCGAGGAAGTTCATGAGTGTCAGCGGATCGTCCACGTTCGCCGGGCGATGGAGGGTCAGGACCGCATAGGGATCTCCGTCGCCGAGCCCCAGGCGGCTCAAGATCGACGACTGTTCCCAGCGGCTGCGGGAGGCCTGGAGAGCGTCGATCATGACGTTGCCGACGAAGTGAATCTTCCGGGGTGCGATCCCTTCGCGCAGAAGGTTCTCCCGGCCGCTCTCCTCGGTGATGAAGAGAAAATCGGACACCGCGTCCGTGAGGAGCCGGTTGATCTCCTCCGGCATGGTCCGGTCGAAGGAGCGCAGGCCCGCCTCCACATGGGCGATCGGAATCTGAAGCTTGGCCGCGGTCAGGGCGCCGGCCAGCGTCGAGTTGACGTCGCCCACGACCAGCACCAGATCCGGATGGACGGCGTCGAACACCGGCTCGAGGCGCCGCATGGTCTCGGCCGTCTGGCTCGCGTGAGAGCCCGACCCCACTCCAAGGTTGAAGTCCGGCTCCCGCAGGTCCAGGTCCTCGAAAAACTGCCCGGACATCAGCCGGTCGTAGTGTTGACCGGTATGGATCAGCGTCGTTGAGATCGAGGCGTGAGCCTGCATCTCGTTGATCAGCGGCGCCATTTTCAAGAAGTTGGGCCGCGCGCCGACGATGTTCGCAATCTTCATGGGTTTCTTGAGTGGCCAACGGACCGAGGACGCGGCCGCCCGCCGGCGGGCCGTCGCGGGTAATGCTGTGGGTGTCGCGGGCGAGAGCGGCGGCTTCCGATCCTGCATGGCGGAATCCTGTCTCGCCCCTACGGCACCACGACGACGTCGCCGGGCTCGAGCAGGATGTTGGCCTGCGCCCCGTTCGCCGCCAGTGCCTTGTTGTAGTTGAAGGGGATTCGCTGCGTGGCGCTGCCCGATCCCCGCAGGATGACGATTCGCGTGCGCGAGCCGAACTCGGTGAGCCCCCCCGCCCAGGCGATGAGCTCCAGGACCGTGGTGCGGCCCTTGAGCTCGTAGCGGCCCGGCGTCTTGACCTCACCGACCAAGGAGACCCGGGAGCTGCGGATCTCCTTCACGATCGTGGACACCTCCGGGGCCTCGATGAAGTCAGCCAGCTTGGTGCGGACGAGCTCTCGGATCTCGAGCGGCGTGAGGCCCGCGGCCGGCACGTCGTTGATCAGCGGAAGCGAGATCATGCCGTCGGGCCGCACCGCCACCGTCCGACTCAGCGGGGCGTTGTTCCAGACGATGATCTCGAGGACGTCTTCGGCTCCTATGCGGTAGCTGCCGCCGGCGTGCTCGTCGACCGTCTGGCACGCCGAGGCGGGCGGGGCGGGCATCACGGTGAGCAACCCGAGCACGGTGACGAACAGGCAGCGGAGCATCATGGTCGGTGTCCTCCTACAGCCTGATGACGTGGCCGGCGGCCGCCGGACAGCCCTGGGTGGCGCTTCGCGTGTCGACGACGAGAGAGGCGACGTTGACGATCCGCTGATAGTCGAACTCCGGATGATCGGTCAGGATCAAGACGCAGTCGGCGGCCTCGAGCGCGGCGTCGGTGATCTCGACGGTCTTGAGCTCGGCGCCGTGCAGGACGACGGCGGGGACGTAAGGATCGGCATACGAAGCCTCGGCGCCCCGCTCACGCAAGCGACCCAGAATCTCCAGGGCGGGTGACTCTCGAATGTCTCCGATCCCGCGCTTGTAGGCGACCCCGAGCACCAGGATCCGGGCGCCGTTGAGGCAATGGCGCCGCTCGTTCAGCGCCTCGCTGACGAGCTCGATCACGTAGTCCGGCATCGAGCGATTGATCTCGTCGGCCAGGTGGATGAACCGGGCCTCGTAGCCGTTCAGCCGCATCTTCCAGGCGAGGTAGTTGGGATCGATCGGGATGCAGTGGCCGCCGATGCCCGGGCCCGGGTAGAAGGGGACGAAGCCGAAGGGCTTGGTGGCGGCGGCATCGATCACCTCGCGCGTGCTCACACCGAGGCGGCGACACATCAGCGCAAACTCGTTGGCGAGGGCGATGTTGACGTTCCGGAAGACGTTCTCGTACAGCTTGGCCAGCTCGGCGACCTTGGGGCTCGAGACCTCGACGACGGTGCCGATGATCTGGCGGTAGAGCAAGGTCGCCAGCCGGCTGCACGTCGGCGTGATGCCTCCCACCACCTTCGCAATGTCCCGCACCTTGAAGCTGCGATTGCCCGGATCGATCCGTTCCGGCGAGAAGGCCAGGAAGAAATTGACGCCGACCTGGGCTCCCCGGGCCTCGAATGCCGGGAGCAGAAGCTCCTCGGTGGTTCCCGGATACGTCGTGCTTTCCAGGATGACGAGCTGGCCCGGCCGGAACCGCAGCGCGGCCTGCTCGGCGGCGGCGATGACGAAGGAGATGTCGGGATCCTTCGACTTGCGGAGCGGGGTCGGCACGCAAATGATGACCACGTCGCTCCGCTCGAGCGCCGCGAAGCTCGATGTCGCTTCGTAGCGGCCTGCGCGCAGCAGCGTGGCCAGCGCCTCGCTGTCGACATCCGGGCTGTAAGATTGCCCCGCGTTGAGCGTCTCGATCCGATCGAGATCGACGTCGAGCCCGGTCACCGCGAATCCGGCGCTCGCAAATTCGACGGCCAATGGGAGGCCGACGTACCCCTGGCCGATGACGGTGATGCGCGCCGTGCGATCTCGAATGCTGTCGGTCAGCTTCGTGTCAAACATCGGATACCTCGCGGGGAGTGAAACGTTGAGAACGCACGCACGCCCGAGGCCACGTCATGCGGCCCGCAGCTCCTCGCGCGGCTCGGCCCGGTAGGCGTCGGCCGGCCGCGGACGCGGGCCCAGGAGCGTCAGCTTGACGGTGTCCACGACGATTCGCAGGTCGAGCCACAGCGACCTGTGCTTGATGTAATAGAGGTCGTAGCGCATCTTCTCCGTCTCCTCGGCGATGCTGTTCGCGTAGCCGTAGCGAACCTGGGCCCATCCGGTGACGCCGGGCCTGACCAGTGAGCGGAGGACGTAGTAGGGGATGTTCTCGATCAGTAACTGCAGGTTCGCCGCCGGATGTGGCCGGGGGCCGACGAGGTTCATGTCTCCGCGCAGCACGTTGAGGAACTGCGGAAGCTCGTCCAGCCGGAATCGCCGCAGCCAGCGTCCGACCCGCGTGATGCGGGCGACGTTGTCCCGCTCCCACAGCGAGGTCTCTTGGTCGACGGGCCGCATCGTGCGGAACTTGAGGAGCGTGAAGCGCTTGCCGCCCGCACCGACACGCGGCTGAACGAACAATACCGGCCCCTTGGAATCGAGCTTGATGGCCAGCGCGATCAGAGCGAGAAGCGGGGCCAGGCTGACGAGCGCGACGGTGCTGGCGAGCAGGCTGGCCCCGCGGGCCAAGGCCAGGTCCAGGCGCGACTTCCTGAAGCTCTTGCAGAAGATGAGCTCGCTGGGATTCAAGGATTCGAGCGCGAGCTTCCCGCTCAGGCGCTCGTAGACCTCGGCGCCGTGCTCCACGACGATTCGCCGACCGAGGGACTCCAGCAAATCGGCGACCGGCAGGGTCTGGCGGCGTTCGGTCAGCGCAATGATGATTCGCTCGGGACGGACCTGCTCGATGATCTTGCCCAGGTGCGTGAGCGGGCCCAGCACGGGGTAGCGGGCCGGCGGCGGCTCCCCGGGGGCGGCATTGGCGGCGACGCCGACGATCGCGTACCCGAGATGGGGTCGGGCCGCGATTTCGCGAATCAGCGAATGGGCCAGCGGGCTCCATCCGACGATCAGCACGCGCGCGCGAAAGGGACGCCGCTGCATGACATGGCCGGAGATCGCCCGCAGCGGCAAGGGCAGGAGGACCATCGAGAGGAGGCCCCAACCGGCCAGCGTCCACGGCACCCGACGGTCGGGGAACGAGGCGGACAGCGCGGCCAGGAGGATCACGGCGAAGCCGAGGGAGCGCAACACCCGCGGAACAGAGCCCGCCACGCCGCGGGCACTGCGCAAATCGTAGAACTCCGCGTAGTACAGCGCGACCAGGCAGCAGAGGGAGAACAGGAGGGCATTGCACAACACGGGCGCGGCCTCGGCCCAGGTTGCGACGACCGGACGGGCCCAGACCGTCGCGGCGCAGACCGCGACGAAGATTCCGCTTCCCTCGAGGAGGGCCAGGATTACCGCCACGACTCCGACACTCCGGTGGAAGCAAGCAGCTCGGCCAGAACGCGCCCGAGCTTGTCGGCATTGTGCTGGACCGCGCAACTCGCACCGACGAAGTCGCCGGCGACGAGGCGCGGCCACGCGACACCAGGCTCGATGTCGAACTTGACCGGCTCGGCCCCCTCGGCCGCGTATCGCGCGCGTATCGTCGTGGGGATCGGGCCGGTGTTCACGACGATGTAGTCGAGCTCGTCCTGACGCAACCCGTGGACGGCCAGCGCACGGAGGTGCGCGGCAACGCCATAGCCGTCCGTCTCTCCGGGCTCCGTCATGAGGTTGCAGACGAAAATGCGGGGCCGCCGCGCCTCGACGAGCGCCTGGACGATGCCCGGGACGGCCAGCGTCGCGAGGACGCTCGTGTAGAGGCTGCCCGGACCAAGGATCACCGCGTCCGCCGCCTGTATGGCCTCCAGGACCCCCGGCGAGGGAACCGCATCGGGTGGGTCAACGCGGAGCCGGACGATCGCGGCCCCGCCGCGTGCAATCTGCGACTCGCCGCGGACGTGACGACCGTCGGCGAGCTCGGCCATCAGGTGAATTCGCCGGGTCGTCGACGGGAGGATCAGGTCGCGCACGCCCAGGAGGCTGGCGGCCAGGCGGATCGCCGTGAGCTCGTCGGATGTGACCATGTCCAGGGCGGCCAGCAGGAGATTCCCGACCGGGTGCCCCGGCCCCACCGCGCCGTCGAAGCGGTATTGGAGCGCCGCCGAGACTTCGGGAGCCACGCGCGACAGCGCCAGGAGGCAGTTTCGGATATCGCCGGGAGGCAGAACGTCGTATTGCTCGCGCAGAACGCCGGAGCTGCCGCCGTCGTCGGCGGCCGTGACCACCGCCGTGATGTGGCAGTCCGTGGGGAGCCACCGGCGCAGGCCGGCCAGAACGACGGGCAGCCCGCGTCCACCGCCTATGGCGACGACGCGAGACGGGGCCCGTGAAGGCCGGACCGAGGGACGCGTGATCGTTGCCGATTCCGTGGACCGCATGTCCCTATACCGGCCTGGCCAGGGTGCAGTCGACCTCGACCGCGACGCTCCGATGAACCAACTGAACGGAGAGCACCAGCAGCCCCTTGCCGGGTTTCGTGCGGACGAGAATGCCCTCCACGTCCGTCATCGGACCGTCCACGATGCGCACACGCTGGCCCTCACGGAGGTGCGGGTGCGCGGCGACTGGCAGGCGCGCCTCCACCAGCCGCTGGATCGCTTCGATCTCGCGATCGGGCACCACGGCCCGCTGCTCCCAACTGTCGCCGAGGATGGTCACGAGGCCGCGCGCCTTGCGCACCTCCGTGTCGCTCCACTTGTCGAGGGCATGCTGCAGGAAGACGTAGCCCGGGAACATCGGCGCGCGATACCGGCCACGCACACCTCCGCGCCGGGACCACACGTCGAGGCTGGGCAGGAACACGCGAAAGCCCTTGGCGGTGAGCTGATCGCAGACGAGCTGCTCGCTGTTGCTCCGCGTCCACAGCACGTGCCAGGACGGCCGGCGCGCGGTCTCGACGGCCGACCCGGGAAGACGTTCGGTGACCCCTGTCCACTCCAGCATGGTTCCCCTCAAATGAGTCCAATGCGCAGCGCCGCCGCCACGACCTCTGTCCGCGTGTGCACCTCGAGCGTCGCGCTGATCTTTTCCACGTGGTCCTTCACCGTGTGCCGGCTGCGATGCACGAGCGCGCCGATTTCCTTGTTGGTGAGGCCGCGCGACAGGTGGCGGACGATCTCGATGTCGATGTCGGAGAGCGCCAGGGTGTTCTTGACTCTCGTACGGTTGCGGCCATTGCCGTCGGCGGTCGCGGCGGCGATGACGTCGGGTGCGACCACCGGATCGAGCACCGACTCGCCGCGATAGGCGGCCCGGATCATCCGCTTGAGCTCGCCGATCTCGACGTCCTTGACGACGTAGCCGCGTGCCCCCGCCGCCAGGCTTCGCAACACCATGCCGTCCTGGTGATGGCTGCTGAGCATGACCACCACCGTCGCCGGCGCCACCTCGCGCACGCGCTCGCAGACGGTCGGCCCGTCGGTGTCCTCCAGTCGCACGTCCACCAGCATGATGTCCGGGCGCTGCTCGTCGGCGAACCGGATCGCCTCTCGACCGGTGCGCACGTCGCCGACGACTTCCATGTCGGGCTCGAGCTCGAGGACGGCCCGCAGCCCCCGACGCACGACCTCGTGATCGTCGACCACGCCGATGCGGATCTTCTTTCCGCCCACGACGGTGGCCCCGGGACGTGCGCGCTCGGGGCCGGGATGACTGCTGGAGGGAGAGTCGAGCAGGCTTCGCCCCCTTTGGTTCATTGCGGCTCTCCGGGCTGTACGACGGTGTCCACGAGCTTCGCGTCTTCGCCGCGCCTCGTGCACGCGGCTCGTAGCTCTGTACGCTACGCGGCCGCGACGTGCGCGCCTACCGGCGAACGGAGGATTTTTCGACCCACAGATCGGGGGGAGGGGCCCCCAGATGGGGGGCCCACGGACGGGCGGCGGTCAGATGAGGCCGGCGCGCAACGCCTCGGCGACGATTTCGGTGCGGCTGTGCGCGTCGAGGATCGTGCCGATCTTCTCCAGCCGGTCCTTGACGGTGTGCGGGCTGCGGTGAATGGCGCGGGCGATTTCCTTGTTCGTCCATCCTTGCGCGAGGTGACCCAGGATGGCGACGTCGATGCTCGACAGCGTGGACATCACGGAGACGGCCTGGGTATTGACGGCTCCGCGCGAGCCGACCGCGGCGGAGATGACTTCACTGGCGATCTTGGGATCGAGCACCGCGTGCCCACGAACGACCGAGCGGATGACCCGCTTGAGCTCCGCCAGCTCGATGTCCTTCAGGACATAGCCCTTGGCGCCGGCGGCCAGGCTGCGGACGATCATGCTGCTCTCGCGGTAGCTGGTCAGCATGATGATGGCCGTCTTGGGCGCCACCGCCAGCACGCGCTCGCACACGCTGGGGCCGTCGGTCTCCTGCAAGCGCACGTCGAGGAGCAGCACGTCGGGCCGCCGGTTGTCGACCATCGCCACCGCCTCGTCGCCGGTGCCGGCCTCGCCCACGAACTGCATGTCCCGTTCGGCGTCGATGGTGGCCTGCAGGCCCTGGCGCACGATCGCGTGATCGTCGACGACGGCCACGCGGATGCGCCCGCCCGACGGGCTCATCACGCCGTCCGGGGCGTCACGAGGCCGCGGATCTGCGCCATCATCGTCTTGGCGTGCTGCTTGACGCCTTCCAGCATCGTGCGCGACTCCTCGGACTCCGCGCGGTGCAGACAGCCGTCGAGCTTGAGGGCGAGCGCGAAGAGCGTGGAGCTGAGCGTGTCGTGCAGGATCGTGTCCATGCGCGTCCGCTCGCGACCGACGGCGACCTGCTCGGCGTCGGCGGCCAGGCGGGCGGCCTCGATGGCCAGCGCGGCCTGCCCGGCGATGGCCTCCATCAGGCGCACCTCGTCGGGCTTGATCGTCCGCCGCTGCGTCCACCACGCGCAGACGAGGAAGCCGATGCGCCGGTTGCGCGCCTCCAGCGGGACGAGCAGCAGGGACTGCATCGGGAACTTCTTCAGGATGGGATGGGCGAAGGCCGGATCGTGCGGCACGTCGTCGGTCCAGCGCGACTGGGCGAGGAACGGCTCGAACTCGCTCCACACGAGGGGCTCGCCGCGCAGGTCGGCCAGGAACTCCTTGGGCAGATGGTAGGCGGCCAGCGGCTCCAGGAAGCGCGAGCCCTCGTGGGCGACGTAGATGCCGGCCGAGTCCGCGCCGATCGCGCGGGAGGCCTCGCGCGTCATTCGGCGCACCACCTCCGAGATCTCCAGTGAGGTGGCCGCTGTCGAGCCTACGCTCAGGAGGGTCTCCGCTTCCTGGATGAAGCTGCGCAGCTCGCCGGTGAGGCGGGCATGATCGATGGCCAGCGCCACCTGGGCGGCGATGACGGCGGCCACGTCCAGGCGCATCGCGCTCGCCGGCCGGGCGGTCATGCTGTTGTCGAGGACGAGCAGCCCGAGGAACCGATGGCCCTGGTGGAGCGGCAGCGCGGCGAACGGGCCGCCCGCCAGCGCCGTGCACCACTCGGGCGCCACCGCGACGTCGCGCGTGACGTCGGAGACGATCACCGGCTTGCGGTCACGCCGCGCCCGGGCGAACGCTGGCACGTCCTCGAGCCGCCCGAGCCGCAGCGACTTGAACGAGCGCCGCAAGTCGCGCGAGGTCAGGCCGGGCGCATAGGCCGAGACCAGCGACACCAGCGCGTCGTCGCGCCAGAGCAGGACGGAGCAGCGGTCGGCGCGGCACACGGCCGTCGTCTCCCGCGCGAGGCTGCGGAGTGCCGGCTTCAGGCGGTGCGTCTGGGTGACGATGGAGGCCATCCGCAGCAGGCGCGCCACCGGCGCCGCCTTCCGTCGGGTGCGCGGACGCGTGCTCACGGCGAGCCGCCCTGACCGCCGCGCAGTTTCTCAGCGAGGTGGGTGGGCGCACCCACTCTGAGGCCATGCATGGTGCTCACGTATGAGGCCCCGGACTTTCAATTCATGCGCCAGCACCACCGTTTGCGGACCTGCCGTTTTCGCAGGAGTTTTCCGAATGACAAGCCAGGCGCGTGGGAAAACTTTTGCCGAATCCTCGCACCGGATGACACCGATCGGTGTCCGGTCTGCCACGGTCGACCACCACCAGGCTCTGGCATCGATTGGTGCTAGGCTGCACCGAATCCGACCCAACGAGGAGGCGCGCATGGCTACCGTCATCGTCCGCGGCGTCGCGGCGGGGCTCGCCACTCACGTCGCCATCGGCCCGCACCAGCTCGTCGCCGACGAGCCGGTGGAGGACGGCGGCGGCGGCAGCGGCCCCAATCCGTACGATCTCCTGCTGGCGGCGCTCGGCACCTGAACGTCGATGACGCTCGCGCTGTACGCGCGACGCAAGCAGTGGCCGCTTCAGGCCGTGACCGTCCGGCTCGAGCATGCCAAGATCCACGCGCAGGACTGCGCCGACTGCGAAACGAAGGAAGGACGGCTCGATCGCATCGAGCGCGAGATCGCGCTGGAGGGCCCCCTCACCGACGAGCAGAAGCGCCGGCTGATGGAGATCGCGGACCGCTGCCCCGTGCACCAGACGCTGACCTCGGAGGTGGACATCCGGACCCGGCTGGCCGCGTAGCAACCCGGCACCGGCGGTGCTGGCCTTGCACCCCTCCGCAGCCCCATGGCGGAGCGGGTGTCGATCGTCATCCCCTGCTACAACCAGGCGCACTTCCTTGGCGAGGCCGTCGAGTCCGCCCTGAGCCAGGCCTACCGCCCGCTCGAGGTCATCGTGGTCGACGACGGCGCCACCGACAGCACGACGGAGGTGGCCTCCACGTATGCCGGCGCGCGCGTGGTCCGCCAGCGCAACCAGGGCTTGTCGGCCGCCCGCAACGCGGGGCTGCGGGCGAGCCATGGCGAATTCGTCGTGTTCCTCGACGCCGACGACCGCCTGCTGCCGGAGGCCGTCGAGACCGGCGCGGCGGCGCTACGCTCGCGGCCGGAGGCCGGCTTCGCGGTGGGACGTCATGGCCGCATCGCCGTGGACGGCGTGCCACTGCCGCCGCCGCGGCGGCGGCGCGTCGAGCGCGATCACTACGCCTCGCTCGTGCGTCGCTGCTGGATCGCCATGCCGGCGACGGTGATGTACCGGCGGCACGTCTTGATCGCCGTCAACGGCTTCGATCCGCGGTTTCGCCACGCGGAGGACTACGATCTCTATCTCCGGATCGCCCGGCGATTTCCGATCGTCGATCACTACACGGAGGTGGCCGAGTATCGCCAGCACGCAGGCACGCTGAGCCGCAACGCGGACCGCATGCTGGCCGCCACGCTGGCGGTGCTGGCGCCGCATCGCCCGGGCGCGGCGGCGTCGCCGGCGCTGCACAGCGCCTGGCGCGCGCGTGAAAACGCCGTCTGGTACTACGATCGCCTGCTCGAGGCCGTGCGCGAGGACGTGGCTCGCGGGGCGTGGCTGTCAGCGGCGCGCCGGCTGCTGATCTTCGCCCGCTACGTGCCGCAGCACCCGCAGTACGCCCGGCGCGGCCTGCTCGCGCCGCTGCGCCTGGCCCGCCGCGCGTTGCGGCGGCCGACCGCCGCGTGAGCGTCAGGCACCCGCGAGCTCGCGGACCTTGGTGACGATGGCGGCGCGGCCGATGCCGTAGCGCTCGAGCAGCTTCTTCGGCGGGCCGCTGTGCGGGATCTCGCGCACCGCGAGGTGGTGAACGACGACGGGCTCGGGGACGAGCGCCTCGCGCACGGCGTCGGCCAGGCCGCCCTCGGCGTAGTGGTCCTCCACCACGAGCATGCGATGGCGCGTGGCGCGGGCCGCCGCCAGCAAGCCGGCGGCGTCCACGGGCTTCACCGAGTAGAGGTCGACGACGCGCACGTGCACGCCGGAGGCGGCCAGCTCGTCGTGGGCGGCGAGGGCCTCGTGGAGCGTGACGCCGGCCGCCACGACCGTCACGACGTCGCCGTCGTGCGAGCGGACGACCTTCAGGCCGCCCACCGTGAAGGCCTCCTGCTCGCCGTACACCGCGGGCGTTTTCATGCGCGTGGTCCGGATGTAGACGATGCCGCGCTGGAGCGCGGCGAGCTGCACGCACGCCTCCGCGGAGGCGCCGTCCGAGGGATAGAGGACGACCGCCTCCGGCAGCGCGCGGAAGAGGGCCAGGTCCTCCAGCGCCATCTGGCTGGCGCCGTCCTCGCCGATGCTGACGCCCGCGTGCGAGCCGCACAGCTTGACGTTGCTGCGCGAGATGGCCGCCATGCGGAGCTGGTCGGCGGCGCGGGTCAGGAAGCACGCGAACGTCGAGGCGAACGGGATGAACCCCTGCGCGGCCAGGCCGGCGGCGGCGCTCACCATCGTCTGCTCGGCGATATAGGCCTCGACGAACCGCTCGGGATGCGCGTCGCGGAAGCGCTCGGCGTAGGTCGAGTTCTTCACGTCGCCGTCAAGGGCGAGCACGCGCGCATCCGCGGTGCCCAGTCGCGCCAGCGCCTCGCCGTACACCTCGCGCGTGGCGACCTCGCCGTAGCTCTTGGGCGGCGGCGCCGGCAGGCTCTCCGGCTTGGGCAGCTTGCGGCGCGCCGGCTTGCGCACGGGCGGCGGCGGCACGTGGTGGAGCTTGGCCTCGAGCGCGGCGATCGCGCGCTCGGCCATGTCGCGCGGCAGCGCCTTGCCGTGCCAGCCCTCGAGCCCCGCCACGCCCTCGATGCCGTGGCCCTTCTCCGTGCGCGCGATGATCGCCGTCGGCGCCTGGCGACTCGCGCGCGCGCGCCGCAGCGCCGGCACGATCTCGTGCAGATCGTGACCGTCGAGCGTGACGGCGCGCCAGCCGAATGCCGCGAAGCGCCGCTGGTAGGCTTTCACGTCGTGGCCGAGCATCGTGGGGCCGGACTGGCCGAGGCCGTTGACGTCCACGATCGCGACGAGGTTGGCCAGCCGCTCGTGGCCCGCCATCTGCGCCGCTTCCCAGACCGAGCCCTCCGCCGTCTCGCCGTCGCCCAGCAGCACGAACACGCGGGCGTCGGTCCCCAGCATGCGCGCCCCTAGCGCGAGCCCCGCGCCCGCGCCGAGCCCCTGGCCGAGCGAGCCGGTGGCGACGTCCACGAAGGGCAGGCGAGGCGTAGGATGTCCCTCGAGGTCGCTCGACAGCTCGCGGAGCGTGGTCAACTCCTCGCGCTTGAGGATGCCGAGCTCGGCCCAGACCGCGTACAGGAGCGGCGCGGCGTGCCCCTTGCTGAGCACGAACCGGTCGGAGAGCGGCGAGCGCGGCTGGTCCGGATCGAGGCGCATCGTGGCGAAGAACAAGGCGGCCACCAGGTCGGCCGCGGAGGCCGCGCTGGTGGGGTGCCCGCTCCCCGCCGCCGTCGTCGCGCGGATCGACTCGATACGCAGCCGCGTGGCGACGTCCTCGAGGGACTGGAGGAGCCCGTCGGGCAACGGAATCATCCGGCTCGAAGTGTGCAAGGCGGACGCCACCGATGCAAGCTCGTGCCGCTGGCATCGTTCTGGCTGCGGTGACGTGAAGCGGTAGTCCACGGGAGGACCGACATGACGCTCGTGATGGAAGGCATCGCGCTCGACGATCCGCTGCGGCCCTTCATCGAGGAAAAAATGGCGGCGGCGACCGGCCGCGGGCGCCTGCGCCCGACGGCGGCGCGCGTCGGCTTTACCGACGAGAACGGTCCGAAGGGCGGCCCCGGCATCCGCTGTGCGCTCACGGTCGATCTGCCGCGGCGACCGGCCGTCCACGCCAACGGTCTGGGTGAGACGCCCCGTCTGGCCTTCGACTCGGCCTACGAGGCGCTCGAGCACGAGTTGGCGCGCGAGCGGCAGCGCCGCCGTGACGTGGCGCGGCGCCCGAAGAAATACTTTGTGGCCGAGCAGGGGCACCTGCCCGACGGCGAGGCCGGGCTGCCGCCCGTGCGACGCCGGCGGCGGAGCGCGTGATGGACGTCCAGGCCCGGCTCGCCGAGCTCGCCAAGCTGCCGCCGTCGGCGCGGCCGGTGGTCAGCGTCTACCTGAACACGCGGTGGACGGACGAGGACCAGCGCGAGCGCGTGCGCATCTTCCTCAAAAATCACCTGCGCGAGGCGCGTGCCGCCGCCGAGCGGCCAGCCGAGGAGGACCTGGCCTGGATCGAGGCCGAGGGCCAGCGCATCATCGGCCAGGTGGAGTTCACCGACGCCAGCGGCGTGGCGCTCGTCGCCGGGGGCGAGCGCCTGCGCGAGGTGCTGCCGGTGCGCGCGGCGTTCGAGGACACCTTCGTCGTCGACAGCACGCCCTACCTGCGGCCGCTGGCCGGGGTGGCGCAGGAGATCGTGCCGGCGCTCGTCGTGTTCGTCGACGGCGTCAGCGCCCGCATCGTCGCCCTCACGCCCGCCGGTCCCGGTGAAGAAGTGACGCTCGAGGGCGAGGTGCCGGGCCGCCACAGCACCGGCGGCTGGGCCGCGCTGGCCCAGAGCAAGTACCAGCGCCACATCGACATGCACCGCGACCAGCACTTCGAGGCGACGGTGGCCGCCGTCGCGGCGCTCGTCGACCGCCACGGCGTGCGGCGCATCGTGATCGCCGGCGAGGTGCGCACGGTCGCGGTGTTCCGCCAGCACCTGCCGGATCCTCTCGCGCGCCGCGTGGTCGGCGTCGTCGCCGGCGCGCGCCACGAGAGCTCGACGGTCATCGCTACGCGTGGGGCCGAATACCTCGCCCGCCTGGACGAGCAGGAGGACGCGGCGGCCGTCGACCGGATGCTGGACGCCGCCGCCAAGGGCGGGCGCGCGGTCGCCGGGCTCGACGCCACGCTGGAGGCCGTCAATCGCAACGCGGTCCAGCACCTCTATCTCGCCCGCGCCTTCAAGCGCCCCGGGGCGGTGTGCGAGCGGTGTGGGGCGCTGCAGCCGCCGATGGCCGGGGCCTGCCGCTTCTGCGGCGCCGAGACCCGCGTCACCGAGCTCGGCGAGGCCATGTCGAGCCGGGTGCTGGCCACGGGCGGGGGGGTCAGCGTGGTGAATCGCCACTCCGGCCTCGACGGCCAGGACGGAGTCGGCGCGCTGCTGCGCTACATGGCGGAGGTGGCCTGAAGCGTCGGGGCGGTCCGGGGGAGGGTGGGCCAAAGTTCGTGGTCGCCCTCGCGCGTTGCTACAATCCCTGGTACCGATGGTCGGTCTGCGCCTCATGGCCTCGCTGTTCCTCCTGCTGCTGTGCTCCGGCACGGCCGGCGCCGGGCCGCCCACGATCACCCACGAGGGCCGCGCCTACGTCGACCTCGCGCGCGTGGCCGACAACCTCAAGACGCGTCTCGACGCCACGCCGGACAGCACGCAGGCCCGGCTGCGCACCGGCATCCACGTCGTGACGTTCACGCGCAACTGGTCGCGCATCCTCGTGGATGGCGCGCCCGTGGTGCTCGACGGTCCCGTCGTGGTCCGCAAGGGGGCCTGGCTCGTGCCCGAGGGGTTCCTCTCCCAGGTGCTGCCCAGGCTCGTGCCCGAGGCGCCGGCGATCGCACTGGACGAGATGCGCACGCGGTCCTATCCGTCGTTCACCCGCATCGTGCTGGAGACCTCGGGACCCGTCGCGTACCGCGTGGAGCCGGGCGGCGCGCGCGAGATGCGCGTGCGCCTGCTCAACCTCGCGGGCGGACCGCAGGTGGAGTCGATCACCGACGGCTTCGTCGAGGAGGCGCGGCTGGAGCGCGCGGGTGCCGACGCGCTGCTGCGCGTGGCGTTCGAGGGCACGGCCGGTGAGCTGAAGGTGGCCACGCTCACCGACCCGCCGCGGCTGGTACTGGACTTCGCCCGCCCCGGCGACGCGGCCGCGCGCGAGCGGCAGGCCTTCACGCCGCTGCGCACGATCGTGCTGGACGCCGGCCACGGCGGCCACGACTCCGGCGCCGTCGGTCCGGGTGGCCTGATGGAGAAGGACCTCGTCCTCGACATCACGCGGCGGGTGGCCAAGCTGCTCGAGGACCGGCTCGACGTGAAGGTGCGCCTCTCGCGTGACACCGACGCCTTCGTCGCGCTGCGCGACCGCACGAGCTTCGCCAACCGCGAGCGCGCCGATCTCTTCGTGTCCATCCACGCCAACGCGCACCGCATGGCCGCGTCCGAGGGCGTCGAGGTCTACTTCCTCTCGTCGGAGGCCACCGACAGCGCCGCGCGCCAGGTGGCGGCCACGGAGAACGGCGTGACGCAGCTCGAGAAGCCGGTCAACGGCCGCGCGGCCGGGCGCGCCGAGGTGCTCAAGTCCATCCTGTGGGACCTGCAGCAGTCCGAGTTCCAGACGGAATCCTCGCGGCTGGCCGAGACGGTGCTGGACACGATGACGCAGTCGCTGCGCATTCCCAACCGCGGCGTCAAGCAGGCCGGCTTCTACGTGCTCGGCGCCGCCATGCCGGCGATTCTCGTGGAGATCGGCTTCGTGACGAACCCCAGGGAGGAGAAGCGGCTGAAGGAGTCGCGCTATCGCGACGAGATCGCGCGCGCCATCGTCGGCGGGCTGGCCGACTACAAGCGCACCTGGGACGCGCGCGCCCGCGCCGCCGCCGACCGAATGCCGATCTCGCGCTGACATGCCGCGCTCCGACGGCCGCGCCCCCGACCAGCTCCGTCCCACCACGCTCACGCGCGAGTTCCTGCTGCACCCCGAGGGCTCGGTGCTGGTGGAGTTCGGCGCCACCAAGGTGATCTGCACCGCCACCGTCGAGGACAAGGTGCCGCCCTTCCTCAAGGGCCAGGGACTCGGCTGGGTCACCGCCGAGTACGGCATGCTGCCGCGCTCGACCAACACGCGCATGAACCGCGAGAACCGCGGGCCCAGCGGCCGCTCGCAGGAGATCCAGCGGCTGGTGGGCCGCGCGCTGCGCGCGGTGGCCGACCGGGGCAAGCTCGGCGAGCGCACGGTGTGGATCGACTGCGACGTCATCCAGGCCGACGGCGGCACCCGCACGGCGGCCATCACGGGCGGCTTCGTCGCGCTCGCCGACGCGCTCGCCAAGATTCCCGGCGTCAACCCCACCGCCGTGCTGCGCGACTTCGTGGCGGCGATCAGCGTGGGCATCGTCGGCGGCGTGGCCCTGCTGGACCTGAACTACCCGGAGGACTCCACGGCGGACGTGGACATGAACGTGGTCATGACGGGCCGCGGTGAGTTCGTCGAGGTGCAGGGGACGGCCGAGCAGACGCCGTTCGATCGCGCGCGGCTCGACGCGCTGCTGGCGCTGGCCGAGCGCGGCATCCGCCAGCTCGTCGCCCTCCAGCGCCGCGCCCTCGCCGCTCGCGATGAGAAGGTCTTCCGGCTCTAGCACCGCGCGCTCACCGCTGGTCGTCGCGACCCTCAATCGCGCCAAGGGGCGCGAGCTGCTGGAGCTGCTGGGCGACCTGCCGTGGGACGTCTCGCTCCTGGCCGATCGCCCGGGCGCGACGCTGCCGGAGGAGACGGGCCTCACGTACGCGGAGAACGCGCTGATCAAGGCCCGCGCGGGCGCCCGCGCGACGGGCGCCACCGCGCTGGCCGACGACTCCGGCGTCGAGGTGGACGCCCTCGACGGCGGCCCTGGACTCTACTCGGCGCGCTGGGGCGGCGCGGGGCTCGACGACGCGGGCCGCAACGCGCTCCTGCTGGAGCGCCTGCGCGACGTCCCGCCCGCGCGGCGCACGGCGCGCTATCGCTGCGTGATCGCCGTCGTCCATCCCGACGGACGCGAGGGCGTGGTGGAAGGCACCTGCGAGGGGCTGATCGCCGCGGCGCCGCGCGGCAGGGGCGGCTTCGGCTACGACCCGATCTTCTTCTTCCCGCCGCTCAAGCGCACGCTGGCCGAGGTGGATGCCGAGGTCAAGCACGGCGTCAGCCACCGCGGGATCGCGGCCCGCGCGGCCCGGACGCTGCTCGGCGGCTGATATACTTTCCCGGCTGACCTAGTAGCGCGGCACTCGGGGTGTAGCGCAGCCCGGTAGCGCACCTGCTTTGGGAGCAGGGGGCCGCCGGTTCAAATCCGGCCACCCCGACCATACTTACCTGCAAGCCGCCCGCGTGCGTGTGCCCGTTTTGTGCCCCTGCGCATGAGCGAGCCCATTTCGCGTTGCAAGGGGAATCGCTCAGTGCCGAGCGGCCAATGGGAGAAACGCGGGCAGTCCTGAGCGCTCCTAGTAGACCGGCGCTCAGCGCAACCGAGACCGGTCAGCGGCCCGGTGGGTGCCGGGGACGCGCCAGAGAGCCAAGCGGCGATGCCCGCACGGGCACCCTTACACGAGGGCGAACACCTACGTGCAGCCGAGCACGGGTGGACGCGCTTGCCGGACGTGCGACCGTGAGAGAAAGCGCGCACGTCCCAGGTCAGAACGGGGGAATGATGGGTGCCCGCCACGCGCCCGCACCGCCCTGCTGAACGTATGAGCGGCCGCCGTACGGGCAAATCCACTTGCCCGTCTTGATGCCGTCCACCACTTCCTCGACCAACTCGGTCTTGCCACCGCCCTCTCGGCCGTCGATGTAGTGTTCGAGGCAGAGGGGACAAAGACCCGGCGCGTCGAGGTGGACCTGCGAGTGCTTCTTGCCGGGCTCCATAAAGCCGACCGGATCGCGCATGGCAGCATCCAGAGTAAGGCACACAATCGCGGTGTGCTAGCGTTGCCCCGTGAGGGCGGCGGGCATCATGGGGTTCGTCCTGGCTGTCGGACTATGAGTGCGGAGGTTCAGTCGTGGCGACATTGGCGCTTCGTAGAATTGGCCGTGGCCTGGAAGTAGACCGTCCACCCATAGCGGGTCGAGACCCTAGACACGCTACACACCAACGCTTCCCAGGTACGCCGCGAGCCGCTCGGCGGCTTGCCGCAGGTCCGTCTCGCTCACGATGTTGTAGCGGTCGAAAATGCTGCGTGTCTTATGCCCGCTGACCTGCATCGCGACGCGTTCGGGAATGCCGCCCCGGACCATGCGACTATCGCGGTCGGCTAGAATGCGCTCCCGAGAACGCGTTGGGGAGCAGGGGGCCGCCGGTTCAAATCCGGCCACCCCGACCACACATCACGGTCCGCCGCTGCCGTGATAGGACGTATCGCCTGGCACGTGTCCGCCGCCCGGAGCGTGATGCAGCGGCGGCGACGCGTACGGCGCCGGCCCTGACTGATCGAGGGCGGCGCAGCCGGAGACGAGCAGTGCGACCAGCGCGCTCAGCTCCAGGGCGCGGACGGCGCTTCGACCCAGGCTCATGGTCATCCCTCTGCTGCTTGAGACGATGCCACCTCCGGGAACGATGCGCGGGGCACCGTGCTAGACTCCCGGGCATGAAACCGGTCATGCTCGCCCTCGCGCTGCTCCTCGCTGTCGTCCCGTCCGCCTCGGCGTTCAACTGCCCCGTCGTCATCAAGCAGGCGGAGGACATGATCAGGAAAGCCGAGGCCGGCAAGGTCAACGCCGACACCAAGCCGCTGATCGAAGAGGCGAAGAAGCAGGTCGCCGAAGCGAAGGCGCACCACGAGACCGCCAAGACCAAGCGTGACCACGGCGACGCCGTGCGCAAGGCGAAGGTGGCGGCGGCCTACGCCGAGGAAGCGATCGTCCTGCAGAACCCCTGAAGCGTGACGACGTTCGCCGGCCAGGTCGTCCTCATCACCGGCGCGTCGTCGGGCATCGGCGCGGCGCTGGGCCGCGAGTTCGCCCGTCACGGCGCCGACGTGGCGCTGCTGGCGCGCCGCGCCGATCGTCTCGCCTCGCTGGCCGCCGAGATCCAGACGCAGGGCCGGCGCGCGCTCCCACTCACCGCCGACGTCACCGCCGAGGGCGATCTCGAGCGCGCGGTGTCGCAGGTGCGCCGCGCGCTGGGCCGCCTCGACGTGGTGGTGGCCAACGCAGGCTTCGGCGTGGTGGGCCCGATCGAGCGGCTGACGCTCGCGGACTACCGGCGACAGTTCGAGACGAACGTCTTCGGCGTCGTCCGCACGGTGCACGCCACGCTCGCCGAGCTCAAGGCCGCGCGCGGGCGGCTCGTCATCCTCGGCAGCGTGGCCGGCTACGTGGCCACGCCGGGCTCGTCCCCCTACTCGATGAGCAAGTTCGCGGTGCGCGCGCTGGCCGAGGCGCTCGGCCACGAGCTGGCGCCGGCCGGCGTGGCCGTGACGCTCGTGAGTCCCGGCTACGTCGACTCCGAGATCCGCCGCGTGGACAACACGGGCCACTTCCAGTCGGCCTCGCCGGAGCCGGTGCCGGCCTGGCTGCTGGTGCCCACTGCGACTGCCGCGCGGCAGATCGTGCGCGCCGTGGCGCGGCGGCGCCGCGAGGTGGTCATTACCGGACACGGCAAGGTCGTCGTCTTCTTCCAGCGTCACGCGCCGTGGCTGGTGGCGCGCATCGTGCGCGCCGTCGGCGTCAAGAGCCGGCCGGAGCCGCCGCGCGCGTGACGCGCTCGCGCAGGTAGGCGGCCAGCGCCGCCTGCCACGGCCGCAGGTCGTCCTCGCCCAGCGCGGCCAGGCGCGTGCGCGCCATCACCGAGTAGGGCGGCCGCCGCGCGCGCGCGCCATACTCGGCGGCGGTCACCGGCGTCAGCGACGGCGTGAGCCCGCTCAGCCGGAAGATCTCGCGCGCGAAGTCGTAGAAGGATGTCTGCCCGGCATTGGCGAGGTGATAGAGCCCGGGCGCGCCGCGCGCCAGCACGCGCCAGACCTTGGGGGCGAGGTCGAGCGTGTAGGACGGCGTCAGCACCTGGTCGCGCACCACGCGAAGGGCCTGGCCCTGACCCGCCAGCCGCAGCATCGTCTCCACGAAGTTCGTGCGCCCCGCCGTCGCGCTCTGCGCCACGCCGTAGAGGCCGCACACGCGGATGACGAACGCGCGGCGGCAGCGCGCGAGCGCGAGGCGCTCGCCGGCCAGCTTGGATTCGGCGTACACGCTGAGGGGCGCCGGCGCGTCGGATTCGGTATAGGCCGACGTCTTGGCGCCATCGAAGACGTAATCGGTGGAGAAGTGCACCAGCGTGGCGCCCAGGGCCTCGCACGTCTCGGCCAGCGTGCCGACCGCCTCCGCGTTGAGGGCGAAGGCGCGCTCGCGCTCGTCCTCCGCGCGGTCCACCAGGTTGTAGGCGGCGGCGTTCACGACGTGCGTGGGACGAACGTCTCGCATCACGCGCGCGATCGCGCCCGTCTCCAGCAGGTCGAGGTCGGCGTGCGTGAGCCGGATGAGCTCCCCCGGCAAATCGAATGTGCGTGCGAGGTCGAAGCCGAGCTGCCCGGTGACGCCGATCAGCGCGCACCGCATCGGGCGCGGATCGTATCACGGCCGCGCGTCATTTGGCCGCGTCGCGTGACGCAGTGGCGTCCCATGGGCTGCCACGGCGTCAATTCGCGCGCTGGCCAGGTCGATAACGCTTGAACTTGTCGACCGAGGGAGCGCGCCGGGGTCTGGCACTCCCCATGCAAATACCAGGGCCAGACACAGTGACACAGTTCGCTCCGGAGGGAATCTGACATGATGCAGGTCTTCTCTCGTCGTGGCGAGCGTGGCTTCACACTGATCGAGCTTCTGATCGTCGTGGCGATCATCGGCATTCTCGCCGCGATCGCCGTGCCGCTCTACGCCAACATCCAGGCGCGGGCGCGCATCGCCAAGGCGCAGGCCGACACGCGGGCCATCGCCTCGGCCGTCAGCATCTTCGCCGCGCACTGCGGCGCCCTGCCGGACCCGGCGAGCAGCGCGGCCACCTGCCCGACGTCCAACGCCGCGCAGGCCAACAAGCCGCTGTCGCCCGCGCTGCTCGTGCAGCAGATCAACGCCCAGAACCAGGTGGGTGGTCCGTTCCTGAACTCGATGCCGACGCTGCCGTCGGGCTGGACGGGCAACGGCACGTCCTACCGCTACGACGCCGGCGCGACGGGCACGTTCCAGATGTGCGCCTCGGGTGACTCGACGGCCGCCAACTCGAACGGCGGGTACACCTGCCCCTGAGGCCGTCGTCGGTCTGAGGGGGGTGAGTCCGGCGGCCGGTCACCCGGCCGCCGGGTTTCGTCTGATCAGCTCGCCTTGCGCATCGAGCTGCGCGCCATCCTCGCGCGCGCGGCGCCGATGGCGGTCTTTACGTCCTTCGCTTCCTCGGGCGGCGGCAGCACGGCCGGCATGCCGAGCGCGTGGATCCACAGCTCGCGGCTCCAGCCCTTCGTGTGATAGAGGTGCTCGTCGTCCTGCTCCTCGACCTCGTCGTGCGCTTCCTTGAGCGCCGCGCGCAGCTCGCCCTTGGCGCTCTTGAGCGCAAAGCCCAGCAGCTCCCAGTTCAGATGATCCTTCGTCTCCGCGTGCACGACGCACTCGGCGGCGACGAGCTCGGCCGCCGCCGGCTGGCCGGCCTCGAGCGCCATCTCCATCGACCTCACGAGCGAGGCGCCGATGTGGTGGACGACCTTGCGGCCCGGCGTCTGCGTTTCCGGATCGAGGCCCAGCGTCTCGAACAGCCCCTGCACGATCTCGACGTGCTCCTCGGTCTGCTCGCCAGCACCCCACCCATCTCGGTCTCCAGCATCTGGTAGAGCAGCTCGTGTAGCTCTTGCTCTTACATGGCGGCACCTCCGGGGCCGATGCCGCGGCAAGGGGACGCCCGCGAGTCGCCTCAGCGCGACGTTGACCCGCGTCGTCTAACTGGCGACAATCGCTGCACGCGCCTGTAGCTCAGTTGGATAGAGCATCGGACTTCTAATCCGAGGGTCGCAGGTTCAACTCCTGCCAGGCGCACCAACAATCACTGACTTTCAGTTGCGTTCCTATGCGCGCAGGAACGCCAGGGTCTGCTCGAGGAACTGGCCGAACGCCGGCTCCGTCTCCAGGAACAGGTGGTTGCGTCCGGTCGGTGCCGCGAAGCGGGCGCCCGGGATGCCCCCCGCCATCCGCCGCCCGGCTTCCAACGGTGCGCGAGCATCGTCGCGGGCGTGCAATACGAGCGTCGGTACGCTCACGCGCGGCAGTAGCGTGCTCACGTCGGTCTCGCCGGTGGCCGTCGAGATGCGCGCGGCCATCTCCGCCGAGACCGTCATCCGCTGCAGCTCGTTGAACCAGTCGGCCTGCTCCTTGGTCCCGCCGGGCACGAACTGCGAGGTAAAGAGCTGGCGGAGCGCGGATTCTCCTTGCCCCAACCCACCCGCATCAGCGTCATCATCGCCTCGTCTTCTTCCTTCTCGGCGGTGGTGAGGACGCGCCGGTTCCGTCCCACCGCGTAGCCGCCGTAGAGGACAAGGCGCGAGACGCGCTCGGGATGATGCACCGCGTACGCGATCGAGACCGCGCAGCCCTGGGAGATGCCAAGCAGCGCGAAGCGGGTGAGCTTCGCGGCGTCGACCATCGTCTCCAGGTCGCTCACGAAGGCGTCGAACGAGATGTCCTCGACGAGCCGGTCCGACAGTCCGTTGCCCCGGGCGTCGTAGCGGATCAGCGTGTGGCCCCGGGCCAACTCCTGATAGAGGTGCCGCCAGATGGGGCTCTCGAGGTCGAATTCCAGGTGGGTCATCCAGTTGCCGGTCTTCATCAATGGCGGTCCCTGGCCGATCATCGAGTAGGCGGGCTGCACGCCGTCGGGCCCGGTGCAGAAGCGGATCTCCTGCCGGAGGTCGACGGGACTCGGCGCAGCGACGCCGGGGGCGCCCCGGTCGGCCGGCGCGATCGCGAAGACGTCCACCGGCACGATGTTCTTCAACGTGCGCGGGCCAAGCGCCTGGAAATCGGCCTTGAGCGCCCGGTTCATCTGGTCGAACACTTGGCGGAAGATGCGGGAAGGTGGTCAGCGTTCCCGTGTTCGGCGTGATCGGCGTCTTCCCCGACGGGCGCAACATCTGCTCGCCCTGGAGTTGTGCGGCGGCGAGTCGTTCCCGGCCTGGAAAGGCTGCCTCGACGATCTCGTCGCGCGCGCGCGGGTTGCGGGCGCCGCTGCTGGCGATCATCGACGGTAATGCCGGGCTGCGACGCGCCGTCGAGTTGGTCTGGCCGAGGGCCGCGGTGCAACGCTGCTGCGTCCACAAGCTGCGCAACCTGGAGCGGAAGGCGCCGAAGCACGCGCTCGCCGAGATCCGCGACGACTTCCACCGCATCGCCTACACGACCAATGCTGACGCGGCCCGCACTGCCTACACGGCCTTCGAGCGCACGTGGGCCAAGCGGTGCCCCCGCGTGGTGACGAGCCTGCGGGAAGGCGGCGACGAGCTTCTGACATTCTTCCGCTTCCCCAAGACGCAGTGGAAAACGTTACGGACCACGAACACGATTGAGCGGCTTCACGAGGAATTTCGGCGCCGCGTGAAGACGCAAGGCTCGCTGCCGAGCGAGGACGCGGTGCTGGCCCTTCTCTTTCAGCCTCGTTGCGAGCGGGCAGATCAAGTTGCGCCGCATCGACGGCTGGTGGAAGATCGCCACCATGCTCAGCCCGCATACTCCGGTAGCATGATGAGCCTGTCCGTCGCGTTCACGGTCACCGTCATCCTCACTATCCCCTCCACCCGATCGCCACGGGAGCGCAGACGGCGCGCAGCTCCACCGTCGGCCCCCGCGCGCTCGTGCGCGACGCACCTCCTCGAGGAGACTGTTTCGGACTTGAGTCGGGCGGCGAAGATCCCAGTGCTATGCTGCGCGGCCTTGCAAGATACCGCGGCACGGCCGACGAGCTGGTTGCGCTACAAGGGTGTGTTTCATCAGAAGCGAGTGTCGGAACCGTCGCGCTACACCGCGCCGCCCGCAGCGTTCACCCTGTTACGTGGTTCAAGATAGATTGAGTTAGGCGCGTTCAAGGGGCCGCAACAATGCCGGCGAGGGCACCTCCCTTTAATGCCGTTCGACAAGACCTCCCATGATGCGTCCTCATTCGGAACCGGCGCAGTCTTGGCCGCAGTCTTCCAAACTCGCAAGGGGTGTCCTATGGAGCGCAGACAGTTCCTCCGATCGGGAGCAGTTGCGACTGGAGTGTTCGCATTGGGCGATGGCGGACGAATCGCCCGTTCCTCTGCTCAGATGTCTGGGTTCGTCGCTAAGCCAATGCTCCAGAGTCCCGTAGAGAGCAATGAGAGCAAGGAAGCGGTCATGCTCGCCATCTCGATCGCTCCGGGCGGCTCTAGCGGGCGCCACACGCATCCTGGCGATTGCTACGGTACCGTTGTCGAAGGTACCGTCGAACTTCGCATCGAGG